>NZ_SLYV01000003.1:0-447094 GCF_004342035.1 Sphingobacterium sp. JUb20 | reverse complement strand
CCATGTTCAAGACGGATGTTCCTGACAAAATTATAGATGGTTTTGCTATGTACCGTAGGGAGGTCGGAATATCGCTCCATAAGGCGATCCTCAACCTGTGCGGCGGATAGATAGGGCTGAAGCTCCAGGGTTTCTTTCACATAACTGTAATAGACCGAAAGTTTCTTGGGGAGATTTCTGGGCCGTGAGATCCAGTCATGGAACCCTTTTTCTGAAAGTGACAGATACTTGCGTACTGTAGCCCGGTCTAAACCGGTTTCAACATGAATCTGACTTATGTTTAGTCCCGATCCAATTAATTCTTTAACTTTGTACCACATAAAAACTCTGTTTTTATTAAGAGGCCGACATTGATTTTGTTTCACACCAAAAGATGCGGCCTTTTTTTAATTTTAGCTAATGTAATGGTGAATTACTTTTGCTAAAATCTGTTGATACAAAGTTGCTACTTACAATCATTTTATACGTAACTTAATACGATTGAATTTATTGGATATGGTGTTCAATATTGACTTTTTTAAATCTAAAATAGCACAAAATTACAATGAATATATTTTTTATAGTTATAACTGCATTATGGATATGTCCGTTTTTAAGTTATATTATTTACCAGTTGACAAAGGGAAAACCAGTATTATTAAAAAGAGTATTATGGTCATTAATTGTCTTGGATTTATTGGCTATTGTGGGAATGAGAGTTGGTGTATCTACCTTATCTACTGAAATAAACTGGGTTATTATAACGACTATTTATCTTACAATTAGTTTATTGTTTTGGATATTACAAGATCATAAAAATAAATTGATCAAAGTGACAACCATCATTCTTATGTTATTTACCTTTTTTTTTGGCATGTCAGCTGGGTCCATTGGTGCACTTGGAACTGCATTTATACTAGGTGAATATGAGGCTAAAATGTCAAAAAAGATAACAGCTAGCCTAACTTATACTGAATTTACATTGGGTAATGCACTAAATGATTACAAAGGTAAACGTATTGAAATTGCTAAAAAAATCGCTTTCTTTCCCGTTTTACAATATCTGATCGTAAAAAAAGAATACTACGATATTAACGCCTATGCGCATGAATTAAATGTAAACTATAGTCAGGATAAAAATATATTAATTTTATCTACATGGAATAATAAAGATCCTGAAAACAAGCTGTTCCCAGATACAATCGTCGTAAAATAATCATACCAAGTCTTAAAAAATAAAGCAATGAACTGGACACCGATAACTTTTGAAGAACTAAAAATTGTGATCTCAAATGGTGAACATAATATGGATCAGAATCTTTTAGATTTTTGGAATAAAATAAAAACTGTACCAAAAAAATGGTCTGAAGCTGAATATGGAGATGAAGGAAATGGATTTTGGGTAGTAGCAAGATTTAAAAACTTAGTAGTATATTATAATGATATAGAAGAAGGGTTTAATATTTCTGAATTCAAATATGAAGGTGAAATACAAGAATATGGTGCAGAACAAGATGAATTAAACTTTGCAATTTATAAACTTGTAGAATTAAAAAATTACTTGTTTTTATCGTAATAACTGCAGAAAAACCTAAAGGATTCATGTATCATAACAATCTAGCTCGCTCCCGATCGCACTCAAAGCATTGGCTTCAATGAAGGCTGTTGCTATAATGGAATTGTTATGTTGATCGGTTTGATTAGAAAATACGGGAAGCCGTAAGGAGTGCAGATAAAGCCATTCTTGACAGAATGGCTTTATTTGTTTTTATATAATCTATATATTTTATTTCAGCTTTTCGATCTCGTCAATGGTAAGGCCTGTAACCTCAGCAATTTGATCAATAGACAAACATAGACTCTTCCTGCAAAATTTAATTTCTGACCAAACTCCAGCCTATCATATTTTCTTCTGTATTTTTTCTTTCAAAATTAAGAGAACTTAATAAATTGATGGATCCAATATTTCCAATGTCACATTTAGCTGTTATTTCAATAACTTGTACATCGTTAAATGCCCAATTTATCAAGCCTAAAGCAGCTTCCCTTGCGTAGCCTTTCTTCCGAGCGCTTTCAACAATTCCATATCCCAGATCTATCCTTCCCAGAGAATCTGGCGGACCTTTGAATCCGATGTCACCGATAATTTCATTCCTTTCTTTTATGATAATCATCCATGACTCAAATCCTGTTGGAGATAATACCTTTTCTAAATTAATCAATATCCGTGGCAATGTATCTAAAACATCTTCATCCGGCCAACCTTCAGCTGGAATTATCCCCATATCATTAAACATCGAATAATCTGCTACTTGTATCTTATTTATCAGAATTTTATCGTAAGGAATTAGAAGAATTCTTTCTGTCTCAATTTGTTGAACTGCCATTAGAGATCAAATTATTATCATTGTAAAACTTAGAAAATTAAACTCCGAATTTATTGAATTAAAATTGAATAAATGGCAGATGCCATAATCAACTTTTGCTGATAGATGATCTTAGTAAAGTTCTCGATTACACTTTTGATTTCAGACTTCTTATAATAAAACATGCGTTTCTTTAGGTTAGAATGACTGCTGGTCTGTATCTCGATAATGATCTCTTCGGTTGCACCGATACGCTCGATACCCCGATACGTCAGATCAACGATAGTCTTTCTACCACGAAAGATGATGTTAAGAAAGTTGATCAGGTTGACCTTGTATCCGAATAACCGTTTAAAGCCCTCATCGGTGATCGGATCAATAAAAAAGGGCTGAACGTGATTTTTCATAATTTTAGGATCTGCTTAAATAATTATTAACTTTATATAAGGATAAGTAGTCCAATTACAATTATGATTATGATACAGCAAATACTTTTTATTATGGCTATGGCACTACTATCAATCACTTTAATAGACACCTTAGGATCAATTATTTCACGTAAATTCAATTTCAACTATAGCTTTTTTAGTATCTTCTCTCTTGCTACATATGTATTGACTGGATTTTACCTTTCATTCGTCACTTCTTCTCTTTGGGCTTTATTGCTATGTGGAGTAATTGGTCTTTACGATGGAACAGTAGGATTAAAAATATCATCAAAATTAAAAGCGAATGTAGAAAATGTGAATTTTGATAAAATGAAAACTAACAACCTGAGTCCTATTGCTAGTTTTACAATCGGTTTGGTATTTGGTGCAATCGGATTATTCTTCTAATTAGTGTTAGCATCAGAAGGAATATTTTCTGTAATTTAAGTTTTTTTATACCTAAAATTAAACTATCATGATTCGAACAAAAATCACATCTTTTTCAACATCCGAAATTTTTAGAAGACTTTTAAATAATAAGTCTAAAACTAATTATTGGAGGTATATCATGGAGCTCCGTAAACGAAAATCCTTAGAGATTTATAACAGCGCTATAGAATTGACAAAATCTAGTGATAAAAAAGAAAAGATAATCGGGATAAATATATTAGCACAATTCGGAAACCCTAGAATACACAAAAATCAAACTTTAAGAATCTATTTCAATTTACTAAAAGAGGAAAATGATATTTATGTAGTAAGTTCAATCTTGTATGCTATCGGGCATAACAACGAAAAACTTACAGAAAACCAAATTGACTTCATATGTCATTATGATTTTAGTAAAAGTTCAACAGTGAGACATAGTTTAACTTTTGCAGTTTCAGGAATAGAAAATAAAAATGCAATTCATACACTGATAAAACTTTCAAAGGACAAAGATTCTGAGGTGCGCGACTGGGCTACTTTCGCAATAGCTGCACTAATTAGCAACGACAATGATGCTATCAGAGAAGCTTTATGGGAAAGAGTTACGGATTCAGATAAGGAAATACAAAATGAAGCAATTTTTGGTTTAGCAACACGAAAAGATGCACGTATAAAAGAAGTATTGAAGAAAGAACTGGAAACAGTTAACTTTAACAGTTCTTACACTTTAGAAGCAATTGAAGTATTTAATGACAAAGAATTTATTACATTGCTAGAAGATAAAATAATTAAAAACAAAATAGAACGGGTTATACCTGAAGATTGGTTAATATCAACACTCGATCATCTCAAAAAATAATTCAATTTTACTATAAATACTAAAATGAGGTTATTCAAAATTTATTCACTTCGCCACATAAAACTGTAATATATAAAGCGTACTTAATGCGATCCAATGGGTTTCAATATCAACTATTTAAAAAACAGGAGAAGGATAAGTGAAGTTGTGAGATAATTTATTGATTTTTGAGCATTGGAGCACAAAATTTTCAAAAAATTTTATTATTCTTACCTATTCAAAATTATTGCGTAATAATAAATAATTAACATTTAAATGGGATTTGGTTTTAATCTGTTTTTCACTTTCATTCTTCTCCCAGTTCTAGGAATTCTTCTTGTAATTTTCTTATTGTACAAAAAAACAATCATAATTAACATTATAGGATTTATTGGTATTGGAATACTTTCTCTTATTATTTTTTCAATTTCTATTCAATGGTTAACTTCGAAAACTGAGTTAGAAAAAGAGGATTACTATGGACAATATATTGTCAATCGCAATTATTTCTCAGGAAAACAAGCCGATTGGCAATACAGTAATTTTAGATTTGAAATAAAAGAAAATGATTCTATTTATTTTTACGTAACTAATCAAGAGAAAATACTTAAAACATATCGCGGAAAGATCACAACAGTAAAACCCTATAATTCAGAACGTCTAAAAATAATAATGGATCTCCCTACTCATCACATAATAGTTAGTAATCCTATAATCTATCGAAGTGCTTGGAGCTTCAACCTGGTATTTCATTCTCCTATCTTTAATAATGTTTATTTTAAAAAAGGAAATTGGAAAACACTAGAAAAATAGAAAGCGAATAAGAGTAGGAAATGATAATTTGAAATGAATATATAAAAATAGGTATATTGTATTTTATTCAGACAATCCATAGTATGAATTTTTTAAAAATAGTCCAAATTATTATCCTTATGATCCTTTCTATTAGCTGTGAAGATCCATATCGAACAAAGAAAATGGATTTTGGTCTTTTTACACTTGAAACCCCTTATAAATGGCAACAGGTTAAAAAAAATGGAATAGATAGTTATGTAGGTGCTATTGCTGTAGATAAATCAGATACACTGTATTTTGATCTGGGTATGTACTCCAATAATTTGACTGAGCCTAACATAGAAATAATCACGAGACAGATGATGGAGGAAAGTGCTACCGACTCCATGAAAGATATTATTGTAAAGGACATACTGTTGGATTTTGATCTTGATGCCGATCGGTTTAGAAAACAAAATGTATCTTGGGATACTATTGATAATAGACGTGCTAAAATAGTATTTCCTAGAATATCCGGAAATGGATTGACAGGAATTTACATCGACAGTCTATGGCAGAGAGGTTCTTCAAAAACCCGATTTAACCTTACTGGAGCAAATTTAAAAGTACAGAACGAAAAGGATCTTCTAAATGCGGTAAGAACATTGCGATTTTATAAGAAGTAACATTGGTAAAATGAAAAAAATGAACGCTCCACTATTTGTTCATCTCTGTTTTATGATCATGACTTTTTATGCGTTATTCACAGATCGGGATTGGCTACTTTATTTTACTGAGAATTTAAATTTTAATCTTGTTATTTTTGGGATCCAAGCAGCAGGGCTTATTTATGCTGGATATGTACAGGGGCAAAATAATAAAAGGATCATATCCATATTCTTGCCCGGATTGATTGGACTTGTAATACTTGTATCGTGTATTCTGATCACTGGAGGTTATCAGTTTAATAAGAACATAGATATCTCGTTCTTGTGGGTGACAATTGAGGCTTATTATATATTCTATGATATATTAATATATAAAATTTTAGATAAAGTTCCAAATGTAACTCATATTAGCTCAAGTTTTCAAGTGCAATGCATTTACATTATTCTTTCATCCACATTTCCGCTTATTGGCTATATTATCTTTCAATTGAAAAGGAATTCAGCTAGTAAATAATATAGCTAGAAAAGTAATAGTGGTTAGCTCTGGATTCCTGACTTCCATCCAATTTATCCAACAGTAGATCGATAATCGGGATAAACGTATTTAATATTTTTCCAAACTCCAGCATGCCTATCGCCAATAGGACGTCGCCCTGTATAATTGTTGTAAAATTAGAACCTATCGGCGTAGGATGGTCTCAATTCAAATGACTGCTCGCATACAGTAATGATCGTTTCTATCAACATACCTTTCTCTGTTAAGTTGAAACCTTGTCCTCCCCTGTTTCATTCGTCGCTTTAAGTTTGTTTTCATAATTGCGGGAACGCCCACCGAAAAATTCCGAAGGGATCTGCGAAGCAAACGCTACGAAGCTGGCTCCGGATCACACTCAAAGCATTGGCTCCAATAACAGCTGTTGTTGATATGGGATTGTTGTGGTAATTGGTTTGATTAACAAATACGGGAAGCCGTAAGGATGGTAGATAAACAAATAAAGCCATTCTTGGCAGAATGGCTTTATTTGTTATTTTTATGATCTATTTAATTTATTTCAGTTTTTCAATCTCTTCGATGGTAAGTCCGGTACCCTCAGCAATTTGCTCTACTGATAATCCCATCTTTTTAAATTTCAAAGCTGTTTCAATAGCTTTTTGGTATTGGCCTTGGGCAATACCTTCTTTTAAACCTCGATCATGTCCAATACGCTGAGCAGTAGAATAGGTATTCTCTGCATCACGCTTATGTTTTAAACTTGCTTCGTATGCTATCTTATCCTCCGGTGTTAATTTTGCGACTTCGCCTATGTCAAAGATAAGACCAAATACCCGCTTATCAAAAAAATCCGGTATTTTATCAAGTTTACTCATGTTTTTCAATAGATATAACCACATATCCATATCAGTAATTCGTCCCTACTCTATAGCAATTAGATTAAACCAACTAAAAACTCGGTAAATGAAGGAAATGAATAGGTGAAGTTGTGAAGATCGATTCAAAATGCTAAATTCAGCACATAAATTGTTTTATAAAATATGATCAATGTTTATATAGATAAGTTGAAAAGGCATTATGAACAATACTTTGGTATTTCAGGAATTGTGCATAAAATCGATAAGGGACCAATAAATAAACTCGATCCTGAATTTTTCATATTAGAGTTTCCTCCCAATCAGATTCATAATATGTACACCTATTGTACAGTAGGAATGTCATTAAATAGATGGGATGAAAACTTGATTGAGTTATTCATTTATGCCGCTGAAAAGAATTCATTACTTGTAGACCTTCTCTGCTACTGTGCAAGCTACCATCGTAACGATGCGCCATTGAACTTACATCACACAGTTAATTTAGGACAACCTTGGTTGGGGGAATCCTTATGCGACCATGGCTTTATATCTTTTCCTTATCTGGAAAAACCTGACTTTGAGCAAATAGATATAGATCATAAAACCATCAAATGCTTTTGGTACATCCCAATAACAAAAGCTGAACGGGATTTTAAAATTGAATTTGGATATGATGCTCTAGAGACAATTTTTGAAGAAAAAGAATTAAATTATCTGAGTCCTGAAAGAGCCAGTTTAATTTAAAAATTAACATGTTTTGATTCAAGATTATTGTTTAAAATCTTATTACTATTCTTTCTTTTTGATCACTTCTCCACTTGAGGATATTATATTGGTGAATGAATAATCATATACGCGATGCAGTATTCCCATTTTCTTTAATATTTCTTCAGCATCAGTTCTTATGTTTATCCAGCTCGGGTGTTCTTCCAAATATTCCCAATCCCATAGCTCACTTGGCAATTGATCGACCTTAGTTTTGAACGTCAGTAGTTCTTGCTTGTATATGATTGGTATTAGGTTTTTCCTAAATACCGTTTCGAAGCACACCGGTGTATACGCATATTCCAATTCCTCATAAAGCTCTGTCATTGGGTTGAAAAAGGGTGATGCCATTAACGCTAGTTCTCTAGATTTATAAGTGAACAGAATAAGCGAATTGACGATATTGGTATAGTAAAACCTGACGTGCTTGTCATACTCTTCCAATTCAGACTTAGTAGATCCTAATTCATCAATCTCGTCTATTTCATAAATTTCAGATGCTATCAGGTCAATTTGTTTTCGGCAATAATTTGCGTATTCATCTAGCCCTATTTCGTTAGCCAGCTGATATAGTTGAACCCACACTTCTTTAGTGAACTGTACGGTTCCATTAATACCCAATTCTATCAGACTTTCAACTGCAAGCCCCCATTCATCCGCACGATTGTACTCTACACTTTGCTGAAAGCATTGCTTATCAGCAAATGATTCATAAAGGGAATTAAGCAGCTTTCTTAATCTTTTCTTTATCGAAGGTTTGCTATTCCATCGTTTCAAAAAATCGAATTTACCCAATTTAAAAAGAGGCTTTATTATTCCCGATCAAATATGTTGATTAATGATGAATATTTCAACATTTAATTTATTTTAAAAATACTGGATGAATTCGTAAATAAATAAGATTAAGAAAGTATTGATTCTTCACAAAGATATCCTTGCACATAAGCATAAGCCAGATGTAACAAACTAAATTAATACTTTTAAGTTGTTTGAAAAACAGGGAAGTTGACCGATGTTCTATATCAACTACTAAATACATACTATCAAAATAAGATTGAAATTGATAGTTTATTCATGAATTTAAACTATCGAGTGATATAGTCTTTATACTCTTCTTGAATCGTTCCAGCTGTAATATATTTAAAACTTGATGCGCTATATTTTAGTGTTGCAAATTGCATTGCTTCATCAGTTGACGCAAAAGTGTTGATTACTCCGAAAGGCTCATCAGGATCTACCAATGAAAACTCATAAATATCTAAAAAGTTTTCATTTCCTTCGTCAAAGGATTCAAAATATGTTACTGAATAAACTTGATTTTTCTCCTTATCAATCCTTAACCACCGAAGTATCGTATAATCATCTTGTTCAAAAAAACCAATCCACTGCTCTAAAGATTTTCCAAGTCTTAAGTTGGTTTTAATCTGCTCTTCCGTTAAATACTGTTTCATAAATTCAATATAAATAATTAATTTTCCATCTACAAGCCTCTAAAACACAAGTGTGCTGAGCATCTTCCTTTCTCAGTAAAGGCGTCACGCCTTGTTTGGAATTGCTACCTTAGAATGGAGACAACCTGTTGTCTTAAGTGCACTGTGGATAGCTATATCGCAACAAAATTCGCCTATAGAGATGAATTAGCGATAGGTTTTGTACATTAGTTTTGTTAAATCGAATTTAACAAAACAAGCTCCGTGACAACAAAAAAACAGGTTGCACTGAACCCGAAAAATCCTACTTTAATTCTTGCTCCGACAATTTTGATGAAATTAATCAAGAAAGAAGAAATTTTAAATCACATAAACATACTGCATACAACAAGGGTTTGGCGCATTGGCGGGTTAAGGCTTAACTTAAAGTTTTGGCTTTCTATTCCGCAAAAAGCCAATTGCATTGATTTTTTTTCTTAAATTTATTCAATTATTTGGCTTTTGCTTACTTTGTCGTTAAATTGAAACTTTTCGCTTCAATTTGTGCCACTGACGACAAGCCCCGAAACGTTAGCGGTAATGCTACAAGAAGAGTCCAACTATATCATCCCAAGTTTAAACAATGAATATTACACCCAATTATACAGATTTAGGTCTTTCTTCCCCAATGAGTATCGAATTACGAAAGGTTGTTGAAAGTCAACTTTTAGACGATTTGAAAAACTATAGCATTAACTGTGAAAATTTAAAATTCGATTGGTCTGAAAGTTGTATTGAAGGTCATCTAAGTGAACATTTAGATAGTTTACTTGAAAATTATTCAGGAATTAAACTATTTGACGAAAATGACAATCTGATTTTTGAAGGGTGGATGGAATTTATAAATGACTACGACGAAATCAATAATTGTAAATATTTCATCGCATATTGGGATTACTTAGACGTATACGAAAATGGATCATTTGTAAATATTAAAACTGAGCCAGGTTTACCAACACATATTTTGAAGCTTTTACCGAAGAATTTAAAACTAAAATTCAACAATGAACAATTTAATTAGGACTACCGCTAACAAGGTATTGCTAAATATCACCTTTGTATAAACTTATCTAGCTTAACGGTCGGTTTTAATACATTATTGCAAAAAATGAAATTTAAAATTATTAACGTTTACGCTGCTGTAATTACAAGTATAACTTCTAAAAAGTTTAGACCTATTTTTTTTTATAAAATCAGTAGTGTCATAAACGATAATTAAAAAGGATAAAAATAACGGTGTTTAGCTATTTAAAAAATGGCTAACTTGAAGTTACAAAAAAACACACTGAAGTTATAAGCTAAAATCATACACCTAATCCATGAAATTTGCTTCGAATCAAAATAACAAAAGGTATGAAAGCTTCTAACAAGAAGGCTAAATTAGTAAGTAAAACAAATAATATTTCTGATGAAAATCTATATATAATATGAAAAAAGTACAAGTAGGTAATATTTATAAAATAGATACTCAGAAAGGTTTTGCATTAATGCAATTGGTTAAAATTCCTGAGGATACTCGAAATGACATTGAATTGGTTAAAATTGGATATCACTTGTTCGATTCTCTTCCTGAAATGAATGATGCAATTTTTCAAAATGGATATTTTTTTGTAAAATTTCCGGTAAAAGTAGCCTTGCGTAGAAAAATAATTGAATTAGTCGATGGACTTAATGATCCCGAAACAATTGAAGTTCCAAATTATTTCAGAAAACCCCATATTTTTAAAAAGGACTTTTGGATGATTGTTGATAGAAAAAATGATAGCTTCATTGAAGTTCAGAATCTAAGCGACGAACAATTAAAACTATCTCCTTCCGGAATGTGGACAGACCTTTTAATAATTGAAAGACTAGAAAACGGCTGGAGATTAGAAAATTGGATATAATATTTTTCTATTTTTTTGTATATAAAAGTCAGTAGATTACCAAATAAAATTTAGATTCAAAATAACCACCTTCGTTTTAATGCTCTTTAGAAACTATATTCTTATTACAAGATTTTTCATTTCTTTAGATGGAATATATTTATTACAGCGACGAAGGATTATGTTTTTTATTTCATGCTGTTTATTTGCTTCTATAGTCTTTAACTTTTTACAATATGATAAATTAGCTTCAATTAATCTTAAAAGATGGTTAAGATCTAAATCTTCAATATTACTATTTGTGAGAGATAGTGTCTTAATATTATAAAAGACTTTGAGAACTTCAGTCAAACGATCTTTATCATCCCATATAGTCAATTTTTCTACCGACGGAATACTAGAAGAAAAATAACCTTTAAATGTCTTTAAGGATAATAAGGTAACTTTATTAGTAATAATATTCCATGAAGTCATATCTATGTTGACATTCTCGCCAATATATAGATGATCTAACGTTAAGCAACAATCAAACTTGAGATCTATATGGCAATTATGAAATCCCAAATCTTTTATAAATCTATTCTTGGTTATTTTAATGAAAATAACTTGGAAATCTTCTGAATTTACAAAATCAAAGCCTAAGCCGATAGTTTGTTCCAGGTCAATATAATCGTCTATATTAACAATTTCCCTTTCCTAGTGGCGGTGAAATTTCTAATCTTACTTTTTCCAACCAGTATTCTGATCTACCGGTTACAAATACAGTTGATATACCACTATCATCCGTATTTAAATAATATTTTATACACATATAAATGAATTTTGTCCAATAAGCGTAATTATATCGTTTTTCACATCACTTCCATCAAATTTGGCACTTTATCTTATCCTATAGTAGATATTCCGGAGAAAGCCCTCAAATTCCGAACTAAAGTTCACCAGTTTAAAGACCACGAATATAGCTGTACGCCAATGGATTTTTATTATCTATCAAATATATTTATCTTTTTCTTTCTTAAGGATTTAGCTTTTAACAGTAGCATGTAAATGCTACTGTTAAAAGCTAAATATAAGATTTTTGCAAAATGAAATTTTATAAAAATACTGGATGAATTCGTAAATTAATAAGATTAAGAAAGTATTGATTCTTTACGAAGATATCCTTGCAAATAAGCATAAGCCAGAAGTAATCAAATTTCTATTCACAATTTTAATCAAGACAAGGAATAACCAACAAAATTCGCCTATGGAGGTGAATTAGAGATAGTTTTTGTACATTAGTTTTGTCAAATCGAATTTAACAAAATAAGCTATCATTAGTAATAAAACGATACGACATATTACTTGACAACAAAAAAATAGGTTGCACTGAACCCGAAAAAGCAGATACCAATGGGCGTATATTTAGTTAGATAACATTGGATAATAATGTTTCATGATATGACTTTTTAAAACTTACAGATAAATTGACAGAATATCCTAAAGAAATAAAATTTAAATACAGCTGGAGAAAATACCAACAACGTGTGCTTGACGATTTAGAGAACCATTTAACTGATGGACATCTACACGTTATTGCTCCTCCAGGTTCAGGTAAAACAGTTTTGGGACTCGAAGTTGCCATTCGACTGAACAAGCCTACTTTAATTCTTGCTCCGACAATAGCGATCCGTAATCAATGGATACAGCGTTTCTGCGAACTCTTCTTGCAAACTGCACAAACACCCGATTGGATTTCAAGAGACATTCGAAATCCAAAATTCATGACCGTGGTAACCTATCAGGGATTACACGCTGCTTGTAATAATTGGACAGCTGACGAAGAAGACTTTGAAAACGAAGAAATGGAAGAAAATCGGAATAGAAAGTCAATAAATTTAAACTTTGACAATATTATAAGTGGACTAAAAGCCCAAAATATCAAAACAATTGTAGTGGACGAAGCACACCATTTAAAAAACGAATGGTGGCAAACACTTACAAAAGTAAAAGAACAATTAAAACCAATGATCGTTGGCTTGACAGCGACTCCACCCTATGACGTTACTGCTACGGAATGGCAACGATACATTGACTTAAACGGACCTGTTGATACAGAAATTTCTGTTCCTGAATTGGTAATTGAAGGCGATCTGTGTCCACATCAAGATTATGTTTATTTCACTTTGCCAACAGAACAGGAAAACCAAAGCATTGTTGATTTTAGACAGAATATTGAAAAGATTTTCCAAGAAATAAAAAGTGATGGAACGATCATCGAGGCAATCGAACAACATCCCATTTGGCAAAACCCAACGGACCAATTGGATTGGATTTATAACAATCTCTCTTATTACTCGGCTTGCTTAATATTTCTACAATCAAACGAAAAGGAAATTCCTGAAATACACCTTGAGGTTATTGGAAATAAAAATTTTAAAATTCCAGAACTTGATTATGAATGGATTGAAACGCTTTTAGATTTCTATCTCTACAAAGAAAAGGAACATTTCAAAACATTTGAAGAACACAAAAAAACTCTTGAAAATAGATTAAGAAGATACGGTGCGATTGAAAGACGGCAGATCAGCTTTTCGCACAACAAACGTGTAAGCGGATTTTTGACTTCGAGTATTAGCAAACTAAATGGCATTAAAGAGATTGTTGATTTTGAATACAAGAAATTAGGTAAAGACTTACGATTGGTTATTCTTTCCGACTATATCCGCAAAGAATTTTACACCAACTCATCTGAAAATAATTTCGAAAATAACAAAATTGGTGTTATTCCAATTTTTGAAAAATTAAGACGAGAAAATACAGACAACAAGAAAATCGCAGTACTTACGGGGTCAATGATAATTATTCCTCATAGTGCTTATCCCGCATTTGAAGCAAAGGCTGCACACTTTGGAATTACGCAAATCAATTCAAGTCCGGTTCCTTTTGACAGCAATTATCTTTTAATAAGCCAAACTGAGCAACTCAAACACGATATCGTTCATTTAGTAACTCAAATCTTTCAACAGGGAGAAATAGAAATCTTAATTGGAACAAAATCATTACTTGGTGAAGGTTGGGACGCTCCTGCAATAAACTCCTTAATCTTGGCAAGTTTTGTAGGTTCATTTGTACTTTCCAATCAAATGCGCGGCAGAGCGATAAGATCGCAAAACGGAAATAGCGACAAAACTGGAAATATTTGGCATTTGGCCTGTATTGATCCTACATCGCCAACAGGAGGAGACGATTTTGATTTACTAAAAAGACGGTTTAGAAGTTTTGTAGGTGTTTCATTCAAGAATGAACCCGGAATTGAAAATGGAATCGGACGTTTAAACTTCTCAGAAAACATTCATCATAAAGAAGAAATGGAGAAAAATAATGCTGAAATGTTTTCTTATGCAGGTGATAGGGAAAGTTTAAAACAAAGATGGAAAACTGCACTTGAAACAGGTGTTACACTTATTGAGGAAATCAAAATCCCATTCCCCGAGAAAAAAGAATATAGGGCTGTGAAGTCAATGTATTTGAATAAGACTATTCGTAACCTCTTAGCGACTTTAGGTTCGGGATTAGTTACTTTTGGTTTAGAAAGTTTGCAAGGCCTGGGCAGAGCCGCAAAAAATATAAAAACGATACAAGATTTTTATATTTTCCTTGCAATTTTTGGAGCAATAGGAATGGCTATTTTTGGTAGACTGACATTCAAAACATTAAGACTATATTTCACATACAGAGACATCTCAAAGGATATTCAACAAATTGGAGATGCACTTTTAAACTCGTTGATTAAGGCAGGAGTAATTAAATCAGACTCTTCAAAATTAAAGGTTGAAACTTCTGTTGATTATTGGGGTGCGGTTTACTGTCATTTGGAAGGTGGAACAACTTTCGACAAATCAACTTTTATAAATGCACTTCAAGAAGTAATCGTACCAATTGACAATCCAAGGTATGTGATTATCAGAAAAAATAGATTTTTAGTTTTTGCTAAGCAAAAAGATTATCATTCTATTCCTGAAATACTCGGACGAAACAAAAACTTAGCAGAGTATTTTCAAAACCAATGGGAAAGACTTGTTGGAGCTTGTGACTTGATTTTTACAAGGACAATTGACGGAAGAAAATTACTTTTGAAATCAAGAGTAAAATCATTAGCAGCACAATTTGACGAAAAAATAGAACATGTAAACAAATGGCGATAACATAAAAACCTACGCAAAAGGTACTGTAATAATTAATTATGCCAGAAATCCCGCGTACAGGCCATACAGAACCAATGTGGATTTATAAGGGTAATGAGCATTGAGAAAATGTTAAGATTGTAAAGTTGGTGGATGTTACTAGTTAAAGGTTTAAATTTCTAACAATGTGATAGTGCATAAATATTTATTATAAAACAATGTTCGATAAATACGATCTAGATTGCCACAATTGTTTCCTATTTTGACAATGATGACAATTTAACTCATTAAGTAAGAAGAGATCCTAATACTGGTGAAGTACGGAGTAAAAGTGAGATTGAAGAGGTTTAGAAATATGATAATTTGCAAGATTTTTACAGTAATAATAATGAAGGCAAGTATGCTAATAAAACTAAAAAATATTATAAACTTTAATCAATAAATCATGAAAATATCAGTTTTAATATTTAAAAACTTGCTATTAATATTGCTAATGAGCAATATTAATAGCCTTCTGGCTCAAGGAAAAATAAACCATGATACGAATTTAAAAAAAACTATTGAAGTATTGTTTGCCACATACAATAGGCTTGATTCAATAAGTATTCAATTTGAAAAGAATAAAGCTCAGCATCTGTACCTTTATAGAAAACCTACATCAGAAAATGTTCCAAAATATAACTACGATCATATAGGTTATTTCTCGTTAGAATTTGAAGGTGATTTGTATTTATTAAAAAAACAATATCCGATGATTCTTGAATTTTTAAACGATAAAAAGTTATTACTTAAAAATGGATTACCAGATAAAAGTGTACCTGTCAGACTGACCATAGAAAGTAACAATTCATTTTTAAGAAAGCCCATTTACGCATCCAGTGTATTTGCAAGAGTTAATAAGAACAGAATGATTGAATTTATGAAATTATTACATGATAATTATAACGATTCAATTACTCCTCCAAAAGATTCTGTTTTGATTTTTCAAGCTGTAGTTGATAAAGCTGGAAATTTATGCCAAACAGAAGTGCTTCAGGGGAATAAAAACAACTTTTATGACTACTTAGTAAATAACTATAAATACTATACTAAAAATATGCTCCCAAAAACTAGTTCGTATATAGGTGAGAATCTGATATCCCCTTACTTAGCATCAGGTAGGCCTCTTAATAGCATAATTGATATTTATGTTCGTTTGAATTCCGACTCAACATTTACAGTAACAGGCAATGGTCGAGGAAGAAAATTGAAGCTCAAAAACTTCACCGAAGATCCGAATTCCCCTTTAGCACTTTACTAAAATGTTCTTTATTAATAAATTTTTCAAAAATATTATCCAATCAATAATTCAAAAACAGTAGATTACAGACCAAATGATATGAACAGTGTCGTTTACTACAAAAAAAGATAATAAAAATGAAAAAAGCAGTTATCATTATATGCCTTTCGAGATTTTTCTGCTTAATGGTAAGGGCTCAAACAATATC
Organism: Sphingobacterium sp. JUb20; assembly: GCF_004342035.1. Taxonomy (NCBI): domain Bacteria; kingdom Pseudomonadati; phylum Bacteroidota; class Sphingobacteriia; order Sphingobacteriales; family Sphingobacteriaceae; genus Sphingobacterium; species Sphingobacterium sp. JUb20. The sequence continues at coordinate 430,510 of NZ_SLYV01000003.1, read as the reverse complement.
ACAAAAGACAAAGTGAATAAAGTGCTAACTATTAAATAAATTCAAACAAAACAAACTCCTGAAGACTCTATAATTACCTAAAAAACTTTCCCCAATTTTGAAGATACGGTTTCCTATAAATATTTCTTTCAATTTTCTAATAGGCATTATAGGGTTTTACGCATATGGTTGTGGTCTTGTGCTAAGTAAAGTGAATCGAATCCGCATCTATCATGGAGTATTGTTCATTTTCATTGTGCTTTTTATTGGTACATTAGCTGACTCTACAGTCGGCTTCGTACAAAAAGGGCTACCATCGAATTTAAGGAACCGATTTTGGAGGCTGTCATTCATTATTACGCTAAACTATTCTTCTGGATATTATTCTATGGCTTTATTCCAACTTTAATATCAGGTGTCATCATTGGAAAATTATTAAGAAAATGATCATCACAGCACCTACTGCAATTACCATTATATTAACCTACGTAATATGAAACGTGAATCGAGTTTAGTAACTTTTTTAAAAGTGTATTTAACACTCCTTATTGGAGGAATAATTATTTCAATAATTACTGGTAAAATTCCTTGGAATGACTTACATGGTTTCATCAACTTCACGTTAGGCTTTAGTTTAGCTTTATTTGCATCTGTTTTGATATTTTATTTAGTTTACTGGATTGTTAAAATTATTAAAAGACAATAGCTGCGTATGCCATTTAAATGGTGTATTTTAATATAAACTTTAGGTCTCCGAAACTCGCCATTACGCCAAAGAAAGAGCAACTGTAAAAAGTTGCTCTTTCGCTTTTAAAGGCACATTTCTCTTTTTCATATCTTATATATTTTAGTTAAATCTACGGTTGTTGGCAGAGTTATTAATCTAATAAATTACATTTTAATATTTGGTGACAAATACTAAAATGTAATTTATCCATGGTTTTAGTTAGATAAAACCTAGCTTTAATTGGCTAATTAAGTACGGATCAATTACAATTTGTCCAAAGGACTTTATATGTGTTCATCTTGAGGTTGGATACATGCGCATATATTTCTGTTGTAGTAATATTACTGTTTTAATAATATTTGAATAAGAGTACTTCAAATTTTTAATAGTTAACTTAAGTGTAATCATACATAATATTAAAAATACGCAACATTACCAAAAAAAATGACAACTACCTGGTTAACAGTGATAATCATTAAATTTCTAATTGTAAAATAAATCATATAACTTGCGTATATCATAATGTTATAGGGCATTTTAAATGACGACACTACCGCCAGACATAAAAGAAAGATTTTACAAGACAATCAAAGGCAAAATTTCACTTGACGACTTTGAACAGTGGTTGTATGTCAATAAAGAACTTGAAAAGTATTTGAACTCTGACGACTATTTTGAATTAATCTCTTTAAGTTTCAAACAAAGCGGAGCAAAATATGAACTTTGAAATTTATTGACAAAGCATATTGACCTCGGAGAATTTGAAACATACAAAATGCTTGGACTTCTAAATGAAGCAAAACAAAAGACAGAGCGACTTCCATATATTTTGATGGAGTTTTACGACTTATATTGTAAAGGCTATAACTTTTTTCACGACCTTGGAATTGGAATTGGACTTGCTGTTGAAGTGCCAAGAGTAAATAACACCACTGCTGACACTTGGGACGAACTAACTTACAAGCAACAAAAAGAACTCTTAGACAGTTTTTCACCTGAACTTGAAGAGTGTATTGAACAAATCATTTATTGGCTTGAAAAAAAGAAAATTATTTTTACAGGTGAGCATGACGAAATCGGTCATTACGAATACGAAGATTTACGAACCGAAGAAGAAAAGAAATTAAAACTTTGGGTAACAGTTTCGGAAGACAAATAAACAGGATTTTCAGCAAGTAAAAACACACTTTGGGACAATCAAACCGAGAAAAAATGGTGAGAATTTTCATAATAAAAACAATAGGAGGACAAAAAAAAACATTGTACAGCCATACTCAACAACATATTCTTGAACTTTTAAACTTTATGAAACAAAAAAATGATTAAGACAAAAATTCATTTCGTTGACATTATTTATTGGCTTGCAATTATTGGGGCGGATATTTTTGTTTATATTATTTTGGGCTTTTTACAAATGGACTATGACGACACTTATGACAGCTCAAAAGGTGAATATTGGAGTTTAGCAAGTATGAATACAACACAATTAATGTTTTACTGTGCATTGCAGCTTTGGAACATTATAAACGTAATTGGACTTATATTTATTGGAAGAAAAATTTATAAGCGAATAAAATACGGCACATAACAGCAATTTGGCAAAATGGCGGTTTAGATGTTGAAATTAAACATTTGTGCCACCTTTTTCAAATTCAAAGCTGTTTCAATAGCTTTTTGGTGTTGGCCTTCGGTTTTAGCAATTACAAGTGCTTTCTTGGCTTCTTTTCAAACAAAAATTTTATATTATGTGAATATTATTTTAGTTTTTAGACAGATTGATCATTTTTTTATATATTAGTTTTACCAATACATAAAAACGTGCAAAGGGTATTGCAAAATTCTGTTTCACCAACATACTTCTTGGTATTATTTTAAAAATGATCGCAACATAACACAATGTTTAATATTTTTAAAAAGAGAACCATTCTTCCTGAAGATTACTCAAACCTTATAGACGAAAAATCTTATGAAATCTTTCTGCAGAAATGTCTGTTAACACTTAAGGATCTAGGTTATAAAGTTGTAAGTTTTAACAATGGTGACATTGTATATGAAACAGAAAACAGCCTAGAAGCACATTTTTATTTAGACAATCTTGTAAGGAAATACATACAAGTCAATATTGGGGAACAAGATATTGTAATACAAGAGCACTTCAATAAATTAAAAGACCAATCAAAAGCATACACGTACTTTTACAAAGATTTTGATTATGCAAAACAATTTCTTAAAATATTGCTGAAAGCAGACGATATTTTACCCAACAATGAAGATTTCGTTTATCAAAAAAACTATCCCAATTTATTGACATTTTTGGTACTGGACTTTGAAGATCAATTTCATTATGTAGAAAAAAGCAAAGTCCATCTTTGGAAAATAGATGAAATCGAATTATTTGAGATTGCAAAAAACAACTTAAGAAAAGAAGAAATAGAAATTAAACAGTATACATTTGAAGATAAATACGATGTCTTTGTATTACTTAATGGTGACTTTTCAAGTTCTTATACATTGTTAATTGAACAAGATTTAGACTTCACTATTGGACAATTTGGAACTTTGATTGCTTTACCAACGAAAGGAACTGCATTTCTTTATCCCATTTCAGATGCTGATATCTTAGATGTTATCGTAACAATCTATCCAGCAGTTGAACAATGTTTTGATGAAGACCCGGGTAATATAACTCTTGATTTCTTTTGGTATTTTAATGGCCAGTATGAATGTTTCAAAAAAGAAACAAATGATGACGGAACAATGAATATTAGTAAGCCAAAAAACCTAGCGGGTTTATTGAATAATAATTAAGATAAAATGCATTTACCAAAAAATTGATAAAGTAAATGAATCATTTAAATGATGATAAAAAACTGATCATTGAACTTTAGATATAGATGTAAATCTACAGAGGAGCGATTTATAGCACATTCAGCAATAGTAAATGGTATGGGTAATTATACCCAAAAAATGGATTATGCTAATGTTCAAGACAAAGTCTCATTCCCTGCTTTTACAAAAAATCATATTCCAACTGTTGATGATATAAATCTTTATTTCTACAAAATTGTTTATTACAAATAATAATTTTCAATGTATGACTAATCAAAAATACTATATAGAACAAAAATTTGTAAAAATATTTTTGTTTTTACTACTTACCATTACATTTCTAAGTAGTAACTTTTGTATTGCTCAATCTTACAGACTAAAAGAATTGACTATTAACGGATTAAATAGCTGTCATTCCGATTATTTTGAAAAAAATCAAGATTTAGATAGCTTAATTATTAAATACGATAAAAATGAACCTGTGGAACTTTTTTTTAAATATGAAAATAAGGAAGCCAAGCAAAATAGAAAGTCCTACTTCTATTTAAAATTTCCAGGTGATTTATTTCTTTTAAAAAGAGACTATCCCAATTTAAAAATACCAGATTATCCAATATATGACTTAAAAATAATCGATGAAAAATATGATAAAAAAAATGAACTTATAAGTTACACAATAACTGCAATACTGACAAAAGATAGTCTAAAATACATGCTAACAGAATGGTTGCATAAAGGAACAAAAGTTCAACGTGAACTTTCCAGTATCCCTTATGAAGGATTCAATGCTAGTTACAAAAAGGGTAACGCTGTCTTAGAAGAAAATTTAAATAAGGATATTCCTGGCATTAGAAATATAAATAAAGAAACTCATTATCTTTTTAAAGGTATAGTTGATCAGAAAGGATATATAAACAATATGCAAATGTTAATGGGTAATGACAAAGTAGGCAACCAAATACTTCGTTCACTACAGCAGTCTGGCCCTGTATGGCAACCAAGGATGCTAGGAGGTCGAATTGTGAAAAGCTATATTGAAATTTTTGCACAAGTCCAAAATGGCGCTTTAAAAGTATTTACCTGTGGTTATAATCGATAATCTCAACATAGATAGTTGTTAAGATCAAATAATATAATCTGGCTTCCAGCTAATATATCGTGGACCTATAGAATCAAAAATTAGGAAATATGTACTACTTGAATAGTAAGCTTAGGTTGGTGCTTTATAATTGCTTCATTATTGCTATGTAGCTATAGTGCTAAAAGTCAAGAAGAAGAAACAATTCAATCTTACCCACGCGAGAGTTTTATACCGACTCCTCGAATTGCTATATAATTTACATAAAAAACTTTTGAAAGCTTTTCTAAAACTTATGAAAGAATCATCATAGAATTTAGGGCAATGAAAGTCAGCAATTTATATTCTATAAATTCTGCAGATAAAATTTATAGAATATACTCTTTGAAACAAAAATTTGAAAATAAAACAAAGAAATTAATATGAAACTGATCTTCCTTTTTTTCTTTTCAATAGGGCTTGCTTATGGTCAGTCAGGCCAAGAGCTGGCTGTAGGCTATGCCGATCGCTATGACAGCCTTCCAGCAATACATATCGAGATTGCAGAGAAACAACTTTATGAAAGGGCTACTCCCATGCCGAAAATGATATTTTCCCATGTTGCCATAAAGAAGAACACACTGATAGTACCTACAGGAAAAGGCCTCATTACACTCAAAAAATATGACGATTCGCCCGGTCAAGACGACGGTTTTCGCGGCTGGCAGTATATGGGATATTTCCCGCGCTTGCAGATGCATGCTTTAGTAAGCCATAGTGTTTCTGAACATCTCGGATTCAGCGACATGGTATTGCTGGACAGCGCTACTTCCGACCAGTATGGGATTGTCTCTATCGGAGATGCTGCCGTATCGCTCCCCATCCATTCTCCCGACGGACGCTTTCTTGCCTACTACTACAACCATGTATATGAACGCAATAGTTGCTTTATAGGACTTCTAGAAATACGCGATGGCATGATCAGCTCTCATGACCGAATTTCAGAGATGGCAAGCTTTCAAACCAAGAATTGGGCAGTGGAAGATATCAGATGGGTCGACAATAAGTCCTTTATCGTGAAAACTTATGTCCTAAAGGGACGAGGAGTACTGGAGGAAAGGCAGTATACGTATTACTTGGCTAGGCTGGATAGTGCGATTAAGAAAACTGAATAATTTGAAAATTAAAAATAAGGATGTGAAACCATCAAATATCTTGGCTATCACATCAGATTTATTTCTGATGCAGGAGTAATAGCCTAACTGCCTGGTTATTTTGGCGATCATGCAGTCACCTGACTCCTGTACAATTTTGGGCTAGTTTGATAGTTTAGAATAAACCAGCAAAAAACTTGGTGAACGGTCGAAATGACGAAGTGAAGTTGTGAGGACCGATTCAAAATGTTAAATTCACCATACAATATATTTAACAAAGCTAATGTAACTCCAAATAATGACCGAAAAAAGCGAACATAACTGTATTAATACTGATGATTTACTCGAAAAGACTAAAATAAACATAGACAAATTTGGTCTTCAGGTTATTACAGTCGCTGCGACAAACTATCTGCCATCTTTTACTTATAGCATTGGTCTAACGCAGAGATACCATCATCCTGAAATAATCTGCTTTGGTCTACCGACCGATTTGGCACACGAAATCACCAATGTTGTTGCGGACCTAATCAAAGATGGTGAGGTATTTACACCCGGAGAAATTTACTGCAATATCTTCTATGAAAGTAAGGCTATGTTTATAACGGTAGATAAAAGAAACATCGATGATTATTTTGGTACCGGGATAAACTATTATCAAGACAAACAATTTGATGCGCTTCAATTAATCTGGACGGACAGTAATGACAGATTTCCATGGGAGGAAAATTTTGAAGAAAAATATGTTTACATACAGCCTTTGCTTGATAGGAATGCTGAATTTAAGTTTTATGAACCTAAGAATTTAACAACTTTTACGACGCGACAATGGCTTGAAGAAAAAGAACCTATATTGCATGTCGTGCATGATCATGATGGTGACTGGCAATTTCTGACAGGAGATCAAATGCCAGAAGATATTAAGATAGTTGCACTTGAAGAATTAACTAAGAAAGACATTACATTGAACGAAATATTTGATCTAGAATATGGCGAAAAAGCAGAACGCGATACCATAGGTGGAAAATGGACACGAAATAGAATTGAAGATGATGAAGAAGAGTAATCAATACATTATCTGTCCTTAAGTCATTATGTGTATCAAATGAATTAAAAAAGAAGGAATATTGATCAATCTAGGTGATGTTAAAAGCATTTGTAAAGTTTTCAGAGACCAAAACAACAATAGGACAAGTATGAAAAAAGGGATAATTTTACTAGGGTTTTGTGGACTGATTGTCGTTGGTGGTCTCCACGCCAAAAGAAAATTTCATGACCCAAACCATCGGCTGGATCAGGTAAAAACAGAGGTAAAAAAACTTGCGAACAAAAGCGAAATTAAAAATGGCGACTTAATTTTTCAAACTTCACTTTCAGGACAAAGTAAAGCAATCGAACTTGCAACAAAATCTAAATATTCGCATTGCGGTATCATTTACAGCGACAATGGACAACATTACGTTTTTGAAGCAGTACAGCCCATTAAGTTAACACCACTTGACAAATGGATCGCTCGGGGCAAAGACGGACATTATATAATTAAGCGGTTAAAAAACGCGGATAAAATTTTGACAACTGAAACGATTCAAAAAATGAAACAAGAAGGCGACAAGTTTAAAGGTAAAAATTATGATCTAACTTTTGAATGGAGTGATGACAAAATTTATTGTTCTGAACTGATCTGGAAAATCTACAAACGTGCGACAGGGCTTGAAATTGGCAAACTTGAAAAACTAAGCGACTTTGACTTATCAGACGAAGTTGTTAAACAAAAAATGAAAGAGCGTTATGGTCACAAAATACCGCTTAACGAAGTTGTAATTTCACCAAAGGCAGTTTTTAACAGCGAACTATTAGAAACAATAAATGTAAATTAATAAATAGCAATTATACATGTCTGGCATTATATCATCAAGATTGCCTTGACTTTATTATTTTTACGTAACTAATCAAGAGAAATACCTAAAACGTATCGCGGAAAGATCACAACAGTAAAACCCTATAATTCAGAACGCTAAAAATAATAATGGACATCCCTACTCATCACATAATAGTTAGTAATCCTATAATCTACCGAAATACTTGGAGCTTCAACCTGGTATTTCATTCTCCTATCTTTAATAATGTTTATTTTAAAAAAGGAAATTGGAAAACACTAGAAAAATAAAAAGCTAATAAGCATAGAAATGATAATTTGAAATGAATATATAATAATAGGTAAATTGTTTATATTAAAATTCACTTAAACAAAAGTGTCATATCAGAAATAATTCAGACAATCCTATTATGCTTTGTATCTACAAAAAAATAGAAACTAAATGTTAAAATATCCACTTATACTGATACACGGAACTGGAGCGAAAGACAACACTTTGTTCTGGGGAAGAATTCCAAAATTGTTAAAGGAGTTAGGAATTAATGTATTTTATGGGTATACAGATGCTTGGGGCTCAATTGAAGATAATGCAAAGTTACTTCAATTAAGAATCGAAGATATAATCCATAATACAGGTGCAGAAAAAATTAATTTAATAGCGCATTCAAAAGGTGGCATTGACGCGCGCTTCCTGATTTCGACGTTGCAATATGGTCAAAAAATAGCTTCCTTAACAACAATATCAACGCCTCATCATGGTACTTTAATTGCAGATTATTTTTTAAATAACAGAACCTTCCAAAGTTCACTTGCGAAACGTATACTCCCTGTTTTGGTCAAAATATTCGGTGACAATAATCCAAATATTTATAATGTAATAAATGAGCTAAGCATAAATTATATGGAAAGTTTTAATCAAAATAACTTAAATGATCCATTGGTATATTACAATAGTTATGCATCTGCTATGGCTTCTAAAAAAGATGACTTCCTATACTCTTGGGCATATCAGTATTTAATAAAGAACGCCGGAGAAAATGATGGACTTGTACCTGTGAAATCGGCAGTTTGGGGTGATAAATTTCAATTATTCACGGATAGTAGTCGTGGTATTTCACATGGTGAAATAACTGACATAAAACGGAGGAAAATTGGAGCATTTGACATTCCCGAGATTTACCGTAAAATAACCCATGATCTTTCTAAAAATGGTTTTTAATGGTATACTTCTGAAAAACATCTGGTTTCTTAACTAGATAGTGAAATCAAAATTATTTAGTAAAATACCTAATGATGGTGAATAAACATGGTTTGTTACTTTTTCAATATCTTCAAATAAAAGATTAATAAAAAGTTGTTTTTTCAAAAAGGAAAGAACTTCAGAACGACTGCAGGTTTTAATTCTACGACCAATCTCGCAACAAATCTGATTCCCAATCTCAAGCTATGGCATCAGATTTTCAAAGGCATCTAAAAAATTTAATAGTGCAATATTTGTTTTAGAATCAGTTAATTGCCCTTTTTCATTTATTTTCCCTTTGATTCCAGAAATTAAAAGTGTAGTCTCTGTCGTGAAATTTGCCATTAAAGTTTCCATAATTAGCTGTAATTCTACATGTCCTTTTTCTCCATGAGCTGATGCTGTTATTATCCCCAACGGTTTGCCAGAAAATACAGTTGTTGACACACACCATTCGATCACATTTTTGAGTCCGCTGGGAATACTGAAAACATATTCGGGTGTACAGATTAAAACCCCTTCAGCAATTTCAATTTCTTTTCTAAACTTTAAGATTTCTTCTGGTGTATTTTCGATAGAAAGTTCAGGATCAAAATGTGGAAGAGTTTTAAGATCATTAAAAACTTTGATATTTAGAGTATCCTGTGTAAGGTCAACGATTAAAGTTATAAGCTTTTGATTTGAGGAATAGCTACTCGCACTACCATTTATTACAAAAATATTTTTCATAAGTTATTTTAATCCTAAATTATTAAGAGCTAAATCGCCTTTTCATAACAATTGAAAACTCCTTTTCGAAAATTAACAGTGCCCACCAGATGATATCCTTTTTTTAAATAAACGGCATTGGCTGTTTCATTTAATGAAAAAGCATCAAAACGGATGGATTGGTATTTGTGTTCAACAGCATATTGTTCTGCATATTTGATCATTTTACTAGAAATTCCTTTTCCTTGAGCAGCTGGTTTTACATATAGACGATGAATCACAAGAAAGGGAATACTGGTATTCCAATTTAAGTCATTATATTCTTCATCACATTTTTCATTTAGAGCCATATACGCGACTAGCTCTCCCTGCTCTTCATAAATAAATGCCTGCTCCTTATCAATATCCTGTGTAAGTACCACCTCATTAGGATATTCTTGATCCCACTGGTCAACACCTTCACACAACATATCCATCTTTACCTCCTCCAGCACCTTTGACGCTTGAATAATATCGCTTTGAATTGCTTTTCTAATCATTTCGTTAACTATTGTTCTATTTTGAAATTTATGTTTGCAGAGCTTAAACTAATAATCATTTTAAAATATGGTTATTTAGCCTAAAATTCCTACAGTTGTGTGTCGGATTAAATAGCATTAACCTTAATTTTTCCTATTCTAGTTGAAAGATATTATCAAATCTAACCAAGTCAAAACTACAATCTTTTTCTCATTTAACAATTGCTAAAAGAAGTAATATAAATGCTTGCTCATGGTTTAGTTTTACGCTATGCAACAGCTTTAGACATGACAAATTAAGCCTATGTAACTTTATTCTGTAGAATTGACATAAAGCAACAAATCAAAATAAATTATGAGGTCGACATTATTGCGAGTTATTCCAGCTCTATATTTCTTTGTATCAAAGTCACTTAATATTGTTTATTATCGGGAAGCAATAAAAGATATTCAATACTTTGTGAACGTGGTCTTACTATCCAAAACAAAAACAAAAGCCACATCGTGAGATATGGCCTTAACTAAACATATGATTAAACAGTAAATTACTTGTACGAGTTGATCGATTGTGATACTTTCCAGTTACCGCCGTCATTGACTAATGTCACGAGATAGGTTTTGGTAAAGTTTTCAAACTGCAGGATTACTTTAGCAATCATATAGTCAACTGATTCCTGTACGATGGTGGTACTGGTTTTACAGTTTAACTGCTCTCCTTTTTGCTTTTTCAAGAAGGACACAATTTCCGAACGGCTATTAGTTTTATATTCTGATGCCTGTACTTTTTGACTAAAATCTGCTGTAAACAACTGCTCTACTCCTGCCGATTGTCCTGCTGTCATAACCGCAACGTAATGATCAATGGCTAAATCTGCTGTAGATAAATTGACTACTACTTTTTTAGGGTTTGATACCTCTGGTTTGCCTGCTGCCATAGTTAAAGTAGAGACTGCGATCAAGGCTGCCGCTGCGAATGTTTTCATAATGTCTTTATGTTATATTGTTATTAAGTTGCATCAGCCCCACACCCACCAACTCAAACCCTGATGCCTGCTTTGCAGTTCTATTTGTTTGTTGATTCAAAAGTAGGTTGTAAATCATCTGTACCTTATGGCAATTAGACTAAACCAACTAACAACTCGGAAAATGGTCGAAATAGATAGGTGAAGTTGTAACCTATCATTTCTTTTATTAAATTGGAAAGGATTACCAAACTAATAACGAGTTAAAATATGCAGCTAGTAATTCAACCTAAAGATTTGATAAATAAGCGATTTGACAAAGCTTGGTTCAACTGGGATTGTTATTAATCATTTAATTTTATGGATGATTTTCTTTTTCCATTGATTTTATTTGTCATCTTCATAGGTATACCAATTGTCGTGGGATTATTGATATATACAATTCCTAAAAAACTGGGATACCCAAGGTTTGCAAGATATCTGCTATTTACCTATGGTTTTATTTGCCTCTTATTTACATGTTATCTATTTTTTAGTGATTATTTTTTCACAAAACCTGATGCGCTCAAACTAGTTGAAGAACAAGGGATAACATTAGTAGATGAATTTAACATCACTAATTATAACTCATCGTTTGCGATTGGTGAGAGTTATGAAACATTTACGCTTAACATCTCTAATTTGGATAAACAAAAAGCTATTTCGAAAATTATAAATTCCAAAAACTTCCATTCGACCGAAGATTCTAATCACATTGAATCTTATAATTCATTAAATCAGTATTGGGGCTCCAAAATTATACAGAATTATGAAACCGAAGATGCTTATGTTAGGGAGTATTTTAAACCCAGTGGACAAAAGAATTATGCCCCTACTTTTAGAAAAATTACGATAAGAAAACTAAAAAATGAATTAATATATGAGGATATAGACGAATAAAATAATTCTGTAAAAACATCTAATACTATTTAATTTATTTGAGTATTTTTTTATTCAATCAAGTTTGACACCTTTGTTTATAAGCGGAAATACATTATGTCACGATCATGACGGACAAAATAGAATGAAATTGTGTTTAAAATACAGCAAGACAAGAGACATAAGTTAACTTTAAAATTTATGATGACTCTCTAGGTATATTGAAAATTTATGTAAATTTAAGCATTCAGTGTTTTAAACTGATAAGATCTAAAGAATAAAGCTTATTTTAACTATAAAAACTCAGTGACAAATATCATTTCAAAATTAATTCAGTCAAGAATAGCTTCAGGTATTTTGTTAGCAAATTTATTTGCCATGACAGTTATCGGACTACAAAGCGCTTTTGGTCATGAAGATGCAGGAATACTTATCTTTTCGGAATTTGTAATCATACCGATGCTCATGGGCATAATCTCAACCTGGTATTGGAAAAATCTGAATTTAAAGGGTAAACAGATAACAGGATATTCTATAATAAGTGGCATAATTGCTATCGCTTTAAGTTATTTTTTTTTAAATGAAGGAGTAATCTGCTTACTGATAGTATCTCCACTGATCTTTGGGTTTATCATTTCAGGGGCCTTCATAGGCAGAGCAATGTTTAAAAGAAACAATCAAAAACTGAATGTGAGTCTAATTAGTATCTTAATTCTCATTTTTATTGTAGATTCTATTTCTGACCATGATCATGAAAATATGGTTTCAGATAAAATAGTAATCAATGCGACCCCGGAAGAAATTTGGCAACACGTAGTTGCATTTGATAAGATTGAAAACAAAGAAAATTATTGGCTTTTTAAAATTGGTATGCCTAGTCCTATGGCGACTACAGTAAGTGACAGGAAGCTTGGTGCAAATCGTAAATGTATTTTTAGCAACGGCTACATCTTTGACGAAACTATTGTTGAATTTGATATTAATAAAAACTTGACATTTGACATTATTGATCAACCTAAAGATCCTGAGATTATGGGACATATTGATATCACAAAAGGTCAATTTTTATTACACGATAATGGTGACGGCACTACAACATTAACAGGAAACAGCTGGTATAAACTCCACGTGTTTCCTACTTGGTATTATGATTTATGGGCTGAAAGTATTACAAGAAATGTTCATTTTAGGGTAATGGAGCATGTTAAGGTTTTAAGTGAATCATAACTTATGTTTTCATTTGTCGTGAAATACCTTGGCTTCTTAAAGTCTATCCCTCTGATAGCAATTTTATATGATAGCCTCATTAGACTTTGGTTCTTTGCTACAAAACCACAATTATTGGACTGGCTTGATGATATCGAAGAAATGATTTCAAAATATCCGAACACCTGTATTACTGTTCATAAATATGGTGGAACTCAGTTTAATTACTTGGATAAAGAGTTTGGGCATTTGCATAGTAATGGACTATTAGACATCCGATTAAATAAAACTATTAAACAACAGCTGCTCAAGGATGGTAAAATACAAAATCATCATGTTTTTAAAAATTCAGGCTGGATCAGTTTTTACATTACAAATGAACAGGACTGTAAGTACGCAATGGGATTGCTATTATTGGCTTATGAAAAAAAAGCCTCAATATTTAAATCTACATAATATCAAAACCAAAAGAATATTTACTAAATTATTCGATTAACCAAAATGCTTAAAGCTTTTATAAATTATTGTTAAAATTCCAGATGCCACAAAAAATAACCAATATTTTCTCATTTCACTGTAGCCATCTTGAGATGAATACTTTAACATAAATCCAAGACCGATAGAAAGAAAGGATGCGATTAAACCTAACATAGAAATACTGTTTAAATTTACTGATCAGTAAAAATAGACTTATTTTTTATATCGAGAACATTTATCAACTCGAATCAATGGCGATAAAAAAGAAAAGCCACATCTCGCGACATGGCCTTAACTAAACATATGATTAAACAGTAAATTACTTATAAGAATTGATCGATTGGGATACTTTCCAGCTACCGCCGTCATTGATTAAAGTCACGAGATCGGTCTTGCTAAAGCCTTCAAACTGCATCGTTACTTTTGCTATCATATAATAAGCAGACTCCTGTATGATGGTGGTACTAGTTTTACAGTTTAGCTGCTCTCCTTTTTGCTTTTTCAAAAAGCTGATAACTTCTGAACGGCTATTAGTTCTATCTTCTGATGCTTGTACTTTCTGGCTGAAGTCTAATGTAAACAACTGCTCCACTCCTGCTGACTGTCCTTCTGTCATAACCGCAACGTAATGATCAATGGCGAGATCTGCTGTTGATAAGTTGACCACTGCTTTTTTAGGGTTTGCTACTTCTGGATTACCTGCTGCCATAGTGAATGTTGATACTGCGATCAAGGCTGCTGTTGCGAATGTTTTTGCTATAGTGTTCATAATGTCTTTATTTTATAGTTTGTTAGTTCTTATTTGTTGATTCAAAAGTAGGATGTAATTCGTCCCTACTCTATGGCAATTAGACTAAACCAACTAAAAACTCGGTGAACGGTCAAAATGAATAGGTGAAATTATTTTAAACTTTTTTGAACTATTCTCTTCGACAGGTGTTCTTATTATATAAAGCGATAACAAACATACTTTCAGCATGAAAGTGTATAACGATAAATGACGTAGTACAGTAAATAAATCCAATTGCTTGAAAACAATTTGGATGATGAAACAAAAAAGAGGAAACGATAAGAAACATAAAAATTACTGTGCAGTTAAACGCCAAGATAAAGGGTCTAATGAAAATTAGGCCCTTTTGATGTATATGGATTCTCATTCATTCGCAACTATTATCCTTGATGTATATATGGTATTTATTCATAACTTAATACGATTAATCTATAATACTCAACTAACCAATTTATATTTAATTATACCAATTCCACCGCCTGAAGCTCAGCAGCTCGTCGATGTAGACCATCCTCAATTTTTTTAATTGTGATTGACGAGGCTTTTTTAATCCAGATGAGTAATGTTGATCGTACTGCAACTGTTCTAATTGTATTTGAATTCCAACAGTCTAATTGATTTATTCATCTCTCAAAGATGTCACAGGGTTGGTTAAGGTCGCTTTGATAGCCTGAGTGCTTACTGTTGCAATTGCTAATAACAAAACACCTGCTCCTGAAAGTACAAAGACACTCTAACCAATAACTACATGGTACGTATATGTTTGGAGAAAAAAGCGATCTGCGAACCAATATGATAAAGGAAAAGCGAAAAACAAATAATGTACTAATCCGAAAAAGAAACGAGATATCATCTGTAGTTTCTTTAATTTTTTTGCGCTGTATGGTTCTCCATACTTTTATTCATTTTTTAATGATGATATATTCCGTTTTCTTTCTTAATTTACGGCTTTATGTCATCAGCACATTAGCTACATGTGCAACAAACGATAAGCATTATAACACTAAATTAGATATGCGAAAATTTATTATGTTGATTTCAGTTGCAATGGCTGGATTATTAAGCTCTCATAAACCTATTAGGTTGCATAGTTTGATCGCACAGAAAACAAAAATAGATGTGAAAAGTATGGGTAAAACCTATTATATAGACCCTTCTGGAGATGATGACAGCACGGGTACGAGTATAATAGGGGCATGGAAAACACTCGCTAAAATCAATGCTTCGGTGTTTGGTCCTGGTGACCGTATCTTGTTTAAAAGCGGAGGGGTATGGAATGATACTTTACATATGAAAAACTCGGGAACAGCGAAAGCGCCTATTATCATAGATAAATATGGTGGCGATGTTCTGCCAATTATAAATGGAGGAGGACAAAGAAATGGATCTAATGCTATTATTCTCAATAAAGTGTCTTATTTCGAGGTGAATAATTTAGAAGTGACCAATACAGTATCAACTGGTATAAATTATGCGTCTACCGGCATCCGTGTGGCAGGAGGTAGTCCATCAGAGCCAGCAATAAATAATATTGTGATTAAGAATTGTTATGTCCATGATGTGAATGGCGCTATTGATGGAAATAAGAATTATAACAAAGGTTCTGGTGGAATTATTCTTGATGGCAAAATATATGGTGCATTGATACAAAGTTGTCATGTTGCGAATTGTTCCGTGGAAGGGATAAGAACAACTGGGGATAGAGCAATGGTTGCAAGATCTAAAGATATTAAAATCGATAATAACTTGATTGAATATATCTATGGTGATGGTATTGTCATGTCTGGTGTAACTGGTGGAAGCAAGATCACGCACAATACGGTTTATAAAGCTTGTATAAACACTGGATCAGACAATTATGCTGGTATATGGACAATCGGTAGCTTGAACACACTTGTGGCTTACAATGAAGTATATGGTTTGACAGGTGGTGGAGTTAACGATGGTGTAGCCTTTGATGCGGATGGATATGATAATGATTCTGAGACCGAAGGTGATATCTTTGAATACAATTATTCGCACGATAATAATGGTGGTTTTATGCTTTTTATGAATCAATCCAAGAATATTAAGGTACGCTATAATGTTTCTGTCAATGATATCGGTACGACTCGGTTAAAGAAACTATTTTTGTTCGAAAAAACGATATATGACTCCCGTGAGATCTACAATAATGTTTTCTATATCAAAAATCCAGTGGAGAGCCTGTTTCATGTCATTAATGGGGAGAGTTCAGGAAAACCTTATGCAACTTTTTCAAATAATATTTTTTATACAACCTCAACAATAAACAGTCTTTCTACTCAGCCAGATACCGGCCTCCGGTTTAACAATAATTGTCTATATCCGGCGAGTACATTTACTGCTTTGAATTGGGGGACGACTGTTCTTAGTAATAATTTTTATAAAGACCCTTTATTTGTTAATCATGTTGGCGGAAACGGACTTGATGCAGCGAAAGGTTATCAAGTCAGGAAGGGATCACCGGTTATTAATGCAGGTATTTTTATTAGAAATAATGGTGGAAAGGATTTTTCTGGAAATGCACTATCTTCTGGTAATCCCGATGTAGGGGCATTTCAGCATGTTGTTATTGCAAATGCAGGAAGTTCTCTTACCAAGAATTAAACAGTAATATAAAATCATCGATAATTGGCTTTTTATTTATATCTGTAGGTGTAAACTACAATAAGCACTTAAAGTACTGTCTCCAATGACGGCTGTTGCTACAATGGGATTGTTGTGTTGATCGGTTTGATTAAAAAATAAGGGAAGCCTTAAGGAAGGTATTGAACAACTAAAGCCATTCTTCACAGAATGGCTTTAGTTGTTTTTATATGACCTATATATTTTATTTCAGTCTTTCGATCTCGTCGATCGTAAGCCCGGTACCCCCAGCAATTTGCTCTATAGGTAAACCCATATTTTCAAATTTCAAAGCTGTCTCAATGGCTTTTTTGTGTGCACCTTTAGCAATACCTTCCTTTAAGCCCTCTTTTAAACCTCGATCATGCCCAATAAGCTGAGCAGTAGAATAGGTATTCTCTGCATCACGCTTATGTTTTAAACTTGCTTCGTATGCAATCTTATCCTCTGGTGCTAATTTTGCGACTTCGCCTATGTAAAATATAAGACCAAATACCCGCTTATCCAAAAAATCCGATATTTTATCAAGTTTACTCATGTTTTTCAATAGATATAACCAAATATCCATATCTGTCTTTATATCAGTTTCATTCTTAGTGAAATTTGGTAATACTAAAAAACTTATAACCAAGCTTTTCATAAGAAACACGATTATTCTGCTTATCGCAGAGAGCAACATCATAAAAATACTTACCCCGTTCAGTTTCTCATAATTCAAACTCTAAGATACCGATAAAATATACTTCGGGAAGTTCATATGTATTTCCCTTATAGCCCTTAGGTATAAGTTTATTGATAAGCCTGGATGTATAAAAAACGGTTCGGTCTTTAAAAAAATCTTGATATAGCTGTTGCATCTCAATAATGAAATGCTCACCATCAATGCCGGTACAATACAGATCGAAAATAACCTTACGCTCATTTTCAACATAGCCATCCTGCTCCACTGGCCGATAATGAAGATCTTGAATAACTTTCTCTCCTTCAAAGAGTCCAGAAAATAAAATCTAAATGATAAGCATATATATCTGTAATCAAGATGCCGTATGAGCAATAAAATTCGGCGATAGTGATGTAGTTTGAATATTTCTTTTATATTAGTTAAGTTAAATCGTAAATAAATAAGCAAACTACCAATTAGAATAAAACTATAAAAATCAAATCACTAAGGCGGGATCTCCCCCATATTTTAAAATAAATTAAATGAATTATATCAAAAATATTTTTTGGTTTTATTTAAAAGCTAGTAAAGAATATATCAAGCAGTTATCCGTTAAACAAAAACTAATAGGTTGCATCTTTCTATTGGTTATGAATTTCGTTGCATTATTTATTTTTGAATTGCTCGTACCTATTCTATTAATCTCATCGGGCTTAATAGATGATTGGCCTCGAATAAAAAACTCTTCAGCTAATCAAAATTTAATCAGTGCCCTTTACCTTGCTTTTCTTATTCCAATTATGGAAGAATTAGTTGGGAGGTTATGGATTGTTTATAATCCAAAATATGTGTCCTGGTCTCTAGCTACTACCTCTGGGATTATTATTTACAAATTATTTGGAAGTAACCCTAATTTGCTTTGGTATGAGAATTATCGCTGGCTTTCTATTTCAATAATAATATCTATTTCTACATTTTACTTTATTAAATCTAAAAATCAAGATTTACTAGAAAAATTATGGAATAATAATCAACGTAAGATTATTATTCTGTCAGCACTTATTTTTTCAATTCTCCATTATAAGCACTATGAAATAAGTTTTGGAATTATATTTTTACTTCCGCTTGTCTTCGCGTTCTATTTCATCAGTGGACTTATCTTGGGATATGCAAGGGTCAGATACGGATTTATATACTGTTGTATCCTTCATATTTTATATAATTCACTTCTTCTATCAATCAAATATATCTCATGAAACATTTAGTATACCAATCATTAGTGAAATAAACTGGTTAAATAAATGGAGAAAGCTTAAAAAACACTGACTGTGTCATTTCCTTAAAAAGCTTTGAAAATTTACCCATTGATCTTAAATGAGTTAAATCTGAGCCTACATATTCCATATTTAAGAATCTTTGGTTTATTATACCATATTTTTATATTTATTCGCTGTTCGCAATATACGATGGCTTCAACAGAGTCATTAACGATCCGACACATATAGTAAATAAGTATAAGTAACTTTCAGTTGATTAAAATCATATGCCACTTTACACTTCAGGGCCAACCTATGACAGAAATGTTTCAAAACAACGTAAATTACAAAAAATATGTAAACGGTTAAGTGTGCTAAGTGTTATTACAGCAATATGGGTTGCAATGGTACCTGCACCATATGAATTGGCAATATATACCAATATCATAATACCCCTAATGGCTTTGTTAATTGCTAGACTATATAATAAATATTGTAGAATAGATACACAATTATCGCTTAATAAGCCTACTGTTTACTACATTATTCTTCTTCCATCTTTGGGCTTGACTATTAGAAGTATAAAAGAATACGACCTACTTAACTACTTCATGACACTACCCTATATTTTTGGTTTTACAATATTGCTGTTATGCATTCTCCTTATTGGAAACAGGGAATACAAATTTCAGCCCTCAAAAGTTTACCTGAATGTGATACTTTCATATCTATTTCTATTGGGGTACAGTTATGGAACGATAACCTCCTTAAATATTCTGCTGGATAATTCAATTCCCCAGGTATTTCATCCCACTATCTTATCAAAAGATTTTGGTAGTGCAAAAACTTCACCTAAGTTAATGCTATCAGCTTGGGGACCTAAAACGGAGGAGAATAGTATCACGATTTCACGTAAACAATTTAGAGATAGCGAAGAACAGGAAAAGGTAATACTTTATTATTTCACTGGAAGATTTAAGATCCCATGGTATATACTCGAGTGACCAGAGATATTGCGGTGATAGACTCTCATATCCTTCAATATTTCTTCCGAATATTATCGTTTCATTAATTTAACACTTTGATTAATAAATATTTACTCGCTAGAAAGCATATAAGTAAATTAAAATTGAGAAGAAAAGGCGTAAATTAATAAAAAAATAAGTATTAGATGTCTAATTACAATAATTAAAGCTGATTATGGAAAATATAAATCCTTGGAATTATATTCCATTAAATGACTACGAACAACATATGGAACATAAAGATGTCGCGCAAGCGCAGTTACTGAATTCTTTAACATACAAATACTTAAAAAAACATAAGCCTGAGAACATCTTATTTTTAGGTATAAGTGGCGGTAATGGACTAGAACATGTTGATACAGATCGAGTAAAAAAAATCTTTGGAATCGATATAAACCAGTCTTATCTCAATGAAAGTCATAAAAGGTTTGGAAATAAAATCAGGCAATTAGAGCTTGCAACGGCTGACATTGGTACTTCAACTAAATCATTCATAAAAGCAGATTTTATTTGGGCAGCTTTAATTTTTGAATACGTCAATATTGAAGGTGCTTTTCAATTTATCGCAAATAATTGCAATAAATATATCAACCTGATCATAACAATACAATCCAATAACGGAACTAATTCTGTTAGTTCTACGGGAATTGAAAGTGTCAAGTCTGTAAAAGATATTTTTAAAAATGTAGATCGAAATGAATTACAAAATACGGCATCAAAATTTGGATTTAGGTTGACTAATTCGGAAGAGAACATACTGCCTAACGGCAAGTCTTTTCTGACCTATGAATTTAACATTTAGATAGGATTGTTGGCCAAATTCATCATGAAATATGTGCTCTAAAACAATAGCGTCCAGAGAGGCTTTCTTTTAAAAAGATGCCGATATTCTTGCAGGTATTCATCCATAATACGTGGTTTTCTTAGAATTAAGTCAGTAATGGTATCGGTTTCCGGCTCTGGAACCTTAATTGCCAGATCATCAAGTTCAACAATATGCGTAGCCAGCCATCTCGGTAATTTTGATTTTTTTGTTAATTGACTAAATAATTCGTCAGGCGTAATATCTACATATTCGATTTTACAACATGTTATGCGAGATAATTTTGCGGCCATTTCTAGGTTCGAAATAGCCTGAGGCCCCGCAAGAACAATTGACCGTTGCTTTAATTCATCCTTTGCCAATAAACAATTTACTGCGACCGTTGCTACATCACGGCTATCAACGTAATTTCGCTTAGCATGACCTAAAGCGCCATAAATTTTACCAAAATATTGAATTGTTAGCGCATTTCGTTCCCAATTTTGCATAAATGAATGTGGTCTTAAGCAACAGAAATCATCCATATTTTGTGAAAGATAGTCCTCTACTTTACTATGCCATTGGCTTACCTCCACTTTGGCAGGAGACTGAACTACAGGTGCAGACAATTTAACGATTCGTTTTATACCACTTTGTTTGGCAGCATCAATTATGTTAATCTCCTGTTCAACCTGATCTGGAGATGTTGCAGTTAAAAGAAACAATGCATCTGCCCCAATACAAGCTTCTTTAAGTTGACCCCTTGAATTTAAGTCAGCACTTACATAAGTTATATTCGATGGTTGGGTATCTATCAGTACAGGATAAGATCGTTCAGGACTTCTGAGAACCCCTCTTGCTATACAATCAGAATCTTTTAGTTGACGCATTACTTCTCTTCCAACTGTACCTGTACATCCAAAAACAACTATGGTCGGCTTAATTTTTTTCATTTTTATAATTTTTTATATGTTGACGGATTGTTATTATTGTTGCACCTAGAAATGCTGAGGTTATTATATTAAAGCGTTCTGATTGAAGTTTAAATAACGATGTGCACAACATCCCCAGACCAATCATTAACAGAATGATCAAAAGGGATCCTACCCACTTTTTTCGCACGAATATCTGTCTCAGCTCGAATTGCCAAAGTATAATAAAGCTCAGTATCGTTGACAGTAGCGAGGATAATCCTATAGTCGTGTAGCTTGCCATCATAAGATCAGTTTTTTGAAGCACAAAAGCTGATATAAAAGACATTAAGGCAGGAAATACATAAGCGGGAATAGCTGCAACCATCAATAAGCGCAGGCTGAAATCTGAAGGGGGACAATCTCTATTTTTCATATGATAGTAAGAATAGTTATTTTCATCTGTGTATTTAATGGATAATTATTTATCTCCTACCAATACGATAGCTCAGTGCAGCTTTTCCGTAGGCCATGTTAGAAATAGCGAAATCATTCACTGTCTTTTGTGTGCTGTCGAATAGCTCATAACGATTCAACAGTCCCATTCCACCTTGTACCTGAAGCCAGACCCCTCCCATCAAGTGTTGATGTACCTGTAGGCCGCCATGTATAGTAGAAAACTGCGCGTAATCGACTTCCTTGCCACTATAACGGCGATAATTTTTCAAGTTAAATCGCGTCCAGTCTATTGATCCCGCCAAACCTACCTGTGTGTTTGGACTCACATTATAAAGTACGTTTAATCTAGGCCAATAAAACTGGGCCAACCATTTGTTATTTGTGCTTCGATAATCAATTGATATTCCTGGAGTAATTAAAGTCTCGCCGAAAGAATGTAAGGCATGAACACCAAATCCTATTTCGAGATTCGATGCAGTTCCAAATTTTTTCGATACACCAAGTATTCCGTCCAGAATCAGATCATCAAAGGAAAGAGATTTTTTAAAATCCGTAGCTAGGGTTGGCATTGCGATTCCTAAAATAGACCATTTTCTCGAAATCGGGTGCCGAATAATAATTACCGATTTTATCTCATGAATTCTTTCAATCCGGTTGGGATCATCAATCGTTTCGTTGTCATAATTGAAATCCATTAAACGATAATTCAAATTACTAAAGATGCTTGTCCTGCCTATTTTTACAGGGGGAATTGGCAGCCATACATCATAGGTATTCAGTTGAAATTTATTTCCTGAACGGGAACTTTCTGGTGGCAGATCTTTGAAGTTAGCTTTACTATGAACAGTAGCGGCAATCCCTCCAACGTCCTGAATGATCTGACTATAGCTTTTATTTGGAAAGAAGAGCGCTAAGATAAGAATACAAAAATATGGCCATTTGGCTATGACTTTGTATTTACAATAAAAGGTAATTTGGAGGACAGTCCTGATACCGAAGTTTCTAATAGAAATTAATGTTTTCATTTTCTTTGGATTTAATAATACAAAGGTGGACTGAAAACAAGAATTGCTTTAAAACTAAACCACTCTTTACTCGGACAAATCCTGCATAAAGATAATTCTATATTCCGAGGGTGTTACTCCAGTTATTTTTTTAAATAAGCGTCCAAAGTAGCTAGGATCGCCATAATTAAGCTCAAAAGCAATTTCAGAAATACTCTTGGTCAGGTCCTGTAAAAGAAGCTGGCTCTGCAAGATACTGACTTTATTGATCCATTCCTTTGGACTTTCACCAATGGTTTCCTTTACACATCTGTGGAGATAATTTTCGGAAACAGATAGCTCACCGGCATAAAATAAAATCGACTTATGTTGCAGATAATACCTATAAACCAACTCCTTAAAGTTAAAAGTAATTTCTGCACTCCGATTGATACTTTTATTCAGTTCTTTACTGGAAGTAAAAATCTTCTGGAGTCCTGCCTGCAAAAGAGAATAACAAATGCCAAGATTCGGATTTGGATAATATATCTCAATACTCAATAGTTCAAACAGAGATGTTAACCATGTGCTACTCTCCTCCGATAAATGAATAACTGTATTAGCAGAAAAGAGTTTAATGAGTTCCTGCTTTGAAAGCAATTGATTGAGTGTCTGATCTTCAAATAAAATCATGTATCCCGCGGCATCCGGGCTGACTTCCTTCAATGAAGTTACGTTCCCTTGTTTGACAAATAAGATTTCATCTTGTTTTATTGACACCAAATTAGCATCGACCTGTTGTTTTGCACTTCCTCTTGTAATATGAACAATAAAATTGAATTCGGGTCTATGTAATGGCGTGGGGACTTTAATGAAACCAGATGTTTTTCCAATATCATGTATCTGAACAGGTGTTCTTAAAATTGCAAAGTCAGTTGACATCTCTGACATAAACTGCCCCCTGAAATCTGTTGGAGTTATTCTCTTTATTTTAGACACAGCACAAAACTATAGGATAAATGATATCATGTATAAACTTTCATTAGCAAATGAACGGAATTTAGATTTACCATCGTTGCTTTTATTGAAAAAAAATATTTTCCCTTTCTTTATATTTTTGAACTGCAAATAAAATCATAAAAAATGCTTAGTTGGATACTGTGGACTTTATTTGCTAATCCAATGATATACCCATCGTATTTTAATAGTGGATTCATAATGAAATTTATTTTGACAATGATTTTTCTTCATTGAAGATCATTTATATTGTTATTCCAAACATATTAACAATTTTAGTTTTTGTTTCTAAAAGCATCAGCCCCACATCCCCCAACTCAAACCTTGATGCTTTGCATAAGCAATTGTTGATTTAAAAGTAGTGTTTAAATCATACCTACCCTATGGCAATTAGACTAAACAAAAAAACTCGGTTAATGAAGGAAATGGATAGGTGAAATTAATTTGTTTTTTTTAATCTTGGCTTATTGTTTGTTTTTTCGTCGAAAAGCAAAATAAATAATAATTGCACTAACTGACATTAATATGGAAGCTAAAAAAAATGGTGCTCCAGAAAATTTAAATAGTGCTTTATCATGTGTAAAATAATAGAATAGGTTTGTCATAATCGGAGGACCTACTATAGAAGTCGCACTCATTAGACTGGTTAGTGCCCCTTGAAGTTCACCCTGTTCATTTGAAGAAACATTTTTACTGATTAGGGATTGCAGTGCTGGTCCGCATATCCCCCCTAAAGCATAGGGTAAGAGGAAAATAAACATCATCCACCCTTCATTAGTAAATGCAAATAACATTAAACCCAATGCATATAATAACAACCCAAAATAGATACTTTTATATTCCCCCAACTTGGGTGTGGTCCATCTTATTAAGAGTCCTTGTACTAATCCGGTCAATAAACCCAGTAAACCTAGCGATAGACCTACAACTCGCTCTGTCCAGTTAAATTTATACATGGTAAAAAAATGCCAATTACTCTGTACTGCATGAAGAGCTATGTAGACCAGAATTAAAGCAAAAATAAGATTTGATATTTTTGACTGTTTTCTCAAAAAATTAAATGTACCGATGGGATTTGCTCGTTTCCAGTCAAATGAACGACGTTTATCTTTATCTAAACTTTCTGGTAGTACAAATAACCCATAAAGAAAATTCACCATACATAGCAAAGCTGCTGCATAAAAGGGAACTCGAGTTCCATAATACCCAAGTAAACCGCCAGTTACTGGGCCTATAATAAATCCTAATCCAAAAGCAGCTCCGATTAGGCCGAAATTTTTCGTTCTATCTTCATCGGTGGATATATCTGCAATGTACGCACTTGCTGTGGAAATACTTGCCCCTGTAAGCCCAGCAATGATTCTTCCAAAAAATAACCAACCCATGGATGGTGCAAATGCTAACAGCATATAGTCAACTGCAAATCCAAAAAGAGAAATTAAAAGGATTGGGCGCCTTCCATATTGATCACTAAGATTTCCCACTATAGGCGCAAATATAAATTGGGTGATAGCATACGCAAATCCGAGCCATCCACCATATTTGGCGGCTTCACTAAGGTCACTATGAATAAATTCTCCGATGAGTTTTGGAACTACTGGAAGTATAATTCCCCAACCTGTAATATCAATCAACAATGTGATAAATATAAATCCTATGGCCGCTTTTTTATCTGTTTTTCTCATGCAGTAAAAGTAAAAAGAGACAAAAGGAAGGTATTGACAATTTAATGGTATTTACATACAATCTGAAAGTTGATCTTATTTACCCATCAATAACGGTTAAAAAACAACTATCATTAATTATTCATTTCTGTAAGTTTTAGGCGATATTCCAACTGCTCTTTTAAAATATCTGCAAAAAACACTTGTTTCTTCGAAATGAAGTTCATTGCTTATTTCTTTAATGGATAGACTAGAGGATTTTAGTAATGTTTTAGCATGTAGAATGGTGAGATGATCAATCCATTGTAAGGCAGATTTTCCAGTTTTCTGTTTTAGAAAACTGGAAAGATACTGCGGTGTTAAATGAAGTTTTTCAGCATAAAATGCAACGCTTCTATGTTGGTTAGCATACTTAGCAATAAGGAGATAAAAATCATCTATGATCTCATGTTTGCGGCTCTTTACTACACTTTTGCAATGAGGTAAATTAGAATATATTTCAGAAATCATACTTATTAAAACTAGAACAAGATGCCGTAGCATTTGTGTTTTATTTGGACTCGCTTTCTTATGATAGAAATTTTGTATAAGTGTGAGTAAATCATGTTGAAGCTTTATTTCGTCGGGCTGAAGCCTTACAATTGGTTCCCATCTAATTTGATCATTCATGACAAACTCACGTAGAATGGGAAATTCTGTAATAAAATCTAATGAAAGACCAATTGTTATTATTTCTGCATGTTCACTCAATGACTTTGTTTCGATCATCAATTGCGGTTGTAAAACAGCAATATCACCTGCGTTTATTTCATATTCAAGAAAATGGATTTGCGATTTCATGGATCCTTTTATCATAAATCCCAATAATAAACCATCAAACAGACGACTATGACTTGTAAATTTCTTATTTGGGTCGTTTTGCTGACTAAGAATTACTATCCCTTCCGTCTTTTCAGCAGGATCAAGATTATATAATTTATAGACATTATCCAAAGTTATAAATAGAGCCATGTTCAAATGTCGGAAAAAAAACACACCTATAGCAAGTGGCGTCCAGGTAGTACCTTACAAATTGTATGTAAACACAATAAAATTGCAAAATTATAGATGAAATGATTTCAATAATTGATAAATTTGAGAATTACAATATTGACTTTCCACTTGATACTGCGATCAGAGGTTTTTATAGATCTCTTGATCAATATTATTCGATAATTCGAAAAATGCTTTTACATCGTCTTTTTTCACGAACCCGCTTCCTACTTTCCAACTTGATAAAACCTCAAAATTGAAGAAAGTTAACGCCGTAGGCGTGTTTATTTCTTTCCGTATTTAGTTATTGCATAACCGTCAAACCGTATTAGTTCTAATTCATCCTTTCCTTTTGGTATATTGTAATAAAAATTATAAAATTGAACAACTCTACCTTTGGGATAATTTTCTTTAGTAAAGTTAGAGGTTATGGCAGATTGCTTGATTATTTCTAGATTCTTTTGAACTAGCGTTGCCCTAGTTCCGTTTCCATAAATTTTGACTTCACAACTATCTTTTGGCAACAATGTAAAAGTATTTGATAATAATGCTTTTCTTTCGGTTAACATCCATTCTTTTTTCATTCCTCGTAATTGTGCTACTTCAAATTCAGCGCTTTGGATAATTTCCAAAACATTATTGCTATCTCTATCATTTATGCCTTTTGTTAGTTTAGCAACAGCATTATAGAGTTTATCAAGTAATTCCTTCGAATTTGTCAACTGAACTGATTTATTTAAGGTAGATAGTTCGATAGGAACTTTAGCTTTAAACTTTATGGTTTTCAAAAAGTAACCATTCTTAATGTTTTCTTGGGTTATATCATCATCAGATAATTGATAATTTACTAAAATATTTTCTTCAGGAAAATCGGATTTATTTGAAATGATCGATACCCCTTTAGCTGACTTGACCAATAGAATTTCTAAAATCGGTTTTCCTTGCTTTTTGTACTTTGTCAAATCAATCAACACTTTTAATTCTTGCTCTCCATTTTTGTCAATCGCTATGTCAATAAAATTCGGAATGGTATTTCCAAAGAATTCAAACCCTCGAAATACAGGATAATCATTTATTGAAATTTCAGTAGGATAATAAAAAGTCGATTGAATTCCATAGTTATTGTGTTCCAAACTGGATTTTAAGTTATCTAAAAGTTCTGGCTTTCTACCTTGCCCGTTGGAATATGTTACCGCAAGTAATGCGATGATAAATAAACAATATTTTTTCACAATTCTATATTTTTATATGTGTCAGTCTAACCTTTTAAGCTAAAGAATTTGGTATTTATGAAGGAGGAAAAATAGATATATTCCGATAATACTGCCCCCATTCCTATGATACTTCACTTCCCTGATTTTGGTTATCTAATGATTTTTATCAGTAACTTGACAATATTACCTTTTTTTTATTAGACATTACCTTTAAATTCAATAGGATGTGAAGTATGCACTATCATATGCAGCACGGCATCTGCAATTGTGACTTCTCCGATCACATAGGAGATCTAACTAACAATTTTAAATTATCCTTAACTTATGTCAATTTGAAAAACTTGGTCAATGAAGGAAAGGGAGAGATGAATCTATGGGCTTTGATTGTTTTTTATTACATTAGAAAAAGATATCGACCTCGCATAAATAATGAAGACGAATTGGTAAAAATTAGATTATATGAAACCAAACTATTTAAGTGCTAGTTATTCATTCATTATTATTTTAATCAGTTGTGGATTACTTTATAAATTCTATATAAATAATGTAAATAATACTTTTATATGGGGAATTGTATTTATAGTGATAGCTGTTTTTATTTTTGTATTTATTTCATCTTTTAAAGGTATTGGAATATTTAAAACTGAAAAAGAGGCTAATAAGTATAAAGGAAAATTATCATATAATAACGATGCATATACGGTCATTACCTATTCTAAGGACATTGTAGTATCCTGGAATTCTGTAGAGGCTATATTTTATATTAATTCCCCCCCGCTTGATGGCGAATATCATAATAAGGAATATAGAATTTTTTTAAATAATGACCCTGTAATCATAAATAAAAGACCTTTAAAATGGTATGATACCATACTGCCATCGCCTAAAAAAGAAGAATATCCAATGATTAAAATTGATGATTATTATAACATTGATTTTAATACATTTTTACCTTCCATAGAAAGGTTTCTTATGATTAAAAATGTACCACCAGGCCTTTTAAATGGCAAATTTGGAAACCAAGTAGACTATGTGAAAAAAGAAAACACAGTCATTGGAGTTCCCCGTAATAAATTGTTAATGACGACAGGATTTTACGTATTATATGATAAAGGAAGTCATAGTGACTTTGAATTAAAAGAATATAGAAAAAATGCAACAGTCCTTCGTTAGCGTCGTACAATTTGCTCTAAGGACTCAACTACGCTCTTACAGTTTGTTTTCATGATTACCAAGAGCACTTGAAAGCAATTATGTAAGGTTTGTCATACGAAGTCTTACATAATTATTTCAAAATTTTACGTTAACCTAAGAAATTCCACCTTTCACCGAATAATCTCAAACTACTAACCGAAAATACGTTGATAGATAACGTTTATTAAGTGATCATTGCATAAATTTAAAATCTAAATATGACAATCATCAACACGGCCAATTCTGTTGCTTTTAGCAAAGCATGTCTGATCTTTTCATTTCTACTAGTATCACTGACATTATATGCTCAATCCACAACTATAAATCCGATAAATTTTAGGAGCAAAAAGATAAAATTGTCAGGCGCAATTTATGCGGCTAAAGACCCGAAAGCTGGTGTAGTTATCGTTCATGGATCTGGCCAAGAATTGAGGTCTATCGAATTAGCCTCATTTTTAGCTAATAATGGCATTTCTGTCCTTACATATGACAAACGAGGAGTTGGCGAATCAGGAGGCGAATATGCTGGCCCCGAAGTCGGCACCAATAACATTGACCCCAATAATCTCGATCTGCTCGCGACAGATGTACAGGAAGCACTAAAAACGCTAAAAGAATTTATCCAAGATAAGAACGTCCCAGTGGGTCTTTTTGGAGGCAGTCAAGCAGGCTGGATAATACCCATAGCTGCAGATAAATGTAAAAAAACTGATTTTATCGTATTGTTAAGCGGTCCTGTAATACCCACACTGGAACAACTTCGTTTTCAATTTTTCACAAACGGTAATCGCAACTTTTGGGATACACATTCTGAATTGGAGGTACGACAACATATCAGCAATGCACCAGACAAATTTCAATTTGTAAATACTGACCCTGTGAAATCTCTTAAAAGATTAAAAATACCCGGACTCTGGCTATTTGGAGACAAAGATATCCAAGTGCCAATAAGATTATCAATTGAAAAGTTAGAAAATCTTAAATCTGAGGGAAAAGATTTTGACTACAAAATATTCCCCAACTTCGGACATAACCTTTCCATCTCAGCAAGTATGGAACCCACTAAATTTGCTATAGGTTGGATCAAAAGTTTAGCAGAACGAATCAACAACTAAGTTTCCAATATATTCTTTATCAAAGCTGAAAGAAGTTTACTAAACTTAAAAAAGGCAAAAAAAGGCCATTTAAATAAAAACCATCAGAAGAACAATTAAACTGGAGTTGTTAACCTAGTCGGTATTTTATGAAATAGTTTTATGGATGGCAAAATTCCATTGGAAATAATAAAAGGAACGTCAAAACTAACATATAAATTCTATTCACGTTTGGGTGCAACCTCTAATTAAAAATGAAGGGAAATCGGAAGAATGGTGCTAAACAAAGCACGCTATTCTTGACAGAATGGCTTGCTTTGTTTTTTTATATGATCTATGGAAATCAATATATTTTTTCATGGACTTATATACTGATTTCTTACTAAATCAGGAATATCTTGTACAACTAGAAGCTGTTGATTCTTTATCAGATAATTCCGATCTGTAAGATTTAGAACATCATGATAATAATGATCTGAAATTATAATGCCTTTTGTTTTTTTTACCTCTAATAAGAATTCATGGATAACATCCCGGTAGAGAGGCTCTATCATGGAAAAGGGCTCATCTAAAATCAAGAAAGAGTGATCTAAATTTCCGATCAATAAAAGTTCGAGGTATTTCAATTCTCCTTCAGAAAGTGTTCCAATTTTTTTATTCTCTAATAACGATATTCTTTTTGAAGAAAAAATTTTATTCTGGCCATCATCTGAAGGAAAGAATAAAGTAATGATATTTTTAACTAAGTGGCCCTTGGGCAAAAAATGTTGCTGTGGCAAGAGACCTATATGCTTTTTAGGAATAATATGGTCTCTTGAAATAAAGGTATTGTTGATTTTAATATCTAAACTTCCTTTTTTCTCAATGCCAAAGATCATTCTAAATAAAGTAGACTTTCCTGTTCCATTTCTGCCAAAAATTCCTATGATTTCATGCATATCACAATAAAAATGTGCGTTTAATAGTAGCTCAGATTGTTTAGGGAATTGAATAGAAATATTGTCAACAATTAATTTTTTCATTTAATAACAAAATAATAAAGCAGCAGTAATAAAAGAGAGATAAAAGTATTCAACACAAGTATCTTGGCTATGAGCTGTCGTTTTGAATAACCTAAATTATAATATATATAATACTGATTAGAATAAATGTAGTTATAAGCTTTTAATCCAACCCAAACCCCTATAGTAGAGAAGATGATTAATGAAAAGAAAATCCCTGTTGCTAAACCAATTATAATACTAAAACCCAAATTAAACATGGTGACATCTCGATAGTATGTTAACACAGGACTCATGATGAATTGATTTAAAAAATGATTTTTCTTTACTGAAGATAGTCTATAATATTATCCCAAACATATTAAAAATTTAACTTTCCAGATGTTAAAAAAATATAAATAACAATAGCCATATCACACAATATTGCCTTGACTAACCATATGATTAAACAATAAATTACTTATACGAGTTTATCGATTGAGATACTTTCCACCTACCGCTATTATAGACTAATGTAACAAGGTCGGGTTTGATAAAGCCCAAACTGCATCGATAAATATAGAAAGCCACTCTCGACAGAATGGCCTTCTATATTTTATAGGATCTATTTGATTTTCCTAAGCTTTTAGCTCCCTATTACTTCATCTGTATTAGTTCAAATAATCAACATTTGTCATAAAAAAATTGGGATGTTTTAAAGCTCAAAATAGAATCCCGATTCTTTCAGAGATTCGTATTTGTCTCTATCGAAGCTGTAAATCTTGGCCGCACGAGAATGGCGATCTGGCTGCTTTTCGCTGTGATCAACTAGCAATCCCATACTCAAAATCTTTTTACGGAAATTGCCTCGATCAATCGCTCTCTGCAGAATGGTTTCATATAGCTTGTGTAGTTCTGGCAATTTGAATTGCTCGGGCAATAATTCAAACCCTACTGGCTGGTAGCGTATCTTTCCTTTCAGACGCTCAATGGCAACGGATAAAATCTGATCGTGATCAAAAGCTAATGCCATGGCTTCGCCCAAACTGAACCACTTTACTTCTTCAATGTCAAGACCTGCCTCAATAAGATAATCGGTGGACTTGACCAAGGCATAGTAAGCAATGCTGATAACTCGAAAACGGGGATCTCGATCGACATTTGAAAAAGTATACAGCTGCTCCAAATAGATATCTTCTAGTCCAGCTTCTTCCGCCAGCTTCCGACGAGCACATTCATCAGCAGTCTCTTGTTCTAAAATAAATCCCCCAGGGAATGCCCATTGGCCTAAAAAAGGTTCGATACCACGCTTCGTAAGCAACACTTTGAGTTCTCCGTTACCAAATCCGAAGATGACACAGTCTACTGTGACTGCTGGTCTTGGGTATTCATATGTGAAAGTTTTTTTTGTGCTGGTCATAACTATAAATTAATATCAGTTGATTTACAAATATGAATACCGTATTGCTTCCGAAGTGCTTCGAACTGTTGTTTTGTACTGTCTTCAAATCCGGTAATTGGCGACATACAGTCTTCTAATATTGTGATACGCGACGTGATCTCCCTATTGTCTGCAAAATATTCCAAAATCTGATTGACAGAGGCTAATACACAGTGACTGGAGGCCTGACCGGCAATGTAAATGGAGTCATACTGGCTTACAGCATTTAGCACTTCAAAATTGATATAATGCTCAGGGTCGTACTCGGCTTTTATGATGCCATACATTTCAGAATAGGGATTTTGCCCTTTGTAAATTAACCGCGGGGCTGTGCTGCGAGCCGCCGCATGAAAGTAGAGCATTTTGGTGAACTGGCTTTCGAGCTTTTCTCCTACCGTCCCTTCTAAACAATGATATGGCCATATACACAAGTTTTTTTTGTTTTCAATTTCCAAATTATGGAGATAATCCATAGAGTGATCATGTTCACCATTGGCCGCTGTCCAGATGCCTTGAACAACATCCTCGTAAGTAATAATGGTAAATGGTGACGGATGGTTGCCTTCGCGATCTATCCACCAAACTGGGTGAAAAACCTGCATCAGGGAATGACAATCTAAGCTACATATAATCTGAGTCAGTGAAGCTATATTATGATACATCCATTTTGTGAGTCGCTGCACATCTTCTTTAGACCCCGGCACAGCGAGACTACCGATACTTTCCATAAAGTCGTTTTGCACATCGATAGCTAATAATAGATTCCGTTTCTGATCCTGCGAAGCAGGATTAATATTTTCAGATCGTCCAAGGGCCAGTATATCGGGTATATGTTCTACACTTTTGTAAGAAGCGATATGGTTGACGTCGATAATTTGCTGATACGTGGTATTCATGATACTTAAAAGTTAATCATTAAAAATTGGAACTGCGGCAAACTTATGCGCTGATAAGGCTATACGCTGATCAATTAGCTTATCGATATTTTCATCCCCTGAAGTTCCTGCTAATATAAATGCATCTATTTGACCATATGTCATACCCAGTTCATCCTCATCGGTCTGCCCTTCCCAAAGCCCTGCTGATGGTTTCTTGTCAATAATGGAATCGGGTACTCCGAGGTATCTAGCTAATGTATATACTTCTTGCTTAGTAAGCATACCCAATGGATTAAGGTCTGCTGCGCCATCGCCCCATTTGGTAAAGTAACCCACTGTACGCTCGGCCATATTACCTGTACCGATCACAAATCGGCTTCCAAGCTGCGCTAACTGATAAAGGTAAGTCATGCGAATGCGCGGACGTATATTGGCTTGACTTAAGGCTCGATTGACAGTTGCTGCCTGTCCTAAGAAAGTCACATTGGTGATAGTCAAGGCATCTACGGCTGGTTGGATATCAAAAGTATGGTGTGCGAAATTGAACTTCTGAATCAGTTCCAATGCATGCTGTGAACTGCGGGTATTGGTCATATCATTGCCATAGGGCATCATAACCAAATGCGTATCGATTTTGCCCAGATGGCACAGGCAAGCGACAACACTACAATCTATCCCTCCGCTCATACCTAGAACTACTCCTTTACGGTTGGCAGCAGTAACCTGTTGTGCGATCCATGTTGCTATTTTAGTTGCATAGTGTGCGACATTGTCATCATTGATAACAAATGGCTTTTGTAATTTAGTTTCCATATACGCGATTTGATTCTAGTTTTAATAAATTTCTGATCTCGACAAATGTATTGGTGAAAAGGAATTCACCATCGATATAAAAATCTTTCAAAAGATCTCGATCCTTTAATGCTGTTACTGTCTCTGGATTAAGATCATCGATCAAACGATAATCATGGTCTTCAAATATCACTGCCACCATACCTTTTTGCGATTTTTTGAAGTTTCCGGTATCGGTCGCAGGTCGTTTTTGAATGGCTTTAAATTGTCCATCTACTTCTTCTGCTGTTCCTTTCAATGCGAAACCGAAAGTATCACGAGTTACATACTGATAAGTGTACGAACCTATTCCTAAAGCCGTATTAGTCGAAGCAAAACCTTTTTTCATCAATCCGTTGCAGATCTTTTCAGCACGGTCGACCGTAATAGAATCTCCATAAACAACACCGATATGGGGGTCTAATTCTTTGTATCCTTTTGAATTGACAGTACCACCAAAGATTTCAAACAGGCGTTCAACAATTCCTTTACGAATGGTTTCACGATCGGAATCCTCATCGCCACAGATAATATGGATCGGATCTCCGCTATCGGGACGAATCACAACTTTTCCATCTCTGGCAAGGATCAGTTCTTTTAACTGCGGTATAACTTGGTCTACTACGTTCCAAAGGTCGTAGGTATCAGAAACTATTGAAATATTACCACTTGGATAAACTTCAGTGATGAGATGGCGAAATGCTTCAACTTCCCTTTCCCCATATGAACACATAACACTATGTTCTGTTGAGGGTGTATACATCAGAACATCATTGTTTGCGGCGTAGTAAGATTTAAGATAGTTTCTTACAGATAATGTAGCTGATACTGTAAAACTCAAGAGATGCCCTCCTGCTGTCCGGTATGCAGTCTCCGGAGAGCCCATGCCACGCATAGAGAAATCTCCTGCCTGGCTGTGTACTTTTTGAACATCTCCGGTTTTCTCGGCATAAGTGGTCAATAGTCTTTTATACCGGTCTGCTATGGTAGCTGCTGTCATGGGGGACCAAATATAAGCTGAAAGTTGAGTTTCTAAGTACCCCGGTAACCAGAAAAAATCAGGATGGGTATTTTCGATCGTGAACATAGGTACACCTATAGGAACTAAACTTCCCTCCCTCATTGCTTTGACTTTAATAGGCAGATAACCTAGTTGATGTAAAGCACTGATGTGGGCTGAGCTGTGAGTAGCTGCAAAATTAGCATTGGTATTTGCAAAAACATGCTGGATAGCTTCTTCATATTCGGCCACTACTGTTTCTAACGGTTGCTTGAAAAAATACTGATCAAAGGCATGAGTCATTTCTGCCAGTGCTCCCTGCAATCCGAAAAATACGACATGGCTAATACCGTCTATCCGTGACATACGGGGTGTCCAGGTTTCATATACCCAATTGGTTTTGGCCGGATATTGATCTTTGTGGCATAACTTGTAACCGTCTGTCCAAAGGATGGGATTTTTGCTAATCGGATTAAACATAGTTTTCGAGATTAATGGTGATGTATTCTATTTTGGGATGCGTCTCATGCATCATTGATGTGCTGGTAAAGACTTTGTCAATAGGCGAATCTTGATCGAGCAATTTACCGGATAATGCACGGGGTTCACAATGTGTGACAAGAAGATAAACTTCACTGGCTCCCATTTGTTTCAAAATCTGCCCTGCCCAAAGGAAAGTTCCACCTGCGGAACAAAGATCATCCACGATGATGCACTTTGCCCCTTGTGGTATATCGCCCTGTTTAAGAATCATATTTTCAATACGTCCGGTCTGCGGATTACGGGTCTTGTCAAAGACGCAACTATTAGCATACCCTGCATTTTCATACCGTGAAGCTGCCCCTTTGTCTGGAAAAACGATACGGTCGCTATCTGTAAACTGAAGCTTATTTATGATGGACGGCAACCAATCTAATGCTGGATAAATGGCTTCACAATGATGCAACATTTCAGTAGTCTTGGTAGAGTGCGGTTCGACTACATAAACCTTTTCAAAGTTAAGGTCATTGATAAACTCGCAGATATATTGAAGGGTGAAAAGATCACCGTCAATCTTACGGTCCATACGGCTGTAAGGCATGTAATTGATCACTAACTTACAGTTTACCTGTTCCTGTTCAAGCCTTTTCTTAACAAATAAAAGTTTGATGAGGTCGCCATCCTCTTGATATGTGAACTGAAGGAAGTTATCTTTTAAGATATACGAATCAAAATCTTTCACTTTGGTTTCTTTATTAGGAAACTGTTCTGTGATTATTGTGTGGGTGTTTAATACGA
Organism: Sphingobacterium sp. JUb20; assembly: GCF_004342035.1. Classification (NCBI taxonomy): domain Bacteria; kingdom Pseudomonadati; phylum Bacteroidota; class Sphingobacteriia; order Sphingobacteriales; family Sphingobacteriaceae; genus Sphingobacterium; species Sphingobacterium sp. JUb20. The sequence goes on along the minus strand of NZ_SLYV01000003.1, from coordinate 393,703 downwards.
TCATAACTCTCTTTTTAATGTTGAGTATATTTTACTCAACAAATATGAGTATTAATTTTTATTTACACAATTTTTCTGAGTATTTTTTACTCAGAAAAAAATATCCTAAATATAAAGAGCTGATAAACAAGGCAAATAATTTTTGATTATAATAGCTTTGTAAACAAAAAAGCCACATCTCTTGATGTAGCTTTAAAATAAACATATGCATTCAAACCTGATTTACTTGTACGCGTTTATCGATTGAGATACTTTCCATCTACCTCCGTCATTAACAATGTTACGATGTCTCCCCGGCTAAAGCCATCTCTCTTCATAGTTACTTTAGCGACCATATTGTCACTTACTTACTGTACAATAGTGGTGCTTGGTTTACAGCTTAGCTAGTCTCCTTTTTGTTTTTCCAGGAATAAAAGAACTCCAGAATGCTGTTGATTTTAACTCTATCATCAATCTCACAATAACTGATTCTAAATTTTAAAATACGACATCAGTTTTTCAGAAAATGATGTAACCCTAGAGCAGGTCATTTCAAAGTTGATTTGTTAAAAGTTACAATCTGCGTCTTAGGTAGTTATTTCAACTTAATAAAGTTGACATTGATTGCCCCAAAATTAGTAATACTCAATCCCGTTATTTCATTTTTTTTGTTTCTGTGAAAATTGATTTCCACGGCAAAAGTAATGACTCCTGTAAATTTATCTTTTTCGACTTCTGTTAGCACAGCATCACTCAATCTGTTATGTGACATTGTTAACTTTCCATTGATGACTTTCAATGTGAAAAGTGATGCCAAATCAGAGTTCTGAAATTGACCTTCAAAAACCTTTAAATTCGTTGCGGCAATATATACCGGGCCTTCTTCAACTCTAATTTGAGACTCAATTATCGGCGATCTCTCTTTAAATTTGTCCGATAAATAAAATTCTGCGATGTCCATTCCTGCCTTATATGAAACAAAACTTTCATCATTACTCAAAAGAATGATGGATAATTTATTCTCCTGAAAACGACCTAAATAAGATTTAAAACCAGCATCGCTTCCTGTATGATTATAGACATTAAGACCTTTGTAGTTTCGGATAAACTGACCTTTGGCATGGTAAATATTTTCTCCATCTCTTACTGCTAAAATAGCAGGTTTGCCATTATCTAACAGTGATTTTTCATTGAAAAGATTAATAAAATCAACATCCCCGACTTTAGGATTTTCAAAGTTAGCAGTCCACTTAACTAGATCTTCAACAGTTGTATAAACATTTGTCGGTCCTACGGAAGAACTGTTAAGGTTTCTTTTACTGTATAATCCGTTTGCATTTCCATAAGAATAAGCTCTATTTTTAACTATTTTTTCGTTATCATCATATATTAAGGTATTTTCCATACCTAGTGGATTGAAAATATTTTCTTTCGCAAACCGACTGAAACTTTTTCCCGAAACCCTTTTTACAATTTCAGTAAGCAATGTAAATCCTGTATTACTATACTTAAATTGACTTCCGGGTAAAAAATTCAGTTCTTTTTGTTTCGTTATTATTTTCATTACTTGTTCGGTAGTAATGACATCATCCATTCTCCAACCTGCCAATGTTAACAATGCCCATTGATCTTTTAATCCACTTGTGTGAGAGCATAAATGCTTAATTGTTATTATTTTTTCATAAATCGGCAATTCGGGAATGTATTTCCTTATATCATCATCCAACGAGATTTTACCTTGTTTCTCTAATAAATAAATTGAAAAAGTAGTAAATTGTTTAGAAACAGAACCTATATTAAAAATCGTTTTTGAAGTAATCGGAATATCATATTCAAGGTTAGCGGTCCCATAGCCTTTTTCGAAAATAAGTTTTCCGTCTTGTACAATACCTACTGCAACACCGGCAGTTTTTGAATTGTATTGAGAAAATAAGGAATCAATTTTCTTTTCTGTAGCTGAATTTGTTTGTGCTGAAAAATTGCTTGATATACAATATTTGCCATTATTCCCATTTTGAAACCAGTTGACATATTCTGAAATTGGAGCTATACACAAAGGTTTTTCTTTGTGGCTTAAAAAAAGATTGGCTTCTGCATAAAAAGCCTTGCCAATATTTTCAGGTTTATTATAAGATGTACCATTAATATAGTTCTGAATACAATTTTCAATGAGAGACTGTTCTGATTGTGCAAAAGATCCATTTGATAGGATTACAAATAAAATTGCGAAAAAGATTTTTCTCATAAGCTTTGGATTTTAATGATTTAAAAATGTTCCTCAAAAATATATTGCTTAAGTTTCAAATCAGTCCAAGTTTATCATAATGAAGTACGGATGTATATTTTAGGAGTAAAAATTATGTTTTTGATAATTTGAAGGCGTAGTTCCTGTGATTTTTCTAAATGAACTATAAAATGTACTGCTCGAATTAAAGCCAGATTCAAAACCCACAGCATCTATTTTCAACTGAGGGCTTTCAATTAATAATCGTTTTGCTTCATCAATTCGATATTCATTAATAAATTGACTAAAACTTTTATTCAAATTATCATTAATTAATTGTGATAGTAATTGAGGTCGAATATTTAATTCTTTTGCTAAAATTGATAAAGTGAGATCAGGGTTAGTATAGATTTTTCTTGTTTCAAAAAGTATATTAATTTTTTCTTGAATTTCCTTTACCAGCTTTTCATCTATTTTGTTGATGTATTTTTCTTTATTAATGACAGGATTTAACGTTTTGTTTTTTGCATAATAAATCAGCATAAACGAAATGTAAAAGCTAAAGGAAAAGGTCAAAGCACCAGAAATATACGACGTATATCTAGATAAAGAATAGGAAAGCCAAATTGCAAAAACACCACAAATAATTGATAATATCCAAGTTTCTTCATAACTAATCTGGTGGCGACTGGTCACTAACTTCATGAAAATTTGTTTAGCCTCATAAATGGATAATACAATAAAAATAAACCACTGAAAATTTATAGCATAATAAATTATTCCTCTCCATACCTCAGAATTATCCTTGTATGGGAAAAGGAATCCAAAAACAGCTACAGCTATTACTATAAAAATGAGACTATATTTTGCAAAAGAATAATTAAGCTTTTGCAATATTGATTTAACAAAAAAGTACAATAAAGGACCAATTAAAACACATGCCGACAAACCTATTTGTAAATACGTTTTTGATAACTGTGGATTAAAATTGTAAATTATAGATTTTCCGATTCGTGTACTTAGCGATAATAATAGAAGCCCTAAAAATAAATCGGATACAACTTTGTTTCTTTTTAAAAATAAGAAATAAAAGCCCAAAACAAGACTATTAAAAACACCTAAAGCACTTAGAAAAAATAATAGTTGATTGTGAATATTCATTAATTTAAAAATATGCTTTCTTTTGGAATTGTTTACAATTGGCCTCAATTTACGCGCTAAAAACGTTCGAGTAATTTTCTTACAATACTACATAAAAATATCAGTACAGTAATTAAATTTTTCTTAAGATAGAGTAAGGCAGTTTTTCCTTTTTTATTGCGGTAGAAAGCAAAAAAGGAACATTCAATAGAGCGCCGTCCTTTTGAGGGTTTTCCATCTGATGATCAGACAGATCATTATTGGGATCATAGAGGTGAAAATAAAAAATGGATCTTTTAAATTGATTTATTCATATTATTCTTTATCAAAATATTTTTTAAGATCGGATATGCTCTTTATCTGGAGTTCAACAGCATGTTTCCTGCGCATCATTAATGCATAAGAATTGTTAAATCCTAAGGGCCTCAGCCATTGAATTCCATACTGTTTCTGAAATTCAGAATTCACATATTGATAGGTTTCTTCTGGACTTTTTGTAACCTTTTTCAGATCTCCATCTGAGGGCTTTAACAATACCAACAACCCGGTTCCCGTGTATTCAGGATAAAAATCTATTGCATCGTTCATCAATGCATCAAAACAAATCTTAGTTCCTCCCAGTCCCGTTTTGGTCTGCACCTTATAATTCGTATAGCCTTCTATCAGCATTTTATACATTTCGGCAAGAACATACTGCTCGCCAAATATCTTCGAGCCAATGCGCACTGTTCCTGCATTTCCAAGGTTTGATTTTTTATATAACTTATTTTTAATTAAAAAATCTTTCGCAATTTTTTCAGGGGTTTGGTTCAGATAGTCGGATTTGTAATTCAGATCCGTCATAATAGAATCATTAAATTTTCCGGCCAAGAGATTAAGTGTTTCTTCAAGTTCCGGAAACTTTTCCAATGTTTTTGATTTAATAATTGGAGCTGCATAATAAGGCGGAAATATCTTTTTGTTATCTTCCAGAACATATAGATCGAAAGCCTTAATTCTTCCGTCAGTAGAATACCCACTAATCAGATCGAGTTCTTCTTCATAAGCTGCTTTATACATAATGGCATCACTTACAACGACAGGATTTACATTAAGTTCGTAAACAGAACGCAAACCAAGATCTCCATCCTGTCTTCCCATAAATTCCGGCGTAAAACCAGCTGTAATTTTTTGATGGGAAATAGAAGTAACTCCATAGACCACTCCCACCATGATAAGTGATGCAGGAATGATATATTTTAACTTATGAAAGATTCTATATCCGAATTTTTGTACAACAGCAATTGCCTGATCTAGTATAACCGCCATTAGGGCTGCAGGAATTGCACCAGATAAGATCATATTGGTATTATTAAGCGATATTCCGCCAAAGATAAATTCACCAAGACCTCCTGCGGCAACAAATGAAGCCAGAGTGGCAACTCCGACATTAATAACCGCAGCAGTTCTTATTCCTGCAATGATTACAGGCATTGCCAGCGGAAATTCGACCTTAAAAAGAAGCTGACTTTTATTCATCCCCAAAGCTTTTGCAGCTTCAACAACAATCGGACTTACCGTTGTGATTCCTGTATATGTATTACGGATAATGGGCAAAAGCGCGTAAATAAGTAAGGCAATAATAGCTGGTTTTGCACCGATTCCAAAAATAGGAATCATGAAGCCCAATAAGGCAATACTTGGAATTGTCTGTAAAACTCCCGCTAATCCGAGAACAGGAGTTGATAATTTCCTTTTGCGGGCGATTAATATTCCTAAAGGCACACCAATAACAATAGCCAGAAGCAATGAAAGAAAAGTAAGCCCAAGATGCTGTATAATCTGAGTTTGCAGTTTTTCATGCTGCTCCATAATAAACTGCCAGAGACTTTGCTGCATCATACGATCTGTAATTTTCTATAATCATTAAACCCCTTGATCAGATTTTCATAATGTCCGGTGTTTTTATAATCTGAACTTAATTTTTGTAGGGCATTCCAGACGGTTGTCGTTTCTTTGAAATCGAACTCTTCTAATCTATTTTCAGGTTCCATATAGCCTAAAACATCTTTTAAAGTGGCTATTTTGTATTCCAATAAAAGATGGTTTTCAGCAAAAAAATCATGAACAAAGTCATTTCTTGAATGATACAGCATTTCTTTTGGGGTTCCTGTCTGAATAATTTTCCCTTTATCCATCAGACATATTCGATGTCCTAATTCAAATGCTTCCTGTACATCATGCGTGACTAGAATAATAGTTTTATTCTTAAGTTCTTCTAGGGATTTAAATGCTGCATGAATATCGGCTTTTGTAATATTATCTAATGCTCCGAAAGGTTCATCCATAAGCAAAACAGGAGTATTTGCGATGAGTGCTCGGGCAATTCCTACTCTTTGCTGCTGTCCACCACTCAGTTCGCCGGGAAACCGTGAAAGCATGTCTTCGGAAAGATGAAGTTTATATAAAAGCTCCGCCATTCGATTTTGGATCTTTCTTTTATCCCATTTTAATAATTTGGGGACAATAGCAATATTCTGTTGAACGGTATAATGAGGAAAGAGCCCGGAATGCTGCATAACAAAACCTATTCTCATCCTTAGATCTTCAATTTTCCGATCACGGATATTCTGACCATTAATTAAGATATCTCCCGAATCGGCCTCTATAAGGCGGTTGATCATTTTTAGCGTTGTTGTTTTTCCGCAACCACTCGTTCCTAGAAGCACCAGAATCTCATGATCATAAGCCTGAAAAGAAATTTGATCAACGGCAGGCTTTCCGTTAAAGCTCTTTGAAACCGATTCTACTGTAATCATAGGTACATTACTGAATTAGTTGTATGTCTGTGAACTGTCATTTCAGAGTGGTTTGGAAAAACTTTCAATTTATTATTACTGCTGTTTCCTCGTGATGTGGTTTCAGAAGTTCATCTTATTAATGATTTATTTAGCGCAGATTCAAAATCTTTTCTAAATGCCGAAAAATCTCGACTATATACCGATGATAAAGCATTAATTAATAAAATAAGGATTACAAATTTTAACTTCATTATTAAAACAGTTAGGATCAAATAATCTATTATATAACAATTTACATATATTTTATCACTTTTACTATGATAATTTCATAATGTTTTTATATAACATAAAAGCCACATCTCAACATATTGTCTTACCTAAACATATGAATTCAAAATTTATTTACTTATAAGAATTAACAGTAAGATACTCTCCTGTTATCGCTATTATTGACTAAAGTCGCATGGTCGATCTTGGTAAAGTCATCAAAACAGCATGATTAGTGTGGCTGCCATATAATCAGCTGATTGCTGAACAATGATGATATTTATTTTACAGTTCAACTGCTCACCTTTTTATTTTTTCAAAAACAAGATGGCCTCTGAACTGTTATTAATTTTAATTTCCGATGTCTGTACTTTTTGGGGGAAGTGGGATGTAAACAACAACTATTCTACTGCTGTAACCGCACCATAATGATCAAGGGTTAGATACTACAATTCATCAACAAAGCAATAATAATGTTTCATAATGTCTTTATTTTATAATTTATTAATTTGGCGTAGGTGTGCACTACTGCTACACAACTTTTAAGGAAAATAGCTGATTGGGGTATGTCATTCCAGTTCAAGGGCATCTTTTTTGGGAGTCGATGTTGAAGACGATATTCAGTATTGCTAAATAGGTATAGACTATCTCATGACTTATTGGAAATCTTATAGGCATAGTTAATGGTAAATGCATTGTTCTACTCTTGTCCAAGGGTAGAGGCAAAACCTGTACACAACTTATCCAGTTGGTTCCACTCATCATTTCCATCGACGAAGCCATCGCCAGCAGAATTGATAGGTATAGTAGAGGCTAAACTATTGGCGTAATTCAAGTAGGGATGACTGAATGTATTGACATTGAATAAATTCCTGTACAATAAAATGTTAATTGAGTACTATTTCTTTTAAACGTGATAATCCTTCAGATGAGTCTCTAAAGACAATCCTTCCCTTTCTATCAATAATAATATAAGTTGGAAAAGTAGACACATGCATTTCAGAAATAATGGAACCTTCTTGTTGACTCATGTCAATATAAATTTGGGGCCAATGAATCTTATTATTATTTAAAATTTCTTTAGCCAGATCAAATTTATCAGCTTTATCAAAGCAAACTCCCACAAAGGAGGATACCTCCTTAACATCTTCAAAAATCACCTTCATTTTGGGCATAGATGCTACACAGGGAGCGCACCATGTTCCCCAAAAATCGATGATCAAATATTTAGAAGATTTACTAAAATACTTTGACAATTCTTTTTGTAGATCGACTGATATATATTGTACTGATGTAGTATCATTTATCTTAGTCAAATAAACCATTGAAAAATTAGTATCCACGCTATCAATTCGCATAAACTTGTTATCAATAAAAATAGTATCATGAACTGAATACTTTTCTTTATATCTTATGTTATTGGCAACTTTATCCTCGTGAGGATAATTTCCCTCCTTGTATATCCTAAATTCAGGTTTATTAAACGACATCCTTTTAGAAACATATACTATGTCCTCACCATAGTGTCCAACTTTATTAAATCCAATTCGAACTGATAAGGGCATTTCATTTAAACGGGCATCGTTGTAGGTCATACCTATAGAAAAAGGGATAAAATAGGCTTCCCATGGTAAGATATAATAATCATCATTAATTTCATTAAAAAAATTAAAATTGAACTTGACCTTTCTCATAATGTAATCAGGAACTGTTTTCAAATTCCATTTCTTTAAAGAATCAGCATGAAATCGATATACGATATCTTTATCAATAAAAATATTATTTTTTCTAGAAATCTCGAGACTGATACTATCGTTGTGCAGGTTGCGGGTAACAATATATAACTTTTGTTTAATGGAATTTTCATTTCTTATCTTTGCAGGAAGATCAAGGTCTACAGTCCATGAAATAGAATCTATTTTTCCTTCATTCATCCAAACATCCTTTGCACCTAGAATATCAACAGAATTACCTTTACTTTCCCTGTAGCTTTTCGCCTCTAATAATGGTATTTTAATGCTTTTCTCTTGACTGAAAATATTTCCGATTCTGATCAAACAGAATAACGTAACCAGATATAATTTGATAGTATTCATTTTAAAATAATATTTAGATTTCTCTGGAAATTTCAAAAAAACTATACAACAGTAGCTAGGAAAAACATTTTTCAACTCCCAATGACAAATCATTTTGATGAATACATTACTACCTTGATAGTTTCTTTTTGAATTTTTATTCGGTTAATTAGTTTCAGTACATTAAATATAAAAAAAACTTAATATAATTACAAATTAACAAACGTTGATTGTCCTTTATAAGCTTTGATTGTCGGCTAGAATCCAAAGGCTATCCAATATCACACTAACCCGATACTGATATTACGACAAAAATCAAAAAAAGCTGCTCTTGGAGCCCACATGAATTGGGTAATCGACACTTCCTACTTAAAGATTATTATTGAGTAAGTTAAAACTTATAGTACTTGCCAATATAAGAAAGGCCCAACGAGTATTTACATATATTCAAACTTCTATTTGTAATAAGTCTAAATAGAACGTATATTTGAACGCTTTGAATACCTCAGTACATAAAATAGAGATTAACAAAAGACGTTTTGAAGAGTTGTTCCAATTGTATTGGAAGAGGATGTATTCATTTGCCCTCAAAAGCCTTGGAGACGAGGATGATGCCAAGGAGATCGTTCAGGAGGTTTTTAAATCACTGTGGGAAAGAAGGCAGCATCTTCAATTGCAAGATGCCGAACGCTATCTATTGCGTTCAGTAAAATTAAAATCGCTGGAATTTCTAAGAAATAAAGGGAATAAGGAGCGGCATCATGACTTGATTTCAAACAGTAAAAGTGAATTGTACGAGGATAATAATCTGTATTACAAAGAACTTAAAAATCATTTAGATAATGCGGTGGACTCATTGCCAACGCAATGCAAAAATGTTTATAAACTGAGTCGCGACGAAGGATTGACCAATAAAGAAATAGCAAATAACTTATTAATTTCAGAACGGGCGGTCGAATATCATATCAGCAGGGCATTAGCTGTTATTAAGATCAGACTTAAAAAATATTGCAATATCAACATTGCTCGATTTCTATTAATTTCTTTTTTGTACTTTTGAATGTATTCGGATTATCAAAAAATGGAAATCAACCAAGAAATACTAAAAAAATATGCTTCTGGGCAATGTTCAGAGGCGGACAAGCATTTAGTCGAAAAATGGTTGAATAATGATTCCTGGGATAGCATCTCGGAAAGCAATCATGCAAATGAAGAAGTTGGATCTGCGATATGGGATAAAATCATTACAGATGCTACTTTAAACAGGAAAATAAAGTGGGGAAAAATTGCAGCAGCGGCGGCGGTCGTTTTTGCGTTGGGTTGTTCTATTTTTTATCTTACCCACCCTTCTTTGGATAATCATACTTTTACAAATACATCTGTTGAAAATAGTAAGTTCTTTATCGAAGACCATTACGATGTGCAGTTAAGTAAGAATAGTACCGCTAATATTAATCTCGTCAATAGAACACTGACTTTTTCGGGAGACTTTATCTTAAAACCTAAAAGAGATTTCGAACTACTGGACAGTAATCATAATATGTTAGTATTTAAAGCTGGAAGAGAATATTTTGTGTCTGATTCTCCAGATTTTGGTAAAATCGTGGCGTTTCAAAAAAGTGATCTGGCTTTTTTACCATCAAATATGCAAATTAAAATCAGAGAACAATTTCAAAGCATTTAATACACAAGCATGAAGCGATTACTAGTGTTGTTTTTCCTTGTAACTTTCATTTTTTCTTGTAAACAAACTCCTGAAAAAAATATAGATCCCAATTTTGTCTTTTGCCTGTTCAACAAAGATGAAAGTCCAACAAGCTTTTTGTTTTCTGAAAATTTAGATGATACAGATAGCCCAACTCTTCAAATCCAACTTTCTACCGCCCGTATACAAGAGCGAGAATATATTTATAAAAACGGCTTCTTTTATCGATTATCAAGTAGAACAAGTGTTTTTACTAAATATCAATTGCAGGGTTCATCCTTAGTTATTATAGACAGCCTACCATTAAAGAACAGTGATTTTGAAACCATAACATGGAAAGATAATAATAATCTAATTGCAGTTTGCAGAGAAGATCTTGCGGAAAAAAAATCTCAAGCCCACGTCTATCAGATCGATGTTGCCGCTATGAAAATCATAAAAGAAGATACACTTGTCTTACCTTTTGCGACAGAAGAATACAAGTCACTACATCTCGGTCTTGTCGATGTTGAAAATGAAGATCTTTGGTTAGCCTACTCCTTTTTTAAAGCTACTGGAAAATACGGACATACAACCTCCGATACAACCTATTACGCAACCATAAAATACGACAGCTTTAAACTTGTAAATATTCAGAAAGAAACCCGTTCAACTTATCCTGGAGGCTTCAATATCATACAATCCTATAGTTTTAAAGATGAACAGGGTGATTACTATTTTATGACTAACCCGGGTATAGCCCTAGGTAATAACCCCAATTTACCAACAGCTATCTTCAGAAAAAATAAAGGGCAGCAGCTAGTCGATCAAGACTATATGATCAATATTTCGAAGATAATCGGAAATCACGCTTACGGGATATGGTACGTTGGCAATGGAAGGGCTATTATCCGTAATGAGCAAAAGAAACTGTATACAGATTTCTCTAATTTTCATGCTGTCTATCAGTTTGAATATCGATTAGTGGATTTAAAATCCGGTTCCATTGAGAAAATCGACCTTCCATTGGATAAAGGTACGCAGAAAGAAAATGTCTGGACTGACAAAAAATTCGTATATATAGCCATAGATGATTCAAATGACGAACATCGCGTTTGGAAATATAACCTGGAGACAAAAGAAATTTCGAAAGGTATCAAACTTCCAAATACGACGAACTTTACCGTCCGTATGAATTATTTGAAGTAATAATACATTTCCGTATTAAAAAAATAAACCTCATAATCAACCACTTGTATATTTTTTAAAAAAATAACGAATATCAACATTCGGTAATTGATAAGTATAGGCAACCCTCTTATATATACTTAATCTAAATAAAATGTTGAAGTCAACATCTACTTTTGTACTGTTATTCATTTTTACTGTATTTACTCAGGCACAAACCTCCAAAAAGAATGCTATTTCAGGTTTTGTCAAAGATAACTTTGGAAAACCGATTGTAGGAGCCACCATACTTCTTAAAGATCAACCCATGGGTACCTCGTCAGATGTAGACGGATATTATAAATTACAGACAACAGTATCTAATGAAGCCATTATACGCGTGACCGCAGTTGGATATAGACCTCAAGAAAGAACCTTAGACAATAAATTAATACAGGATTTTCAGCTTAAAGAAGATCACAATTATATCGATGAAGTTACTATATCCGCACGTGGAAAAACTGAAAATGAGCATCAAGTAGCATCGATAAAGCGTTCAGGATTCAATGTGAGCGTCATTGATATGAACAAGCATGCCAATGAAGCGGCAAATTTAACCCAAGTTTTGAAAAGAGCCACTGGAGTAACGATACGTGAAGATGGTGGATTGGGATCCAATTTTATATTTCGGATCAATGGATTAGATGCAAAAATTTACATCGACGGTGTTCCCATGGAGAACTTTGGTACATCAATGTCTTTAAATAATATCCCCGTCAATCTTATAGACCGTGTTGAAGTTTATAAGGGTGTAGTACCTGCATTTTTAGGTTCTGATGCCTTAGGTGGTGCCGTCAATATCATTACCAAACGTCGCGCAAGACCTTATTTGGACCTTAGTTATTCGCTTGGCTCCTTCAATACGCATCAAGCCGCAGTAGTGGGTACATTTACCAATCCGAAAAGCAAACTATCACTCCGAATGAATGCATTTTACAATCATTCTGACAATGATTATACCATGTACACAGCCGAAAAGTACAATGTTATTTTAGAAAAGACTGTCGATAATAAATTTGTTCCCGTGCCCAAAGTCAAGCGATTTAACGATGCTTACACTTCTGCCATGGGACAGTTAGAAGCTGGTTTCAGGGATGTATCTTGGGCTGATCAATTTTATGCAGGTCTGACTTATTCCCAAAATCATAAAGAGAACCAACTAGGAGCTTCCATTAACAAGGTGTATGGCGGATCATGGTCTGAAAGTAACTATTTGATGCCAACCCTGAGTTACAAAAAAAACAATTTCGTTATAAACCGTCTTTACGCCGACGTTTTCACAAGTTATAGTTACGACACTCGATATGTAAGAGATACCGCATTGTATAATTACGACTGGTCTGGAGGTTGGATATCAAATCAAATCGGTACAACGCCCAACCCGCAGAAAGATGTAAAGTATAATTTGTCGAATTACTTAGCGCGGGTCAATTTAAACTACGATTTTGATGAAGCCCGCAATCAAAGTTTAAACTTCAACTACAACTTTAACAGCAACAACCAAAAAGAATATGATAGAATCGGGAACTACGACCGATCTGGATTACCATCCTATTTGGGAAGACATATTTTAGGTTTATCATGGCAAAACCAATGGTTTGATAAACGATTATCAAATGTTTTAGCGATAAAATATTATCGATTAGATGCATCCAAAGATATTGATGAACGAAAATTTGATGGAAATAACGATTTGCTAAGTGGAGACATCATTCATCAAAAAAAACAAGGCAGTTATTATAGCATGAGTATTGCCACAAGGTATAGAATCACAAAAGATGGTGGATGGAAGCTGTCGTATGAAAGAGCATATAACTTACCATCCATGACGGGCCTTTTTGGCGACGGCCAAAATATTACGTCAAATTGGGATTTAAAACCTGAACGCAGCGATAATATCAACACCGGATTTTACTACAATACTTTCATCAACCAGGATCATTTTATCAATGTAGATGTAACGGGTTTCTACAGATTAGCAGATCATTATATTAACACCCGCGCCGTTACACAGAATGGAAACGATTATTTTCAATATTACAACGTTGATGGTGTCAAGCTCTATGGCTTTGAAGCTGAAGTGAAATATGGATTTAAGGATCTTTTTGCTATTACGCTCAATGGCTCTTACGATAAAGCCATCGACAATGCAAAATACACAGATGATTCCGGTAATCAACAGGTCAGCTTAAATTATGGCCACCAACTTGCCAATCGACCATGGATCTATGGAAACGTAGATGTAAGCCTTATCCAGAATAACTGGTTTCAAAAAGGAAGCAGAATACAATTATCCTATTTACATCAATATTCCCACTGGTTTTACCTTACAGAAGCATACCTCGGTTCTCTTGAATCCAAAGATCATATTCCGTCTCAAAATATCCATTCCGCTGTACTTAGCTATGCTTGGGATCGTAATAAATACAACGTATCCTTTGAAGCCAGAAACCTGACAGATGAAAGAGCATACGACAACTTTCGCCTCCAAAAGCCTGGACGGGCATTTTATGTCAAGCTGAGATTATCAATCATGTAAAAACAATAAATACATATTTTTTATGAAAATCAACAAATTCGCCATCGCAATATTCGCTGCGACAGTATTATTTTCTTCTTGTAAGAAGTCTCCGGAAATCACCAGCCCTGAAAAGCCAACACAGAATTCAAATAGCTTATATAGTATATGGGTGACGACCGCATCGGGTTCTTCCTATCTGCTCACTGCAGACAATTTGATGAAAGATACTCTATTGACTCCCAACAACAATCAAGGAATCGATATTACGTCTCACCTTCCCGCATCTTTTTATGCTATTTACGCCTATGCCTATGAAGGGAAATACTATATATCCAATGATGGTACAAGGTTTAGTCAATTTGAAATCCTAAATAGCAAATCCTGGAAAGAGACCAATAACTATGCCTTCCCTGGAAATTTTTATTTAGGAAAAGTTTTAAAAGATATCAGTACAAAAGATGAAATGGTCGTCACTAAAACGGCCGGTGTTACGAATAAAGAGAAAAATGTACTGGAACAACCCATCTACTTTATGAATGTCAACAACATGACCATCAATAAGACAGTGGGTGTGGAAATACCAATGATCAAATTTAATCCTAAAACTCCAGAAGGAAAAGATCATAACCCCTATATCGTACCGACAAGCTTCACGCAAAGAGGTGACAAATTATTTGTTGGTCACAAATATAGAAGTAATGAGACACGTCAGGATATCATCGATACAGCATACATGTATGTTTGCGATTACCCAAGTTTGGCCAATGGTAAAATTATAAAAGATGGACGCGGTGGCTTTACCGCTGGACACTGGGAGGTACAAACACTGTCTTTCACAGACGATAATAACGACCTGTATATCGTAACTAAAAAAACCAATGTGGCTACCTATGCTCTTTTACGTATTAAATCGGGCGAAACGACCTTCGATCCAACTTATTTCTTTGATTTAAAAGATTATAATGTATTCAAAAATAGTACTGCACAGGTACAAAAATTAGGAAACGGTAAAGTTTATATCAGTCCATATGTCATAGATCCTTCAAACAAAAAAGTTATTGCGGATCTAAGAATTCTAGTTGGTGGCGGTGAATCAAAAACAACAATGAATTTTATGGAGAATGGTAAACTGTACGATGTATTCAAAACAGACGAATCGAAATGGTTTGTATATGAATACGATCCGGCTAATAATTCCGTAAAACGTGGCGCCGAGATCGACCCGGGAATTACGCAAGTTTATCATCTGAATAAACTCAAATAAAATTAAACACCTTTTAAGAAATACCGAGGAGGTATCACATTCCGGCTCGGTATTTCTCTATTCAAAAACCCGAAAGTTAAACTATATGAAAAAATTAATATTCACACTCCTCTCCTTTTTTATCGTTCTATCGGCTTCGGCACATGCGGTATTTATTGAAACCTCACTAAAGGGCATTCAAGGAAAATCCCACGCTATAAAAATAGTCTATGGCGAACCTGATGAACATGAAGTCATCTCCAAATGGTGGTGGTACAAAGCAGGTATGGAAATTACATTGACACTGATTAAACCGGATGGCAGCACCTCGTCTTTAATCACTACAGCACAGGATGATCACCTTTTGACGTCATTCATTCCTGACCAAGACGGCGTGTATCATGTTTCTCTAAAAAGAGATACCGAAAGGAAGAAAGGCGCTAAAACACAATATCAGATCAATGCAATAGCAACCATTCAAGTCGGAAATTCCACCATTGGCAATACAGCAACGCACCTTGATAATGAATTATTTGTCTTCGCTGAACAAACTGCATTTAAAAATAAAAAAGAAGTCACTCTGACTTTATTCCAAAAAGGCAAGCCTGCATCCAATACCGCGGTTCAAATCATTGCACCGAGTGGCTGGATTAAATGGCTGGAAACAGATGAGCAAGGTCGAGTCAAATTTACTCCCGAATGGAAAGGCAAATATTATGCTGAAGTCTCTAAAAGAGAAAAAGTAACAGGACAGGATTTTGAAGAGTACAGCCGAACGAGTTCGATGAGCTTTGCTGTAAAATAAATTGAGGATGGCTGTAAGAAAGAGGAAAAACACGTCGATATTTCGATTGGTTAATAATTGGCTACACCTTTGGCTGGGATTAATTTCCGGGATTATTGTCTTTGTCATCTGCTTGATGGCTTGCCTCTGGGTTTTCAATCATGAAATCACAGATCTTGCCATTCCGAAAAAAGAAAGACAATATATCCTTGCTTCCAGCCAATCGTTGATTGCTCCATCGCGCATTTTTAGTCTTGCGGACTCACTCTATCCAAATACTGTTGTACGAGGTATTACTTATACAAGAGATCACCCCGTTTCCTTTACCATTCATGTAAAAGACAAAGACGATACTAAAAAAACACAACCGCAGGTGCACTTATTACACCCTTACACTGGTAAATACTTAGGCCTGCAAATGGAGGATAATTCGGAAGAAGCACAGTTAAGAAAAAAATTAAATAGCTTTTTTGCTTGGACACTCAGTGGACACCGATTTCTCTGGCTACCGAGAGATATTGGACGTCCAATTGTCAATTATGCGACGCTGATATTCAGTCTGACGTTAATCACAGGGTTGGTGTGGTGGTATCCAAAAAAATGGACAAAATCCACACGTGAGAAAAGCTTCCGGATCAAGTGGAGGGCCGGCTGGAAAAGAGTCAACTTGGATCTCCATAATGTAGTTGGTTTTTATTCTTTCCTTTTGGTTCTATTACTGGCTGTAACCGGTATGTATTATGGTCTAGAATGGTTCAATAGAGCACTATATTGGTCTACAAACTGGGGAAAGCCTTTAGCCGAACGGACATCTGTTCATTCAGATTCAACGAAGATTGATCAATTGGCGCACTTTCCAAAAGCTTTTGATCGAGAAATCCGAACTATACTTACGCAATATAAAGATCCACATTATTTGACAATCACCTATCCGGATACCTTAAAAAAAGATGCCACGATTTCAGTATACATTAGAAATGATATGGATAGGCAGTACAACAATCGCTATTATTCATTCGACCAGTATACGGGCACATTTTTACCGAACAATATTTCGCTATTTAATAAGGATTTTTATGAACTCCATGCAGGTGAAAAATTTAGAAGACTCAATTATGATATCCATGTTGGTTCCATCTGGGGGTTTCCCACGAAAGTGTTAGCATTTATTCTGACCTTCATCGCTGGCTCCTTACCTATTACAGGTTTTATAATCTGGTACAACCGGAAATGGGGAAAGAAAAAAGGGCGTAATAAACCTTTAAAAGGAACAGTTGCCCATGACGCTATGCAAGTTCAAAATACGGAAGCAGATGCAACGATTAGAAAAAAGTCGATACGTTTTCGGCCAAAAACCACCAAAACATAGGCTTCCTAATCATCACTATTTAATTTATGCTTAAGAGGGTTCTTTCTTTAGAAAGAACAAGAGATACTATTTATGAAGAGATCTACATTATTAACGATTCTGCTTTCAAGTTCTTCTATGGGACTCGTAGCACAGACGAAGGTGTCTGGAAAAATATTTGACAAAGATGGACATTCAATTAAAGGAGCTACAGCAAGTCTTTTACGTTTACCCGATTCGGCATTAATCATGCAGGCAGATGCGGCAAAGGATGGATCATTTCAATTGCATGCGACCAAGAATGGCGATTATGTGATTCGTTACAGTTCCGTTGGCTACACGACGATGAACAGTAAAATGTACAAACTGTCGGGAACAGATCAGACAATAGTACCCGCTTTTTTACAACCGTCCGAACATAGGATGGAAACCGTCCAGGTGATCGGAAAGCAAGCCAGTGTACGGCAGTATGCCGACAAGATGGTTGTTGATATCGAAGGAAGTGTATTGGCTGAAGGAAACAATGTCCTCGAGCTCCTCGAAAAGACCCCTGGTCTTGTCTCTGACGGAAAAGGGAATTTTTCAATTCAAGGCCGTGCCGGTGCTAATGTGCGTATCAATGGCCGCGACATGTATGTATCTGGAGAACAGCTCGCGAGTATCTTGCGTGGACTTCTGGCATCTGAAGTTTCAAAATTGGAGTTGATCAGCAATCCTTCGGCTCGTGAAGATGCTTCGGGAACAGCAGGGATTATTAATATCGTGACCAAGCGAAATACAAAGGTAGGCTTTGGTGGGGATGCTTTTGTCCGAGCTGGACAAGGGCGAGCGTTTTATGGTGGTTTTGGAGGAGGTCTGCATTATAAGGTCAATGGTCTCGATATGTACGTTCAGGGCAATAAGAGTTATGACCGCAGCAATAGTCACAATCTGACCGAAAGAAGCTTTTTTGATCAAGGAAACTTAACTTCCTTTCAACGGCAACTAGAAAACAAAAAACTCGATGACGCCGCTTTTCATAGCGTTCGGGCAGGCGCAAAATATGAATTTTCCGATGGCGGAATCCTTGATGGAAGTGTGCACTGGATGAGGGGTAATTATAAGCCATACGCATCCATCGAGATGGATAGCTGGAATTATCCGGAAAACATACAAACTGAACGCGCAGTTAGCAATAATCATTTTGATGAGTCTTTCAAGAATTGGACATTTAATATTAATTATGTCAACAAATACGAGGGTGAAGATCACTTTTTAAAATTTAATTTTGACTTCGCTCCTCACGGTAATGACTATAATAATCGCTTTGAAACAGAGAAATTCAATTTACGAACGGATCAAAAAACCGCTATCGGACGGACCAATGTACAGGATTTGAGTAATACGACATATTCCGGAAGATTAGATTATAGTAAACCACTAACTGATTCGAGTAAAATTGAACTTGGCTGGAAGGGGACGTACTTTTTTATCAATAACGATGTGGTCAATACCATACTGGATAAGGGTTCATGGATACGCGATCATGCCACTTCAAACCGTTTTCAATATACACAACACATTGAAGCCCTATATGCCATCTACTCTGGTAAATTCAAGAAGATCGAATATCAAGCTGGCCTCCGTGGTGAATATACATTTATTAATGCCAATCAAGTCACCTTGAATAAGAAAAATGATCAGCGTTATTTTGACCTATTCCCGAGCGGATCGTTGTTGTACCAATTGAATGACAAAAACACATTAAGAACATCATTCAGCAGTCGTATTGAACGACCGGGCGATCACGACATCAATATCTTTCGGATCTATGAAGATGCTTATAGTTACAATGAAGGGAATCCAGATTTAAAACCGGAGAAGAGTTACATCACTGAGATAGGTCATGGGTATAAAAATAAATTATTCACCACATTAGGCGTTTCCTATGGACGTGACATCATCAACTGGATTGTTCGTCAAGGTGATCAAGTTGGAGAAAATTTATCGAGACCCGAGAATATTGGACGTTATCTGAATTATAGCGCAAGTATCATGTACAATCAGACATTACGTACATGGTGGACAGCAAGTCATTACATCAATACATTTTACAATAACTATTCTGGTGAAATTGGAACGATTAACCTAGATTCAAAAGGATCCAGCTGGACAGCCAATAGCCGTCACACACTTCAATTCAAATATGGTCTCCGCGCTGAAATAGCAGCTTACTATCGGTCAGGAGTTACAACAGGACCTTCAAGAACTGACAAAAGGTATGGTTTAGATTTGGCGGCAGAAAAGAAAATGTTCGGAGAGCGGGGTATGATTAAGCTGACCGCAAATGGCTTACTTAGAAATGCTAACCCTCAGCTGGTAAGTGAATATGGGAACCTAAAAGTATTTTATTCAGATTTTCCAGATAACAGAAAAGTGTTACTGTCATTGAGCTACCGGTTTGGTAATTAAAAAACAATAACCGAAATGTTATACTATTACGTCAAGGTAGCACGGATCTTGTCAAATTCGCCATTCTTAAGGCGCTATTTGACCAGGTCCGTTATTGATCGACTCCTGACCATGGCTGGACAATAATTCATTTCAAAAATTTTAGGAAAAGAAAAAATCTGCTCATTAAAAATAGAAACAAATCAATTTGGGAACAAGATATTTGTTTGGTATCTTAGGTATACGCTTTACTACATGGACAAGTCACAGAATCATTGCAGTGCAGTGCAATTCAAAAACAACTACATAGTAAATTACGTTTCAGTAAATTGTTAAAATATTTTAAGCACTTGATAAAAAATAATATGGAAAAATTTTTAGGAGTAGACGGACAATATCACTCAGAAGGATCTTTTCTTGGAACAGATGGTAAATATCATCCAGAAGGATCTTTCCTTGGAACTGATGGACAATACCACCCAGAAGGATCTTTCCTTGGAACTGATGAAAAATATCACCCAAAAGGATCTTTTCTCGGAACGGATGGACAATATCACCCAGAGGGATTCTTTCTTGGAAAGGATGGACAATATCACCCAGAAGGTTTTTTTCTTGGAACGGATGGACAATATCACCCAGAAGGTTCTTTCCTAGGAACTGATGGTAAATATTACCCAGAAGGAAGTTTCATTGGAGCTGATGGTAAATATCATCCAAAAGGATCTTCCCTTGGAGCAGATGGAGAATACCATTAATTTGACTTTTAATTCTTGGATGAAATTAGGTAATATGCCCCATTTCATGCACTTGATAAGTCCTTTTAAATAATTTTAGGATAATCCATTCTAATTCACTGATCAAAAGTTTAAGAAATAATACGCATCGAAGATTTACTCTTTAGACATGATTCGTGTAGAATTTTAAGACATACACTATTTAAAGTAGGTAAATGGTATAAGAATAACAATTGAAAAAAATTCTTAGTTCAATAGAGAGAATTTTGGTCAGATACGTAGCAATACTATAGGGAAAAATAATGGCAGTTATAGTCCTGAAGAAAACAATAATACCTGAAATTACAGTGTCGAATATCATGATTCGACACTGTCGCTATCCTTAGTCGAGGCAACTCCCTAATTAATTGCTTTTACAAATTGCCCTTTGAAATCAAAAATAAGATTCGCTCCTCCTCTAATATCTATTTTGTAAGTCTTATCTTCTTTTTCAATAAATTCAACCTGGCTTGCAGGATAATTTAGTATAATGTAAGACAAAATATTTTTTCTGACATCCTGTGCAGAAAATTTTCCTTCTAGTCCGTTTATTAAATTCCAATTAACCATATCATTTAAGTTTTAAAATGCTAAATATTATGATGACTTTCTAATTATATCATCTGATTTCCAAGCTTCTTCTTTTATATTAACCTAAAGCTAAATAGCAATTTGGGAAAGAATTAGGAAAAATCATAATTATGGCCAATCATGGTATTATTTCAGAAGTCATTAAATAAAATGATCGGTTGGATTAAAATTAGGAGAAGCTGTAAGAATGGTATAAAATATACAAGGTTATTTTTATTAAATGGCTTTGTGTGTTTTTAGTATGAATTGGAATTTATATTTCATTTTGAAGTAGTCAATAATTAAACTAGATAAAATACAATCTACAGGTGAGATTCAAACAATCCGACAAGCTTCAGCAATATTCGCCAACTCACCCTCTTGATGTACTGAAGCAATTTTTGATTCATCTGTAGGCTATAAATCGTCCCTCATTTATAACACTTAGACTTACATGTTAATAACCTGATGAATAAAGGTAATGGGAAGATAAAATTATGCGGACTTTTTGATCGCGAAAAACTAAGACTATGTCTAATTCATAAAGATTGTATGTGTCGCGATTTTACGACAAATCTTAATGAATATTGTGATATTTTACTAACTGGAAAAAGTGATTTAGATTATTAACTTTGACAAATATTGGATATTCAAATCAATTTTAGAAAACTATAATCAATTATAAACAATGAAAAATATAGCTCTTTTTACTTTCTTGCTATCATCTATTTTTTGCTTGGCTCAGCCCTCAGAAGTAAAAAAAATCAATATTAATATTTTAATTGATAGTGCGGCAAACCAAATGCTGAAAAAACCTTTAATTCATTCTACATCAATCGCTATCGTTTATCAAGGTAAAGAATATATCGGTCATTATGGAGAATTAGAGAAAGGAAAAAATAATTACCCTACTAATGAAACAATTTATGAAATTGGTTCTCTAAGTAAAACTTTTGCAGGAACACTTGCGGCTAAGGCCGTTTGTGAAAATAAATTAAATATTGATGATGAGATCCAAAAATATTTACTTGAAGACTATCCAAACTTAAAATATGGAAGTCAACCTATTCTTGTAAAACATCTGCTGTCACACACAAGTGGGTTTCCAAACATGCTTCCTTTCCAAGCAAATTCAATACTTCAGGATTTCACAAATCACGACACACCAGCTAAAATCAATGAACTTTATAGAAACTATGGCCAGAAAGATTTTCTAAGAGATCTCCATAAAGTTAAGATTGATACTGTTCCAGGTTACAAATATTCATACTCTAGCGCAGGTAGCGAACTTGTGGCTTTTATTTTAGAAAAAGTATATAAAACAAAATATGAAGAACTATTGACGGATTACCTGTCCAAAAAAATTGCAATGCATAACACAAGAATCAGTCTTTCGGATCAGGAAGCAAAAAAACTTGCAGTTGGGTACCACAGTGATAACAGCATTATCCCCGCTCCAATGCCAAAATTACCGTGGGGAGCATCTGGTAATATGAAATCCACAATACCTGATATGGTAAAGTATATGAAATTTGAATTGAAAAATAATAACATCGTTGCTAAGTCACATAAATCAATTGTCAAGTTTGATCGTGAGTTCAGTATTGGGTATTTCTGGAATATTGTCACTGATGATAAAAAATTAGGTACATATTACGTACATCATGGTGGCGTGCCTCGTTCCCAATGTTACATCTATATTATTCCAAAATACGATTTAAGCGCATTTATTATTACCAATCAGAGTGGCATCGACACTGCAAAGGTCATGGAAGAGGCATTAAATATCATATTTGATAAAATAGCGGCGGAAGGAAGCGAGGGATAAAACGATCAAAGACGCAAGAGCTTTCTATGGAAAAATACTGCTAAACTAAATACAGTCCTTTCAAGCTTTTTACTTTAATAACTTTATTATCAAATGAAAATTGATTTTAGAAATATAAATTACCTTAAACTAGGGAATACTAAACAAAGGAAAATACATAACATAATAACCAAGTATCAGCTGTTCGAAATTCTCAACGATTACAAACCTATCCTAGTGGGAACAATTCCCATAAATATCGATATAGAAGAGAGTGATGTAGATATAATATTACAAGCTCATAATTTGAAGGAGTTAACGCAATTATTACTCAAGAGTTTTGCTCAATTTGCTCAATTTCGATTAAGTACCTTCAGCAATGGAGCCCTAACCTCGAATTTTATGCTAGAAGATACGCTAATAGAAATATATGCGACAGATATAGACACAGAAAAACAAAATGGATATTTACATATGATTAAAGAGTACGAAATCCTGCAGGCTAGAAATGACAGTTTTAAAATGGAAATAATAAAATTAAAAAAACAGGGAATAAAAACAGAATCGGCATTTTGCAAACTACTGAATATAAGTGGAGATCCCTATGTTGAATTACTCAACTACATCGTGCAATAGTTCTGATAAACATAGCATACCGTTCTAAAAACTCACAAACAAAGATAAGTTTGGTAGAAAATTACAAGAGGCCTTTAGTCTGGTTTATAAACTTTTACAAAGCCATTCCTGACCGAATGGCTTTGCAAGTTATATCCTATACAGTTAGCCTTCTTGATGAATTGTAAATATACCACAGCGAATTGTAAATAGTTTATTCGGTTTTGAACTTTTGATGTAGATTTATAATTAAAAATAGCACAATTATATGTGTATAAATGGAACTATAAAAATTTAAACAAACACTAAAGAAGCGGCAACTGTCATTTTATCAATTGACTGTAATTATATAAACGGCGAACTAACAATAATATGAAAAAACTTTTATTACTTTTTACAATTGCTCATTTTTTGACTTCTTGTAATGGGCACGAAACAAAAAAAATGGATAATAAAATTGAAAAAATTGCGACTGCAAAAAAAGATACTATTAAAATCAACGAGATTCACTTAAATTCAGGTTTGGATAAAACACTGATTCCATTTGGCTTAAATAAGGATGATAATAATAATTCAGCCTATAACTTAAATTTAGATTATGAAGAATTTTCATTTTCTCCTCAACAAAATTTTAAATTCAATGATCTGAATATCGGTAAAATAAAAAGTTTAATCATATACTATTTGAAAGAAGACAACAGTGCTTTCACTTATGAATTAGAATTAGAAGACAACAGCAATTGTGAATTATTAATAGGTGAATTCAATAAAAATTTCGGCAAGCACCTGTTTTACCAAAAAAATGAAAATACAAAAGAACATCCTATATTTTTGGATGAAAACGGAGAGCAAGAAACGCGACATATTATTGAAGAACTAATAAAATGGGATGATAGTCAGCATGATGTAAGCTATTTTGTGAGCTATAAAAAAAATCTCACTACAAATGAAAATAAATTAACAACAATAGCGATAAGTAATGCTCATAAAAAATATGCGGAATGGATAGATTTTAGAAGCCTCAGTATGGTTTTTCCAAAATAATCAAACAATGATTGCAAAGAGGGATTTTGAATCAGGCAGTATGAAAAGTAAAATTTAACATTAGCTTCTTAGCTGAATTTTAGTCATAATAGCTGCATATGTGTTTTGATTTAATGCCAATTAACATTCGGAAATGAAACAATTAGTAACATTTTTAGCACTCCTACTTGTGCACGTTTTGGTTTTTTCACAAACGGAGCATAAAATCTTTTATGACAATGGAAATCTTAAACAAGTTGGACAATTCGATGCGAATGGAAATTGCACTGGAGAATGGAAATATTATGGATATAGTGGTAAGCTGGAAAAAGTTGGTAATTTTCTAAACCAACAACAAATTGGAGAATGGTTTTTCTATATAGACGGCTATCTGTATAATATTGCAAACTATAAAGATGGTGTAATACAAACAGACAATTGGTATCACAAAAACGGTAAAACATTGGCTTTGGGACAATATAAAGATGGAAAAAAAACTGGAAAATGGAAATTTTACCAAGAAAGTGGCGCATTAAAACAGATTGAAAGGTATAAAGATGGAAAAGAAGACGGAAATTGGGTATGGTTTTATAGCAATAACAAAATCGCATGCAGAGGGAAATATAAAAAAGGATTGAAAACGAAAGTATGGAGATGGTATTATGAGAACGGAAACTTAAAAAATGTAAGCAATTATGTAAACGGAAAAAGAAATGGTCAATGGAAATGGTACAACGAAAACGGAGTGTTATTAGAAATGGGACAATTTAAAAGCGGTGATAAAAGAGGGCAATGGAAACTCTACAACGAAAACGGTTATTTGACAGAAACAAGAAACTACTAGAAATGTCTAAATTTTAGGCAATATCTACCACATTGGCAGTAATACTTGACTTGACGAACCACGGTTAAATCCAAATAAAAGGAAAAGAAGAGATTAAAACAATAAAATTTTCTTTTACTTTTTACGTTAGTAAACACATAATATAAACCCTTTCCATAAGTTTCATGGCTGAAAACTACTGTTCAAACTTCTATGTTTACTCCTGCTATGGAATAATCAGACGACATAACTACCAGATCGTGACCAATAGCTAGCTTTTCTATAAAACTCAAACTTTAATGCTGGTTGGAGCAATTGTTGAATCAAACGTAGGTTAAAAGAATAATTGTCGAAACTATATCTCCTCCCCTTAATCACTCTATTGGTATGCCCAATTAAAATAGAGACTTATTCAAACATAAATTGA
The DNA here is from genome assembly GCF_004342035.1 of Sphingobacterium sp. JUb20. NCBI lineage: Bacteria > Pseudomonadati > Bacteroidota > Sphingobacteriia > Sphingobacteriales > Sphingobacteriaceae > Sphingobacterium > Sphingobacterium sp. JUb20. The sequence goes on along the minus strand of NZ_SLYV01000003.1, from coordinate 367,963 downwards.
TTAAATCGCCACAGAAATAAGCAATCTTCCTACAAATATCAATTAGGTCTTATGTATTGATCGACTTATGAGTAGTTTAAGAGAAAATTTTAAAAATTATGAAATCAATTGAAAATTTAACAAAATTCGAGCTCGGACAAGGTGAAGAGCAAACTATACAAGGAGGATTCAATCCAATGGGTGGAATCTCGTTATCATTTTCACCTGCTCAAGGAGGAGAAAGTGGCGGTACAATCGGTGTGTACTTAAATGGAAGCCATATTTCAAACACATACTTTTTTACCGAACACAATTGGGTATATACTAGTAGTTATATGTAGGCAATGATGCAATCTATTTTCCGAAATAAAACTCGTTTTAATTTCGGAAAATAGATTGCATTGTTTTTAACCACTCCAAAAAAATTCATTCAATGGAGTTTAGAACTATATCCATAAATACCTTATGATGAACAGTTGATATGAGCAACAAACATTTAAATCCAATTTATTGTATTTTTAAGGTTTTCGCAAGTACTAATCTGTGAACAAGATATTACTGACTATCTTATTTTTCACTTTTTTATATTCGAACGTTCCTCCAGCACCACTTTGTGATGTGTACGATAGGCTATCGGCACTCCAAACAAAATCTTCTGATTTAAAAAGCAAAGCAAACAATTTTTTTATTTCTGAAACTTCTGTAAACGGAATCGTTAACTGATAAGAGCTTACGCCAACTGGACATTCTTTTTGACTATAACTTATTCGATTTTTAAATTGCTGTGAAAAAACACATTTTTCTCCCAAAATTTTTTGAGGTCCAATAGTATCGTAATGACAAACAAGGTAGGCATATAATGAGGAATAAGATTTGTGAGATTATAACCAGTCAATTTTATTCATATCGGGTTTGACAAGTACAAATCTTTGATCTTTTGATTGTGCAAATGAAAATTTACATACCAAAAGTAAAGCAATCAAAATTGTTGTCTTCATTTAGTTAGGAATTGTATGACCAATCTTAAACCCATAATAAATTGTTTCTGTAGAAACTTGAATAGATAAATAGGAAATCTTCATCATCGATATTTTTAATTTAAAGAGCGGTAACTCCAGGCTTTTAATCTTATTGAAAAGCCGTTGACACTTATAAAATTAATAAATTATTTACGCAAGACCAATTTACGAAAAGATTACTCAAGTTTATTCACCCAATCTCCTCTTTATTAATTTGGGACTATACTAAAGATAGGTTGACAATTATATTTTCTTAGCATGGAATGCGAAAAAATGGTGTCTATTAGTGGATAGACACTAATGCATTAAAAATTATATTTACAAATGCCTATTACTAAATAAAATCAATACCTTAAGGTATTTAGGGTAGTCCCTATTCTTTTAAAGTAGTATATTAGGGTGAAAAAATTACAATATCCGGCTTTATGATGAGTACGCTTACAAATTTAGTTTCTGAATAGAAAAACAATTTTATACCTTCGATTGACAGATGGAAAAGAAACAATATGAAAAAAATATTATCCTAATATGCTTTATTTTGGTCAAATTTCTTATTCAATATTCACTTATTAGCCCAGAATATGAATTGCAAAGAGATGAATTTTTGCATATAGATCAGGCAAACCATTTGGCTCTTGGATATTTTTCTGTTCCACCAGTTACGTCCTGGATTTCGTATATAATTAAATTACTTGGAAATATTGTTTTTTGGATTAAATTCTTCCCTACACTTTTCGGGGCGTTGACAATTCTCTTGGTCTGGAAAACAATTGAAGAATTAAAAGGGAATCTTTTTGCGCTTATCTTAGGGGCAAGCTGTGTGACATTTTCAGTATTATTCAGATTAAATACCTTATTTCAACCAAACTCACTAGATGTCCTGTGTTGGACTTCACTGTTTTATTTCATTATAAAATATTTAAACAGTAATCAGACTAAATGGATATATCTCATTGCATTTACATTTGCGATTGGATTTTTAAATAAATACAATATCATTTTCCTTGTTTTAGGAATTATTCCCTCTTTACTATTAACAGCTGAAAGAAAAATCTTTCGCAATAAAAACCTTTATTTTGGAATTGGATTAGCTTTCATTATAATTTCTCCAAATATAATTTGGCAATTCAATAATCATTTCCCTGTTGTCCATCATCTTCATGAACTTTCAGAGACACAGCTTGTAAATGTGGATCGTTGGAGTTTCATCCGCTCTCAGTTTCTATTTTTCCCAGGAACTTTGATCGTTGTTTTTTTTGGACTTTTTGCGTTGCTAAAGCAACAGAAATTCAAAAAATATCGGCTATTCTTTTGGGCATTCTTCATAATAATCTCAATTTTTTTGTTTTTAAAAGCTAAAGATTATTATGCGATTGGAGTTTACCCAATTTATTTTGCTTTCGGTTCAGTATATATTTCAACTTTATTAGAAAATGAAATTGGTAAAATCTTAAAACCAATATTTATCCTTTTGGTGGCTGTATGTTTCATTCCGATTTACCGTGTTGCATTTCCTAATAAAAGTCCGGAGTACATTGTCAATCATCCCGATAAATACAGAAAATTTGGAATGTTAACTTGGGAAGATGGAAAAGAGCATCAATTACCACAAGATTTCGCAGACATGTTAGGTTGGAAAGAACTTGCCAAAAAAGTGGATAGTGTTTACATGACTATTCCAAACCCAAAAAATACGTTGATATTATGTGATAATTACGGGCAAGCCGGAGCTATCAATTATTATTCAAAGAAAGGAATCCGTGCTGTAACATTCAATGCAGATTACATCAACTGGTTTGATTTTGAAACAAAATACTATCATTTAATCCGTATCAAAAATGCTTGGGAGAAAGAAAATGAATGGACAGAAACTTCTCCATATTTTGAAAATGCTTGTATTGCAGATTCGATCACGAACAAATATGCTAGAGAATATGGAACAACAATTTTTTCTTTCATGAATGCCAAAATTGATATTAATGAAAGAATAAAAAAAGAGGTAGAGGAAGTTAAAAACTTCCATTAAAAATCACCGTATTGCAAGAACTAAAATCACACCAATGCGTGCCATACTTTTACGCATACCGCTGGCCAACTGCATATCGTTATATACAACACCATGATGCCTTACCCCTCTTGACATAGTGCTGTCACAGACCTTAACTAGTTTTGCGACATAGTAAGCCACTTAAAGTTTGAAAACACATTACTAAAGCTGATAAATTGTGGTTGCGTATAGATCTGTTTTTAACTTGACCTTCATTGTGAATTCCTTGGTTTTATGTGATATGGTGCTTTTTACGAATAATAATTTTGATCTGCAGTATTCTAATTGCCATGATTATGTCATGAAACTAATTGTCACAATTTAGTATTATATTTTAATTTATCTTCATTTCATGAAGCAACTACTAATCGTATTAACCTTATTAATTACACAATCTTGTCAAATAAGCAACCTCGGTAAAAAAGACAACCATGCATTATATATAAATACAATTATTCCAGCGTATTCGTCACTAAAAATTTCAACTGAGGACGCGAAGTCTTTTTCGTTTGAGGTGATAATTAAATCTGATAGTACGATCCATTTAAGAACTCATGATACGGAAATTAGCATGGAAAAAGATAATAAATACGCTTTAAATGTTGACGACAGTGAAAGTGTGATATTCAAAAATTTATCAAATCGGAATAGTGTCATTAAGCTCAAGATTTTCAATCATTCTGCCAAAGTAATGCAAACCATAGATAAATTATAATATGGTTCGAAATTAAAATCAAATATCCTACAACAGACTTAAAATTTATGGAATTAAGGTGAAATTATTGGTTTACTTGAAATAAAAAGAAAGGCCATATTAAGTATTATAATAACCAACGGATACGGATTAATTTAAATGGAATGAGCCCGGTGGAATACCGAGCTCATTATATCAAAAACACTGCGTAAATTAGTCCAGCTTTTTGGGGTCAGTCCATTATGGCCTTTCTTTTTATTTGACGGGAGTGCCATCTGCGATCTCTTCATCTGCTTTACTGACGAGTAACATTGTTGGATTAAGATTCCCAAATATTTCTACCTGCTCCTCAATACTGCGTCCTTTTTGTACGGGAACACGGCTTGTTTTATTGGCTATAACTGCTATTACAAAACTACCTTCACCTGAAGTGTAAATGGCGGCTTTGGGTACTACAAAAGTACTATCCTGAGAGGTTAACGGTAAGTCGACCTCGGCAACCATACCGGGAAGAAGTTTGTTGTCGGTATTGTTAATGTCAATTTCAATCCTTTCTGATCTCAATTTGCTATCCAGTGCTCCTGACTTGCGTGCAATCTTGCCTATAAAATATTGTCCTGGCAAGGATTTTACGGTGAACTGCAACGGCTGTTCTGCAACAAGGAAGCCCGCATACTGTTCAGGTACAGAAACAGCTAAACGCAGCTTGCTTTGTTGCTGGATTGTCATGATCGGCATTTCCGAACCTCTACCTGCCGGTCCTACATACGCACCTTGATTAACATTCCTTGTGGCAATAACACCATCAAATGGAGCGCGTATTTCAAGATAGTTCAGCAGATTCTGCACCTCCGCATAGGCGGATTTTGCTGCCTGAAATTGGGCATAATCGGCATTCTTTTTCGCCTCTGCCACTTCCAGATCCAATCGAGCTACGGTACCTTCAACTTTACTGGTTTCAAACAATCTATCATAAGTGCTTTTGGTAGCCGTATAAATGGCCTCTTGCGACTTTAACCTCGATTTTGCAGTTGACAACTGTGAGCTTAATTCTGGAGCTTCAAGGACAGCTAACAACTGTCCCGCTTGTACCTTACTACCGATATCGACTTTTAAAGCCTGCACATAGCTACTCACTTTGGCATAAATTTCAACCTGCTGAAATCCGCTGATCTCTCCCGGTATCTGCATTTTACTTGTTAGTTTTTCCTTAGAAAGTACAAATGTTTCTATTGCTGGACTTTCTTTAGTTACTTTTTTGTCAGTTTCCTCAGCAGCAGACTGACATCCGGTTAAGTAGGCGAATAAGCCAATCGTGTATAATATTCTTAAGAAATTACTTTTCATCTGTTTAAATTATTGATATGTTTTTAGGCTCTTCAGTATTAATGAACTCATTTACCTCGATTTGAATGAATCATGATGATTTCATTTTAAAGGTTTTAATGCTGTTATATAATGTTTACTTTCTTCATCTTGCGGATCCAAGGAGATCGACTGCGTGCTACTTTTCTCTTGTATCCAAGCGAATATTAAAGGTAAAATAACAAGTACGGCGAAAGTTGAAAACAATAATCCCCCGATTACGGCACGTCCCAGCGGGGAAACTTGCTCCCCACCTTCACCATGTCCAATTGCCATTGGTAACATTCCGACAATCATAGCCAAACTGGTCATAATAATCGGACGTAGACGAAGTGAAGCCGCCTCTCGTGCCGCAGACAATGCATTTTGATTATGCTTACGTATATGTTCTGCGTTCGTGATCAAAAGTACTGCATTGGCGATGGATACCCCTACAGACATGATAATCCCCATATATGACTGCAGGTTAAGTGTTGAACCCGTCAGTAAAAGCATCAACAGAGATCCAAGTACCACGGCTGGAACTGTTGTTAGTACGACCATTGAAACTTTAAAGGATTGAAAATTTGCCGAAAGCATCAGAAATATGACTATAATCGCAATTGCTAGGCCTGCCTGTAAACTATCCATTGTTTCGCCCAATACTTTTCCTAATCCAATCTGCTCGACAGAAAGCCCACGTGGCAATTCACCTAAAGCGACAATACTGCGCTGTACATCTTTAGAGGCTGTTTTTAGATCTGTATGATCAATATTGGCTGTCACAGAAATGTACGGCATAGCGCCTAAGTTATCGTTCTCGCCATAGGTAAATGATGGCGTAATAGTTGCAATATCGCTCAGAATAGGTCGTGAAGAATTTTTTAGCAATGGAATTTCGCCAATCTCTTTTTCATCTTTCATTTTGTCTATTGGGACCTGAACTTGCACGTTATAAGATAATCCAGCCTTTTCATCAATCCAGGTATTCTTTTCCGTATAACGAGAGGATGAAGTCGCGGCAATTAGTGAGCGCGATACCTCTGCAAGGTCAATACCAAGTTGAGCAGCACGTACTCGATCTATAGTAATATCATAGGACGGATATTTAATGGACTGTGCCAGTTGAATATCTCTGAAGTATGGTATGGTTTTTAGTTCTTCTATTAGTTTTCCTGCGTATTTTTCATTATTCTTTTTGTTTTTACCTGCAATCCGTACTTCAACAGGTGTTGGCGAACCTTGGCTTAACACTTTGTCCGTGAGTTCGATCGGCTCAAAAGAAACCTGTACATCTGGAAGAGCTGTTTTGAGTCGATTCCGATACTCATCGCGGAAGCTATCCATATCGCGGTGGTAATCTTGAAGAGCTATTTGGAAAACAGCTTCATGAGGTCCTGCCATAAACAAATAGATCGGTGATACAGAGAATTGTCCCGGATGTTGACCGATATAAACAGATGATATGCTAATATGTTCTTTCCCTACCAGTTTTTCAAGTTCTGCTAATGCAAGTTTCGCTTTTTCCTCCGTACGTTCAATGCGGGTACCTTCGACGGCCCGTAGGCGCATTTGAAACTGGCTCGAATTCACCTTTGGAAACACATCCTGTCCAATGACGGAGAGTAAAATCACCACCAAGCTAATGGATCCAACTAGATATACGATGGTGATGATTTTCTTTTGTTTAAACAGTTGATCGATCATGTTCATAAACCGATTTCTGAATCTTTCGAACAGACTGATTTTACCATCGTTATTAAAATCTTCGCGTTCGACTAGAATTCGCTTTTGATTTAGCGTATCTTGCTCAGATTCCACTGAAAGGCCTGTTTCAGCAAATTGCACTTCATCTGCACTCAATCCTTTAGGATTAATCTTATTTGCTCCTACTTTATGATGATCTTTCATAAGCCAGTTAGCCATAATGGGTACAAAAGTCTGTGACAATAAGAAGGAGGTGATCATTGAAAAGCCAATGGACAAAGCCAGTGGTAAGAATAAAGATCCTGGGATACCTGTCATTGTAAATGCCGGAGCGAATACAGCGAGGATACACAATAAAATCAAAAGCTTCGGAAGGGCTATTTCCTTACAGGCATCCCAGATCGCCAATGCTTTGGGTTTTCCCATATCCAAATGTTGATGGATATTCTCTATCGTTACGGTACTTTCGTCAACCAGAATACCAATTGCTAGCGCCAATCCACTCAGTGACATGAGGTTGATGGTCTGTCCAAATAGTTTTAGGAAGAGTACTCCCGCTATAACAGAAATTGGAATTGTTAAGATAACGATCAAGGCAGCCCTTCGGTCACCTAAAAATAGTAAAACCATTAATCCGGTAAGAATAGCGCCGATTGCTCCTTCAGTGATTAGACTTTTAACAGAGTTGATAACATATACCGATTGGTCAAACTCATAGGATAATTTAACATCTTCGGGCAAGGTATTCTGTATTTTTGGAAGTGCAGCCTTCAAATTTTGTACAACTTCCCAAGTCGAAGCATCACCAGCCTTGGCAATACTGACATAGACCGATCGTTTTCCATTGACAAGCGCATAGCCTGCAGTAACATCGGCTCCATCCTTCACGCTAGCGATATCACCCAGATAAAGATTTTGAACACCACCTTTAAAAAGGGGAATTTTCTCAAAATCTTTGACATTACGAATGGTGTTATTAGTTGACGTAATGTAATTTTTATCCTTTATACGGACATTTCCCGCTGGTGCAGTCTGGTTATTAAGCTTTAACGCTTCTACGACCTGATCAGGGGTCATGTTGTGGCTACGCATCAATTCGGGATCAACATTGACCTCTATTGTCCGCGGACTACCCCCAAATGGTGGTGGGGAAATTAATCCCGGTATGGAGGTGAATGAAGCCCGTACATAAACATTGGCTAGATCTTGTAATTCGTTATTCGACCGCTTATCACTACTAAGTACCAATTGGCCTACAGGAAGTGAAGATGCATCAAACCGAATAATAAAAGGCGGTTGTGAACCAGGAGGAAATGAAGCCTGTATCCGGTTGGCGAGTGCGCTCAATTCCGCCGCTGCTTGTGCCATGTTGGTATCTTCGTAATAAGAGATCTTCATTAAAGTCAAACCTTGAATATTTTTGGTCTCAATCGACTTTACCCCATTGGCAAAAAGTAAAATATTAACGTAGTTTTTAGCAAAATAAGACTCCATCTGATCTGGAGAATAGCCTCCAAAAGGGTGCGCAATATAAATAACAGGAAGGTTCATTTTGGGTAAAATATCAACCTTAATCGTGCGTACTGCACCTATTCCAAACACAATAAGACCCATAACCAGCACAAGGATGGATATTGGCTTACGTAAGGCAAAACGTATTAAATTCATGCTTTGTTATTTATAGTTCTTTGTAAAAAATATCATAATCTCCAGCGGAGGCGGCTTTCAGTAATAATGATTGCCAGAGGTTAATATGGACGATTTCGCGGTCTGTCTCGGCTCGGTTCAGTGTATATAACGTTTGGGTGATATCAACAAGCGTAGCCAGACCATTTTTGTACATGGTCATCTTTTGATTATAAGCTTGTAAAGCTGCTGATACCTGTTTAGGTGCTTCAGCGTCGCTTTGCTGTGCTAATCGCATCTTAACCTCAGCAGCATCCAGTTGTGCAAAAAATTGCGCTTCCGTGGTTTGATATTCCTCACGTAAAGCATCGTTGGTGTAGCGCTGCGCACTGATTTTTTTATTCACTCGTGCAATAGATGTAATATTCCAATTGATCCCTAACCCCAAAAGATAATTTTGCCTATTGGGACGAATACCATTCCAATAGTTGCTTGTGAATGCTTGGAGATCTGTCGCATATTCACTTTTGAATCCAGAACCGCGTGCCTGGAATACACCAAAGGCAGACAGAGTTGGTAAGTATTCTTTGCTTGATAACTTTAGCTGTTGCTCACCAACTTCAATTCGACTTCTGTAATATTGAAGTATAGGATTATTGCCTACCAGAGATACATCTACTGCAAGCGGCTGAGCTGGTGTTCTTGTCACTAACCCCGTGTCAATTTGAAGGTCTGTTGCATTGATTCCCATCAATACCGTTAATTTATTATTTTGTTCTTTCACATTTTCTCCAGCTTGATTCAAGCTGATTTTTGCACGAGAAACCTCAGCCGAAGCCAAGGTTGAATCGACACCGGGCAAAATCCCATTCTTGGCTTTAGTGGCCGCAATATTAAAAAATACTAATGCGCGATCTAGATTTTTCTGTTGATTTATTTGGAGACGCTGACTCGCCAGAAGATTTAAGTAAGCGGCTACAATCCTGATCTTATGTTGAAATTGTTCTTGTTGGAGATCAATTTCTAGTCGTTTACTATCGGCCTTACTCAATTCTATTCGTTCCTTTTTTCGGCCAAAAGTGTAGATATCCCAATTGATGTTTGCTAGATACAGGGCCCCAAAGGCAGCATTCCAATTCTGTTCTGGAAGGGCTGCTCCTGAGGAGGCTACTCCCAGCCCCCCAAATCCGTATAATGGACCATTTTGCCCATTAATGGTTCCATAATCTTGTTGTGCTACGACTGTCAAATTAGGCCAGAAGTCGCGTTTTACTTGTTCGTTGGTCTGTAGTGAGGATTGGACATAATACCTCTTTGCCTTGATCATTCCATAATTTGCAAGACCTTGGTCTACAGCATCTCGGATGGTAAGCTTCTGTGCAAATGAGGTTGAGGTCGCAAGTGATACAGCCAATGACAACACTAAATTCAATTTCAGCATAGGTTATATATCATTTTATGGATACGAAGATAAGCCCCAAGTACGATGCACTATTAGTTTAAAATGATCTATAGCGTTTAAAAGTGACCAATTTAATTCGTCATTTATTTTTCGGTGGTTATAAACTTAATACTTTTACTTTGTAACAGATTTTTAACAAAAACAAGGGATTATGAGAAAGATTCTGGAGAATAAGATCATACAGGAAATCGCATTATTGATTTTCTCGTTTATCCTCTTTACTTTGAATGATTGGATTTTGATCTTAAGCTGGAAAGGCTTTTTAATGGGGTTGGTCTATTTTCTGATTTTATACATACACGCACAGGTGAACCGTTTTTTTCTGCTGCCAATTCTGATTAAAAAAAATAAAGCCATACTTTATGCGTTGTCTTCGACCGCAATACTCCTTGTTTTTGCTTTTATTCTAAAGGAAATCACCGAAAATGTAATTTATAAGAATTGCTTTCTGTACAAAAACCTCGCTCAGAAAACTTTCCATTATCAAGTTGGGGTACTGCTGGGATCGCTAGTATGTATTTTAGGAAGTATCCAATTTATCGAATTTTATCGTTTCCAGCGATTAAAAACAAGAAGAGAACTACTTTCCAATCAAACGCAATTGTCTAATTTAAAAAAGCAGCTGAATCCTCACTTTTTGTTTAATACTTTAAATACAATCTATGGGATCAGCCTTAAATTTCCGGAACGTACCTCCGAACTGATTATCAAAGTATCACAATTACTACGTTATCAAATGGAAAGCAGCGACAGGGAATTTGTCTCAATGGACGATGAGATTGATTTTATATCAAGTTATATCGAATTGGAACGCGAACGTTTAGGTTATCGTACAAAAATTGATTTTGATTATCAACCAGAAGTGGGAATCAACAACCAAATTGCACCGATGCTGCTGATCACATTTATTGAGAATGCTTTTAAACATGGTACCTGTAGTATAGAAGATTGTTACGTAGCGATCTCAATAAAAATTGAAAAAGGGACCTTATATTTGCATGTACAAAATTCAGTCCCCATAAAAAAAAGGAATGTATTTTCAGCAAAAATAGGTTTAGAAAATACGGTAGCGCGCTTGAAGTTATTATACCCTAATCGCTATCAATTGAATACGAATGCAAATAAGGAAGAGTTTGAGGTCTACTTGGTCATAAATCTTTAGCAATGGATAAAAATCGCTGCATTGTGGTTGACGACGAACCAGCTGCACATTATGTATTGGTCAATTATATTGAAAGAAGCGCTGATCTGGAGTTGGTAGCCCAATGCTACAATGCATTTGAAGCGCTGGAATATCTGAGAAATAATAGGGTTGATCTTATCTTTCTGGATATTGATATGCCAGAAATTACTGGAATGGAGTTTTTGAAAATGCTGGATAATCCTCCAAAAATAATACTGACAACAGCATATTCGGAATATGCTTTAGAAAGTTATGATTATGGGGTGGTCGACTATCTATTGAAACCTATATCTTTTCCTCGCTTTTTTAAAGCTTTACAACGTTTTCTATCCTACAACAATAGTGCTATTCCATCAGAAGATGAACCTAAAACAATCAGTATCCGTATGGATGGTCGGCTTATTGAGATTAAGCTTTCACAAATTGATTTTATACAAAGTTTTGGTAACTATGTAAAAATTGTCACTCCGGCACAGACGTACCTCACCGCCATCACCACGCAACAGATTTTAAAACAATTGCCTGCCTCTAAATTTGTCCGCATCCATAAATCGTATATTGCTTCCATCAATAAGGTCAGCAAATATGAGCATGGTCTGGTGCAGATCAATAATATGAACCTTCCCGTTGGAATCACTTTTAGAAGGGAACTACAAGAAAAATTAGAAAACACCTAATTCCTTCCCCTTATTGCTAATACTTAATCGATTATTGCAATCTGTCTTTTTTAATATGAAATTGGCGGAAGTTCAAAAATGATTATTTTTACAATAATAGATGCTCAAAACACCATAAATGACCAGAACCAATTCCTTATAAAAGTATGTAATAAAGTTAATTACTTTAATACATCCCGAAAAAATAGCACGTGACGGCGCTCTATACAAACCCTCTAAAATCCATTCATTTCACGACGACGGGACGTTCTGTGATTTTCACTCCAGTATTTATATTCGTAGTTCTTGCTATGATATGCTGAAGAAATGAATTAGCAATGCTAAATGCTGTTAAAATTAGGAGTTAATCAATCCAAACATTTCGTTTTAAAAGATTTATTAATCAAGTATGCATCTAAACTATATGAATATCCATTTAAAGTTCCCAAAAGGAAACATGCGGAGGCACTTATCCATACTGAATAATCAAAAGTAGGTTTAATTCCCACAGATATTGTCATGGATACAGCAAAAATTGTTAATAAAAGACCAGATGCAAAACTGATCATTTTTGTTTTGTATCCAATAAGCAGTAGCAAGGAAAAAACAATTTCTAAACCCGTGGCTATAATCGCTAAAACCTCTCCGATTGCAGGAGATACAAAGAAATTAAGTGTATTGGAGTAATCTACAAAATGTCCCCAATCTCCCCAGGAGACATTCTTACTTCCTGGATTTCCCCAAATGCCAAACCGGTCTGCTACAGCCGATAAAAATGCAATCGCCACAGTGATGCGAACAAATAATTGAAAATACTTCTGATTCATTTTTTTAAGAATTTTATTGGTCAAAATTATATCTTACAGAAATTAAAGTAATTAAACCAGTTTAAGAAATGAGATTACTTTTTCTTTTTTTATATCATCAATAGTAGGATAAGAACATTTTTAATGTACTAACCATGAACAGAAAGACAACTTAAAATACATGAAATTGAATAAAATAAACGCATTCTCTTTTTCTAAAAAACATCCAACTTATGATTAAAAAAGAGATAAGATCCACATATCATTGGCCTAAATAAAAATATAAAAAAAACCACATCTTACGACTTGGCTCTCACTAAAAATTGCGACTTATATTTCTGTATTACAAAACGTGTGACGCCCAAATGGATACAATGTATTTTTATTTGGATTGGCAGCTTAAAATGAGAATGGTGATTTTTTAAATTTGGCCAATTGAGATCTGAAATTTCCGATTGGATATTTTCATATAGAATTGATCTGGCAGTCAAAAACCCCCATTTTCAGCTAATGCTTCAAAAGAGAAAACTACTTATCTTTGATATAGAGAATCTTTTCAATTACAGTCAAATATAAAACAGACACGTATGCTCAATCTATTCAAAAAGAACAATTCTTATCCGAAAGAAACACAACCGGGAAATATCCATATCCAAGATGATCATCTTTTTTATGAAGATCATACCAATGAAGAGCGTGTTAATTTATCTATATTAAAATATGCTTACGTCGAAATTTTGGGTGAGGATCCATACCTATTTTTGTTCGACTACAGACAACACTACATTCCCATTCTGCAAAATGGTTTTTCTAAAATCTATCCACAACTATCTGAACGTTTTGGCTTTGACAATGCATTATTCTTTAAAATCATAAATAGCAAAAAGGAACAAAAACACCGTATTTGGATTGATAAAAAGGAAACAAATTATCAAATACTTACAGACCGACACAGCGACTATATTGATGGACTTGAAGTACAAACAACTCCCCCTCTATTTGTTTCTTGGGATACATCATACGAAGAATTCTTAAAACTGAATATTGGTCATTTGTACGAATCAGAGTTTGAAACGAGCTACTTTAAAATCGATTATCCTGTTCGAATAGGTTCTTTAGTTATAAATAATCTGGAGTTTTATTACGATGAAAACGATCGTCAAAATATTGCTGTTCAATCTTATTTTACAACATTATATGCTGACTCGAATAGCGATAAAAGTTATTACGAATTGCGTAAACTTTGGATGGAAGAAATTCCTACTGACATCGAAAATGCGGGATACGAACGGGACGATCAAAAATACCTAACATTTGATTTAGATGGCATAGGTTTGTCGATCTGTTATACTTATGATGTAGATAGTCAATATGATGACGGCGGAACATCATTATCGATTAATAATTATAGGGATTATTCGGAAGTAATTGCACGTGACACAATTGAATTAAACCCAGAAACGACAAAAATTCTATCGTTTGAAACCTGGTTAGATTTTCAGCCCGATTATAAAAATAATGCTAATGTTATCGCCGTACCACAATTATTGAATGAAAATACCCAATATCACAATGCCGTGTGGCTAGCAAATGATCACACATTTGGTTTTACGGGAGATCAATATGCTATTCAGTTTAATCGTACTGATATAAGTCAAATTATTGTACAAAATGTGTTACCTGCAAAAGGTGGTGGTTATGTCGAATTTTTTGTTCGATTAAAATCTGATGATTTAGTGGCAATTTATTACGGCGAACAAAATGCATTGGATGCCTATGTGCAACCTTTACAAGAGCTTTTGGGCATTGAAGTGCTAACACCTGAGCCTTATTACAATTGCTAATCGAGATTGAAATTTTACAGTTGAAGAAATTCCTTGAAATATGATTGCAAAATCACACAACAAATTGCTTTTCAAAAAAGTTCAGACAGCAAACAGTTTTACCCAACATGAAGGTACTTGAAAAGGACATAATAGCAATTTTCGCTAGACCTCGCTCCTCTTTATATAACTGTCCTTCAGATCATTTTGACTAAGTATGTGTTAGAACCAAATATTTCAATTTCTAAAATTTAATCAAAACGCAGACTTTATTAATAATAAGCTGGCTTTAATCGACAGGTTATAATAAGAGATTTCTCACATCATAAAATAAACTGTGCGAGCATCAGCTTTTATTTGAGCAGATTATAGCGACCGACTGATATCCACGACATTGAATATCTGATCGACATCATCGAGAATAATCGTAAAATCTGGATATCTATCCTTATCGGTATTTAGAGAATGTAAGGTAAGTATTCCTTTCTCAACATCATGATCGATAATTTCTTTGATAATGACACCTTCGTAGCGGTGGACAATAACCCAATAGCGATATTTATGGGTATGAAATTTAGATTGCCACAATTCTCTTTTTATCAAACGTCCAGTAACGATATCGCCATCCAAAACACTTGCATCCGTTCCATCTGTCATACTGTCGCCACTGACTTCAAAAGAACGATATATACCACGGTGGAACTCATTGACCGTAATAAAATGTGCAGGTAAATCATCCATATATTCAGAATCGGAAAAACCTGATAAATAACCCGCTTTTGCCTTCTCCGTCACTAATTTGGTTTGCATCAAATAGCGACCAGGGGAAACTTCAAAAAAGATATTATTTTTATTTTCATCCATGAATTTCACTTCATCCGAAAAATAACCGATGGATTTACCGTTGCCCACATGCATCATAGAAACAGAACCTGACTGAACAGCAAATTCACGCTTCTCACGTTCTCCACTATTATGCACCAACCAATCATAATTGACCTTCGGAAAGGCATTTTCTATGCGCGTCTTCATCGTAAGACCAATTGGATATTCGCCTTTTTTAATACGTGAATAGACTTGCTCTCTTACACCTAAAATAGCTGCAAATTCACGATTGGTCACCTTCATTTCCAATCGTAATACCTCAAAATTATTACTTAGGTATAATTCCATGATTTTCATAGTATTTAACAATTGTTACACAATAACATAACAACCTGAGACTAAGTTACACAATCTAGTTAACCTTAACAAATAATTTGCAATAAAAAACACATAAAACACTATATTTCAACAATTTAATTGTAAACAAAAAAGTTTATAATTTTCAATATTAGTGTTATAACAGCCTAATATTAATTGCAAAAAATCTTGCAAGTTTAACTTTAATGTTTAACTTTGTTTAACATTTGAAATTCCATTTAAATATTATAGCAATATATAAGTCAAAAATAAGATTATGAAAATAAAATCAGCATCACTAGCATTAGCCACACGACCTAATAATCTGCCCATCCGGCATCATGGATCACAATTCCAGTCCAGATCATCATCAAGTGTCCGATTATGACAGCTTTGTATTCCGCTAACTGAATTATAAAACGATTAACAATTAAAAACATGAACACATTATATCATTCTTTTATTATGAACTTTTTAACAGAAAATCATCCGGAAGTACTAAAAACGATCAATAAGATGTATGAACCTGATTTGTCCAAAATTCATGCGGTACTTGACTGCTACTGTGCTTTTGTGGGTATCAATCCTGTGCAGATCAGAGGTGAATATATCAACTATAAAGATATCCAACATCGCTATAAAGCCATATCGGTTGTATTAAGAATCTTTCAACCTGAAAAATTAGTATTATTAAAAACCAAGGTTAAAAGCTCCATTTATAAGGAAACTTTACCTTATTTAAATATCAGCAACGATACTTTACAAAAATCTATTATCTGCGCATGTAATCAATACGATCTCTACAGTGATTTTAAAAAACAAATCAAACAGATCGCAAATTATTATCTCATTCATAGCCGATTTAATAGTAACTAAATAAGTAATATCGTTATGTGGAATTACCTAATCAGAAATTGATTATAACAGCACGCCTCATACATAAAGTCTAATATGCATTTATTTCTAAAAATAAACCAGGAATTTAATCAGAAAAACCATTTACACTGCCCATACAGAAACCGCCTTCAAGAAATAATAAAAGACCATCTTATCAAACTGTAAGTGGTCTTTTTATTTTATGAAGCATAATTATTTAATCTTTTTCTTTAGCCAGCGGAACCAAAGAAATATCAGAATAATTAAGGCTGCGAAAAACCAGATAAAGAAGTGGTATTCCGGCTTACTTACCTGCTTTGACGAAACTTTTTTAAAAGCAACTCTTTGTTTTGCCGCATGGGATGCTTGTTTTTTTTCAGAGTAATTTATATCTTCTGTCCGATTTACTAATTGCATTGTATTGGATCGCTCGATTTCATGAATAATGACTTTTCCTTTACCCATTCGAACGTTTCCATTTTTTTCCAGCGTAATATCTTCTCCTTCAAATTCTGTTTTAGACTCACCATCTAACTTAGCAAATGATTGTACATTCGCTTTCCTTTTTATTTGAGTTTGGTGATTATACCGAAAATCTCCCTGCATTGTTGTGCCGGCTTCATACTTTTGTGATTCTACTACCTTCGATTTTTTCTTTAAGAGACCGCAGCTACTCACCAGTAACATGATGGCGGTCAATTTTAATATTTTTTTCATTTTTCATCCTCCTTAATTCAATCTGTAACTCGTTATAAAGCTTTTTGAGGTCATCGTATTCGATCTGTAACTTCGTTAATGTCTTTGCACAAAAAGCTTTTTCATCATTAACTAGCTCCAGTGCTTCATTCAATTCTTCAATTGCAGCACGCAACTGTTCAATGTTTTTCTCCAGATGATCTGCATAACTGGCCCATTTATCTATAACTTTACCTGCATTTTCAACATTGGTGGCTTCCACCTCTGCTTTTTGTTTTGGACGCCCAACGAGATAACCGCAGATTCCAGTAATCAACGGAGCTCCAAACCGCTCTAATAATTCTATCAATTCCATATACACTAACTAAAATATAAATCTGATTCTGCCTGTCTTCTGCGAATAAGACCAGGTAATATCTTCCCTCCAGCCTTATTCCATTTTAGAAATTCTTCAACAATACGAGTGTCTTCAGGATTGGTATTAATCTTCTTTAGCAATGTTGACTTTCCTAAATTAGTTGCGCCAAGATTGTAAGTAAAAGACACTAATGCATCGAATTGATTTTGATTTAATTTTTTCATTAACAATCGTTTAACGTCATTCTCATAATTGGATAGAATTTCTAAAAGCATAGCTTCTCCTTCTATCCTGGTTAATGGTGGATCATCCATCTTCACTTTTCGACGGTTAGGTAAGTAATAGGTAAATCCGTAGCCAATAGTCGCAATACCTATGGGATCCCTATAGGGAGTGCTATACCAACCTTCAAAATCTTTTATTAGTTGTAATCCTTTTTGTCCTATTTTCATAATTCAAGTATTTATGTTAAAAAAAGCCCTCCAACAGGAGAGCTCATAGATTCTATTTTTCAAAACAGAAATAAATCAAAAGTTATTGGCAACAATAGCCAAGAATTCATGATGAACACTTTAACTTTCTCAACCATAAGCTAACCACCTATATCTCCATCAGTTTGAAAAGTATTTAACAACCCTTCTACATCTTGGAAAACCCCATCAATATCTTCTTCATAAAGTACTTTTTTTGCTAAATAGTGAGCTACTTTTACAATTGCATTTGCCCCAAATCCCAGATCTTTATATTGTGCTGTGAGGGCGATTAAAAACTTCTCTTTCATGTTTGCCTTATCTAATTTGATTTATCTTACTACAAAAGTAATGGGCATACAGTATAAAAAGACTAGAAATATGGAGTATGTAAGCGGTATAGACAAGATACCGAAAATAATAAAACACGGTCTTCATAGATCATGCTGATACACAATAACTACTTACCTAACAGCAATATAGAGAGCCCAAGCTGCAATAAGACTGGTTTTAATCAATACACTTAATACCGTAAGTTTATGTAAACGAATAAAGCCATTCCTTATAGAATGGCTTTATTCGTTTACCGCAGATTTTAAGTCTTTTAAAATTTACACTATGTCTTGCTATATTTAATCGATAGCGATATCCTAGTCCGAAAATGCATCCAGCATATCGAATGTTGGAACAAAAAATAAAGTACCCGTTTTTGCAGTGCTAAAATCTAATATTCGATCATAATTACCTACAGGCATGCCGATAAACATATTGTTTAGCATCTTTTTTATCGTAATAAACGAGCTTGCGTAAGCAATAAAATAAGTCCCCATTTCATTGGTCCCTACTTTACCAAAAGGCATATTGTCTCGAACAATTTTAAGATCATCACCCACATTTGCAAGTGCTGAATGTGAATTCGAGGGTTTTACACCATCAGGCATCTCGATATCATCAGATTTCGACCTACCAACAACTTTTTCCTGTTCACTCACGGGCAAAGATTTCCATGCGGACATATTATGTAAATATTGCTGTACAAACAAATAACTACATCCTTTATAAGCGGGATCTTCATCACCTATAATTCCAAAAGTGGCCCTTTCTTGGCCATGCGGATTTTCGGTACCGTCTACGAATCCAAGAATACTGCGACTGTCCCAATATCTAAAACCATGCACTTCTTCTACGCAAACTGCTATATTTTGCAGCAGTGTGGAAATAACTGCTGCCGTATCGATACAATAACTATTTTCACTAGCTCTGACGTGAAAATGAAGATCTCCTCTTGTGGATACCGCTGTATGTTTACTCCCCGTAATTTGTTCAAAAACTTCAAACTCCTTAGGTAACGGCAAAGGTAAATCTAATTTAATCCAAGCTTCCAAACTGATACCCATGACCACGCTAGCTCCGGAATTTGGAAAGCGAACATTTCCAGAATTATTAAGATTAATGATAAGAGCACAGAGCTGTTTGAAGGTTTCTTTTACCTCAATACCACTCTTAATATTCCATACCATAAAAATGGTGTTGTTATTTGTATAATCTAATACATTTTGTGGATTAGTATCCATAAATTAAAGTCTTTATCAATTTTTATCATTAAGCGTTCTTGACCTAAGCGCTCATAGAAGTAATCACATGGTTCATTTTTGACAGAGCTATTGCTTTATGCAAATATACGGTAACCTCCGCCCTCCTTATTCCCCTATATTCAATTTTGGAGTTATATCAAATTTAAAGATAACCATTTTCTAGAGAAGGAAGTAAAAAGCAAGACCTATTGATATGGATTTCATTAAACTATGAATTAAATAGATCTACTTGTATGAATAAATATGCAAAACAAAAACAGTGAGACACTCGATCCTGTAAACCAATTTCAAACAGCAAAATTATATTTATAAACATAATTAGTGCATATTCGCTTGTATATTCACCACTTCTTTTATTTTATCTCTCAAATCTTGACCTTTTAAATCCTTAGCAATCACTTTTCCCTGGGGATCAAGTAAAAAGTTGCACGGTATAGTACTTATACCGTAGTTCAAGTAAACCTCGCCGTTACTAGCTTTAAGATCAGAAATCTGACTCCATATTAAACCATCTTCAATAATAGCATTTAGCCACTTATCTTTTTTACTATCTATAGAAACGCTCAAAATATCAAAATTAGCTCCCTTAAAATCATCATACAGCGCTAGTAAGTTAGGATGTTCTTGCCTACAGGGTAAACACCACGATGCCCAAAAATCTAACAATAAATACTTACCTCTGTAATTTGACAATTTAATATTTCTTCCAAACCTATCGTTCATTTCAAATTCAGGGGCAATAGATCCAATGCGAACCTTGTTTTTATTTAAAAAAGACTCTTTTGTTATTGCAGCCTTTGGCAATTGCAGTAGACTATCAGATAATAAATTAAATACCTCTTCCGCTAAATGATTGTATTTATTATTCCTGGCTATGTTGTTCACAAGATCTAGGCTGACATAGGAGTTAGAAAATTCTTTGGCAAATGCTAGTTGAACATCAAATTGTCTATAATAATTAGCTTCCAGTAAACTCCTATTCTTATTTACTAAAGCAGTATCTTTCCTTTCTTCTTCGCTAAAGTAATCTGGATCTTTTATTGAAAGTCGTTCTTTTTCCAAAAGAGCTAATCTTTCCTGTAATAGTTGAAACGTATTATTGACAGCAGTTCCACTTATACGCGCATTATTTAACGAATCCATACTTTGAACAGAAATTATTCCCTCTTCGAGGTATAAGCTTAACCGATCGTAAATAAAATCATAATTGTGCGTAGGGTTCTGATTCCGATATAAAGAAGCCCGAATAGGTATATTTCCTATAATTCCTTCAAACTTAAAACTATTATTCTTAACAAATGTGGAATCCAACATATATCGCCCTTCATTTCTATAGCTTAAATATATTATTTCTCCATCCAGTATTTGTTTTCCAGTACCCTGTATATCAAATTTTCGTTGTGAAAATAATGGTGTGACGATAGTGATGAAAACAAATATAATAGCAAGAATTTTCACTGCTCTTTTAAAAATCATAATCTAATGCTTAATATCTAAGGCAACATAAAATACCCTTCACCAAGATAATTATTACTGCTTTAATTAACAAATAATTACACATGAAGTAAAGGATATGATCCGCTACAAGTATTTGTATAGTGCGTTGATTTATAGAGGGTATTTTATGATAACATCTAACACAGGTGTTATCTATATGGAATATATTGCCAATAATCGGAATTAGTTTACACAAGATCACTAAACACCACACGTAGGAAAAACCTAGAGAAACATCGAATATTTACTATTGACTTCTGAAAAATTCATTTTCTTAAGCAGTTGACTGGTGGTATTATTTCCAATTTGGCATTGCGCAGTAATTTCTTTTACGTCCTCGCGTTCTTTAATCCCACTTTGATTTTTATTTTACAATAATAAACGACTGTTATACGTTTTTTGTATCACACGGAAATCTTATTTTATATCACACGGAAATCTTACTCTTATTGAGCATTCTTACTTTGATTAAAATAATTTTGAAGATGAAGCTCATCTAAGCATCTTTATGATCAACACTTAAGTTCATTTCTATGAAATAAGATTAATCTTTTTTTCCTACATCCCGCTGATTATCTTTTCTTGCATATCCAGCACTAAAGACCATTGCAAGCCCTGTCCCAATGAAAATAACCACCAATATAGATATAAACACTTTTACGAGTCCAGTATAATCTATCGGGAACCACTTCCAGATATAATTCAGGGCGACAAATCCCAATACGAGTAATGACGCTACAAATAGAAATGTAATGAGGTGTTTCATCGGCTAAAATTTATTTAAATACTCTTTTTTCTTCTGATCAAATTCTTCCTGCGTAATGATATTTTCGTCGAGCAGCAGTTTTAACTTCCTTAATTGCTCCATAGGATCTACACCCGCTACAGGCTGTGTAACTTCATCAATTGAATTACTAAATACTTTTCCTAAGCTCATACCTGCTCCCAATCCCACTCCTGCACCCGCTAAACCGCCTTCGTTTTTAGCAGCGTCACGCAACGCACGGAGTTTTTCCAACTCAACATAGGTAAGACCACCTTCAGTCGCCGCTTGGCTGTCAGCAGTAATATCAGCAATCTTTCCAATACGATCTTGAGTATCCTGATCAAAAGAATTACCCTCAATCCTGAAATCATGTAGCTGAACGCCGAATGTTTCTAGATCCTGTAGGAGCTGTTCTTTCATACCTCTAGACAAGCGATCAATCTCCGCATCTATCTCCGTAAAAGCTAATTTTTCTTTCGCAAAACTAGAAGTTAAGACTTGAAGAATTCGAGACTGCACGACTTCACGAAAAGACTCGGTAGTATAGTTATCCTGTGAACCGACATAGTTGGAAAAAAACTTCGCCGGATCTTTGAGTCGATACGAAAAATTACCATAAGCTGAGAGCTGAATAGGAATCTTATAATAGTCGTCAAAATACTTGATCGTTGAAGCTGTACCCCAGCCCTGATTCAGAACTTCAGCTTTACGATAATAGTAAAGTCCCATTTTATGCTCACTTTCAAACAACTGTGCGACTTTGAGCAGAGAAGTGATAAATGGATGATTATCTGTGCGGATGTTGTATACCCCGTCCTCGTCGATCACATCTGTAATCCTGCCTTCATAAACAAGAACACATCCCTGTCCCGGAGAAATAATCAATTTACTTGCATTTTTTATTTCGTCTGTAGCCGCCCGATACCGCCATATCAATACGTTTTGATCCTGTGGTTGCCATTCTATAACCGTGGCTATTTGCCTCTTAAAAAAATTAAATAGTCCCATGTTCTATCTTTTAAATATTTCGTCTCTGTCTATATCTTTCAGTACTGTACCATCATTAGCTATAATAATGATCCGATTGGAACTGGAAGCCCCCGATCTATCGTAATAGCTAAAAACAACTCCTCCAGTATAACCGTACATATCACTTTCAACAGCGTAATTATCACTTTTGGGTGCATAGGTCCAAATGATTTTCCCACTTTCGGTATCGATTTTCTGAATATAGGTATGACCTTCAGGATTGGCATCTGGCAATCCTGTAATATACAAACTCGTACTATCTTGGTATCCGATATCAGCTTTAAAATAAAGACGATCTGGTGTGAGATCAACAAATTTTGTAATCCGAGGTTCTTTCACCAATTTCTTTGTATATGGAAATGAACCGTAATAAATACCAGACTTCTTTGGATATTGATACACCTTCTGCCAACTCACTTGATAACTATAAGGAAGCATGATCGGATAACCGGAATTGTTTTTATACCAATATTTTATCAATTGGATTTTCTCTTCTGGATAATCACTGCTTTTTTCGGAAAATGTATAATAAACAGACGTTCTAGCACCTGGCAACAGGCTGGAAAGCCCTGTACCGGCCTCACGTCTCTGCATATGATCTTTATAGATTTTTCGAACTAAAGGGTAATAGTAGTATTCCTTCCCATCGTTGGTCATGATATTAAAACCATCTCCTTCCCGATCTTGTGTAAATTTTAAAGTAGCTATACCAGAAGAAAATTCAGGAACATCACCAAAAAAGGTATTCGTTACATCTATGACTTCATTTTTTGCCGGATCAATTTTATATACCTTATTGCTCTTATCAGCACAGATATAAAATCCACCATCGCTAAAAACCCGAGTTTGTATATAAAAATCATCTTTCCATCCTGGAAGTGGGATATCATTAACTATTTTCTCTTTTAATGGATCATAAAAACGTGCAAAATATTCAGCACCTTCCCGAGAAAAAGCATCTTTGCTACGATTAATAATAAAAAGAAACATCGGATTTTTACTATTATATGCTGTAAATGCTAAATATTCCTTGATTCGATCTACATATTCCTTTTTCTTAGGTGAATCGTCGGAAGAGACTAAAGTCGAAATACCTCCACTTTTGTTTCCACAGGTTCTGATGATACTGCTAAAAATTACAAAAAACAAAATGCCAGCTACAACAAAAAATAGATACTTTTTGGTTTTCGGATCTAGTCCATTAAATCTTCCGTCGCCGTATTGATGCTTTACATTAACGTTAATATCGTCATTATCCAAAAAGTACTCAGTGCCACAATTGTTGCAGATATAATGGTCTTCTTTAATATTCTGCTTCTTAACACTACCACAATGTGGACATTTTAACGCCTTAATTTGTTTTGCCATGTTCTCTATACAGATTATAATACTAAAAATATAAATAATATCTCATGTCTGTGAAATAATTATTCAAATTAAAGATTAGCTATTAAAATAACCAGAACAGTAGAGCGATTAAATCCTTTCTGATTTTTGATAGTTTCTTCCTTATCATTACAGTTTAAAGTTTAAACCAGTTTACATATGCGGTTTTTATGCGTTCTTACTTGGCTTTTGTTTCCATTCGCTGGTGCCAGAATGTTAATTCCTTAAAATAGGTTGTTTTAATTTGCTGGAAATACAGAAGCAACGTGTCATGATAACGTTAAATATAGCCTGATATCGGTTTATATAGGTGCAACATTTGAAGTTAAGCACCATCAGACAATAAAACAACTTAGATTTACCGCAAGATATAAATACCTCTTTTGTACCATAAGGCTACATGCTAGTATCCCGCTTTTAACAAAAGTCGTAACTGCGCCGTACTTGCACCACCCTTGCACCGTCCATACACAAGGAAAAGGACGGTGCACCTGCGGTGCAGGTACTGTGCAACTATGGGAGAAATTAAAAGCGTGTTAAAAGAAGGTACGAACAACGTTAAAAGAAGATCCGAATAATGGTATGCGCGATTTGGAGCATTTAAGGCGCTTCAGGACTATCATATACAGAATATAGTTGACGGGACCTCCGATTTAAAAATCTGTTGTGACAAATACTGCAATCAAGGGATTTAAGAATCTTTAATAACGACACTGGATCTGCAAATCCGTAAATCAAAAGATACAAATCAATCCGATTAAGTAGCTGCTATGATTTTCATAATTTTGTACATTTGATTATATAAATTAAAATTTTTAGAAAGACGGACGTTAGCAGTATCGATTATAACCTCAATAAAAAAAATGACATCAACAAACTAAATAATTAATATCGCATGAAGAAAAGAATACCATTAATTTCCTATTTTATAATTTGTATTATAAATATATCTTTTGCTCAAAATGAATGCAATTGTCAAATGGCATTAGAACGTTTAATAACCAAAATAGAAGTTGATTATCCAGGTTTTAAGCAAAAAACTGATGGAAAATTCGATTTATACAATAATCATAAAGCTTTAGTTATTGCAAAATCCGACACTACCACTAATATCAACTGTATCAAGGTGTTAAATGACTACGTGTCTTTTTTTAAAGACGAGCATATTTACATCGAAACAAGTATAAAAAATAAAAATGAAAACGAAAATTTGGGAGAATCAAAACCGAAAGAAAAAGAGGTAGATGGAAAGTTGTTAGCATCAAATGTTTTTTATATTAAAATCCAAAGTTTTAAATATGACAATATTACCCCTGTACAGGAGCTCATAAAACTAAATCAAAAGAAAATTGAAAAATCTAAGGCACTGATTATTGATATAAGAGATAATTTTGGTGGTACTGATGATGTTTATCAACCACTACTACCGTATATTTTAACAAATCCTTTGCGAATAATGAATGTCGAATTTTTGTCTACGAATACACTTATTAATGGCTTGCGAGATTATGCGATGCAAACCGTCCATAAAGACTCTTTAAAAGCAATTAGCCAAATTGAAGATGGACTAAAAGAATATAAAGATAATTTGGGCAAATTTATATTATATGATGGTAAAAAAGTGACGATTGATACGATAGCATTAAAATCAGAAGCACCTAAACAAATAATTATTTTAGCAAATAAAAATGTAGCAAGTGCCGGAGAGAATTTTTTATTTTCAGCACGTCAAAGTAAAAAGGTGAAAATTTTGGGAACACCTTCAATGGGAGTGTTGGATTATGGTTCGATAAGAGAGTTTAAGTTTGGTTGCGAGAATTATACACTATACCTACCAACTTATCGTTCAGCAAGACTTCCTCAATATCCAATTGACAACATAGGAATTCAGCCTGATGTGTATTTAGATGATACAGTTGGAGATTGGTTGAATTTTGCGCTGAATTATATAAATGAATAAGATGAATATTGGGAACAAAGGTTCTTTTTATCAGTTGGGTTGAAAAACAAAATTCATAGATCGCTTTTTTATACCTTAATTGATAATCTATAGCACACAACTTTTATTGCGGTTTTGGATAAAAGTTGTGTTACTATAAAACATCCACAATTTTGATTGCCTAAATCTTAACGTGGATTCTCCACTCCAGGTATCCCCAAAGTAATTGAGCAGGGTGATGATCATATTCTGATTGCTGTACGCATTTCTACACTGCAAGAAACAAGTACATCGTATTATTTAATAAAATACAATTCTTTTTTTGCTTCATGTTTGTATTATTTTAACTTCTTTAGGTGCTTTGATCACTGTTTTGATACGTCCATGTTCTTTCACATGCTTAACATATATCTGCCCATAAGGTGTTGGAAATGTTCCTTCTGCCCAATTAAGATCGCCTAAATTAGGTTTAACAGTATATGCCCTTCCACCTGGTTGCGCTACTTTAATTCCTAATACATGCTCAGATAACCACGCTGTTGGTCCTGAAGCCCAGCCATGTGCTAAGCTATGACGAAAACCTTTATAACAGTAAGCTCCAAAATCTGCATGTATATCCGATTTTCCTTCTGGTACAAGCTCATCAATACGACTGGCATTGGGCAACCAATCCATATTAAAATCTTCCCAGAATGTTGTCGCTCCTAGATCCAGCATAGCACCCCAATAGGTCGAGATAATTTCCATAGCCTCTTGATACTTTCCTGCTTTCGCCATTGCTTCGAGCATGTAATAACCGTAAAAGGTTGAAAAATTTTTCGCCCCTCCTATAGATAATACCTCCGTATACGCTTTTTTTGCATCGATTAATCCGACTAATGACATCAATGCAGCGGCTTGTTTTGAATGATGGAGTGGCGGAATATATTTTCGCATCTGCGCAACTGTTTCGTCACATCTATTTTTTGAACTATCATCACCTAATATCTGAAAGAGAGCCGATGCATTCTCCAATGATCTTATAGTTAGTGCTTGAAGACCTGCATGTACAGCTGCACTATCCTCACTTGATGGCCAATCTAAAAATCGAGCGCCATCCATCCGTTCTTTTCCATTAACAACCTTCCCAGTAATTTGCTCAACCAATCCTTGTAAATAAGGTTGCTGCTCCTTTAAATATCCTAAATTCCCATAATTCATATACCAATCATATTGCAAGATAATCCACCACATCGAATAACTACTATGTCCAGACATCCAATTGGGTAGCGGTGTCGATTCTCTCGCAAGATCTAAACTTCTGGGGACAACTTCGTTATACCCAAATACGGTATTGACAGTAGATACTTCAGGGTGAAGATCTCCTACCCAAACTAAACGATCCCTTTTTATACCATCCCATAAATAGTCTTGCATGTTAACGTGTACAGTGTATGCACCTACTTCCCATATTTTATTAAGTCTTTCATCACTGCTTTGAAAGCTCCCTAGATAGGGAACATCTCGAAAGGTAGCTACAGCCCTTACTTCTCGCAAATGTAATTCAGCATTAGGTTCTAAAAAATCAATACGTACAAATCTGAAACCAGATTCACCAGATCGATTGCGACCAAGCCACGGTACTTGCATCATAAAATCTCGTATTGCATGGTCATTAGTAGCACCTATAACGCCAATTTCGGACATTGCTTCACTAACCGATTCCCCGAAACGTATACGAACATTTTTCGGTAAATTATTGCCCCCCCACATGCCTGTGATGATTTCAACAGATGCATTCATCTGAATACCAAAGTCTAATAGTATGCTAGTCCCTATTTGATTATTTTCATTTTTAAATACAACAGTATTGGGGTTGTATAAATTTGCCTGACCATTACCTCTTTTTAATAAATTTGTAGCATGTATCACATTTCCCTCTTTCCATACGATACGAGTAGGATAAACATATGCAGATGTTAATGGGCTCACTTGATTAAACTTATCACTTAATTTATTTTGCGCATTGATCTCACAAAAGCAAAAAATAAGCATTAAGAAACTTAAAATAGCACGGTTTGAATTCATAATTGGATACTTATAAGTATTAAATGTATTAAATAAATAAGAGGCTACTATCCTGTACTTTCATGATGGACACATAAATTTCAACTACTTAAGACCAAAAAGTTTTTTTCTGTATTGGAGAATCTTTAGCACAAAACCAAAGCTTTATAAACTCTAATTAAAGCATAAAGGCATCCTTCACTTGTAGGTCTCACCACTATGGAATATTGCCAAGACATTATTAGCTTCAAGCATAAGCAAAAATAAGTGTCTATAGGAATGCTTGCCAAAGACCTGTAACTTACCCAACATATTTATTCTCATTCTCTCGTAAAAGCAGTTATTAAAAATATATTAACCATAATTGGCTTATATCTCTATGATGAGCTTATTTTCATAAATAAGATTTCTGTTTGAGGTAAAAACTATCTTCAAAAAAAGTTTCCACACACTAAACTTCTGATTATTTATTAGAACGGCCTTATAGAAAATAGGATTAAATTTATATATTTATTCTATCTAAATCATTTATTATAAAACCATTAACCAGTATGAAACGCAGAAAATTTCTTCAATCTTCACTAACTGCAGGTTTAGCAACAACTATAATTCCAGTAATAGGAGCCGATAATAATGCAACTGAGCAGGAAATATATGAATGGCGTGAATACGAAATACGATTCGGTTCTGACCAGCAACAACTAGACAATTATTTTAAATCTGCCCTTATTCCCGCACTGAATAAATATGGTGTAAAAGCAGTTGGTGTATTCAAAGAATTGGTTCCATCTGAGCCTGCCAAATTTTACTTATTAACCCCTTACTCTTCTCTTGACAATTACCTATCCGTCAATACAAAAGTAAAAATGGATGCAGATTACATTGAAAATAGCGCTACATATAACAGTATTCCCGAAGACAAAGCGCTATATGATCGTTTTAAATC
Organism: Sphingobacterium sp. JUb20; assembly: GCF_004342035.1. Classification (NCBI taxonomy): domain Bacteria; kingdom Pseudomonadati; phylum Bacteroidota; class Sphingobacteriia; order Sphingobacteriales; family Sphingobacteriaceae; genus Sphingobacterium; species Sphingobacterium sp. JUb20. Next base: position 338,831 of record NZ_SLYV01000003.1, on the reverse strand, counting down.
TTCCTTAATGATTGCCTTCGAAGGTTGGCCTAAAATCACTATTCCATCCGATAAATCGCGGATATTTGAGCTAAGAACATATGAAGGCTACAGTGAAGATGCTGTAAAAAGAAAAATTAAAATGTTTCATGATGGCGAATTTCCTATCTTCAAAAGAGCAAAATTAAATCCGGTATTCTGTGGTGAAGTGATTGCAGGCGACAGGTTACCTCGTCTCACCTATTTGATCACCTGTAAGAATATGGAGGAACGTAATAAGGGATGGGTTGATTTCATTGCTGATCCTGAATGGAAAAAATTAGTGTCCGATCCTCAATATGCAAATACTATTTCTAAAATTAACAATACATTTTTAATACCCACAACTTACTCTCAGGTTTAAAAGCAAAATCTTATCTTTCTAAAATTCAATAATTTGATTCTACCACATTACTATCCCCATCCGCACATACATGAAAAATTTCCAGGAATAAGCATATGTAAATACGGAATCAACCAAATTTTTAAACAAACGAAAAATAAATTTGCATGGATTAATTAAATAATTAAATTTGATCAACCATATATGACAACATGAATATAGACCTTCCCGAAAATCAAGATTTTAAATTTATTATCACGAATTTATATACAAGACCTAAGTGGTTCTTTAGATTTACACAAGAGCACTGGTATAATAAGTATGCTTGGCTTCTACTTTACCTAGCGCTATTAGGAAGTCAATTTGGAAGAATATCCTCGGGTAAACTCAATATTGAAAGTTGGACAGAACTTTTCTTCAAAGTTATAATTTTTGGGTCGGGCATTAGCTTACTTTTTTACATAATGTTTGCTTACATCTTAGCTGGTACTGCAAGATGGCTAAAAGGTATAGCAAGTGCAGCAGATATTCTCCGCGTTATTGCCTATTCATCCATACCAGGGATAATCGTATTACTATTGTATATCATCGGATCTCTGATATATGGTATTTCCTTTTTCAGTATATCATTCTGGGTAAATAATGAAAGTTGGTCCCAAACAATCTTTAAAATATTTTTGATGACAATAAATGGATTTGTTGGCATAAATATCGCCATATTTATGGTCTTAGGAATAGCTACAGTTAATAACTTCAGTATATGGAAAGCTATTCTCAGCATGATTTTACCCGTGATCATATTGGTAGTTATTTTTGCTGTAATAGCATCCTTGCTTTAACAAAATCAATCACTTAATTCTTCGCAAACACTAAGAAAGAGATAATATCCAAAAATGATCCTGGAAAATGCATGATCCAAATTTGAAATCCAACTAAACCCAGAAACATATGCAAAACGATTAAAATAACGATTTAAAATATATTTATTATGAAATATCTCGCTGTGTATTTTTACATGATCTTTTTCTGTTCCTGTCTAACGAATAATCAAGAATATCAAAAAAATATAATTGATCTAAAAAAACTTGATTTTAACACCTTCAATACGGAAGATTTTTATAGAAATGCAAATAAAGACGAAAATTTAAAAATTTCAAATAATAATCAATATGTGGAAATTAGTGATTTTGACAATGGCTGGGTTGAATTTCAAATAAAAAAATCATCAGATAATAATATAGTAGCTAAATTTGACAGTATTAATTTTTCAACCCTTAATGCAATTGCTTCAAAAGACGGGAAATTGAAAATAATTAATGCAGAGACATATCTAAAACCTGAAAGATTAAATAAACTATATCTGAATATCAAAGGGGTATATGGCAAAGAAACAAAAACTGATTCTAGTGATTATAATAAATATGTGCATATATACACCTACACCTGGGACGTTAAAGACAGAATAATTAAATTGATTTCTATTTTTGATCCGAGAAGTTCTGAAAATCTTGAAAAAATAAACGCTAAAATCCCGGATCAGGATTCAAAAATCGTTAATGAAAGACCTAAAACCATACTATTTGTCTGTAACAAGGAAAGCTTAAAAGATGTGCTTAAATTAAATAATACCGACAATAATTGGGCAAAATTTAAGTAATAACGAATTCTGAAATTTCTTTATCAAGCTACTCTTAAGCGAAGTATGCTTTATAAAAATAAAATTGGTACTCAAAAATATCCTTACTCCATTAAACTTTTATCACGAACTTGTCTTTCTTCTGATACTTTGAATAAGTATTGATGATAAAATGGTAAGCTAAACTTTGATGCAAAAACAGAAATGCTATACCAAATTTTATAGTTCTTTCAATTATTGTTTTATAATAAAAATGGAATTTGTTATCTTTGTGGAAAGCTGATAAAAATAAGCTATAAATATTAATAACCCGCTCCTATAGCTCAGTCGGTTAGAGCGTCAGACTCATAATCTGCAGGTCACTGGTTCGAGCCCAGTTGGGAGCACTACTAAAAAAAATCCTCATCAAAAAATGAGGATTTTTCTTTTTTATAAAGCGTAATAAGTAAATAATCCTAAAAATTATCTCCATTAAACTCTGCGATATTTAGAATAATACAGGTCTTCTCATGGTTAATTATTTAAATACTTTCACCTTTAAGCAGTGACCAATTTCCAAAAATAAACTGTCGCAGAGAGACGGTAATCAAGTTTTCATCATTCAGAAGCGATTTCACATGAAGTAATAGCGACAACCTCAGTTTTTTCGTCTTTTAATTCTTTAACCATTAAATACCTCAATATACCCATAGCAACAATAGCATAACCCGCCAAGATGGCTAAACTTAAATGATCCACTGCCAGTGTTGAGGGGAAAAGCTGACTCATTAAAGTCATAAATGACAATCCGATTCCCGCTCCCAAAAAATAGCTTGTACTGGTTAAACTTGAAGCAACACCATAATGAACGGCCTCTACATCACGAATACCTAAAATTGATAAACTTGTAAAACAAATCGTCATTCCAATCCCTGAAATACATGCTGCCCCAAATAAAACAGTTTGTAGGGGATGATCTAAATAAATGGATACTAGTAAAGATAAAGCACCTAATAGCATAAAAGACCAGCCCAGGATACCCATTTGCGCAGGATAAAATTTTCGGCAAATATAAGGCAATATAAATTTAGCTACCAATGCAGACATAATACTGAAAGGAACCAGCATTAAACCTGCAGAAGCGGCGCTGTGATGCATATCTTTCTGAAGCATCAAAGAAATCAAAAATAAAAATCCTATAAAGAATGCGCCTAGTGTAAAAAACGCAAGATTTGAAGCCATTAATGATTTATACCTGAATAATTTGAGATCAATTAATGGCTGTGATACTGTTCTTAAACGATGGATCACAACACTCAGTAAAAGAATAGCTAACAGCAATGAACCAACTATTAATATTGGACTCTCTTTGATGTGTATGAGTTCATGTGTCCCATAGGTTAAACTTAAGAGTCCTAAGACAAGCAGTAATCCGGAAATACCGTCTGTCTTCTGAACATTTTGAGCCTTTTCATCTGTAGGTAAATAATAATATGCTAGAATTAATGTGATCAAAAGAATCGGTACATTAATCAGAAAAACCCAGTGCCAGCTTAAGTAGGTACTGATGAGCCCTCCCACTGATAATCCACTTCCCGATCCTATTGCTGCAAAAGAACTAAAAACTCCCAACGCACGGTTCCTTTCTTGGTTTTCGGTAAAAGTATTGGTGACAATTGATAAGGATGACGGCATAATAAAAGCAGCGCCAAGCCCTTGCAAAGCTCGGAATAAAGCCAGTACCTCAAAATTAGGTGAAAGCCCTGCTCCTAGTGAGGCTAACATAAAAATCATTCCCCCTAAAAGAAATAATTTTTTACGTCCTATCTCATCAGAAAGTTTACCTCCAATAATCAGAAAGCCTCCAAAAAACAACACATACAGGGTCTGTAACCACTGAACCTTTTCTGCTCCGATATTAAATTGCTCTTGAATAGAGGGAATAGTGAGATTAATAATTGCGATATCCAACGCTTCAACAAAAGTTCCTATCGATGCCAGTATTAATATTAAATTTCTCCTTGTTCCCATACCATTCAAATTTCCTGCAAAATTAAAATTATTGGAACATACTATAAAATTACTTCTTAAATTTGGAACAATTAATTAATTTAGATAAATTACAAAGAACAAATAAACTTTAAAAACTATTTAACCACCAAATATTAGAACAAATGCCCTCAGAAAATTATACTCTAGATGAAAAAGATCTTGCTATTCTGCGCTTATTACAAAAAGATGCCAAGCTTAGTGTGCGTGATCTTTCAGCACAGATCAATCTTAGCTCTACTCCAACACATGAACGAATTAAGCGCATGGAAAAATTGGGGATTATAAAAGAATACACCGCAGTATTAGATCGCAAAAAAGTTAATAAAGGAATGATGGTCATCTGTATGATTGCACTAAATGCCCACAATAAAAAAACAGCAACGAAATTTATAGAAGAAGTATGTAAATTGAATGAAGTTGTCGAATTTTACAACATCAGTGGTGATTTTGATTTTATGCTAAAAATATTGGCTCCAAATATGGATGAATTTCATGATTTTTTCGTTAATAAGCTATCTGAAATAGATGGTATCGGACAAACAAAAAGTATTTTTGTTATGAATAGTATTAAAGAGCGTACTCAGATTATCTATTAAAAGTCATTTGCATACGCACTAATTTTAGATAAAAATCTTTAAAATATCGTGTGCCATATGCGATAAGGTCATACCAAAAATATTTAGCAGTTCTATAAAATCTCAATTCCAAGTTCTCGGTATACCTGAAGCGCAGTATGATGAGGATCTGCCTCAGTAAGAATAGTATCCAGATCAGTCACAGGCCCTATACAAAAAGCTTCCGCTGTGCTGGTTTTTTCTATGGTAGACAATGCAACTGTTTTAAGAGCCTGTGCAATCATTATTTTTTTAATTTGTGCATCTTCATAATCTTTAGCTGTTATCCCAATGACATGGTGGATACTACATACGCCAAGGAAACAAATATCAGCTCGAACTGATTTCAATGTATTAATTGCATCTTCACCGATTGCGGTAAAAGAAACTTTACAGAGGCGGCCTCCGGCAAATATCACTTCAACGTTGGGATGATCTTCCAGTACACTAACTACCGGAAAACTATTGGTAACGACCGTTATTTTTAAATTTTTAGGCAGACAGGCTGCTAATGCCACAACAGAGGTCCCACCATCAAAAAATACCACATGCCCATCCCTTAAAAAGCTTAAGGCCTTTAAAGCAACAGCCTGCTTTTGTCCCAAATCGTATTTTTCACGATCCCTATAATGATGTGGACTAGGAGAATTAGCCAATGCCCCTCCTCTTACCTCTTTTAGAAGACCCTGAGATCCCAACACCTTAATATCGCGACGTACAGTATCTTCGGATACGTTTAATAGTATACTAAGCTGTTCGAGGCGAACTTTATTCTCCTTAGAAAGCTGCTTTAATATGAGCTGTAAACGTTCTTCTCTTACCATATCTCTTTATATTATATGCAAATATATAAAATAATACTTTGCAATATATTGCAAAGTATTGCAATATTTAGTATCTTTATTGCAAAACTTATTAAATATGAGAAAATCAATAGCTATTGATATGGACGGCGTCATCGCCGACACGGAACCCCATCTTATTGAATGGTACAAAAATGAAACGGGCATTTCTTTGACCCCTCAACTCATAAATGAATTAGGAGAAGATGCTGCTTTTGCTGATAAAACAGCACTGCACAAAGTACTTCATACCCAATCATTCTTTAGAACAGTACCTGTAATGGACAAAGCAGTAGAAAATGTCACATTATTAATGGAAGATTATGAGATTTTTATTGTTTCTGCAGCTATGGAATTTCCCTTGTCTTTGTATGAAAAGAGAGAATGGCTACAAGAACATTTCCCTTTTATTAGCTGGAAGAATATTATCTTCTGTGGTGATAAAAGTATCATCGATACAGATTATATGATCGATGATTATTGCAAAAATCTTGATTTCTGCAAGGGAAAAGCGCTAATGTTTAACGCCTACCACAATGCACATATCAATCATCATATCAGGATCAATCATTGGGATGAAGTGCCTAAACTGCTTAAAACACTCACTTATAGTACTGAAAATATACTGTAAAGTATATTTTCAGTTTTTGAATATCAATTAAAATTTAAGCGCTCAGCCCATTTTAATGAGGTTGGCAATACTACATTTGAAAATTCAATGTGTATTACACGCCTTTTCTTATTATTGACTGTTCTCTTCGAGCTATGTAGCAACAATGGCTTCATTAACATTACTCCACCTTGCTTAACAGAACAAGTCGTTTCAGTCTCAATATCCCAATTTATTTTTTCAGGTCGATAAATTCCCTTGACATGTGATTTAGGGATAACCTTTAAAGCGCCATTATTTTCATCGGTATCATCAAGATGAATTCTTATAGCTGTAATATTTTCTAATATGTCAATTGTCGGTTGCACTGCATATTGATTGTGTTTGGTTGTCCAAGGTCCAAAATTTTCAATTTCTATTTTCTTATCCACGGAAATAGTTAAATCTTGATGATAAGATACGTACCAGTTAGAAGTCTCAGGTTTATCAAAATAAATGCTCTTTACTACGAAAAAATTATTGCCGATCATTTTTTGCAAAAGTGACCTAAAATTATCAGTAAATATTAGTGAAATGGTTTCTGGAATTTCTTTCAGAAACTGTCTAATGGCAAATAAGTCCTTAGTTTTTCTGAATGTGTCTTTTGAAGTGTCAACTTTATTAATTGCATCAATAATATTATTTATTTCTTCTTTAGAATAGATATTGTTAATCACATTGAAACCATGATCTAAAAGATCTTGCCTATTTTTTTCAAGATCTTCCATATTACTAGCATTTTTCATTATTGAACTTTGAGATTACATAAACGCATAAAAAATTTTGCCAAATACAATTTACTAAAGATAATAAAAAACAATATCAAAGCTTTCTATTCTGGGTCTTTCGAATTTTGACCTTATACAATGAAAGCTAATAAGAAACTTTTCGATATCATATCTTAATTATTAAATAATGCACTACATCAAATTACTATTTTTTTAGTCACAATCACAGGGAGTAATAAGTTCAATTGTAGTAAAGCTTTTATTTAAATCTTGCTAGCAAAACTTGTAAAATCCAACATTCTTTTTGCTATAAGCTCAAACTCTTAAGCATTAATTTCATTTCTATAGGGATGATTAAAAAATGATCATTTTAATGAAACGTCGTTATTTATTTAAAAATCTACGGAAACTACTACGCATAAGTTAAGCTAAAAAATGCTATAATCCATTAGATTGTCACTGTTGGCATAAAGAGAAAGAGGTGATTGCTTAATTTCAGTGCAGTCTTTTTAACATGAGTTTTTCTGTCGGCAATCCTTCCTCGAAACCTTTAAAATAGGTCTTAAATCCTAACTTTTCTAATATTTTTTTTGAAGCCAGATTATGAGGATCAATAATTCCAATAATATCTAATTGGGGAAATAATCTATTTGCTGTATCTATTACCGCTTGACCAACAGCACATCCATAACCCTTCCCCCAAAACTCCTTATTTATGACATACCCGATTTCAAGGACGTTACAATCATTACTGCTATATGCTAACTTACAATATCCGATATACAGATTTCCGTTGTCAAATACTTTAAAATAACCCAGATCATCTTCATTACGATTGACTTCAAGTATCGCCTCAAACTTTTCCTTAACCTGAACTTCTGTCCAGCCTTTTCCAGTTATATATTTCATAATCTCATCATCAAGGAGTAGCGGTTTAAATAGATCAAAATCATCCGATGTATACTTAACAAGTGTTATATTCATTGCAGTTTTTTCGTAAAAAAAACATGATCTTAACTAAATTTGACACTAAAAACTTTAAAAATCCATTCAATAAAAATTAAAGCACTTATTTTTAAAGAATTAATAGGCGTTTCCTGAGTCTTTAGTGGTGAGAAATTAGTAATCAATATCGCTTTGAATACCAATATTAAAATTTGAAATGGACTAAAAAATTTTAGAAGCGAACTTCTTAAATAATGTGAAAAAACTCGCAGATAAATTTGAGAAATCACCAGACTTTCTGCGGGATCGACCATTTGTCGATGAATAGTAAAGAATGTATTTTACGAAATACTGAAGACATTATGGACTATAATAAGTACCACTTGATCCAATTTTTTTTATCCGAAAAATAATCCTTGATTTTGTATAGCGTTTATACTGTATGGTAATGAAAAGCATAAGCTAAATCAATTATTAAAAAAAGGATAACGAGCTAAAAAAGTAGGAGCAACATTTTTTAATTTCCTATTTATGGTCTTCCAAAGCTTTCTTCAACAATGAGGTAAATGTTATAAGTTCATTGGCTGAAAGATTTGACGAAAATTGCTTAGTTAAATTTTTTCTAAAGGTTTCAGAATTGTCAACAATGAATTTCCCGTTATCAGTTGCAGTTAAAATATAATTTCGCCTGTCTACCTCACTCTGTATTTGTTTTAGCAACTCATTTTGAATTAAAAACTTCAACTGCTTAGAAATAGCGGCTTGACTAACATTCAATGCTACTGCAATCTGTTTAGCAGTAGCATCTTTTTTTCGATACACAAACTCTATGATGTTATAATGGGTTGCTGTAATACCAATATAATCGCCCTTATTCATGTTCGCCAAAATGAAACATTGGAAGTCTGTAAATACAGTAAAAAATTCTTTTTCAATCTTTTTCATAAAAAAACACTTAACTTAGTTAAGTAGTTGCAAAGTTAAGTAAATTAGTTATGAATAATATTATTATAACAAATGCTAGGCAGAATAATCTCAAAAATGTTTCTCTTCAAATTCCGAAGCATAAAATAACGGTATTTACGGGTATCTCGGGTTCAGGAAAATCATCACTCGTATTTGAAACAATTGGCGCAGAGGCACAACGTCAGATAAATGAAACACAGAATAGTTTTATACGTACACGAATGCAACATTATGGTATACCGGATGTCGATAAGATTGAAAATCTGAATGTCCCCATTATTATCAATCAAAAGAGAATAGGCGGAAATGCGCGTTCAACAGTTGGTACCATAACTGATATCTACGCGTCTTTACGATTGCTATTTTCTAGATTAGGTTCGCCATTTGTAGGTTATTCTAATGTTTTTTCATTTAACAATCCACTCGGCATGTGCCTAAACTGCGAAGGTTTGGGTTATGAGCAAACTATTAATATTAATACTTTAATCAATAAAGAAAAATCCCTAAATGAAGGCGGAATTCAGTTTCCCACTTTTCAACCTGGAGGATGGAGGTTAACTAGATATACCTTGTCAGGATATTTTGATAACGACAAGAAAATAAAAGATTATTCAGATAAAGAATGGGAAATATTACTTTATTCAAAAGAACATAAACCTAAAAACCCAAATAAAGATTGGGGAAAAACAGTGAAATATGAAGGGCTCATACCACGTATTGAAAAAGCATTTTTAAAAAAAGATTCAAAAGAAAATACAACCCGAAAAAATGACCTTCAACACATTACCACAAGCAGAATATGCGCAGTATGCAAAGGTAAAAGATTAAATAAAAAGGTACTCTCCTGTAAAATAAATGGTAAAAACATAGCCGATTGTACTGCTCTTTCAGTTGACGATTTAATGGAATTTATTCAATCGATAAACTCAAACACCTATGATATTATTGTAAAAGAGCTTATTAAGAAATTAAATAATATGATTAACATAGGCCTGCAGTACTTAACCCTCGATAGAAAAACAGATACGCTTTCGGGAGGAGAATCCCAACGGATTAAAATGGTAAAAAGTCTAGGCAATAGTTTAGTGGATCTACTGTATATTTTTGATGAACCGAGCATTGGGCTTCACCCAAAAGATTTACAAAATATTACTTCCATTATTGAACAAATTAGAGATAAAGGTAATACCATTCTGATTGTTGAGCATGATCCAGATTTAGTCAAGATCGCAGATTTGATCATTGATATGGGACCCGGATCAGGAAAAAATGGCGGTGAAGTTATCTATAAAGGAACTTTTAAAGAACTTAAAAATTCATTAGGAAAAACGGGCTTATATTTTGCAAAGAAAACCAAAATTAAAACTGATCCAAAAATTGGAAAAGAATATCTAGAAATTAAGCAAGCGACCTTACATAACTTGAAAGGTATTGATTTAAAAATCCCTAAAAAAATTATGACAGTAGTCACTGGCGTTGCAGGCTCAGGAAAAAGTACATTAATCAGCAAAGTTTTGCCGGATTACTATAAAGATGCAACAATTATCGACCAGTCCTTATTTACAGCTAGTCCCCGGTCAAATTTACTCACTTACTTGAGTCTATCTGATAAGGTCAGAAAATCATTTGCTCGAGCCAATCAGGTTTCTGATAAAAAATTCAGTAGGAACAGTGAGGGCGCCTGTGAAAACTGTAAAGGACTGGGCATGGAGCGGATAGACTTAGCATTTATGGATGACATTGAGCAAGTCTGTGAAGTTTGCTGTGGTTCCGGATTTAATCCCCAAGTATTGGAATATAAATACAAGGGTAAAAATATATTTGATGTACTGAACTTTACTATACCGGAAGCTATACAATTTTTTGATGATCAGATATACCTTGAAAAGTTTGAAATACTTTTAAAATTAGGCTTAGATTATCTCACACTCGGACAACGTATGGATAGCTTTTCTGGGGGAGAAAGACAACGTTTAAAACTCACGAAAGAATTAAACAACACAAATAAAATCATCATTATGGATGAACCCAGTACAGGACTACATCCAAGTGATACGGAAAAGTTACTATCTCTTTTTGAGGAATTAATTGAAAGAAATAACACATTAATTATAGTAGAACATAATTTGGAAATTATTGCTCAGGCAGATTGGATTATCGATATCGGTCCGGGTGCTGGTAAATATGGGGGTAATGTTATTTTTGAAGGTACCGTAGAACAACTTTTAAAAAATAAAAAATCGTACACTGCCGAATATCTCAAAAAACATTTAAAATGGAAATAAAAATAATCGACTATAATTCCCTTTTATTTAACTCTTTGTATTCGTTAAAAACCCGGTGAAATAGAAAAAATAAAAGCCGCAATAATACGGCTTTTATTTTTTGTTAAAATTTAATCCTTATTTCCCCTGTCTGCTTAGAATAGATTCCATCTCAGCCATGACTTTATTAATTTTTGCAATCGTCAAATCAAAAGGTTCAGAAGTATTCATATCCACACCTGCATCGACAAGAAGATCAACAGGATATTTGGTACTTCCCGAAGCTAAGAAATTCAGGTATTTCTGACGATCTGCATCCGTCCCACGCAGGACTTTTTCGGAAAGAGCTGTTGATGCAGTAAAAGATGTCGCATACTGATAAACGTAAAAGTTATAATAAAAATGTGGAATGTAAGACCATTCTGATTTCACATTGTCATCAATGACACAAATATTTTGATCATGACCATAATACTTTTTCGTTAGAGCCAGATACATCGTATCAAAGTCTTCTCCAGTGAGTGCCTCCCCCTTTGCTACTTTATCATGGATCATATATTCGAACTCAGCAAACTGAGTCTGACGGAACAATGTTCCTTTTGCGCCTTCAAGATAATTTCCAAGAATAGCAAGTCTAGTTTCATCGTCCTTTATCTGCTTCAGCATATAATCATTCAATAACTCTTCATTTAAAGTCGAAGCCACTTCTGCAACAAAAATTGAATAATCTGAGTTAGCATAATGTTGCTTCTTATTGGTCAAATAACTATGCATGGTATGTCCCAATTCATGAGTCAGCGTAGACATATCATTGTACTTGCCGTTATAATTCATGAGGATATACGGATGTACATCGTACCCAGAACCATTAGAATATGCACCTGACCTTTTTCCTTCGTTAGGATACATGTCAATCCATCTTTCTTCGAATGCTTTTTTGGAAACTTCTATATAATCAGTCCCTAAAGGCTTCAAAGATTTTAAAATATTCTCTTCAGCTTCTTCTACCGTATAAGATAAATCGACTTTCGCAACCAAAGGAGCATAAAGATCATAATAATGCAGTGTATCCACTCCCATCATGCGTTTACGGAGGTTTAAATAACGATGAAAGGTCTTCAAATTTCCATTTACATTTTTTATAAGATTATGAAAAACATCTGTCGGAATATTACCGCCATCTAATGCCATTTTTAAGGTACTGTCGTAGTTTCGGGCTTTTGTTGCAAACAATGCCGCATTGATATTTCCATATAACTGCGCTCCAAATGTTCTTTGAAACTCATTCAGTTTACCAAAATAAGTGGCAAATGCTTTACTGCGAACTCCCCGGTCTTCACTCGCTCTATATAATGCAAAATTAGCAGCGTTAAGCTTTACGCGTTCACCGTTCAAATCGACCTCCGGATATGGAAACTCAGCATTTATAAAGGTGCTATAGATATTGGCAGCATTACCGGACATTAAAGAAGAATATGCCAATACTTTTTCAACTTCCTCAGAACCTCTATGGGCGCGTTTGCGAAGTAAATCTGTCAGGTAAAACTTATAAGTTACCAACGCTTTTTCTTTTGCCAAAAATGCGCTAAGCTGATTTTCTTTTAAAGTCAGCAATTCCGGTTCCAGGTATGAAGTCAAAGCGCCATATTCTGAAAAAAGCTGTTGCAATTCTTGATTCATCCCTGCATACTTAGTTACTCGGGTATCTTGATCAGCTTTCATCGAAGCATAAGATGAGAGACGAGCCATATCCTTGATAAGCGAACTATTCAGCTCTAATGCTTGCAATAAAACGTTCGCAGATTGTGTAAGCTTACCTTTGTATGAAGCCGCTTCTTTCATCTTTTGTTGTAAACGTTCCTTTTCTGTTTTCCAAACGTCATCTGTAGCATAAAGATGAGACAAATCCCATTTATATTTTTCAGGTAATTCTTCGCGAACTTTCATCTGACTTACTGCAATTGTTGTTGAGAACAGCATCACCGTTGTGATCAATTGTGTTTTTTTACGCATAATGTATGTAAATAGTGTTCCCAATTTACAAAACATCTTTTAGATTTTTATAGCACCAACAAGATCAGTCCATAAATTTATAGTGTAAACCATATCAGATTATAAATAAAGACACATAACATTAGAAGACGAATAATAATTGGAAACCGTTTACTCCAGCACAGTTTTTTCAAAAACGACTTCATTACCTAGATTTCAATAAAATAAACAGATAAATTTTATTAAACCTGATTATCATCAATATGGTAGTAGATTATTTAATCAAAAGCAGTATAATTTCAGACTTGACACAAATCATCATTGTAAGTCCACGAATTTATTTTTTCTAACATAGAAGTGGGATTAGTTTTAGGAAATACGTGCACACCACCATTTCGTTTAAATTCTTTAATCTCGCAAAAATCTGTAGTAGCTGTATATCCAAAAAGCTTAATTGATGGAAATCTTGCCGATATTTCACTAGCAGCAGCTACGCCTCCCATATTTGGCATATGAAAGTCAATGATACAAACTTCAGGTAACTCATCCTCGAATTCCAATCTTTTAATCAAATCTAGTCCATCACCGCAGATAAAGAAAAGATCAAAAACAGTATCTCTTTCGATGAGTAATTGTATCATATTTTGTTGAAATATACTATCATCTGTAAAAGCGAGTTTAATTGGATGATTCCTCATGTTTGTTTTTATTTCTATTAACTTATTCACGACAAAATTACCAACGTTCCTCCAGCTACAATACCATTATATCTTCTTAAATTATCACATGAAGACCAATTTTAAATGGATTGATATTAAAAAGCTTGTGTTTTCATATCATCTTTTCAGTATAAAATATTGAGATTTAAAAAAGTGATCCTACTTTATCTGTATCTTAAACAAAGAGGGGCAGCATAGTTTTTAACTAAAAAATATTCTTTTGACCTTTTTTTAAAGACCAACTTTCCTTACCTCTGTCAACTGGGATATCAATTATAAAATGTACAAGTTTTCGCATAAATGGTACATTTTATTCAGAACTTATTTGACTAAATTTGCTCATGAAACAATTGATTTTCAACACTTATCATCACTTATTTAATACCTATGCAACATCTTATCTTACTTTTTTCATTCATTTTCCTGAACTCCTGTAATAACGATATGAATACTCATCCACAAACGAACTTACTGGAGGCAGTCCAGAAAAATCAATTGCTATTCGTTGAAGAGGAATTGAAAAAGGGTGCAAACGTTAATTTAACTGATAAAAATGGAAAATCCTTATTACTGATCGCAACACATAATAATAACTTTGAGATGGCAAAGTTATTGGTATCTTACAAAGCAGATGTGAATCAACAAGATAAAATTCAAGATAGTCCTTTTTTATATGCAGGAGCGGCAGGACACCTAAAACTTGTACAGCTCTATCTATCTCATGGAGCTCGATTTGATGTATTCAACAGGTATAATGGAACAGCCCTAATACCTGCCAGCGAACGCGGACATCTGGAGGTTGTGAAATTACTGGCCAACACAAAAGGATTTCCTATTAATCACGTCAATAGGTTAGGTTGGACCGCATTAATGGAAGCAGTAATCCTAGGTGATGGCACTCAAAAATTTGTCAACGTAATCCAAACACTGATTGATGCAGGTTGCAATATAAATATTGCTGATCATGATAAAAAAACCCCATTAGCACATGCTAAAGCCAAGGGGTATTCGGACATTGTTCAGCTACTAGAGAAAACGTCCAAAAAATAAAAATCAGCTTATATCAAGTTTACTGAATATTAAAACAAAGAAGGGTTTGACTTTATAAATAGCCAAACCCTTCTTATATTTTACATATATAAATTGAAAAAATACGCATTAACTGTTTTTTAAATAATCCCTTAAGACGTATTGTAAAATACCATTATTTTTGTAATATTCAATTTCAATAGCTGAATCCATCCGGGCCTGAACCTTAAATTCGGTTATTTTCCCATTCCGATGTATTGCTTTCACATCCAAAAGCTTATGAGGTTTTAGATTATCCGCAATTCCTGTAATATCAAAAACTTCAGTACCATCCAAACCTAAAGTGGCGGTATTTTGTCCATCAATGAAAACTAATGGGGCAACCCCCATACCAACAAGATTGCTGCGGTGTATCCTTTCAAAACTCTCTGCAATAACAGCTTTTACACCTAATAAATAAGCACCTTTTGCCGCCCAGTCACGAGATGAGCCAGACCCGTACTCCTTTCCAGCCAATACAATCAGTGGTGTATGCGTTTTCTGATATTCCATAGCCGTTTCATAAACTGTCTTTACCTCACCACTTGGAAAGTATATACTGAAACCGCCTTCTTGATCTACAATTTTATTTTTAATACGCACATTGGCAAAGGTTCCGCGCATCATGACTTCATGATTACCACGACGGGAACCGTAAGAATTGAAATCAGCTTTATTCACACCATGTTCTGCTAAATATTTTCCTGCGGCACTATCTTCACGGAAAGAGCCTGCTGGCGAAATATGGTCAGTTGTAACCGAATCACCTAAATACAGTAATACACGAGCACCTGTAATATTAGCCACTGGATCAGGATTTACCTGAAGGTTTTCAAAAAAAGGAGCTTCTTTAATATAAGTCGAACTTTTATTCCATTCAAAACGCTCGGCTAGATTTACTTCTAAATTTTTCCAGTCTTCAGAGCCATCAAAGATCACATCATAGACTTCCTGAAAATCGCTTTGTTTGACACAGTCATTGACTGTCTGGACGATTTCCTCACGGCTTGGCCATATATCTTTCAGATACACGGGATTTCCATTTGGATCGTACGACAGTGGATCATTTATCAGATCAACATCGACCCTCCCTACTAAAGCGTATGCAACCACTAGCATTGGCGACATGAGAAAATTCATTTTTACCTGAGGGTGTACCCTAGCTTCAAAATTTCGGTTACCCGAAAGTACAGAGGCCACCACCAATTCTCCTTTATCTACGGCTTCCGCAATATGCGGAGGTAATGGACCAGAATTTCCAATACAAGAAGTACATCCATATCCCACAGTATGAAAGCGAAGAGCTTCCAGATCAGTACTCAAACCTGAACGCTCTAAGTACTGTGTCACGACTTTTGATCCTGGTGCTAGTGAAGTTTTTACCCATGATTTCGTACGCAATCCTTTTTCTATGGCATTTCTTGCCAACAATCCAGCGCCGATCATAACAGCTGGATTAGAAGTATTGGTACAGCTCGTAATAGCGGCAATAACAATACTACCATCGCTCAAAATAAATTCCTGGTTTTTATATTTAATTCGAACAGCCTGCATTGTATCCTGAACAACCTCCATTGTAGAATCTGTATTTTTTGGAACTTTACCAAAAGTAAATTCTGTTCCAGAACCGCCGTCAGCTAGCCATGCCGATTCTTTTCTCTGATTCGGAAGACTATAATTACGCTGGTATTCCTGTTGCAACAGATTAGCAAACTGGCTACCAAGATCCTTAGCCAAGATTTTATCCTGCGGCCGCTTTGGACCCGAAACCGTTGGTTCTAATGTCGATAAATCAAATTCAACAATTGAAGAAAAATTAATTTCTTCGTGACCAGTTCTCCACAATAGGTTTTCTTTGCTGTATTCTTCTACGATCCTGATGTGTTCTGCTGTACGATTGGTTGTTTGCATGTACTCCAACGTCCGTTCGTCGATAGGAAAATAAGTAATCGTACACCCGAATTCTGGAGACATATTAGCAATAGTCGCTCTATCCGTAACTGTTAAATGGTCCAGACCATCTCCAAAAAGTTCAACAAACTTTCCTACTACACCTTTATCACGAAGTACTTTAGTAATCGATAATACCATATCGGTAGCCGTACAGATATCCGGTATTTTCCCGGTCAATTTTAATCCAATCACTTCCGGGCAAGTAAAAAATATAGGCTGTCCCAGCATAGCAGCCTCCGCTTCTATACCGCCGGCTCCCCATCCTACTACACCCAGACCATTCACCATAGGCGTGTGCGAATCCGTACCAACCAAGGTGTCCGGAAACAACCATCCCTCGCGTTCAATAATCCCCTTAGCAAGATATTCAAGATTGACCTGATGACAAATTCCCATCCCCGGAGGAACTACGGTAAAGTTTTTCAATCCATGCTGTGCCCATTTGAGCAATTCATAACGTTCCTGATTACGTTGGTATTCCAGTTCAACATTTTTTCCGTAAGAATAATCTGTTCCATAATAATCCACCTGCACAGAGTGGTCAATCACCAAGTCAACTGGAATTGCAGGGTTGATCTTTTGACCATCTTTTCCATGACGTACATATTCAGCCCGGAGCGAGGCCATATCGACTACAGCGGGAACACCAGTAAAATCTTGCATCAGAATACGAGCTGGCTTAAAAGGAATGTCCTTATCGACAGGAGCTGGTGTCCAGTTGATGAGTGTATGAATATGTTCGTCGGTAATGCTAAAACCATCGTAATTCCGCAGCACATTTTCAAGCAAAATGCGGATACTAAAAGGAAGATGACTTACAGAGCCTTCAGGAAGATTTTTAAGCGAACAATAATGATAGCTTTTCCCGTTTATACTTATTGACTTTAAAGATTTGGCGTTCGTTGTACTCATATTGACACGTTTTGTTGGTACATAAATCTACCTAATTAACTATTGAGAAGCAAAACAAATAACAACGAATAGAATATTAAGTTTTAATAGATTACTAAAGAGTAGAAATGTTACACTCATTATTTAAACTCACAGTCGCATTTTCAAAATGAATGAGAAAAATATAAGATCTAGCCGAGTAGTGAAAAACTAACGATAATATATGTTACATACTAAAACTGTACATAGTTGGGGATAATAAGAACCAATAATCTATCCTATTCGAAATCAAGACATCAATGCTTTAAACATGATTACAACTATGAAAGGAAAATGCACGCGAATAAACCGTTAGATGTAGGACTAAAAACAGTGAAAATATTTTAATTAACCTTACACCTACAGAGAAGTCAAATACAAGTTATTATTTTATTATTAACTTTCCGTTTTATTTGAATGACAAACCCACTTATAGATAGCTATATGACATTTGGACTATTTGAAACCCTAGCTTTTGCCTGTCTTGTTTTGATTTTAGGATTTTTTATTGTTAAAAAAATAAATTTCCTGAGAAACTACAATATACCAGAACCTGTTGTAGGAGGGTTTGTCGTTGCAATTGTCCTTTACATCTTGCATGCGACAATGGGTATCAATTTTACCTTTGAAGGTTCGCTTCAGACCACCATGATGCTTTTCTTTTTTACTTCAATTGGTTTAAGTGCAGAATTCGATAAATTAAAAAAAGGAGGAAAACCACTTTTGATATTCGTTTTTCTAACAGGATCTTTCATGATCGTTCAAAATGTTTTTGGGATATCCGTGGCATCTCTGCTAGGCATTGATCCTAGTTATGGACTTATTGCCGGATCTATTACCTTAACAGGGGGACATGGTACTGGTGCGGCATGGGCCCAAAATCTCACCGATATATTCCAAATAAATGGAGCGATGGAGCTCGCAATGGCATGTGCTACCTATGGTCTGGTCATGGGTGGTCTCATCGGTGGCCCCGTAGCAAAAGTGCTTTTAAAAAAGAAGAATATCCAACCTACAAAAATTATTCAAGAAAGAGGAGTGCCAATTGAAATGTTCGAAAACCCTGATTCAAACCGAAGAATCAATGTTCGCAATATGATTGAAACCCTGACTATGTTTGCAATTTGTCTAGCATTGGGACATTTATTGTATGAATATTGCAAAGGTTCATGGTTGGAACTTCCAAATTTTGTATGGTGCCTTTTTGTAGGTGTTATTATTCGCAATACCATTAGCAGATCGTCCAGTTATATTGTAAATGATCATGCTGTAGATGTACTTGGCAATACCGGTTTATATCTATTTTTGACCATTGCACTAATGTCCTTACAGCTTTGGCAATTACAGGGCCTTGCTTCACAAGTTTTAGTTATATTGATCTTACAAACAGTACTTATGGTACTATTTGCAATGTTCATTACTTTCAGAGTAATGGGAAGCGATTATGACGCTATAGTGCTCAGTGCTGGACATTGTGGTTTTGGACTAGGCGCAACGCCGACGGCTGTTGCGAATATGCAATCGATCACCGACAAATATGGGCCGTCCCACAAAGCGTTTCTAATCGTACCCATGGTAGGTGCATTCTTTGTTGATATATTAAATAACTTGTTTATTAAATTATTTGTAAGTTACCTATCCTAAAAATTTTATTAATAATCTAACAATTCCATTCGAAGCAACATTTAATTATAATAAAAACGTAATTGCACATGATCCATGTTTTCAATTATTTATCTTCCAGTTTAGGGAAAACAGATGAGTCAGCCAATATTTCATTGGCAAAACAAATCGTCAGCGCAGAGGACAATGAAGCTATTAAAGAATTAATTCAATTATTACAAAGCAAAAACAAAAGGATCCAACACGATTGCATCAAAGTTCTTTACGAAATTGGGTACTTATCCCCTATTATGATAGCGGCATACTATTTGGATTTTATCACGCTGTTAACAAGTAAGGATAACCGCTTACAGTGGAGAGCTATGACAGCACTGGATGCTATTCTTCTATTACAACATGAAGCTATTTTCCCGCTCCTACCACAACTAATTGCTATTGCTGAACAAGGTTCTGTTATTACAAGGGATAAATGTATTGCTATATTAATCAAATACTTATCATTGGAGCATGAAGATGTATTTCCGTTATTACATGAACAGTTACTAAAATGCCCGCCCAATCAGCTTCCAATGTACGCGGAACAGGCTTTAAAAGTTGTTCCAAGACAATATAAAACTGACCTAAGCAAAATGCTCACAAAGCGCTTAGACGGTGTCGAAAAGGAATCCAAAAAAACAAGAATTAGAAAAATAATCAAAAAACTCCAAGAGTAATCTAATAATACTTAACTTTCCGGACTATTTAATAATTTCAATTTATCCAACATATGAATAGTCCGGGTCAAATTCCTTTCAACAGCTTTATCAGCCTGAATAGACTGGATGATACCTCCATTTATGTACAACTGGCACAACAAGTCATTCAGGCCATTCAGCGCGGTTTTATACCTATCGGAACAAAACTGCCCGGAAGTAGGCAGCTGGCGCAAACACTATCTATACATCGCAATACAGTAGTTGCTGCATTACAGGAGCTCGAATCACAGGGTTGGATTGAAACCAAACCAAATGTAGGATCATATGTACTTCGAAATACGTCCAAAGCAAGGAAAAATAGTGAATTTTCGCAAACAATAATCCAGAATCAGTATGCAGACCAAACTGGTTATGATTTTGAAAAAAGTACCATATTAGAAAATCCTTTTGAAACCTCTACATGTATCTTAAAATTTGATGACGGCATTCCTGATAGTAGACTATCTCCTTTGCAACAGCTTTCTAAGTTTTATACCGCAAATCTAAAACGAAAAAAGAACACTAAATACCTAGGATATTCAGATCAAAAAAGACCAGCCACATTTCGAGAACAGTTGTGCAATTTTTTAAATCAAAGTAGAGGTCTGCATATCCAACCTAAAAATCTATTGATCACACGGTCTGTTGAGATGAGCACCTATATCATTGCTCAAACCTTACTACAGGCAAACGATTTAGTCATTGTAGGACAACCAAGTTATTTTGCAATAAACATGATCTTCCAACAGGCCGGGGCTAGAATTAAATCCATTCCAGTAGATCATGAAGGAATTGTTGTCGAATCTCTTGAACAGATCTGTCTTACACAAAAGATCAGATTGCTTTATCTGACACCGCATCATCACTATCCCACGACAGTGACACTTAGTCAGCAAAGAAGAACGATCGTATTAGCACTCGCTTCAAAATATGGTTTTGCCGTCATTGAGGACGATTACGATTATGACTTCCATTATGATGATGCCCCCCTTCTCCCTATGGCAACTGTGGATTATGATGGGATGGTTATTTATACAGGAAGCTTTGGTAAATCATTAGCGCCTGGTTTCCGTACAGGTTTTATCGTCGCACCTGAAAACCTAATCAAAGAATTACAAAAGTTATTAAATATCATGGATCATCAAGGTGACTTTGTCATGGAGCAAGTATTAAGTGATCTAATTGAAGAAGGTGAAATACATCGCTATTTAAAAAAATCAGTCAAACTGTATAAAGAAAGACGCAATTATATGAGTTATTTACTCGCCCGTGAATTACATGAATATGTCGACTTCGATATTCCTGCCGGCGGTCTTGCTTTATGGACCAACTGGAAAAAAGATATCAACTTAATTCATTTACAGAAGCAATGCGCAAAAGCAAATCTATTTCTTCCAAAAACACTCTTATATCAAGCTAAAGATATGACCGCAATCCGAATTGGTTTCGGCAATCTTACTGAATCGGAAATGGAAAATAGTGTGACCATTCTTCGAGACTCATTAATGACAATAAAATAGAAGCATGCTATTTTTCATCTTTAAATCCCTAATTTTGATCTAAATTTTTCAATATGAGTCACCCCATTCCTGCAATTGAGTCTACTCCTGCTACGGCTTTTCAACGTTTATTAGATGTTTTATATACACTTCGGGTAGCTTGCCCGTGGGATAAGAAACAGACCATGCAGTCCTTACGTCATCTAACCATCGAAGAGTTGTATGAACTTACAGACGCTATCTTAGATGAAGATTACCCCGAAATCAAAAAAGAACTAGGAGATGTTATGATGCACCTGGTCTTTTATGCACGTATAGCAGAAGAGGAAAACCGTTTTACGATAGTAGATGTACTCAATAGCATTTGCGATAAATTAATCAGCCGTCACCCCCATGTCTATGGCGATATTGATGTAGAAAATGAAGAACAGGTTAAACAGAATTGGGAGACCCTCAAATTAAAAGAAGGAAACAAATCTGTTTTATCCGGCGTACCTAAAGGTCTGCCTGCTTTAGTTAAAGCCTATCGTATACAGGATAAGGTACGTGGTGTAGGGTTTGATTGGGAAGATAAAAAAGAAGTATGGGCAAAAGTAGAAGAAGAACTAGCGGAGTTCAAAGCTGAATATGACATTAATAAACCCGAAGAGTCAGATTTAAATAAGGCTGAGGCCGAATTTGGTGATTTGCTTTTTTCATTAATCAATTATGCACGTCACATTGGCATCAATCCTGAAAATGCACTGGAACGAACCAATAAAAAATTCATTAGCCGCTTCACCTACCTTGAGCAAAGAGCTAATCAAAATGGACAAAATCTCCAAGACATGACACTGGAAGAAATGGATATTTATTGGAATGAAGCTAAAAAATTAAGCTAATTATAAATAGAAGTTTATTTTTCATAACAGATCCGAAACATCCTGCTATAAAGAAATTAAAGCTCGATCTTGTACCGCACTATTATACAGTACAAGATCGAGCTTGCTCATGATAGCTTAAAAGCTAATATTAATTTTGTCTCTTAATTTCTTCCAAAGATTCAAGTTCATTTAAATCAAAAGGAGTCTCTTGATAAACATAGTAATTCAACCAGTTATTAAATAGCAAATTCGCATGACCAGACCACCTTACTAATGGTGACTGTGCTGGATCATTATTTAAATAATAATTATCTGGCACCTCAATTTCTAATCCTTTCTCCACATCACGCATATATTCAGTATGTAAAGTAAGTGGAGCATATTCTGAATGACCAGTTAAATAAAATTCACGTCCACCTCGTGATGATAGTATCGCAAGACCTGCTTCAGGAGATTCAGACAAAAGCTCAATTTCTGGTTTATCTTCAATTTCAGATTTTAAAATTGTCGTATGTCTACTGTGCGGGATAAAATACTCATCATCAAAACCTCTAAATAGAGGATTAGCTTTATCTAAAGTAGTATGTTTGTATACTCCAAACAGTTTCTCCGCTAATGGTGTTTTTTCAACGCCGTAAAAATGATAAAGTGCCGCTTGCGATGCCCAACAAATATAAAGTGTAGACGTCACGTGCTTTTTTGCCCAATCAAAAATACGAGTCACTTCATCCCAGTAGTTAACCTCTTCAAATGGCATCATCTCTACTGGAGCACCTGTAATGATCATCCCATCATAGTACTGATCTTCCACTGCAGAAAACGATTTATAGAACATTTCCAAGTGTTCTTGAGGTGTGTTTTTAGACATGTGAGTATCTAATCTCAAAAACTCCACTTCTACTTGCAAAGGATTATTAGACAGCAACCGGATAAAATCAGTTTCTGTTGTAATTTTCAAAGGCATTAAATTCAAAATTAGAACCTTCATCGGACGGATATCCTGTTCGTTGGCTCTAAGATCACTCATCACAAAAATATTTTCTTTTTTTAATAGCTCAATAGCTGGCAAATTATCTGGTATTTTGACTGGCATATGCTTCCTCCCTCACCTTGGTTTAGTTTGGGCATAAAGATAAAAAAATTTAAATGAGTTATCTCACCCATCGTTGATAATAGCTATAATAAATAGAATTAGAACTGATTTTAAAACAGACCGATACATCCTTAAAATTATGATTTCCATTGCTCAAAAACACTTAAAACCACTAATATTACGATAAAACACAACTCTTTAGGCGATTTAAGAGCTACCATCGAATATTAAAAACACATCTACCAGAAAAAAAAACTTGACACAGGAATGAAAATCTGCCCCCCATTCTTTATAAATCATAATACCTCCCAACATAAATTTTATTACTTTTTAAAACCTTTCTCAGGAACGATAGTTGTATGATAAGAATACATTAAACACTCTTAATTATGAACCTATTACAAAATTGGAAAAAAGATATCCCGGCGAGTATTGTTGTGTTTTTTGTTGCTCTACCACTCTGTTTAGGAGTCGCTCTAGCGAGTGGGGCGCCTGTTTTCTCCGGAATTATCGCGGGAATTATAGGCGGTATCCTTGTAGGACTGCTATCAAAATCTACCATAGGAGTATCAGGACCAGCGGCAGGCCTAGTGGTCATCGTCTATACCGCTATCACAGACCTAGGGGCATACAATATCTTTTTAGTCGCAGTGGTTATAGCCGGTTTAATACAGATTGTTCTTGGATTATTAAAAGCAGGCGTAATTGGATATTACTTCCCTTCATCCGTTATTAAGGGTATGTTATGTGCTATCGGTATATCTATTTTCCTAAAACAGATTCCGTTGGCATTCGGATACACAGAGAAATTTTCGTTCAAAAATTTTGATGCATCTTATATTACTACCGGAGCTATAATCATGACAATTATTTCCTTAGCCATACTTATTATATGGGATAATTTTCTTGGTAAAAAATCCAACTTCTTCAAATTGTTACCAGGCTCCCTTATTGCTGTAATTGTTGGTATTATTTACCAGATCACGATTGGAGATACAAACCATGAAGTATTTTCTATTGATCAGGACCTCCTGGTCAAAGTACCTGTACCTGAAACAGTAACCGACTTCCTGGGACAATTTACACTACCCGATTTCGCAAATGGAATAGCAAATCCAATGGTATGGCAAATTGCATTTACCATCGCCATTGTAGCCTCTTTAGAATCCTTATTATCCGTAGAAGCTACCGATAAATTAGATCCACTAAAACGTCAGACACCAACCAACAGAGAGCTAATAGCACAAGGAATAGGTAATTCATTTTCAGGTTTAATAGGTGGGCTTCCTATTACACAAGTTATCGTTCGGTCATCAGCTAATGCGATGAGTGGCGGAGTGTCAAAACTATCAACTATAGTTCATGGTCTCTTGCTTGTACTCAGTGTGATCTCCATTCCTGCATTCCTTAATTTAATCCCTAATGCAGTTTTAGCAGCAATACTATTGGTTATCGGTTACAAATTAGGCAACCCAAAACAATTCTTGGACATGAAAAAATTAGGAAAAGATCAATTAATTCCATTTGTAGTCACAGTAGTTGGTATACTCACTACAGATCTCCTTAAAGGTATTATTGTCGGTTTAGTTGTAGCAGTAGTTGTGTCACTTATCAAATCCTATAATAATTCCCATGTTATGCTGGTCAAGGAAGGAAACGTTTTTCATATGAATTTTGCAGAAGAGGTAACTTTTGTCAATAGAGGAGCGATCGTAAAAGAATTAGATGGATTACAGCCTGGTTCTTACTTAGAATTAGACGTGCGCAAAACCAAAATATTAGATTACGATATCATTGAGTATTTAGATGAATTTAAAGTAAAAGCAAAAAACAACAATATCAACATAAAACTTATTTCCGAACGAGGAACAGTGGACAACCCCGACTCGTTTAGAGAATTCTTCGGATATGTATTAGTTGGTAGTGCTCATTAAAACACCGCTGAATAGCCATACACGATTAAACTATAAAAGTCCATACTGATTTAGTATGGACTTTTATAGTTTAATCTTCATCCGATAAATTCAATTCCTTCTGAATAACATTTAAAAACAGGTCAATTCCTGCATGATTTACATTCGCATTATAGATTAATGATAAAGTGGTTCGCTGTTCAATATGGTTTAAATCAATAAAATTTACTTTAGAAGTATATCCTTTTTTTAAAGATGCCGGTACAATTGCAATACCCAAACCCTGTTCTACAAGATTGAAAATTGTCAAAGCATTTACCGTCCGCAAAGCAACATGCGGTTCAAATGAAGCATCTCTAAAAATACTCATCACCAGATCATAATAAGAATGACTATAATCTTTGGAAAACAGAATAAACGGTTCATTTTTAAAATCATTTAATGTTTTAAAATTTGCCGTCTGAATGGGATAATCGTGAGGAATGACCAATGAAAAGTGTTCTTTGATGATTGCGATATGACGAATCCCATTTGGAAAATTATCCAAACGCACGAGTCCAAAATCAAGTTCTTCCTTCAACACCTTGGTAATCTGCATCTCGTTAGAAAGCTCCTGCAAGTCGACCTCAACTGCAGGAAAATCTTGTTTTAATCGAACCAGTACTTTAGCAAGAATAGATTGTACTGCTGAACCGATAAACCCAAGACGAAGTTCAGTGATATCGTCTGATCCCATAATACGAAGCTCACGAGCTATTTTATCCATTTGATTAAATAAAATATCAACCTCCTTTTTTAGATAAAAGCCTGCAGCTGTAAGTCGAACATACCGTTTCCCTCTATCAAATAAAGTTGCTCTATAAATATCTTCCATCTGTTTAATCTGACGAGATAAGCCAGGTTGAGAAATATAAAGCCTTTCTGCCGCTTTTCTAAAATGTAACTCCTCTGCCAAAACTTTAAAATAATACAGATGCCTTAATTCTATTTGATAACTCATAGTAATCAATACTTGCCAAAATTGGTATTTATAATTATTAAATATAGGAGTTAAATTTGAAATAACGGAATGAGATTAACAGCTATACGCACGATAGAACGTTTAGGAAACAAAACCAATACACAGGCAACTTTTTCTAAATAATTAAGTACGATTCATGTATAAACAGTTCAAAATGCAAAAGTGTAATAATGGTCACTCCTTCTTAAAAAGCAATGTATAAATCAAATGGAAAGGATAGACAGATTTTGACGATCCTTAATCAACATAATAATTTATTCTAATGGTAAATAAAACTAAAAAATTTCAGTACGGCGAAGATACCATGACCAGCTCGCTAGCAATCCAGATAGCGAATGGAAATATTAAAGGTCAATTAACTGAACAAACAGTAAAAAAAGTTGTTCAAAGTGCACAATATGTTCAAGAAATTGTTGATTCCGGTAAAATAGTATATGGTATAAACACAGGTTTTGGTCCACTTTGTACTACGCTGATAAATCCTGCAGATACTAAAAAACTACAAGAAAATATCCTAAAAAGCCATGCAGTAGGTATAGGAGAGCCCATCGATCAGCAATTGTCTAAATTAATGCTGATTTTAAAAGCGCATGCCTTAGCAAAAGGATATTCAGGTATTCAACTAAGCACGTTAGAGCGCATTCTATGGTTTATTGATCAGGATATCGTTCCAGTGGTTCCTAAACAAGGATCAGTGGGTGCCTCTGGAGACCTAGCCCCTCTTTCGCACTTATTTTTACCTTTAATTGGATTAGGAAAAGTCTGGTACAAAGGTGAAATTCTTCCAACAGCTCAAATATTAACACGATTTGACACCAGCCCGATTACGTTAGGAGCCAAAGAAGGATTAGCACTCATTAACGGAACCCAGTTTATGGCAGCTCATGCCGTAAAAGCGGTCGTGGAAATGCAAAATCTCTTAGATAATGCAGATTTGGTTGCCACATTGATGATTGAAGGGCTAAATGGATCCATTAAACCTTTCTTTCCACAATTGCATGAACTGAGACCCTACAAAGGAAATAAATATGTAGCAAGTACGATCTTCAACTTATTAGAGACCTCAGAAATTGTTACCTCACATAAAAACTGTTCTCGTGTTCAAGATCCATATTCTTTACGCTGCATTCCACAAATACATGGAGCTTCTCGCAATGCATGGCTTCATTTAAAAGAAACCATAGAAGTTGAAATTAATGCCGTAACCGATAATCCGATCATCATCGACAGCGAACTAACCATTAGTGGCGGTAGTTTCCATGGACAGCCAATTGCACTTCCTATTGATTATGCAACATTGGCGATATCAGAAATTGGAAATGTTTCCGATAGACGTGTATATCTGTCACTAGAAGGCGATACGCCCAATGTACCAAAACTACTCCTCAAAGAAACAGGCCTGAACTCTGGATTTATGATCTTACAATATAGTACAGCAGCATTAGCAAGTGAAAATAAAGGACTTTGTTTTCCATCCAGTGCAGATAGCATACCTACTTCTTTAGGTCAGGAAGATCATGTGAGTATGGGATCCATCGGTGCCCGAAAATTATTGCAGGTCATCAATAATGTTGGTAAAATATTAAGTATAGAACTTATTTGTGCGGCCCAGGCTTTTGATTTTCATAAACCGCTACAGTCAACGCCTATCATTGAGGCTGTACACCAAAAGATCAGAAAATCGATTCCACATATCAAAGAAGATCAAATAATGGAAGAGATACTTCAAGCTGCTCAACAGCTCATTTCCTCAGGAACTTTGATTACAGAAGCAAAACAAATTGCACATCAGCAAGGTATACCTTATCACGGTGTTCATCAGGAATATTTCAACAACTATTAAACTATGGGTAAAAAATTAATAGGTCCTTTCTCACAATTGTTATCATTGACAAATGTTCCGGTTAAAGGAGCGCTTTCAGATCAGCAACTCGTAATTAAAGAACAGGCTGGTATACTAACGGAAAATGGAAAAATAGCAGCTATTGGTAATTACGATGGTTTAAGGGAGAATCATGCTCATGATGCAACTTTAGTAATCATAGAAGAGGAGACTGTTTGCGTTCCCGGCTATATCGATTGTCACACACATATTGCTTTTGCAGGAAATCGAGCTAATGATTTTGCCCTGCGTAATGCCGGTGCCAGTTACCTCGAAATTGCAAAAGCTGGTGGAGGTATCTGGAGCACAGTACAACATACCCGAAATGCAAGTGAAGCTGAACTAATCACAAATATTATCAACTGTTCAAAGGCACTTATAAAACAAGGTATTACCACCATTGAAGTGAAAAGTGGCTATGGTTTATCTGTTAAAGAAGAGTTAAAAATACTGCGAGCTATAAAAAGAGCACAAGAATCCATAGCCGTTGATCTCATTCCAACTTGCTTAGCAGCACATATGAAGCCCAAAGACTATGAAGGCACTGCAGTAGACTATCTTGAAGAAATAGCATCTGAACTATTCCCTATTTTAAAAGAAGAGCAGCTTTCCAATAGAATTGATGTTTTTATCGAACAAAGCGCCTTTTCTGCCGAGGATATTCAAAATTACTTTACTAAGGCGCAGAAAATGGGTTTTGATATCACGGTACATGCAGATCAATTTTCAACATCAGGATCGAAAGTTGCGGTCCAGTATAATGCAATTAGTGCAGATCACCTAGAGGCATCACATGAAACAGAAATTAAACTTCTGGCCGATAGCAATACCGTTGCCGTCGCCTTACCAGGTGCATCAATCGGAATTGGATGTGCATTTACCCCTGCCAGAAAACTTCTTGATCAAGGCGCTAGCTTAGCCATTGCCACTGACTGGAATCCCGGATCTGCTCCAATGGGACAATTAATGACCCAAGCGACGATTTTAGCTACTACAGAAAAATTATCCAATGCTGAAGTATTCGCTGCAATAACATTTAGGGCTGCATTAGCTTTAAATCTGACGGACCGTGGTCGTCTACAGCCAGGTGAACTTGCAGATTTTGCTATTTACAAAACGAATAATTATCAAAATATTACATACATGCAAGGAACACTAAAACCTGATCAGGTATGGAAAAAGGGAATTAATATCTATACGAAAGGAAAAGAATCATGATATTTAAAGAAGAAATTCTACAAGGAATACCAACTAGTCTACCACCTAAAGTTTCTTATGATAAAAACATAAGTCATGCTCCTAAGCGAAAGGATATTCTATCGGAAGATGAAAAAAAATTAGCCATTAAAAATGCATTACGCTATTTTCCAGTGCAGTGGCATGTAGAACTTGGAAAAGAATTTTTAGAGGAATTGATGCTATTTGGCAGAATCTACATGTACCGCTTCCGCCCTACCTACGAAATGTATGCTAGACCAATTGAAGCGTATCCTGGAAATAGCCTACAGGCGCGTAGCATCATGTTAATGATACAAAATAACCTAGATCCACAAATAGCGCAACATCCTCACGAACTCATTACCTATGGTGGAAACGGAGCTGTTTTTCAGAACTGGGCACAGTATTTAATTACAATGCAATACTTGGCCCAAATGAATGACGAACAAACCCTACATATGTACAGTGGCCATCCAATGGGGTTATTCCCATCTTCAAAAGATGCTCCAAGGGTTGTCATTACAAACGGCATGATGATTCCCAATTATTCCAAACCCGATGACTGGGAACGTTTCAATGCAATGGGGGTTACACAATATGGCCAAATGACGGCGGGCTCATATATGTACATCGGACCACAGGGAATCGTACATGGTACCACGATCACAGTTATGAATGCCTTCCGAAAACATTTGTCAAAAGAAGATACAATCCACGGAAAAGTCTTTTTAACATCAGGTCTTGGAGGCATGAGTGGTGCACAACCTAAAGCGGGAAATATTGCAGGGTGCATCACGGTATGTGCAGAGGTTAATCCTGCCGCTGCTCGCAAACGGCATAAACAAGGATGGGTGGACATCTTAATGGAGAACATGGACGATCTCATAGAACGCGTTCAACAAGCTATTAAAAATAAAGAAATTATCGCCATAGCCTACATAGGCAATATAATAGAAATATGGGAAGCATTCCTAGATGCTAATATTTATATTTCAGTTGGATCTGACCAAACCTCATTACACAACCCTTGGGCCGGAGGTTACTACCCGATCGGACTAAGTTTTGAACAATCAAATAAGCTAATGGCAGAACAGCCCGATGTATTTAAGGCACAAGTTCAGGCATCCTTAGTCCGTCACGTCGACGCTATTAATGCCCATGTCGCGCGTGGTACTTATTTCTTCGATTATGGAAATGCATTCTTACTTGAAAGTAGTCGCGCAGGAGCCGCTGTATTGGCGAGTAATGGTATTGACTTCCGATATCCATCTTACGTACAGGATATTTTAGGTCCCATGTGTTTTGACTATGGATTTGGTCCATTTCGCTGGGTATGTTCGACAGCAGATCCAGAAGATTTAAAGACAACAGACCATATCGCACTTGAGGTACTTCAGGAATTAAAAAAGACAGCATACCCTGAGATTAAACAGCAATTAGCTGACAATATCAAGTGGATTGAACAAGCAGATCAAAATAAACTGGTTGTCGGTTCACAGGCCCGGATTCTATATGCTGATGCAATTGGTAGAATTCGAATTGCTAAAGCATTTAATCTTGCGGTAAGAAATGGTCAATTAAAGGGGCCGATTATTTTGGGCAGAGATCATCATGATGTAAGTGGAACAGACTCACCATACCGGGAAACAAGTAACATTTATGACGGCAGTAAATTCACAGCCGATATGGCCATTCATAATGTAATCGGTGACAGCTTTAGAGGCGCTACTTGGGTTTCTATCCATAATGGTGGTGGAGTTGGTTGGGGCGAGGTGATTA
This sequence comes from Sphingobacterium sp. JUb20, assembly GCF_004342035.1. Taxonomy (NCBI): domain Bacteria; kingdom Pseudomonadati; phylum Bacteroidota; class Sphingobacteriia; order Sphingobacteriales; family Sphingobacteriaceae; genus Sphingobacterium; species Sphingobacterium sp. JUb20. Next base: position 307,508 of record NZ_SLYV01000003.1, on the reverse strand, counting down.
ACGGTGGTTTCGGCTTATTACTTGACGGTTCCGAAGATGCAGACAGAAAACTTGAAAATATGCTCTTTTATGATGTTAATAATGGTATTGCCCGCAGAGCATGGGCTCAAAATGACACCGCAAGACAGGCTATAGAAATAGAATTAAAACGTACTACTACGTTGAAAGTAACCCTAGCAAATCTTGTTGATACAGACACGATGAACCAAATTTTCAAGGATTATGAAAACTAAAAACCAGAAACATTATACTCCGGCAGATCGAAAAATGTGGACAGGACGTATAGATGGGACAAGCGAAGAACATCTGCGTTGGCATCAGGTAATCACATGTATCGATCTTAATGATGAACAGGATCTTACGGATTGCTATGTCATACTGGGTTTTGCTTGCGATGAAGGTGTTAGAAGAAACCTAGGAAGAACAGGTGCGGCAAAAGGACCAGAAGTTTTAATAAAAGCATTGTCAAACCTGCCAGTATTTCGAGATAAAAAAACGAAACTCGTTGATGCCGGGACCGTTTATTGTTCCGACCATCAACTGGAAAATGCGCAAGAATCTCTTGGCTATTTTATCCAACTTATACTGCAATGCGGAGGCTTTCCAATGGTATTAGGGGGTGGTCATGAAATTACTTTTGGTCATTATCTAGGACTCAAGTCGTATTCCCGCAATAAACTCGGGATCATTAATTTTGACGCCCATTTTGATATCCGAAAACCAGAACAGGAAATTGCAACTTCCGGTACAGGTTTTTACCAAATTGCACAGCAAGAAGAAAAAATCAATTACCTACCTATCGGAATACAAAAAATCAGCAATACACAAGCTTTATTTGATGCGGTAAAAGATTATCAGATAAACTGGATAGAAGCTCAACATTTTCACAAGGCAAATAGCGAGGCAATTATCCAACAAGTTGAGTCATTTATAGCAGGAATAGATTACCTCTACCTAACCGTCGATTTAGATGTTTTTGCTGCAAGCTGTGCACCAGGAGTTAGTGCATTGGCCCATAACGGAATCCAGCCTGATGCTTTTTTCTTAGAAATTTTTCAACTAATCATTTCTTCAGGAAAATTAATAAGTATGGATATCGCAGAATTTAATCCGGCGTACGATATTGACAATCGTACTGCTAAATTAGCAGCGGACCTACTCTTTCATATTGTTAACCGTTAAATCTTTTGCTATAATTTAATTGCTAGCAATCCATTTTTTAATCGCAAAAAAAAGCAAAAGAAAAAATTCCTAGAACTATATTTAGGGAATTTATCCGTAAATTCGCAAGCAATATGGAAACTGTTGTCAGTGGTATTAGAAGTACCGGAAAATTACATTTAGGAAACTATTACGGCGCATTGAGCAATTTTGTGAAAATGCAAAATGAATATAATTGTTATTTCTTCATAGCCGATTTACACTCTTTAACTACGCACCCAACTCCTCACGGTCTGCAAAGCACCGTACGTCAAGTGATTGTTGAATATCTTGCTGCAGGTATAGACCCTGAAAAATCAACGATATATGTCCAGTCTGACGTACCTGAAGTAGCAGAACTTTATTTGTATATGAATATGAACGCATATCTGGGAGAGCTGGAGCGCGCTACTGCTTTTAAAGATAAAGTGCGCAGCAATCCTGATAATGTGAATGCAGGACTGTTAACATACCCTGTTTTGATGGCTTGCGACATCTTAATTCACCATGGCACAAAAGTTCCTGTTGGTAAAGATCAAGAGCAACATTTAGAAATGACCAGAACATTTGGTAACCGTTTTAATCGTTTATACGATGTCGATTATTTCAAAGAGGCATTTGCTTTTACCTATTCAGATAAATTAGTTAAAATCCCTGGTTTAGCGGGACAAGGAAAAATGGGCAAATCCAATGGTGAGGCAGATTGTATTTACTTGTCCGATAGTGCAGATGTAATTCGTAAAAAAGTAATGCGTGCTGTATCTGACTCTGGTCCAACGGAAATGAACCAACCTAAACCAGAAGCTGTTCAAAATCTTTTTGATTTGATGAAAGTTGTGTCAGCACCCGATACATTAGAACATTTTAACGATCTATATAACAATTGCGCTATTCGTTACGGTGATTTTAAAAAACAGTTAGCAGAAGATATGGTCATTGCAACAGAGCCTGTACGGTCACGCATTGAAGATATTTCAAATGATGATGCGTATATTGCTAAAGTAGCGAAATTAGGCGCTGAAAAAGCGAGTGAATCAGCACGTAAAACATTGAAAGAAGTACGTGAAATCATTGGCATTAAAAGATTTTATTAAGATTTAAAACCCAAAAATATGCATATTGCTATTGTCGGAAATATTGGTGCCGGAAAAACAACCTTAACAAAACTATTAGCGGATCATTTCAAATATGAACCTCAATTTGAAGCGGTAGATAACAATCCTTATTTAGAGGATTTTTATGCTGATATGAAACGTTGGTCATTCAATTTGCAGATCTTTTTCTTAAATAGTCGTTTTCGACAAATTGTTGAATTGCAAAAAACAAATATTGATATGATCCAAGATCGTACAATTTATGAAGATGCATACATCTTTGCCGAAAACTTGTACGATATGGGCTTAATGAGTGCGCGAGATTTTGAAAATTATAGCAATATTTTCCAGAGTATCATCCATTATATCAAACCTCCAGATCTATTAATTTACTTGAAGGCTTCCGTTCCAACACTTGTTAACAATATTCAAGTGCGTGGTCGTGATTATGAATCCGGAATTCGATTGGATTATTTATCTAAATTGAATGAAAAATACGATAAATGGATTGATAATTATAAGGATGGTAAATTAATGGTTCTTGATAAAGATAATTTAGATTTCACGAAAAACCCGGAAGATTTAGGTACTATCGTTGAAAAAATTGAATCGCAATTATTTGGTTTGTTTTAATCAAAAAATTTAGATCATTGAAAGGCCAGTTTTAATGCAAGACTGGCTTTACTTTTAAAACTGAAAAAATGAAAGTAATCGGTATTATTCCAGCACGCTATGCCTCTTCCAGATTCCCTGGTAAACCATTAGTTGATATTGGTGGTAAATCCATGATTCAGCGTGTCTATGAACAAGTTAAAAATACGAGCTGTTTACATGAAGTAATCGTTGCGACAGATGATGACAGAATAGCTGAACATGTAAAGAGCTTCGCAGGAAATGTCATCATGACCGCCTCTTCGCATCAGTCAGGAACAGACCGCTGTGCAGAAGTTATAGCCAAGGTAAGTGGATTTGATATCGTCATCAACATACAGGGTGATGAACCCTTCATCAATCCGTTACAGATCGAGTTGCTAGCATCCTGCTTCGATAAGGAAGAAACACAGATTGCCACACTCGTCAAAAAAATCCATACAGAAGACGAACTGTTTAATGTAAATATACCAAAAGTGGTTCGCAATATTGCCGGACAAGCAATCTATTTTTCAAGACAGACCATCCCCTATCTAAGAGGAATCGAACAGAAGAATTGGTTATCAAAACATAGCTATTTTAAACATATCGGAATATATGGCTATAGAACTGATGTTTTAAAAGAGTTAACGCAATTGCCTATCAGTATTTTAGAAGAGACAGAAGCTCTTGAACAACTGCGCTGGATAGAGCACGGATACACTATTCAAACAGCAGAAACAGAGCATGAAACAATCGCTGTAGACACACAAGAAGATTTAGAACGTATTATACAAACGTACTTCACATCCTAGATTAACGGTGTTCTGTAAAATACAATGCACGAACACCGCTTAGTAACTCTATTTTCTCTGCTCCTGTTAAAGAACGGACTTGCTCTTTAATCTGTATCAATTCCGTTAATTGCAAGGGTGTATTTATACCCAGTAAAGCAGCAGTAACCGCCTCATTCGAAAGAACAAAAGAAAGTGCCACAGTCAGATTATTAACATGGTGTTTTTTTGCAAATGCATGTAGATTGCGAATGATATGCTGTACTTCACTTGAGCTATATTGCAGAAAATTCTCAGCTTGTTTATTGATCAACATCCCTTTAGCTACTGCACCTCTTGCTAGAACAGAAATACGATGATGCAATAAATAAGCTCCCATTTCTTCCTCTAAACGTCTATCCAATAAACTGTACTGCATCATAACGGCACTGATATTAGATTTTGCTACGTACTCGCGAATAACATTAGAACGAATAGAAGACAAACCGTAAGTTCGAATTTTGCCCGCACTAACCAGTAAATCGAAAGCTTCGATAATTTCATCAATAGGATCTTCAATGGTACCACCATGCAGCTGGTAAAGATCAATATAATCTGTTTTTAATCGAGACAAAGATGACTCAACAGTTTTCACGATATAACTTTTTGACGCTTTCCAATCCCATCCATTTCCATCGGCTCGCCAGCTATTTCCAACTTTTGTAGATAAAACAATGCGTTTTCTAAAGTCCTGTACCGCTTCCCCTACCAGCATCTCGTTAAATCCTTTTTCATATAAGTCAGCAGTATCAAAAAAATTGATACCGCTGTCAAAAGCTTTACGAATAATTTCAACCCCCTGCTTGTGTTTACTACCTTTCAAAGACATGCACCCCAAGCCGATACTGGAAACCTCGATTGCTGATTTACCTAACTTATTATACTGCATCCTTCACGAAATCCAATAACTCAATATCAAATATCAAAATGCTATTTGGAGGAATAACACCCATGTTTTGACTTCCATATCCTAATTTACTTGGTACATAAAAACGATATTTTGCTCCTTTAGACATTAAAGGAACACCTATTTTCCAGCCTTCAATCACGCGATCTAATTTCATTTTTAGAGGTTCATTACGATCTAATGAGCTATCAAATTTCTTTCCATCCAATAAAGTTCCTGTATAATGTACTGTTACTTCGTTTTCTCGGGTCGGTTTTTCCCCAGTGCCTTCTACCAATACTTCATACTGCAAACCCTCTTCCGTAGTTTTTACAGTTGTTTTTTTAGCATTTTCTGTAAAAAAAGCCTGCTCTTTAGCAAGATTTTCTTTCTCCTTTATTTCTCTCGCTTCGGTAACTGCGCTTTGGATAACCATGCGCAATTGATCTTCTTCAATCAAAGAATTTTGACCATCAAGAGCACTAACTATTGCTTTACCGATTAACTCTTTATTCCAATTTGTAATCTCCAAATTTTTCAATGTACCACCAATGTCACGTCCAAAAGCATATGACACGGAGTCTGTTTTAGTCGCTAATAATGGTTTTACAGCTGTTGTTTTCTTTACAGTTTTCTTTTTTTGTTGTGCCGTTACAGATAGTGTAGCCAAAGACAATAATGCCAAAGCAATATATTTCATATAATTTTAAGTATGTTTTGATACAATATTAGTAATAATTTCTTGAGTATTGTTCTTATAATCGACAACAACTCGCGATTTACTATTTAGCCAAGCCTCTATAGATAGCATATTTTTTTGTTTTAAGCTCGAAATAACGGGTACACCCATCTCCTCCAGTGCCGCAGCATTCAAATGTTGCTCATACTGATTTTTCATTGGAACCACCAACAATTTCTTTTGAAGGAACAATGCCTCCGCTGGGGTTTCAAATCCAGCCCCACATAGCACTCCCGAAGAACTTGCCATACTAGCAATAAATGCATCATTGTTAATAGGACGTATCGCCACATTCTTCATATCAAAAGCTCGCGAATTATGCTTACTGAAGACCTGCCAACTGATATCTGGAAATTTCATTAAATGTTTCAACAGATGTGCATCATCATATGCCGGTAAATAAACAGTATAGTGCCCCTTATCCTGAACATCCAGCTCGCGCACGGAATTACGAATGACAGGAGTGTAAATGTTCTTATTATAGCTTTTAAAATGAAAACCGTAAGCATGCGCCGTGGGGGCATAATTCTTCATAATAAATTTACCCAGCATATCCGTCTCATCTGGTTTAGGACTGGAAGCATCTAACGCAGCGATCTGATGACTCAAACCAATACAGGGAAAATCCTTCATATGAGCAGACCAGGCAGATATGGGTTCAAAATCATTAATTACAAGATCATACTGATCTATGGGAAGTGATTTGATTTCTTGTGTAAATTTACGAACAGTAGAACTCATAAATGTCTTCCAGAGATCTACCCCTCCTGATTTCCCAAAAATAAAACTCAAACCATGCAGGCGATATTTCACTTCAAACGGTAAAACTAAATCCGCTTGGATTCCACTCACCAAAACATCAACCTCTCCAAAATTACGTAAACAAGGCACAACATCCATCGCTCGACTGAGGTGGCCATTACCTGTACCTTGTACCGCATAAAGTATTTTCATAAACTTCGCGATTATTTATCGGCAAAATAAAAATTTTTCATGACAATAAAGTTAAATTTAGGTTACGTTTTTTGTTCTTAACAAAGAATACATTTAAAAATGCGAAGGATATTTTGTAACTTACTATTTATTAACCAATTGTTTCAACATGAAAGGATTATCAATTATAATCTCTTTATTTATTATATTTATAATATGTAGCTCATGGGGATTTTTTGCACATAAAAAAATTAATGAATATGCCGTTTATACCCTTCCTCCAACATTAGCTTCCTTTTATAAGAAAAATATTCTCTTAATTAGTTCAAAAGCCGTAGACGCAGATAAAAGATGCTATATAGATAGCCTTGAATCGCCCCGCCATTATATCGATATTGATGATTATAACGAGCCCTCGATTGACTCGATCCCCATTCACTGGACAAAAGCCAAAGAAAAATATCAGGAAAAACAGCTCTTGTTAAATGGAATTGTCCCTTGGCAAATATCATTTTCCTACCATAAACTCGTCAAAGCATTTAAATTCAAAGATATTAGACAAATCATCCGTCATTCTGCAGACCTAGGGCACTATATTGGTGATGCTCATGTTCCTTTACATACAACCAAAAATTATAACGGACAATTAACCAACCAAATTGGAATACATGCATTTTGGGAAAGTCGTTTACCCGAAATGTTTGTCAAAGAGTATTCATTTATAAAAGGTCCAGCAAAATTTATTGAAGATCCATTGCATACCTCCTGGAATATCGTCAAACAAAGTAACTTGCTTGTTGACTCAGTACTTGCACTTGAAAAACAACTGGATAAATCTTTTTCAAAACATCAAAAATATTCCTTTATAGAGCGAAATAATCTACTGATCAGAACCTATTCCGATGAATATGCCAGGGCCTATCATACTGCCCTCAATGGCATGGTTGAAAAAAGAATGGCTAGTGCTATACAACAAGTGGGGTCATTCTGGTATTCTGCTTGGGTTGAGGCCGGACAACCAGACCTCAAAAATCTACAAAAAGTAACCATAGATGACCAGCCCCTTGATATCAATAATAAAAAAAATATGGGCAGAGAAGAACTATAAAACAACCGGACTATATACTTATTAAAAACTGGCACCCTGCAATTAAACAATACATACCTACTTTTGTCCGGTAAATTTTAAGAAGAGCCATAATGAGTAAGAATTTAACGCTATTAGCATTATCCTTAGTTGGATATTCTTATGCTTTTAGTCAAGAAGTAACTAATAATAAGACGTTAACTTTAAAAGATACTACAAATTTAAATGAAGTTATCATTAATCAGAACCGTCTACAGATTCCATTCTCTAAGCAGACCAGAAACATTCAAATTATAACGCAAGAAGATATTAAACGTCTTCCCGCAAAGTCTGTTAATGAACTTTTAGCTTATATTAATGGTGTGGATATCCGTCAAAGAGGTCCTTTCGGTTCACAGGCAGACGTCACAATCGATGGCGGATCATTTGAACAGACCTTGATCCTACTAAATGGAGCAAAAATATCAGATCCACAAACTGCCCATCACTCCCTTAATCTTCCCATTCCTACCGACGCTATTGAACGGATCGAGATCATTAAAGGACCAGCATCCCGTATTTATGGAATCAACAGCCTAACCGGGGCTATTAATATTGTCACAAAAACAGTCTCAGAAAATCTGATCAGTGCACAGGCGTATACCGGCACTTCTTTTAAAAACAGTGAGGATACACAAAACGGAAAATATTACGGCAAGGGTTTTCAATTGGGATTTACCCATAAAATTGCACAATTCAGTCAGCAGCTGTATTTAGGCCATGAAGATTCCAATGGTCAACGCTATAATACAGCTTCAAAAAACAATAAAATCTATTACCAAGGAGCGTATGCACCTGACTCTTTAAATAATATATCGACCTCATTCGGGTATATTGACAATCAATTTGGAGCCAACGGATATTATGCTGCCCCCGGAGACAAAGAATCCTACGAATTGGTGAAAACAGCTTTTGCAACTATACAGTCCAAACATAAACTATCCAATGCACTAACGATATCTCCTAGAATTTCGAACAGATACAACGAGGATGATTACCGTTATTTCAGACATGACCTGAGCAAAGCAAGAAGCCAGCACTACAACAATGCCTTTATGGCCGAATTAAATGCCACATACGAACAAAATTATGGCTCATTCGGCCTTGGAGTTGAAAGCAGATTCGAAAATATCAACAGTTCAAACATCGGTAAGCACAGCCGCGAGAATTATGGTGCTTATGTCGAATTTAAAACTGAAATGATCAAAAATTTATTTATTAATGTAGGTACCTACCTCAATTATAACAGTGACTACAACTGGCAGGTTTTCCCTGGAATAGATCTTGGATATGATATCAATAATCATTGGAAATTGATTTTTAATGCAGGATCGAGCCAAAGGATACCCTCATTTACAGATCTTTACTTAAATCAGAGACCTGCAAACATTGGAAATTCTTCACTTCAAGCCGAAAGAGCAAAACAAGTTGAAGGAGCTATAAAATATACCAGCGGAAATGTTATTGCACAGGCAGGATATTTTTATAGAACAATTAATGATTTTATTGATTGGACACGTAATCTGAACACTGAGCCTTGGCAGCCTCAAAACATGGACAATAATGAAGTCCAGGGATTTAACGTCAATTTCCGTATTAATATTAATCCTCAGAATTCCATTACAAAGTATTATGCTGTTATCGGATACAGCTATTTGAATCCCAGAATAAAAAATAATACTACAGAAAATAATTTATCAAAGTACACTATTGAAAGCCTAAGAAATCAGGCAAACCTAAACTTTACTATAAGTCACAGGGATTGGAGTTTTACCACTGCCAATCGTTTTAACGAACGTTTATCTTACAAATCGTACTTTATTTCAGACGTACGTTTAGCACGTCAAATCGACAAGTTAAATCTTTATGTTGACGCGCAAAATCTATTTAATGTCAAATATATAGAGGCCGGAGCTGTACCCATGCCAGGTACCTGGTATTCCTTAGGTGCCAAATATACAATTGCTTATTAAACAAAATAGGTCAGCCTAACTAGACTGACCTATTTTTATTTCTTTTTCAGGACATATCGGAGACCTCCCAAAACATGGGTCTGAAATTTTTCCTCATCAAAAGTCTCTAAGGTGTGACCTAATCCCGTATAGAATGATCGGCCTCCATCAAATTCCTGATACCACGCTATCGGATGAAATTTCCCCATCTTTCCCCCTTTGTAACTTGTTTCATCCAAATCCATCAAAATATGAAGCCCCTCCCTTACTGACTTAAAATCATACCATTCATCGCGGTGAAACCATATCTTTGGTAAATGCTTTGTCGCAAGATGCTTCTGGTTTACAACCCGGATTTGAGCATCCTGAACGGCCGGATGTGAAGAAAAATACCCCCCCACAAGTTGTCCGTACCAAGGCCAGTTAAATTCCGTATCACTTGCAGCATGTATACCTAAAAAACCTTTACCTGATTGAATAAAACGGACAAACGCAGCTTTTTGACTTTCATTAAAAATATCACCCGTTGTACTCAGAAAAACTAAAGCATCATATCGCGAAAGAATAGAATCCGTAAACAATTGACTGTCCTCAGAATGATCTACTAGCATATTTTTTGAAGATATCAATTGCTTTAAAACAGCAACCCCATGCTCTATACTTTCATGTCTAAATCCAGTAGTTTTTGAAAAAATCAAAATTCTTTCCTGCGCACTCAATTGGGTAACAAAGAAAATAGTGAAGAGAAATGATACTCTTTTAATTATGCTGCACATCATGTTGTTAGGTTTATGCGATTAAATTACGATAAAAATCTAAACTTTCTATAATTAAGTCTTCCGTAACAAAAATATCATAATCACAAGAACCAATTTTATTCAATAAAGCGAAACCAATCTGATTAGAATGATTTTTCTTATCATTATTCATTAAACTCAACAATTCATGATCAATAGAATCATCAAATTGATAGTCAGCAAAATTCTTTCTAAACGTTGTTATTAAATCCTCTAATTCTTCTAATGAAAGACCATTCAATTTATGTGACAGATAGCCTTCGCAAATCATACCGACAGCAATAGCCTCGCCATGTAGCAACGAATGTTCATCATGAAGTAAAGAATAACCTTCTATTGCATGACCAATAGTATGCCCAAAATTTAAGATTTTCCGTAAACCCTTTTCTGTTGGATCCTGGGTTATGACCGTGTTTTTAACCCCAACGGAATGTCTCACATGCTCGGTCGTTATAGCCGAAACATCCAAATTTTTAACCTTATTATAGTACGCCCCATCAAAAATTAATCCGTGCTTGATAACCTCCGCAAAACCAGAAACCAACTGTCTTCTTTCCAATGTTTTCAAAAACACACTAGCGATAAAGACAGCCTGTGGCTGCGTAAAAGTCCCGATTATATTTTTATAATTATCTAAATCTATTCCCGTCTTACCACCTACAGATGCATCCACTTGAGACAATAATGTTGTCGGAATCTGAATAAAGTCAATACCACGTTTAAAAGTAGAAGCCGCAAATCCCCCCATATCCGTGACCACACCACCACCTAAGTTAATCAACAGACTATGTCTGTCAGCCCCAAAGTCAAGCATTGTTTTCCATACACCGATACAGAAATCAATATTCTTATTTTCTTCACCAGGATCAACCTCAATCACATCGTAGTTTCCCAATTCAGCTAAAATTGGCTGTACAACAGGCATACAGTTATCATTGGTATTGCGATCAACTAAGACAAAAATCTTTGAGTAATTTCGTTCCTGTATAAAGGTTTTTAGAGACTGTAATGAGTCATCAAAGACTACTTGATAGCCTAAACTTTCTATAAATTGCATTTCTAATGGATTCAGTTTACGTTTTTTATAAACAAATTTTGTTATATCTTATACCAATTTTACTTGTTGACCCTCAAACTCGACGATATCATCGGGTCTAACTTTCATTCTTTTCCTATACTCTACCTGACCATTAACGGTCACCATCCCCTCAGTAACAACTAACTGAGCCATAGCACCATGCTCTACCCAATTTAAAGCTTTAAGTAACTGAATTAACGGAATATATTCTCCTTCGATTTTGAATGTTTGCATAAAGCAAAAATAAGTTAATATTTCAGGAATCTCCTAATCAATAAGTGGTAATATTTTTGAATTTAGTACATTTGTGTGGATTAGATTAAAATAATGACACAGATTGCTGAACCCAGAAAACTATCTTTTGATAATACAGAAATTGCATTCAAAAGTAAAACCGATAAAGATTTAGATCGTGCTTATTTACTGTATAAAGTAATAGCAAGTAATTTCTTAGTAAAAGTCGGACCTCCAATTACTAATTTTGCTCTAAATATCGGACTACCTATCCAAGGAATCATTAAGTCAACCATTTTCAAACAGTTTTGCGGTGGCGAAACAATTGAAGGTTGTACATCTGCAATCAATCACCTAGGAGAAAACAATGTGGGTACAATCCTGGATTATTCTGTAGAAGGAGAAGATACTGAGGCCGCATTTGATGCTACTTTTAAAGAAACATTACGCACAGTAGTTGCTGCAAAAACAAATAAATACATCCCTTTTTCAGTATTCAAACCTACAGGGCTTGGCCGTTTCGAATTATTTGAGAAAGTAAACGCAAACGAAACGTTAACAGAAGCAGAGCAAGCAGAGTACAACAGAATGTACGATCGATGTGATGAAATCTGTAAAGCCTGTTACGAAGCTAATGTTAAAGTATTAATTGATGCTGAACACTCTTGGATTCAAGATGCCATTGATGACATAGCCCGCGATATGATGGAAAAATACAATAAAGAACAACCTATTGTATACAACACCTATCAATTGTACAGACATGATAAATTAGCCTCTTTAAAAGCTGATTTTGATTATGCAAAAACACAAAACTTCTTTTTAGGTGCAAAAATCGTACGTGGTGCCTATATGGAAATTGAAAGACAGAGAGCAGCTGAAAAAGGTTACCCATCTCCTATTCAACCTACAAAAGAAGCAACAGACAAAGATTACGATGCCGCTATTCATTTCATACTGGATCATATCGATCGCTTTGGTGTTATGGCAGGCACACACAATGAAGCAAGTAGTCTTTTGTTAGCAAATGAGCTTGACAGACGTGGAATAGATCATAGAAGCGACCGTATATTTTTCGCACAATTGTTGGGTATGTCAGATAATTTAACATTTAATTTATCTGAATCAAACTACAACGTTGCAAAATATATGCCTTACGGACCGATAAAAGCTGTTATGCCTTATTTATTCCGTAGAGCACAAGAAAACACATCAGTAGCTGGTCAAACAGGCCGAGAGCTGGGGTTAATCATTAAAGAGAAACAAAGAAGAAAAGCTAGTCGTTAAGACTAGCTTTTTTTATAAATTTGTACCTTCAATAATCAGATATGTCACCCGAATCAATAGAGAAATTCAATAAACTCAATAAAATAGCAGAACCATACGACGCCTTACTTTTTGATGTCGATGGAACCTTAGCTGACAATATAAGTGCGCATAAAGCAGCCTACGTAGCTACAGCAGCAGAATACAATGTCCTGTTGGATGATAGTCTAATCGACGAAACCGCAGGATGGCCAACCATAGCTGTTGCAAAAGAAATCTGTATCCGCTATAACACCACTTTTGATGTTCATGAATTTTCAAAAAGAAAATCAGCCATCTTTATAAAACAGTTCATCCAGCAGACACAACCTATTGATTATGTTGTCGAACATCTAAAATACCAGATTGGAAAGAAACGTATTGCGGCTGTTTCTGGAGGAACCAGATCAACATTAAACATCACACTAACCGTCCTTGGAGTACTTGATAAATTGGAAACCTTGGTGTGTGCTGGTGATACTCCTAATGGAAAACCATCGCCTGAGCCATTTTTATTAGCGGCCGAGAAGCTTCAGGTTGACCCTGCTAAGTGTTTAGTTTACGAGGACGGAATCCCAGGAGTACAAGGAGCTTTGGCTGCTGGAATGGGTGCTGTTCGTATTGATCAGCTTTAAAAACTCGTTACAACCTTTAAACCTCCATTGGTATAATTAAAGTCAGTAGATTTAAGACCCCCAACAGGAAGTTTGACAAATGGCTCTACGGCTATGGACAACTTCTTACCTACTGTCATCTTTTTTCCAATGGAGAGATTAACAAATCCATTAAAATCATTCGTATTTACAGCACTTCCTTTAAATGTTTGTTTAACGTTTTCAGGAGAAGATACCGCCTGACCATTATTAGCCGAAGTATTCTCATTGATGCCATTTACAAAATAATTTTCTTGTGTCTGATCCAAAACCCCAACGTAGGACACCCCAACGGAAGTGTAGAATGATTTACTTACATGATAACGCACATCTACCGGAATATCAATCGTTAAAAGTTTATTATTAACAGCACTTAATTCTTTATCGACAGTTTGTCTAGCCAAAAGTAAAGATTCATTATTTTTCATGACAGGACTATTAGAAACAGCATCATTAAACGCCATACCAGCTGACTGCACTGCTCCTAAGTTATTTTGTCGATCTACTCCGGCCCCATACTGCTGCATAGAAACGCCTGAACGTATACTGATCTTATCGGTAATTTGGTACGCTAAACTTAATCCCCCCCCCATACTCATCTTATCGACTGTTGAAGACGGAGCCACAAATGCGCCTACCTCCCACTTCTTTATGGCAGATGCAAAATCATGTTTATCGGAATTCAAATTGAATATAGAACCCAGTTTTTCCAATTTCTGAGCAATAGAACTGTTTCCTTCTCCCTCTTTTCTAACGGTATTAGTATTTTGCGCTAGATTATTATTTTTAACTTCTTGCTTTTTAACCTCAACAAGTTCGTTACCACTTTTAGAAGTCATATCAACTGGTTCTTGTTTTACATCATTATCTGTGAAAATTTGCGTAGTCGCTTCCAAAAGATGATCGATAGAAGCAATAGCATGTTCAATTTTGTCTTTAACTATGCTACGTTGATCAGAAGAAGCATCAATAAGCTGTTTCGGTGAATGATCTAATTTCAAAATAGGGGTATCATCCTTATTTGTTTCAACAGTATTTGTTTCAACAGTTAATTTATCTGTATCCAATTTTGTCTCTACCGGTAAGTTTGCAACAATTGCCCCATGATTGACAGCGGACTGATTTAAATACAAAAATGAAGCACTAGCAAAGAGCAGCACAGCAGCAGCTGCACTCCAATACTTCCAGTTCGTTTGCTTGTTAGAAACAAGAGATACATCATGTGACGCAAATTTTTCCCATGCACCTTCCGAATAAGGAAGCTCATGAGCTTTCATTTTGTCGACGATATGGTCTATTAATTCCTTATTTTTTTCTTTTGCCATTTTACACGCTACTTCTTGTTATTTAAATTCCTGTCTTATCTTATGTTGTTCCAAATAAAGCATCCTTAACTTTTGCTTTGCTCGAGTAAGATAAGTACGGGAAGTACTATCCGGGATATGCAACTGCTTTGCAATTTCATCATGCGAAAAACCCTCGATCTCATAAAGATTAAAGATGACACGCTGCAATTCTGGTAAAGAATCGAGCAACTTCATAATATCATCAACCTCTAGATTACTGGAGTTATATACCCTTGGCACATCAAGACTGCCCTCAGCTACATCTTCTAAAGAAGTCATCTCCTTTTTTGAGCGCAGAAAATCAATTGAAATATTAGCTGCAATTCTCCCTATCCATGACCGAAATGATTTCTCCAAAACATCATCCTCAACCAAATGGTTAAAAGAATCCAATCGTCTAAAAATCCGAATAAAAGACTCATTCGTTAATTCTTCAGCATCCACATCAGATTTAACATAGCGAATAATAATAGCCATCAAATATCCATAGTACTTTTTATAGACAAAAGCCTTCCCCTGCTCACGATTTCGTAAACAATCCTCCAGTGCACTTTTAAGTGTTACTTGTTTTTGCTTTTTTAAGTATGTTTGAATAATATTCACTCAATAAGACTATATTAATCCTTAATCTTCATCTAAAATAATACTTTCTGAATTAAGATTATGAAAGTCTTTCTTTTAATTTCTGCCATGCTGTTTTTTAAGTACATCTTCATAACGATACCGTATTACAAAACGCTACACCGTATTTTATAAATATTATATTGTTTTCACCTCTCATAAATGCAAAAAAAAAGCTATTTTTGTTCGATTTTTATATTATTTAATCCTTACCAATGAGTACTGTATTATCCGAACAGGAACAATTAAGAAGACAGGCATTGCAATCTCTAATAGATTTGGGTATCGACCCATATCCAGCTGAAGAGTTTGAGATCAATGCAAATGCTACTGATATATTAGAAAATTACGATAGAGATAAGCTTAACTATAAGAATATAAGCATTGCAGGACGTATCATGAGCCGTCGTGTTATGGGAAATGCGTCGTTCTTCGAAATTCAAGATAGTTCAGGCCGTATTCAAGCTTACATCAAACGTGATGACATTTGTCCTGATGAGGATAAAACGATGTATAATATCGTTTTTAAGAAATTATTAGATATTGGTGATATCGTTGGTATTAAAGGCTATGTTTTCACAACCCAGACAGATGCCATCTGTGTACATGTTGAAAAACTGACTGTATTATCTAAATCATTACGCCCTCTTCCAATCGTTAAAACTGCAGAAGGAAAAACATATGATGCATTCACAGATCCCGAATTGCGTTATAGAATGCGTTATGTCGATCTAGTAGTTAACCCGCAGAACAAAGAGATCTTTGTAAAAAGAACAAAATTGTTTAGTGCAATGCGTAATTTCTTTAATGACGCAGGTTATATGGAGGTTGAGACTCCAATATTGCAATCCATCCCTGGCGGTGCTGCGGCCCGTCCATTTATCACACATCACAATGCTTTAGATATGCCTTTATATTTGCGGATTGCAAATGAGTTATATCTAAAACGCCTAATTGTGGGCGGTTTTGATGGTGTTTACGAGTTTTCAAAAAACTTCAGAAATGAAGGTATGGACCGTACTCACAATCCAGAATTCACAGCAATGGAGATCTATGTAGCTTATAAAGACTACAACTGGATGATGAAATTCACAGAACAATTGCTAGAACATTGTGCAATTGCTGTAAACGGCACCACCAAAGCGACATTTGGAGAACATGAAATCGACTTCCGTGCACCTTATAAGAGAATCACAATGGCCGATTCGATTAAAGAGTTCACAGGTTTTGATATTACAGGAAAATCTGAACAAGAAATTTTCGAAGCAGCCAAAGGAATGGGAATTCCGGTCAATAATACCATGGGTAAAGGCAAGTTAATTGATGAGATTTTTGGCGAAAAATGTGAAGGTAAATACATTCAGCCTACATTTATCACAGATTATCCTAAAGAAATGTCGCCATTAACAAAAAAACATCGCGACAATCCCGAAATCACAGAACGCTTTGAGTTAATGGTATGTGGTAAAGAAATTGCAAATGCATATTCGGAGTTAAATGATCCGATCGACCAACGTGAGCGTTTTGAAGCACAAATGGCCTTATCAGCACGTGGCGATGACGAAGCCATGTTTATCGATCAAGATTTCTTACGTGCATTAGAATATGGAATGCCTCCAACATCAGGATTAGGCATTGGTATGGATCGTTTAATTATGTTCCTGACCAACAATGCCTCTATTCAGGAAGTATTATTTTTCCCGCAAATGCGACCAGAAAAAATAGTAACAGTAGCTTCGACAGAAGATTATGTTGCATTGGGTATTCCAGCAGAATGGGTTCCTGTTTTACAAAAAATGGGTTTCAATACTATACCGGAATTAAAAGAAGCTAATCCTAATAAAGTATTCAATGACCTTGGGGGTATGCGTAAAAAAATGAAATTAGAAATCACCATGCCAACAAAAGACGAGGTCTTGGCATGGTTTGCATAAATAATTAGTTCGTACAGAAGCTGGCTATCCAAAAGGTAGCCGGCTTCTGTTTTTTGTAAAAAACGTGTAAAGAATTGTTTACACAGCTCGCTGTGCCTATCAACGCGCATTATCCTAACCACAAAAACAAAGAGCCATCAATTTTTTAATTTATTTAATACTACTTTTAAGTTATAAACATTAAAAAATGAAAAATATACTTTCCATAGATGGTGGTGGAATAAGAGGTATAATACCTGCTCTAGTATTGGTCGTTTTAGAAGAAATTCTTCAAAAGAAGAGCAATGACCCGGATGCACGAATTGCAGAATATTTCGATTTTATTGCAGGAACTAGTACTGGAGGTATCTTAGCCTGCATTTTATTATACCCAAGTGAGGAAAATCCTTCAAAACCTAAGTTTTCTGCTAAAGAGGCATTAGATCTGTACGTCTCCCACGGCACTGATATTTTCAAAACAACAAGATGGAGACGCTTTCTAAGTGAATTCGGATTGGTGAGTGAATTATATTCAGCTACCGCATTAGAGAATGTATTACATGAATATTTTGGCGACACCAAACTAAGCCAACTAATAAAACCCTGTATTATAACGGCCTATAATATTGAACTCCGGAAAAATCATTTTTTTAGACAGCAAAAAGCTATTACACATGGAATAGCACGAGACTTCTATCTAAGAGATGTCTGCAGAGCGACCTCCGCCGCACCTACCTATTTTTCTGTTGCGGAGATTTATTCCATTGCAGGTACAAGATTTCCATTGGTAGACGGTGGCATGGTGGCTCAAAACCCATCCATTTGCGCTTTGATTGAAGTGATGAAAGCTTTTGAAGATACAGAGATAAACGATCTGTTTATGGTCTCATTAGGCACCGGGGTTGCAAAAAAAGCTTATAACTATGAGCATTTTAAGAAAAAACTGGCCATTACCATTGGTCCAGCTTTAGTCGATATTATGACAAGTGCCTCTGCAGAGAGTACCGAATTTTTTATTGAACAACTGTTTCAATTCAATAGAAAATCCAAAAACTACATCCGACTAGAGCCAACAAATATGTCAAGTGTTGAGTCCTCCATGGATGCGGCATCCAAAAACAACATCCAAAAACTTATCTCGCTAGCAGATAGACTGATGAGCGAAAATGAATTTCAACTCACCAAGATAGTGGATCATCTAATAAAAGAAAAAGAGGCAAAAAACAAGAAAAATCCGTGGTCTAAGTTGATGGATAGGTTGTAAAAGTTTACATTTACGCATATTTTAAATCTATATGGCACTGAATATCGTTTGGATCTCATTTTTTGTAATTGCGTTCATCGTTGCTTTGATCAAGCTTATTTTCTTTGGAGACACCGAAATTTTCATGAAAATTATCAATGGCATGTTTGACAGTGCTAAAAACGGTGCAGAAATCTCCTTAGGTCTCGTCGGCATGATGACATTCTGGTTAGGCATCATGAAAGTGGGTGAAAAAGCAGGAATGATTACCTTATTTGCAAAAGCTGTAAATCCATTTTTCAGCAAGCTCTTCCCTGGAATCCCAAAAAACCATCCTGCAAACGGCTCTATTATTATGAATTTTTCAGCCAATATGCTAGGTTTAGATAATGCGGCAACACCGGTCGGACTAAAAGCAATGCAGGAACTGCAAGAACTTAATCCAGAAAAGGATACCGCGACGAATGCACAAATTATGTTCTTAGTGCTCAATACCGCTGGAATAGCACTTATTCCAACATCGGTAATTGCTCTAAGAATGGCCAATGGAGCAGCAAACCCCGCAGATATTTTTATTCCAGCTTTGATAGGAACCTTTATTTCGTTTATATCAGGGATGATCGCTGTTGCATTCTTTCAAAAAATAAACCTCTTTAAACTACCCATCCTGATATTCCTAGGCAGTTTCATTGTCATGATGGCTGGCCTATATTTTGGTTTAAATGGCCTGCCTCCAGAAAAAATTGAAATTGTAACCGGACTAATCGGTGGTGTTTTAATTTTTTCCATCATCATCCTATTTATCGTTTACGGCGCGTTTAAAAAACTAAATGTTTACGATGCCTTTATAGATGGTGCAAAAGACGGATTTAAAACATCCATCATGATCATCCCCTTTTTAATCGCCATACTGGTGGCTATATCTGCTTTCCGAACAACAGGATGTATGGACTATATTGTGAATGCAATCGGTTCTTGTTTCGCTTATTTTGGCTTGGACACACGTTTCGTACCAGCTCTTCCAGTAGGATTAATGAAAACATTAAGTGGTGGTGGCGCTAGAGGACTTATGGTCGATGTCATGCAGGCATATGGAGCAGATTCGTTTCAAGGACGACTTGCCAGTGTTATCCAAGGTTCCTCCGAAACAACTTTTTACGTTCTAGCAGTATATTTTGGCTCTGTAGGCATTAAAAACACTAGACATGCGCTTATATGTGGCTTAATTGCCGATCTTGTGGGACTAATTGCAGCTATTATTTTAGCGTACATCTTTTTTGGTTAAACTTTAATCTTTCAATAACATGAAAAAAACAATTGCTTTAATTGCACACGATGGTAAAAAACCAGAAATGGTTGCCTTTGTAAAAGACCATATTGAGTTCTTAAAAAAAGCTCATCTAGTCGCGACAGGCACCACCGGTTCTTATGTAAAACAAACAGGACTCGAAGTCGAATTAAAGTTAAGCGGACCTATGGGCGGAGATGCACAGATTGCAGCATTAGCTGCAGAAGGTAAAGTAGATGGAATCATTTTTTTCAGAGATGCATTAGGTAAACATGCACATGAACCCGATATTCAGATGCTGATGCGGGTTTGTGATTTGTACAACGTACCATTAGCAACCAATCCCGCAACTGGAAGCCTCATTATCGAAGGTCTACTGGAAGATGAACTATAACCAGGAATTTAATATTCACTTCATAAATTCCTAATCCCCTTATTATTTTTTATATTTAGAGATATGAATGATAATGAAATCTTAGTAACAATAGGTAATACGCCATACACAACAACAATTAAGCATGGAAATAATACGCTAATTGCAGATGAACCTGAAGAATTAGGAGGGCAAGATGAAGGATTCAATCCGCCTGCCCTTTTACTATCTTCATTGGGTTCATGTAAAGCAATGACAGTAAAGATGTATGCTAACCGCAAAAAATGGGATTTACAGGAGGTAAATATTAAACTTTCATACGAAATTTTAAAAAGTGAACTGCAACAGACCACCTATATCAAATGTCATGTTTCTCTTAAAGGAAATCTAGATAAAGATCAAAAAGACAGACTTCTCCAAATTTCAGAAAAATGTCCTATTCACAAAATTCTTTCTAATCCGATTATTATTTCTTCCAACCTGATCTAAAAAAATCAATTAGAATTTTTGATTATATCCACGAGATGCTATATTTGTCGCCACAAAGAATCATGAACATGCAAAATGAACAGCACACTCCTATTGACTCTCCTTTTACTTCAATAAAAAGAGAAAATTGGAAAAAACTGAACGGTCACTTTAAGCACACATTTTCGCAACACGACTTGGATCAATTGCATGCACTTAATGAACCATTGAATGCAGAAGAAATCGAAGATGTCTATTTCCCTTTAAGTCATCTCTTGGGTATTCATATTGAACGGTTTCAAGATTTACACAGAAGCACAAATCATTTTTTCGAAAAAAATGAAAGTACGCTTCCCTTTATTATTGGTATTGCTGGCTCTGTAGCTGTAGGTAAAAGTACAACAGCACGTGTATTGCAACGCGTCCTGACTTTATTGCCCAGTAAACCAAAAGTAGATTTAGTAACGACTGATGGATTTCTGTACCCGAATCATATCCTGAATGAAAGAGGCATAATGAATCGTAAAGGTTTTCCGGAAAGTTACGATGCTAAAAAATTAATACAGTTCCTTTCCGCTATAAAATCAGGCATGGGATCACTTTCGGTACCCCTGTACAGCCATTTAGAATATGATGTCTTACCTGATGACCAGCAACAGCTGATCCATCATCCTGATATCTTAATCGTCGAAGGCATTAATGTACTGCAGGTCAATTCGCAAAGACCACGAAAAGGACATAGTGTATTCGTGTCAGATTTTTTTGACTATACCATATATGTTCATGCCAGCGAAAAAAACTTATTAGAGTGGTATACCAACAGGTTTGAATCTTTAAGACGTACAGCATTTCAAAATCCGGCCTCATTCTTTCACAAATATGCCGACATGAATACCGAAGAAAGTATCCAGATGGCTCATCAGATATGGAATGAGATCAACAAACCAAATCTGGTCCAGAATATTTTACCAACACGGTACCGCGCTGATCTAATTTTAGAAAAAGGCAGTCATCACTTTGTTAAAAATGTAAAGGTCCGTAAGATTTAATCTTCCCGCGTACGAAATAATAAGATCTCATTTAAAATTTCATTCTGAATTTGATAATGTAATTTATTGCTACTCGATATGGTATTGAGCTCAATCTTATATTTCACAAAGTCCTTACCGATTTCGGCAACTTTTATTTTAAATAAATCGTCCCAGATAATATTCTTATTTATTTTCAGGATAGGTCTTAAATGATTTTCAACAGATTGGACATGCAACGGTTTTTCTAAAGGAAGTTCAAATTTAACGATCAGTTTATTCGACTTTTGAGAAGATTTATTGACCATCGTTGACGTGAATATCAAATTATTTGGTATTAGCACAACATCATCATCTTCATCACGAACGACAATATTTGCCAAAGTAATATCAACAATTTTACCCTGATAATTACTAATTTTAATATGGTCTCCAATGGAAAATTGATCAGAAAACATAACCAGCAATCCACTGATCATATTGGTAATATACTCCCTAAATATAACCGCAATAGCCATCGCAACGATGGTCATGCTGGTTATAAACTCCTTAGGATCAATTCCCAGCGCAACCATCAACGTAATCACAATCATACCAGCATTCAATACTGTAGCAACCCGGGAAATACCCAGTACAAAATTTCCTCTCACATCATGGTTTGCATGTTTACGGTTATACAGCGAAACAATCAAGAACCGGCCGATTGAGATCAACAGATTGGCGGTCAAAAAAGTATTTAAAGCATAAGCAAAGTGAAGAATAATCTTGTTTTTCTCGTAAAAAGAGGCTAAA
The DNA here is from genome assembly GCF_004342035.1 of Sphingobacterium sp. JUb20. Lineage (NCBI taxonomy): Bacteria > Pseudomonadati > Bacteroidota > Sphingobacteriia > Sphingobacteriales > Sphingobacteriaceae > Sphingobacterium > Sphingobacterium sp. JUb20. Next base: position 284,976 of record NZ_SLYV01000003.1, on the reverse strand, counting down.
CCGACAAAAGAATAGCTTAAAGCTATCCACAAAGCACAACGAAATACAAAAGATAGGGATAATTTATTTTTAACCATTGAAATCTAATTTTCTTTAGGAACTAAACTAATCATTTTTCATTCAATACAAAAAAATGATACTCCTAAAAATAAGTATATTTGCAAAAGACCAATGGTCGAAAAATATGAACGAAGAAACAACAACAGTAGAGCTTACAGTTACAGGAATGCATTGTACAAACTGTGCAATTGCTATTCATCAATATTTAGAAAAAAAAGAGGCAAAAGATATATTTGTCGACTTTGCATCTGATGAAGTTAAATTCTCAGGAATAACGGCAAAAGAACTTCCCGAAATAACAAAAGGGATTGAAAATTTAGGTTTTCAGGTCCTGACTGATGAAAGTCCAAAGGAATCATTTTATAAAAAAATAGAAACCAAATTTTGGTTCAGTCTATTTTTTACGCTTCCTCTCTTTGCACATATGTTTATACAACACCCTTTGTTGCATGACCCATACATCCAGCTCGGACTCTGTGCTCCCGTATTTCTGCTCGGTTTTTTTCATTTTGGTAAAAGTGCGTTTTACTCCCTTAAAAATGGCATGCCAAATATGGACGTGCTCATATTTATAGGTGCAACAGCTGCATTCACGTACAGCCTCATCGGCACCCTCAATCACCTAGGCCCAGATTATATGTTCTATGAAACTTGCGCAACAATCATCACGCTCGTTCTATTGGGAAATCTATTTGAAAAAAAATCCGTAAAAAAAACAACATCTGCAATCGGAGACCTTATTAAGATTCAAAATGTAACCACAACAAAAATCACAGCAGATCTAGAAGAGATCATCCATACAAGAGATGTTAAACAAGGCGATGTTTTACTGATCAAATCAGGAGATCTTATTCCAGTTGATGGAGATATTATTGATGGAGATGGCTTTGTCAATGAATCCATGATTACAGGAGAAAGCCTACCCGTTTTCAAAGATAGATATGCAACCGTCATCGGCGGAACAACACTAACAGAAGGCAATATAAAAATCACGGCCACCAAAGTTGGACGTAAAACCGTCCTTTCCCAAATTATCGCACTGATCAAGGAAGCACAATCAAAAAAACCACCTATTCAAAAACTCGGTGATAAAGTTGCATCATACTTCGTACCCTTTGTGGTCGTCATCGCCATTTTCACCTTTTTTATCACTTACTTTATAGCCGAAATATCACTACAGCAATCATTAATGAATGCCATTGCAGTACTTGTCGTCTCCTGCCCGTGCGCGATGGGTCTAGCGACCCCAACTGCTGTCATGGTAGGTTTAGGAAGAGCCGCTAAAATGGGAATTTTAATTAAGGGAGGTGATACAATTGAAGAAATGTCGGATCTTAAATATATGGTATTCGATAAAACTGGCACTTTAACTACCGGAGATTTCAATATCAAAGCCATCCAAACGTTTGGAATAGAACAAAAACAAGTAGAATCTATCATTGCACAATTAGAAGGCTATTCAAATCATCCTATAGCAAAGTCCATCAGACAGCACATGAAAGAAGTAAAAGCCTACCGCATAGTCTTTCAAGATGTCAAAGAGATTAAAAGCGAAGGACTTTACGCTACAGATACAAATAGTAATGTGTATAAATTAATCAATGCACGTTTAGGAAAAGTAGATTATTCAAACCGTTACGACTTAATTCTATCCATTAATGATGTCGTAGTTGCAGGCTTAGTGATTGAAGATCAGATAAAACCTTATGCAAAAGAACTCATTCAAGCCATTAAAGGCAAAAATATAACCCCAGTAATATTAAGTGGTGACCGAAAAAGTAAATGTGACCTAGTGGCTCAAAAACTTGGAATAGCAGAAGTTTATTCCGATCGTAATCCTGAAGAGAAATTAAATATTATCAACAAACTTAAAAAAGCAGGTATTACAGCAATGGTCGGCGACGGTATAAATGATGCTCCTGCCCTGACAACAGCCCATGTCGGTATCTCTCTAGGTGACGCAAGTCACATTGCGATACAATCTGCTAAAATAATTCTTTTGAGTTCCGATCTAAAATCGATTGAAAATCTATTACTTATCGGAAGGCACACACTGCAAACAATCAAAGAAAATCTTTTCTGGGCATTTGCCTATAATATCATCGCAATACCGCTCGCAGCAATGGGATTTTTAGGCCCCATGCTCGCTGCCTTCTCAATGGCTTTCTCCGATGTTATTGTCATCGGCAATTCACTTCGTCTTCGTTTTAAAAAACTGCGGTAACAAGCAATTGACCGCATTTAAATCTTTTTTAAATCAATAAAAAAATAGACTATTTTTTTCACTATCTTGAACCTCAAAACATTCGCTTTTGAGGTTATTTTTTTGTAACTTCGCATGCGTAGCAATCCGTGTAAACGGGATTGTTTAATAGTTTTATCGAAACCAAATTAATATGGCTGAAGAAACAGAAAATGATAATAATTTAGTACCTGCAAACGATCGAATTCTTTCGGTAAGTATCGAGGATCAAATGAAAACTGCCTACATTGATTATTCAATGACAGTTATTGTTTCTCGTGCATTACCAGATGCTAGAGATGGTATGAAGCCTGTACACCGTCGTGTTCTTTACGGTATGTTGGATTTAGGTGTTACAAGCAGTAAGCCTTACAAAAAATCTGCCCGTATTGTTGGTGACGTATTAGGAAAGTACCATCCACATGGTGATACTTCCGTATACGATGCAATGGTACGTCTAGCACAAGACTGGAACATGCGCTACCCTTTAGTGGATGGTCAAGGTAACTACGGTTCTGTCGATGGAGATCCTCCTGCGGCAATGCGTTATACGGAAGCAAGATTGAAAAAAATTGCGGAAGAAATTTTATCGGACATCAATAAAGATACAGTAGACTATCAATTGAACTTTGATGACTCTTTGGAAGAACCAACAGTATTACCAACACGTATTCCCAATCTATTGGTAAATGGTGCTTCAGGTATTGCAGTCGGTATGGCAACCAATATGGCGCCACACAACTTAACAGAAGTTATCAACGGTACAGTTGCATATATTGACAATCGTGATATCGATGTACCCGAATTGATGCAATATATCAAAGGCCCTGATTTTCCTACAGGAGGTTTGATATATGGTTACTCGGGCGTTCAGGATGCAGAGAACACTGGCCGTGGTCGTGTCGTGATGCGTGCTAAAACAGAAATCGAAGTATCAAAATCAGGTAAAGAGTCTATCATAGTTACAGAAATTCCTTATCAGATCAATAAAGCGAATATGATTGAACGTACCGCTGAATTGGTTAATGAAAAAAAATTAGAAGGAATTTCAGCAATTCGCGATGAGTCAGATCGTACGGGTTTACGTATTGTATACGATATTAAACGCGATGCTAACGCAAATGTCGTTCTAAACAACCTATTCAAGTACACAGCATTACAAACCTCATTTTCAGTAAACAATATTGCTCTTGTAAAAGGTAGACCAGTATTGATGAACCTGAAAGATATGATTCAGGTATTCGTGGATCACCGTCATGATGTTGTCACGCGTCGTACACGTTTCGAATTGGCTGAGGCTGAAAAAAGAGCACATATTTTAGAAGGATATTTAATCGCGCTTGATCATTTAGATGAAGTGATCAAGTTGATCCGTGCCTCTTCAACTCCTGAAGATGCCCGCGTAGGATTAATGGAAAGATTCGGTCTATCAGATCTTCAAGCACGCGCAATTTTGGATATGACGCTTCGTCGTCTAACCGGACTGGAGCACGATAAGATTAAAGAAGAATATGCTGAGCTAATGAAAACGATCGATTACTTAAAATCTGTATTAGCAGATGAAGGTCTTCGCATGCAGATCATTAAAGAAGAACTGATCGAAATCAGAGAGAAATATGGTGACGAGAGAAGATCTATAATCGTCCATTCAGCAGAAGACATGCGTATGGAAGATTTCATCGATGATGAAGAAATCGTGATCACAATCTCTCATAATAGCTATGTAAAACGTACTCCTCTAACTGAGTATAAACGTCAAGGACGCGGTGGACGTGGATCTATTGGTTCGACCACACGCGAAGAAGACTTTACAGAACATATTATTACTGCTTCGGCACATAATTATATGTTGCTATTTACAGAATCTGGTCGTTGTTTCTGGTTACGAGCATTTGAAGTTCCTGAAGGAAGTAGAACTTCTAAAGGTCGAGCGTTGCAGAATATCATCAATATTCCGAAAGACGAAAAAATTAAAGCATACATTTTAGTGAAGAACTTAAAAGACCAGGAATACCTGGAAAATAACTTCATCATTATGTGTACTAAAAAAGGTACAATTAAGAAAACGTCATTAGAAGCTTATTCACGTCCTCGTGCAAATGGTATCAATGCCATCAACATTAATGAGGGAGATCAGCTATTAGAAGCATGCTTAACAAGCGGAACAAGTGAAATTGTAATGGCATTACGTTCTGGACGTGCTATTCGTTTCAACGAGTCTACTGTTAGACCAATGGGTAGAACAGCAACCGGTGTTCGTGGTATTACTTTAGGTAGTGAAAGCGATGAGGTTATTGGTATGATTAGTGTAGATGATCCAGAGACTACGGTACTTGTTGTATCTGAAAAAGGATACGGTAAACGAACAGATATCGAAGATTACCGAGTTACAAACCGTGGTGGTAAAGGTGTAAAAACAATTAGCGTCACTGAGAAAACAGGTAAATTAGTTGCTGTAAAAGGTGTTAACGATACTGAAGATTTAATGATCATCAATAAGTCAGGTATTGTCATTCGTATTTCAGTAGAAGGATTAAGAGTAATGGGGCGTGCAACGCAAGGTGTCCGTTTAATTAATCTGAAAGGTGAAGATGAAATTGCATCAATTACTAAAGTAGATAGAGAGGAAGAAGTGGAAGAAACGGAAGAAGAAATTCTTTCAGGTGAAGAAGTAGAAGATGCGACAGAAACCACTGAAACCGATCAAGACGATAAATCTGAATCTAACGAAGAATAAAAAAAGAATGAGAGCATTATTGACATCATTAATACTGTCAGCTACAAGTTTAACTGTTGTTGCCCAATCCAATATCAAGGAGGGTAACAACAGTTTTGCGCTTTATACACAAACTGGAGATATTAAAAATTTGGAGAACGCACGCAAATTTAGTGATGCAGCTTTCAAAACCCGTAAAGATTCTTCTTCAGTTCGTAATAATGTTTTGAGAGGACTTGTTTACAGTTCTTTAGCAGTTGTAGATTCCACCCGGAAACAAAAGTATACCATAGACCCTATTGATGAAAGTTTAAATACCTTAAAACTCATTGATAAGAAAAAAGCATATCGCAATTTCCCTGTAGAAGTTGATTATATCAAGCAAAATTTAGCAACTGCATTAATCTATAAATCAAATGTTGAGTTAAAAAATAACAAGTTTGAAGAAGCGTACAAAGGATTTCTGAAAGTAGACTCCCTTGGTTTCAAAAATGCCGATTTAAAATTTAATTTAGCAACTTTAGCTGTAAGCAGTAAACGATATCCTGACGCGATTAAATATTACAAAGAGTTAATCAAACAGGATTCAAAAAAACCGCAATATTATCTAGAGCTCGCAGCTGTATATGAGAAAATCGGAACAAAACAAGATGAACTTAATACACTATCTGCAGGCCGATTAGAGTTTCCTCAGAACAAAGATATCCTCTTCAAGCTGATCGATATCTATGCTAAAAATGAATCTTATGACGCCATCTTAACGATAATTGATGAAGCGATCAAATTAGAGCCTGAAAATGTTGAATTAAATTACTTGGCGGGTTATGCATACGAAGACGCGAAAGATATTCGAAATGCAAAACAATATTATAATAAAGTTCTGCGTTTAGATGCTAATAACTACCCATCAAATTTAGCTTTAGGCCTTATTTATTTAAAGGATTTTCTTAAATCTAAATCTGACGAAGACAAACAATATGCGCAATCTTATCTTTTGAAAGCAAATGAAATTAAACCATATGATGTGAATGCACTTAAAGCACTGTCTACTTATTACAATGCAATAGAAGATTATGTGCAGTTAGATCGTGTGAATATATTATTAAATCAATTAACAGTTAATTAGAGATGAACATTAAATCATTATTATTATTGGCAGCTGTTGCATCAGCAAGTACATCTGTTTATGCACAAAAAAATAATGTTAATAAGGCAAAAACAAGTATAGCAAAATTCGAAGAGCTAAAAGGTGCAGGTACGCCACAATTGGCACTGCCAAATTTGAAAACTGCACAAGAAGCTATTGATTTAGCTGTTGTTCATGAGAAAACAAAAGATAATGCAGAGGCATGGACAATCTATTCATTGGTTTATGCAAACTTAGCTAATTTAGATAAGTCTGCTGATGAGGCTAAAAAAGCTGAAGATGCAATTGTTAAAGCTAAAGAATTGGATAAAGATGGCGCAAATAAAGATAATATTCGTGTCTCTGAACAAGTATTAGGTCAATTCAACTTCAATCTTGGTGCTGAAGAATATCAAGGTCAAAAATACAAGGAAGCATATGACTCTTTTGAAAAAGCATTGACATATTTGCCAGGTGATACAACATTAATCTATTATGGTGGTATTTCAGCTCTTCAAAGTAACGATTATGCCAAAGCAATTGCGAAATATAAAGAGCTTATTCCTTCAAAAGAATTTTCTTCACATAAACAAATTGTTGTAGACTTACCAAAGTTATATTTATCTGCTAAAGATACCGCTTCTGCATTGGATTATGCAGCAAAAGCAGTAGAAATGTATCCTGATGACAATGCAGCTGCGGTTCAAAATATTGAATTCAATTTGATTGCTGGTCGCGAAAAAGAAATTTTAGCGGGCATCACTGCGCAATTGGCAAAAGATCCAAATAACAAAAGCTTAAATTACTATTTAGGAATCGCTCATTCAGCAAATAAAAATGATGCTGCTGCAATTGAAGCATATAAAAAGGCTTTAGCAGTAGATCCTGATTATTTTGAAGCAAATACAAATATTGCAATCACAATGATGAATGGTGTACGTGAAAAATTAAATGTTTTAAACAACGATAGATCATTGAGCCAAGCAAAATACAACGAAGGAGTGGCTAAAATTAAGGAAGAAATTAAACCTGCTTTAGTTTATCTAACAAAAGCGGTACAATTACAACCTAAAAATATAGATGCTTTGACTAACTTGAAAAACTACTATGTTTTCATGCAAGATGAAGCTAAAACAACTGAAATTACAGCTCAAATTAACGCTTTAAATTAAGTTTACTTAATCTTTAATAAGAAGGGGATTGCATGTATTGCAATCCCCTTCTTGTTTTTCATAGAGATCCACAAAGAAAACATGTTTTGAATCGCCTCAGACCTTCTAAAAAGCTGGGGTTGGGCCATAATTAGTTTTTAAAAGCTTTAACTTAAATTAACATCATTAAAAAAAATATTTGTTATCTTTATAAAAATTATAATTTAAGCTCTGTATGTAAACCTAATTTTTACTATTATTTTTTAACAGAGTTAAACGATCTCAATGAAAACAACAATAAAATTTAATAATGTTAATACATTATTTTCTAAATCTTTAAAGGAAAGAATTAACGATTATTTCAAAACTAATAAAATCCAAAAAACAGGAGAAAAAAGAGTACTAACAAAAGCAATCATCCTGTTTGTAACCGCTATATCTTTCTACATCACATTAATTGTAATTCAACCACACTGGTTAATCAGTGTTCTTGTATTAATTTTACTTGGAATAAATTTTGCCGCAATCGGATTCAATGTGATGCACGATGCCGGACATGATACATTCTCTAATAGTAAGAGACTAAACAGTGCCCTATCCTACAGTCTTAACCTAATGGGTGGAAATATCTATTTCTGGAAATTGAAGCACAATATTGCACATCATACTTATACCAACATTGAAGGTGAAGATCATGATATTGATATCAAATTTATGCGTGTGCATAAAGACCAAGAATTAAAAAAGCATCACTCCTACCAGAAATATTATTTTATGGTTCTATATAGCATCTCCTACTTAGCTTGGATTTTCTATCAAGATTATGAGAAATATTTTCTTGAAGCCATGGGAAGCAAAAAGAAATCATTCGATTTCCCTTTACGTGAAAAAGTGATCTTTTGGGTAAGTAAAATTATTCACATCAGTATTTTCATCGTTATCCCAGTTTTAGTGGTAGGATGGTTACCAACATTAGTTGGGTTACTAATTTCAGGTATCGCTTGTGGTATCTGTTTGGCAACCGTATTCCAGCTTGCGCACGTCGTAACTGAAACAGAATTTGTTGCCATAGAAGAGACTGCAGACCCAACAAAAATGGAAAATGAGTGGATGATTCACCAATTGAGCTCTACAGCTAATTTTGCTACAAAAAATAAATTTCTAACTTGGATTCTAGGTGGTTTAAATTATCAGGTTGAACATCATTTATTCCCTAAGATAAGTCACATCCACTATCCCGCGATTAATAAATTGGTCAGAGAAACCTGTCTGGAGTTCAATGTTAAATATCTTGAATACAAAACATTCAATTCAGCATTCAAATCACATGTGAGTGTGATTCAGTCCATGTCAAGATAGATATAACATTAAAAAATATAGAAAGGCTAAGCAGTTGATGTTTAGCCTTTTTTTATACCTACCTAATGGCTTTCTTACAATCCCATTACTGCGCGCTTGTTCTCTTAAAAATTGCATCATTCCGAAAGGATTGCATTACGTTCCGACCTTAAAATTTCCACTAGGAGAATATATATCATAACTAGAAAAGTCTAAATCTCCTATCGCATTATCTCAATAATCATACACATACCTCTTTAAGTTTATCGATCATTACTGATATGTACCAAATAAAATAAGAGTAGGTTTACCACGTATTTTTTAGATTATATAGCATAAGCGGAATGATTTAGAGATCTAAATACTAAAAAAGTGAAGGGCAACAAGTAGTAGAGATAAAAGCGAGAAAATAAAAAGCCGTTGCAATAAATTGCAACGGCTTTGAAGAAGTATAATTATGTTTTGTTATTGTACTCGTTTAGAATGTGAATTTCACAGAAGCATTCCATGTACGTCCCCATCCCATTAATACGGAGTTTGAAGTATCAATACCCTTCCAATATTGCGAACCAGCTGTCGGATCAACATTCGAATTTGCTTCAGAGATATATAATGTATCAAAGATGTTATTGACATTCACACGGAAACTCATGGAGTTTTTAGGACTAACAACCAAACGATAAGATAAACCTGCATCAAACAATTCGTAATTTGGCAATTTCAATGTAGGAGTGTTTGCTGGTAATGAACCATACAGATCCTCGTAACGTCTGTAATCAGCATCGATTGAAAACCCTTTTACAATTCTGTATTTAGCCCCTAAACCAAAACTCGTTTGAGATGCTTCTCCAACTTTAACACCCGTTAAATCTCTTTTCTCTATTGTTAATTCTTCACGTTTTTCATTACGGACAATTGTTGTTGCGCTACCATCATATTTCCAATCACCAATAGAAGCGAAACCTTTTAATTCAAAACCACGGAATGGACGAGCTACGAAATCCAATTCAATTCCTTTGTGGTCTTGTTTTACGCCGTAATTAGAAAAGTATAGGTAATCGCCTTCTACCAAAATAGAAGGGTCATTCGTCGGATTGTATTTAGCAACATCTTTTGCAGTAGCATTTTTAGAACTTCCAGTCACACGGTGGGCCCAAGTTGTTTTGTATGCATTGACATTTACGTCAAAATACTCAGATGCAAATTTATAACCAGCTTCTAAACCTATAATTTCTTCATTTCTAGCTTCTGCATTTACATCATTTCTGTAATTCATGAAGATATTGTTCTGAAAAGGTTGGCGTGAATACAACCCTGCATTACCAAAGATTGTATGGTTACCTAATGTATAACTTGCACCGCCTTTTACATTGTAGCCCAAGTTATTTACATCTTTAGATTTACCTTCACCTACTTTATATAAGTAATAATCTTGTCTACTGTTTTGTTGACCTGAAAGGGAACCTTGGAAGAATGCTGAAAAACCATCTTTTGCATATTCCAACTGTCCAAATAAACCAGCATATCTGATCATTTGTTCATAATCCCATCCTAAGCGATCTTCTGCATTTTTTGGTTTATCTCCAAAAGACTTCCAAGGATTAGTGCTATAAGTATTAGAAGTAGTCATTGTACCATAGTTAACATTACCTTTATGGGAAATGGTTTCTTGACCTAACTTATCTGTAACTTGAATATAGTGTTCGCCTTTATAGTCACGTAAATCAAAACCAACATTAAAGTTCAAGTTATCACTCAATTTACGGTTATAATTAGAGACCACACCATACCATTGGTGGTTATTTACTTGAGACGCTAAAAAAGGTGTTGGGTTTACATCTCTTTCAGTACGGCTAGATTGACCACCACCACTAGCGACAGAAGCATACAATACAGTCGATAATGAAGATTTATCATCAATTGTCCAATCCCAGTTTAAGTTAGCAACCGGTTTGTGGTAGTAGTTTTTACGAACATTTCTTTCCACACCATTGACGATACCAACATTTGGATTAAACTTTCTTCCCTCTTTCAAGAAAGTACTTAATGATGCATTAAAAGCTTGGTTATGCCATTGTGGAGCACCTGTAACCATTAAATTTAAGTTATGCTTCTCGTTTACTTTATAACCAACAGATAAGAAATAGTTTTGACCGGCACCTTCAGTACCTTTAGTATAACCATTTCCTTGCCATCCAGTAACCATTGCAGATACTGCAAATCCACTTTTCATCAAACCGGTGTTATAAGCAATCGTAGATTTTACAAACATATCGTTACCGATAGTTGTTTTAACAAAACCACCTTGTTGCATATCTGTAGATTTAGTCACAAAGTTAATCGTACCCCCTACTGAAGAGATCGCTAATTTTGACGAACCTAAACCACGTTGAATTTGTACTAAAGAAGCAATATCTGACAAACCACTCCAGTTAGACCAAAAAACACGACCATTGTCCATACCATTGATCGGTTGGCCATTTAATAAGAAAGCTGTGTTAGATTGATCAAAGCCACGTGTTGTCATGGAAGATTCACCAAAACCTTTTGATTGACCAGATACGTATACACCAGGTGTATTGACCATGGAAGCAGTGATATCCATTGCACCCACTTTTTCTTCGATGATTTGTTTCGAGATTGTAGAAACAGCTATAGGAGTTTTACGATCTTCCGCGATATCAATTAAACCACGACCTACAACAACAACTTCTCCTAAATTTGTTTCAGATGATTCTGCAAAAACAGGATCTAATTGTAGTGCTTCACCGGCTTTCAAGAAGACATTATCGTAAACAACTGGTTTTTGACCGATGTAGGTAACTTCAATTTTGTAAGGTCCGCCCTCTTGAAGATTTGCGATGTTAAAACGTCCATTCGAATCTGCCGATCCGCTGAAGGTGGCTCCGCTTGACTGATGCGTAATTTTAATAGTTGCACCTGTCGTTGTTTGTCCAGTAGATTGTTTTACAATCCCTGTAACACTGCTTGTTGTTGTTTGTGCATGGATAGTTCCATAACTCCCGACAGCAAGAGCAAAAAAAAGTAGAGACTTTTTCATGTAAGATGTGTTTGATATAGTTTTGATGCTGCAAAAGTAAAACTCCCATATCTATTTAACTAATTTTAACATGAAATGAATATGTTAAAACATCTTTTTCGATACCTAAAATTTTGATAAAATAACATTAAACAAATAAATATATTTTAAAGTCATAAAAACACAAGGATATATTTTGAATATTTAATCACAAAAACCAGTCTAAATTACCACATTGGCAATTCTAGTCAGAATAAAACTTTGTCCTTTTTGAATAAATGAAAGGCAGGCCTTCTTAAACTATATTTTACAGCAGTAGCATGGGAATGCCAAACATGAAGATCAAGGTTATTTTAAATAAAAGAGGTTATGCCCCCTTAATTAAAATCGATCTAAAGTAAATATATACAAACTTTATTAAAATAACAATAGAGAAAACAAAAAAAAGGCTTAAAATTAAATTTAAGCCTTTTCTTATTTTTGATACAATATCCTATTTTTTAGGAATTTCTTTTAAAATTTGTTTCACAAATTCCCAATATTTCTGAACAGAAGAAATAGATACCCGCTCTGCCGGAGAGTGCGCACCCAAAATAGTTGGTCCAAAGGAAATCATATCCATGTCAGGATAATTTGTTCCCAAAATACCACATTCCAGTCCAGCATGGCACGCAACCACCTTTGGCTCCTCTTCATGCTGTTCAATATAAATACGTTTCAAAACCTCTAAAATTTCAGAATCAGCATTTGGTGTCCATCCAGGGTAAGATCCTGAAAATACAACATCAAATCCAGCTATTGAAAAACCAGCTTCCAAAGATTGGGCTAAATCTATTTTAGAACTTTCAACAGATGATCGTGTCAAGCATTTAATACTCATTTTTCCATCGCCAACACTCACTTTGGCAATATTATTAGAAGTTTCCACAAGATCTTCAAAGTCTGCGCTTACACGGTAAACACCATTATGTGCCGCATAGATTGCATTGATCAACAACTCCTGATCTTGAGCAGAAAGAACAGCAGCAGGAACAGTAGTCAATTTTTCAATTGATATTGTCAATCCACCATCTACTGTTTTAAACTCAGTTTTAATAGCTTCAATAAGAGGAGCTAAATCTGACGCAAAATTATCCTCATGTTCAGAAGAAACAATTACCGTTGCAGTAGACTCACGCGGAATTGCATTCCGAAGACTTCCACCATTTAGAGTTGCAAGCTGTAAACCAAACTCATCATAAGATTTATACAAAAGGCGGTTCATGATTTTATTCGCATTCCCCAAACCTTTATGAATCTCAATTCCTGAATGACCGCCATTAAGGCCCTTGACAACAATTTCAAAAGCAACAGCTCCAGAGGGACTAGCCTCCTCTTGATAAGACTGAGTAGCTGTTACATCAATTCCACCTGCACACCCGATATCAAGTTCATCATCCTCCTCCGTATCCAGGTTTAATAAAATATCTCCAGTCAATACACCACCTTGCAACCCCATTGCTCCAGTCATACCCGTTTCTTCATCAATCGTAAACAAGGCTTCGATTGCAGGATGCTCCAGTTCTTTGGAAGCTAAAATGGTCATAATTGTAGCAACGCCAATTCCGTTATCTGCACCTAAAGTCGTGCCTTTTGCCTTTACCCAATCACCATCCACAAACATATCGATCCCCTGCGTATCAAAATCAAAAATAGTATCGTTATTTTTTTGATGAACCATATCCAAGTGGGATTGCAGTACGACTGTTTTACGGTCTTCCATACCAGCAGTTGCCGCTTTTTTAATCAGGACATTCCCAACATGATCTTCAGTAACCTCAAGACCCAAGCTTTTACCAAAATCTATCATAAATGCGATAACACGTTCTTCTTTCTTCGAAGCACGTGGAACTGCATTCAATGCAGAAAAATTCGCCCATAGCTCTTGAGGAGCTAAGGTATCTAAATTATTATTTGCCATAATTTTTTCTATTTCAACAACAAAGTTAGTTTTTTTGAAGTAATTTCGGCCCATGGACAATAAGAATCTAACGAATCAATATTATCGTGAATCTGGAAAAGAGCTTTTCGAGAAACGACTCCATGCAAAAATGCAGTTAAAGAAATTTAATGATGCCGAACCAAAATCTTTCAAAGAAAGACAGATCATCATTAAAAATCTACTTAACACGAAATCCAACCGTTTTTTTATTGAACCCCCTTTTTATTGCGACTATGGTTTTAACATTTCTATAGACGACAATTTTTTCGCCAATTATAACTGCACTCTGCTAGATGCTGCTCCGATTACAATTGGTAAAAATGTCTTATTCGGCCCGAATGTTTCATTATTTACGTCCACTCATTCGATCCATCCTGAAGACCGCGCAAAAGGATGGCAATGTTCTAAACCGATCAACATAGCAGACAATGTCTGGTTAGGAGGCAATGTTATTGTTAATCCAGGCATAGAGATCGGTGAAAACAGTATTGTTGGTTCCGGCTCCGTGGTTACCAAAAACATACCGGCCAATGTCATCGCCGCAGGAAACCCATGTCAGATCATTCGGCCAATTACGGAAGCAGACAGACTGGATCTGACAAAAGCAGGCTCAGAATAATCAAACTTAAGTCAAGATTGATTGCGTAACAGTAATATTTTTCCGATTAAGTTTAAAACTATTTAAGTTTATTACTTGTTTAAGAAATTAAGCCTGAAGTATAGATATGATTACAACAACGAAGCGCGCTTCTCTTTCCTTTTTTATCTTGCCCCTCCTATTATTGGTTATCACTATTGCACGACCTCTTTATGCACAAGAATATATACAGGAATATCGAGATACCGTAAACAAATTTAAACCTTTAAATGAAAAATATAACACCGATACGGTCATCAGCAACACTCAGGTCACTCCTTATTCAAATAACTCTGTAAAGCAAAGTTATGTAAATAAGAGCTATCAGATTCCAAACTACCAGGATACCATCAATCACAACCCTCGGAAACACTTTGCAAGAGCGGCGACCGAATGGTTCATGTTTCAGGCATTACCAGCTTCTTTCAACTACTTCATCAGAAAAGATCCCTACTCGCACATCACATTAAACAACTGGTTCAAACATCTTAAACCAAGTGCATGGGCATGGGACGACAATGCATTTGCTACAAATCAAATTGCCCACCCTTATCACGGTCAACTGTATTTTAATGCATTCAGATCCAACAACTATAGCTTTCTTCAATCCTCCCTTGCCACTTTAGCAGGAAGCTTTATCTGGGAAACTGCAGGAGAGACACAGGCCCCTTCAATCAATGATTTAGTAAACACAACCTATGGCGGCATTATATTGGGGGAAATCACACACCGTATTTCACAAAATGTACTGTCCAGACCGACCAGTTCCTTAGCCGAGCGGCAAGGAAAAGAAGTATTAGCTTTTTTCATTAATCCAGTCAACGGGCTAAATCGTTTATTGGATGGCCGTTGGGGAAGAGTCGTAAAAGGAGCTGTTATTGATTCTTCTAAAGTCAAAGCCGAGGTCGATTTTGGTTTCCGCCGTTTTGATACAAAAGACCTAGACATTATCACAAAAGGAAAAACAGATTATTTTGTTCGGTTAAGCTTGATCTATACCAATGACAACATTGAAAACAAAAAACCGTTTGATGATTTCTATGTCAATCTGGAGGTTGGCGGAGACGACAGCTCATTTGTCAACACCGTAAACGTATATGCGTCACTCTACGGAAAACGCATTATCAAAAATCTTCCGGGTAGACATCTCGGCGTCCTCTCTGCAAATTATGACTTCTATCATAATGAAGCCTTCTTCTACGGAGCACAAAGTATGAATTACAACGTCATATCAAACTTTAGTTTAGGAGGCAAGAATCGCTTAACAACAACTATAGGTGGTGGTCCTGTCATACTGGCAGCAGTTCCTGATCCCTACCTCCTCTTTGGAGAAAGCCGTAATTACAATTACGGACCAGGTGTCGATGTCCGCGGTTCAGGAGAAATCAGTGTGCTGAACAGATTTAAATTCGGAGCACAATACCATGGTGGTTATTTTGTTACCTTAAGTGGCAATGAATCCCATTATTTTTTACATACAGCATCGATTAGTGGCAGTCTACGTCTATTGAAAAACTTCTCTTTAAACATGAATTCTGGTTATTTTAGATTAGAAGGTAATTTCAAAGACTATCCTGATATCAACAAAAGCTACCCATTTGCACGTTTCTCATTGGGATACAATGTTTTATTTTAACAAAAAAACACATGAAGATCTTATACCTCATTTCTGTCCCCTTTGTCCTCATGAGCTGTACAGCATCATCCAATCAAAATAAATCTCAGGATAAGCCCGAACAGTTGCATGTGGTTGATGGTTATAATCAGAAATTGATAGATCCCCAGGGTAAAACCATTAAAGACAGATTCAAACCCCCGGTTGGCTACGAAAGAGAAAACTACAAAAAAAATGAATTTGGTTATTTCTTACAGCAACTCCCTCTCAAACCTATTGAGTCACTTGTGACTTATTATAATGGAAGAACAAAAGATAGAAGAGACATCTACGCAAGTGTAATCGATCTGCCCATAGGAAAAAGAGACCTACATCAATGTGCAGATGCTGTCATGCGGTTGCGAGCTGACTATTTATACCAAAATAAGAAATACAAAGATATTCATTTCAATTTTCTGTCCGATGGTAAACCTCGTTATTATGAACAATTTGCCGCTGGAGATTACACCTATCCAAAATACTGGAAATACCTAGAGAATATTTTTGCTTATGCCAATACAAGCTCCCTTCACGATGAACTGACAACTGTCAAATCCATGGATGATGTCCAAATAGGTGATACCTTCGTCCAAAAAGGAAATCCGATTGGACATGCTATTATTATTGTCGATATAGCCGTAAACCCTAAAAATGGTCAGAAACTGGTTTTAATGGCTCAAAGTTATATGCCTGCACAGGAATTGCAGATTATCAATAATCCCGTTAACAAATCTTTAAGCCCTTGGTACGTCTTATCTGGTGATGTAATCAGAACACCTGAATGGAAATTCTACCCCCAAAACTTAAAAACTTGGAATTAGCACATCGTTACGTTCGCGGCAAATAGCGCTTTAGATGCGATACGACTTCACTCAACCGAATCACTTTATATACCAGTTTGATGTCTGCTCTGATTAAATAAACCGATTTCCATGCGAACATATTCAAGTTCTTTCTTGAAAAAGTGCTCTCCCTTAATATGCATTCCTAGTTTTTCATAGAAAGGAACAGCTGCTATCCGTGCATCACAAAAAAGCGAAACACCATTCCATAGCCGACAAAAGTCAACAACAGATTTGAATAGTGCAGTACCTATACCATTTCCCTGAAACTGAGGAAGAACCGCAAATTTTCGAAACTGATAGTGCCCCTCTTCTATCTTAAACACAGAGATTACCCCTATCAGCTCCCCTGCTATGGTCGCCGCAAAGTGCGTCCCGTCAAAATCCGCATCAATCATCACATCCTTTAACGAGCCTTCCGGATACAGTACTTGCTGACGTAATTTCCAGGTCCTCGTTGCAATAACCTGTTCAATATATAAGCTATCTATTTCCATACTATCCTTACTGAAGAATTTAATTCCAAAACTTCGTACATGCACATCCCCTTAAAAATTCAGATACAAGGTAGGAAATTTAAAAACCCTTTAAAAATATTGATCGCATCGTAAGCTACAAAATCCGAGTAACCTCCTTTATTTCTGATATCATAAATAAAATAATTTGCTATAAATTATCGCAACCGACATAGATAACTAATAATATTAGTATATTTACTAAAATTAACAGCATTATGTCAGATCGTATAGTTCAAAAACTTAATATTTTAGCCGATGCCGCCAAATACGACGTAAGTTGCAGTTCGAGCGGAAGTAATCGAGCTAATAAAAATAAAGGAATCGGAAATGCCAATCAAGGCGGCATCTGTCATTCTTATACCGAAGATGGACGTTGTGTTTCCTTGTTGAAGATCTTGTTAACCAATCATTGCATTTATGATTGTGCTTACTGCGTATCACGAAAGAGCAATGATATCGAACGGGCGGCATTCACCGTACAGGAAGTCGTCGATCTGACGATCAACTTTTATCGGAGGAACTACATAGAAGGACTATTTTTAAGCTCAGGTATATTTAAAAATGCCGATTATACGATGGAAAGATTAGTGTCCATCGCTAAAAAATTACGTTTGGAACATAAATTCAATGGCTATATCCACCTAAAAACCATTCCTGGAGCAAGCGATGAGCTCGTCCATGAAGCTGGATTGTATGCCGACCGTTTGAGTATCAATCTCGAGATACCTACAAAAGAAGGACTCAAACTTTTAGCGCCCGATAAAAGCCGGGAAGATATGATCATTCCTATGCGCTATCTAAAAAATGAAATTATCAGAACAAATGAGGAACGAAAGATCATCAAATCTACACCGACCTTTGCTCCAGCAGGACAAAGTACACAAATGATTATTGGCGCTTCCGGCGAATCAGATAAACATATCATCCAGACCGCACAGCATTTTTATAAAAATTATCATTTAAAACGTGTCTACTATTCAGGCTATGTACCCATCTCCTACGACAAACGCTTGCCCGAAATTGGCACTGCAGTTCCTATGGTACGCGAAAACAGACTGTATCAGTCCGATTGGCTCATGCGGTTCTACGGCTTCAGGGCAGACGAAATTGTCAATGACAACCATCCCTTACTAGATCTCGATATCGATCCAAAACTCAGCTGGGCATTACGCAATCAACATGCCTTCCCTGTCGATATTAATAAAGCAGATTATCATTTTATTTTGCGGGTACCCGGTATTGGTGTACAGTCTGCTAAAAAGATCATTCTGGCTCGACGCTTCGGTCCATTGCGCCTCGAAAACCTGCAAAAGCTAGGAGTAGCCACCAATCGGGCAAAGTATTTTATTACTTGTCTCGGTTTTCAACAACTCTATGCGGACAAGCCCGGATCCCATATCAAACAATATATTCTGGCACAATCCAGCAGTAAGTACATTAAAAACGACAGTCAACAATTAACCCTTTTCTAAGATGTTAAAAACACTGAACTACGATGGTACCTGGTCAGGACTAATGACATGTGTCTTTTGCTCCTTTGAGTACAAATGGCAGATCGGCGCTATACAGCAACATGCTTCATCTAGCCAAACGGGCCTCTTTACTGCTCCAGAATTGATTAGCACAGATAATGAAAAAGCCAGACGCGTACTCCTCGGTCTTGAAAAGAAAATAGGTCTTCAGGGGATCCAAGAACTTTATTATGTCCATCTTTCAGAAATCAAAGATCGAGAACTTCTGATACTGCGAAGTATTATTTACTATTTTAGATCAGAAACCAAAGCCAATCAAAACTATGGCCATGACGATATCTTACAGATAAAAAAAATTGTTCGCTCTGTTTCCAGAGAAAGACACCGGGTAAAAGCATTTGTCAGATTTCAAAAAATGAAAGATGGTTTATATTTTGCTAATCTAGAACCTGATTTTAATGTCCTACCACTAATTGTGAAGTTTTTCAAAGAACGCTATGCTGACCAAAAATGGCTTATCTATGATCTGAAGCGAAAATATGGTATCTACTATGATTTAATGGAAGTAACAGAAGTTAAATTCAGTGATACTTTAGCTAAAAATCAAATCGAAATTCACTTAGACGAAGAAGAATCACGCTACAGTGATCTCTGGAAAAACTACTTTGAATCAGTCAATATCAAGGAACGAAAAAACACAAAACTACATGTTCAGAGTCTACCAAAACGTTATTGGAAATATTTAAATGAAAAAAATTTGTTATAAAAATCTTATTTTTAAAAAACCAAAGGCAGAAATTAGCTGTTTATTAAATTAAAAAGAGATGACTATAAAAAACATTGAAAACGAAAAGAAAGGTCAAATAATCGCAGAAATCGATGGTAAAGAAGCTGGTTTGATGGAATATACCTGGGCTGGAGAAGACAAATTCATTATTGATCATACCGAAGTACACCCGGAATTTAACGGCAATGGTGTCGGCAAAAAGATGGTTCTCGAAGCAGTTGATTATGCCCGCAAAAAAAATGCGAAGATCATGCCCCTTTGCCCTTTTGCAAAATCTGTATTTGATAAAACTGAAGCATTTCAAGATGTATTGTTTTAAAACCTGCTTTCAGGTTTCAAAACCGTTCTGGTTATAAAGTTAGAAATATCGAACTGAAAATAATCAAATGCGAAAAGTGCCTATACCTTGATAACCGAATCTGGCAGTGTAAGAGCAAGAGCCAGAATAAAAATTCAGCGATCATAAACGATAAAGGAACAATAGTATAAAACATAAAAATGCGCTTTTGAATAAATCAAAAGCGCATTTTTTATATGATTATAGCGTTTTTAGATTAAACTACAATATTGATAATCTTCCCTTTAACAAAAATAAGCTTTTTCAATGCTTTACCGTCCATATAGCGCTGTACATCCTCATTGGACAGAACAACTTCTTCAACAGCTTTTGCGTCTAGATCCAATGCCAACAATAAGTTCATTTTCATCTTACCGTTTATCGATACCGGATATGCAAATTCCGATTCCACTAAATAATCAGCAATAAATGTCGGATAAGTCGCATACGAGATCGATCCAGCTTCTTTACCCAATAACGACCACAGCTCTTCCGAAATATGCGGTGCATAAGGCTGAAGTACAACAACCAGCTGTTCTAAAATAGCACGTTTATTACATTTAAGATCAGTAAGCTCATTCACACAGATCATAAAAGCTGAAACCGACGTATTGAATGAAAAACGTTCAATATCATCCTCCGCCTTTTTTATAATCTTATGCAAAGCTTTATATTCCGCTTTTGTAGGTTCCACATCCGATACATTAAAGTTACCTTCAGCATCATGGAACAAACGCCATACTTTCTTTAAGAATTTGTAAACACCTTCAATACCATTCGTATTCCAAGGTTTTGCCTGTTCCAACGGACCCAAAAACATTTCATACAAACGTAGTGTATCTGCACCATAAGCTTCGATAATATCATCAGGATTGACAACATTGAACTTTGATTTAGACATTTTCTCCACTTCCGTTCCGCAGACATATTTACCGTCTTCCAAAATAAATTCAGCAGCGGCATAATCTGGTCTCGACGCTTTAAATTTCTCCAGATTCAGCACATCGTTAACCACAATATTAACATCTACGTGTAATGGAATCGTGTTGTACTGATCTTTCAAACCATAAGAAACATACGTATCTGTTGCTTTTCCTTCATCGCCTAATAAGCGGTATACAAAATTAGAACGTCCCTGGATCATCCCTTGATTGATCAGTTTTTTGAAAGGCTCTTCCTCATTGTGGAAACCTAAATCTTTCAAAAATTTATTCCAGAAGCGTGAGTATAGCAAGTGACCTGTAGCATGCTCAGAACCACCGATATATAAATCAACAGCTTTCCAGTAATCTACCGCTTCTTTCGAAGCAAAAGCTTCTGTGTTCTGAGGATCCATATAACGGAACCAGTACCAAGAAGATCCGGCCCATCCTGGCATTGTACTCAATTCATACTCGTACTGATCTTCGTATTTCCAGTTTTCCGCACGTCCCAAAGGTGGTTCACCTGTTTCAGTAGGTAAGTATTTGTCCACCTCAGGCAATAACAAAGGAAGCTCTTCTTCCTTTATTAAGTAAGGCAATCCATTTTTGAAATAAACCGGAACCGGTTCACCCCAGTAACGCTGGCGACCAAAGATCGCATCACGCATCCGGTAGTTAATTTTAGCTTTTCCTAATTGTAATTCTTCCAACTTTGCAATTACAGCAGCCACACCTTCCTGGTAGTTCAAGCCGTTCATAAAATCAGAGTTGATATATTTACCATCCTTATTTCCATCCGCTTCCTCTTCAATCTGCTGCGAGTCAGAAATCTTGACGATCGGTAGATCAAAATGCTTTGCGAACAGATAATCACGTTGATCGCCCGAAGGAACAGCCATTACAGCACCTGTACCGTAACTCGCCAATACATAATCAGCAATCCAGATCGCAACATCCTCTCCCGTAATCGGGTGTTTGGCATATGAACCTGTAAACGCACCCGACACCGTTTTTGTATCAGACATTCGGTCCAGTTCCGATTTTTTACTTGTTTTATCAATATATGCAGTAACTGCAGCCTGCTGATCAGCAGTCGTTAATTTTGAAACCAATTCATGCTCCGGAGCCAATACCACAAATGAAACACCAAATATTGTATCGACACGGGTGGTGAATACTTCAATATACGTCTCCAGCTGTGGAACTGGAAATTTCACTAATGCACCCACAGATTTACCGATCCAATTACGTTGCATCTCCACCAAAGGCTCTGGCCAGTCCACAAGCTCCAGACCACGCAACATACGGTCAGCATAGGCAGTGATACGCATCGACCATTGCATCATTTTCTTCTGCTCCACCGGATGACCGCCACGCTCAGAAAAACCATTGATTACCTCGTCATTCGCCAGCACTGTCCCTAATGCCGCGCACCAGTTCACGGTACTTTCACGTAAGTACGCAATACGGTATTTCAACAACTCACGCTGTTGTTTTTCTTCGTCAAAGGTAAGCCATTCCGCCCCTGTAAATGTTAATACATCATCATCAGAAACAGCATTAATTCTCTCTGAACCAGTTTTTTCAAAACGACTAATTAAAGTATCGATTAACTCTGCTTTATCCGAATCATTGTTATACCAAGAATTGAACAGTTGCATGAAAATCCATTGCGACCACTTATAGTAAGAAGACTCGGAAGTACGTACCTCTCTGCTCCAATCAAAAGAAAAACCAATGTTATCCAATTGTTCACGGTAACGGTTTATATTTGCCTCAGTCGTAATCGCTGGATGTTGTCCCGTCTGAATGGCATACTGCTCCGCAGGTAAACCGAACGAATCATATCCCATAGGATGCAAAACATTAAAACCTTTTAAACGTTTATATCTTGAAAAAATATCCGAAGCGATATAACCAAGTGGATGACCGACGTGCAGTCCAGCTCCAGAAGGATAAGGAAACATGTCTAAAACATAATATTTCGGTTTTTCATGTGTATCCGCAGATTTGAATGTTTCATGATCGGCCCAAAATTTTTGCCACTTTTTTTCTAACGATTTGTGATTGTACTCCATTTTTGTATTGAGGAATTTTGTAAGACTTGCGAAATTACGATTTTAATAGCGAATTGTAAGAAAAGTTTTGTAGTTTAAACAATAAATGATAGTATTGAAAAGTTAATTACAAAGGATATAGCGAATTTTCATACTTCCGCAAGAAAGTTATTACAAGAATAATTCGAATAAATCCCCTCAAATCATTACTTTCGCAAATAAATTTTTATTGCTTATTATGTCAGAATACGAATCAAGCACGCAAAAAAGAAAGACAAAATCAGTTTACGTCTCTACTGTTATCAGTATAGCTCTAGTCCTTTTAGTAACTGGATTGCTAGGTTTATTACTTGTTCACGCAAAGAATCTATCGAAATACGTAAAAGAAAACATCGTACTCAATGTCATCGTTAACGATGGCACCAATGAAGGAGATGTACTTTCACTGCAAAAGGATCTAGAGAAAGATAAGTATGTCCTACGTACAGAATATATTAGCAAAGAACTAGCTGCAAAATCATTGAAAGAAGATTTAGGCGAAGACTTTGTACAGTACTTAGGCCACAACCCATTGCTTCCTTCTATTGACGTATACATGAAAGAAGATTACGCCAATTCGGATAGTATCAAAACCTTTATAGACAAAATATCACGCAACACCCGAATCAAAGAAGTGGTTTACCAAGAATCGCTTATCGATATGGTCAATAAAAATGTACGCATTATCAGTATTGTAGTATTGGCGTTTGCCGCGATCTTATTAGTGATAGCAGTAGCCCTCATCAACAATACCATCCGTCTGGCGATCTATTCACAGCGGTTCCTGATCAAAAGCATGCAATTAATAGGAGCAACCAAAAACTTCATCCGTAAACCATTCATCACCTACGGTATTATTCATGGACTATTGGGCTCGCTTATCGCCATCCTATTATTAATATTCACACTGAAGTTTGCACAGCAGCAGATTCCAGAACTGGTATTTTTAAGAAACTGGTACGAATTTGCCGCGATCTTTATCGTGGTCATCGCAATCGGAATTCTAATTTCTGGCTTAAGTACATACTTTGCCGTAACCAAATATTTAAAAGCAAAATCTAACGATTTATACAGTTAAAAATGGCTCAAATCAAAAAATCTGAAACGACAAACAAAGGTGCTTTTGTTTTCGGAAAATTGAATTATCAATTATTTATTGTTAGTATCATTATCGTTATCATCGGTTTCCTGCTTATGAGCGGTAATACAGATATCTATAGTTTTACTAAAATCACGTTAGCTCCCATCGTCATAGTACTTGGTTTTGCATTGGGTTTTGTAGCCATTCTTTACAAACCAAAATCTAAATAAAAGTAGAATTACACTATGTCCTTATTTGAAGCCATCCTTCTAGCGATTGTAGAAGGATTAACTGAGTATCTTCCGATTTCATCTACAGCCCATATGGGCTTTACTGCAGCCTTAATGGGTATGCAGGAAAGTGAATACCTCAAAATGTTCCAGGTGTCTATCCAATTTGGCGCCATCCTGTCCATCGTAGTTCTCTACTGGAAGAAATTTTTCGACATCAAAAATATCCAGCTGTATTACAAACTAGCTATTGCTGTTATTCCGGCACTGGTTTTAGGAAAACTACTGGACGATAAAATCGAAGCCGTATTAGGCAATCAAATCGCTATTTCAACCGTCTTGGTATTAGGTGGTGTTGTCCTGCTATTTGTTGACAAATGGTTCAAGAATCCAACCATCTTAGATGAAAAAGAGATTCCGATTAAGAAAGCATTAATTATAGGTTTTTGGCAATGTTTAGCCATGATGCCAGGTACTTCCCGTTCAGCAGCATCTATTATCGGTGGTTTGACGCAAGGATTAGACCGTAGAGCAGCAGCAGAATTTTCATTCTTCTTAGCAGTTCCGACTATGCTTGCTGTAACAGTTTACTCCGTATTTGTAAAAACATGGGGCGAAGGAACAGCACATGCGCAGAAAGGTTATGAGATGATATTTTCCAGTAATGAAAACATCATCGTCTTTATTGTCGGCAATGTTGTCGCATTTATAGTCGCTATGATCGCAGTTAAATCATTTATTACCGTCTTAACCAAATACGGATTTAAATTCTGGGGCTGGTACCGCATTATTATTGGTATTGCTTTATTAGTATTCTTTTGGAATAACTAATACTTTGACGCTACGCTTACTTTTACCCGCTATGGTGAAAAATAATATGAGTACCTTTGCAAAAAAATACAAAATCAGCTTGACTTTGTTTTATTAAAATCTTCTTTTAACGAGATTCAGCAAATAAAACAAAATCAATGATCTAGTGCAATTGAACTAATGAATGGAAAATAACGAGAAAGATCAAATAGAAAAGGTATTTTCATTTGCCGAAGGACAAATGTTACTGATAGATAAGCCACTGACCTGGACTAGCTTTGATGTGGTGGGGAAAATCCGTAACTCCATTAAACCATTAAAGATAAAAGTAGGCCATGCAGGTACATTAGACCCGCTAGCTACCGGTTTACTAATTGTATGTACAGGTAAATTCACAAAAAAAATAGACAGCTATCAAGCTGAAGATAAAGAATACACAGGAGCCATCACCTTAGGTGGTACTACCCCTTCTTACGACCTGGAAACAGAAGTTGATGAAACCTTTCCGATCGATCATATTTCGGAACAGATGATCCACGATGCAGCGAAAACCTTCGAAGGAGATATCGACCAATATCCACCAGCACATTCAGCAATCAAGATAAACGGAGAACGTATTTATGAAAAGGCTCGCCGTGGCGAAACAGTCGAGTTAAAAACACGTAAGGTCTCCATTAACAGCTTTATCATCGAAAAAATAGAAATGCCGGTCATTCATTTCAGAGTATCATGCAGCAAAGGAACATATATTCGTTCCCTGGCGTACGATTTCGGAAAAGCGCTTAGCAGTGGTGCACATTTAAGTTCACTAAGAAGAACGAAAAGTGGCGATTACCAAGTTGAAAATGCTTGGAACCTAGAAGAATTAATTCAAAAAATAAAGGCTCACAAAGAAATTAGTATCACAGAACCTCAATTGTAACGATTGATTTCTATTGATTAATTTCTCGAAAAATATTTCATTAAATGAAAATTTATAGAAGTTTAGATGATTTTAAAGCATTGGAAAATGCAGTTGTTACCATCGGTACATTTGATGGTGTCCATATCGGTCATCAAAAAATATTAACTCATCTAAAAGAATGCGCTAAAAAAATTAACGGTGAGACCGTATTGTTAACCTTCTACCCTCACCCTAGATTAATTATCAATCCGGATGATGACAGTTTACGTCTTATCAATGATATAGAAGAAAAAGTGAGCCGACTATCTGAATTGGATATCGACCATTTAATCATCACACCGTTTTCACGCGATTTCTCAAACCAGACACCTGAAGAATACATCAGCAATGTACTGGTCGGAAAACTCGGCACAAAGAAAATAGTGATCGGATACGATCATCATTTCGGGAAAGATAGAAGTGGAAGCTTAAAAGATCTGCAACAGTACGCTGATATTTTTGACTACTCGGTGGAACAAATCCCCGAACAGGACATCAACGACGTTGCAGTATCGTCAACACGTATACGCCTTGCACTGATTACCGGTGATATCAAGACCGCAAACCTTTACTTGGGCTATCCTTTTGAATTAACAGGAACAGTGATCCGCGGGGACCAAATCGGCCGTACAATCGGTTTTCCCACTGCCAACCTGCAGGTGCACGAACAGCACAAATTAATTCCTGCATACGGTATCTATGCTGTTGAAGTTCATATTTTCGATCATTTACAAAATATTACCACAGGCGAATACGTAGAAATACAGCCAATCAAAATTGCTAAAGGAATGGGCTACATTGGTACCCGACCAACAGTAGATGGAATGAACAGAA
Source organism: Sphingobacterium sp. JUb20 (assembly GCF_004342035.1). Lineage (NCBI taxonomy): Bacteria > Pseudomonadati > Bacteroidota > Sphingobacteriia > Sphingobacteriales > Sphingobacteriaceae > Sphingobacterium > Sphingobacterium sp. JUb20. The sequence continues at coordinate 258,158 of NZ_SLYV01000003.1, read as the reverse complement.
GCATTGAAATAAGCTTATTTGATTTCAATGATGATATATATGGGAAGACATTACGCGTAAAATTCCTGCATTTCATCCGTCATGACGAACGTTTTGACTCCTTACAGGAAATGAAAGATCAGATCCAGGAAGATGAAAAACAGATCCGAGCATTACTTTTTTAAAAAGTTACTTAAATAATAAGTGAGATGGCTAGAAGACTCAGAAGTTAAAAAAAATTCCAGCCCTCTTAACTAAAATAATAGAAAAGCCCTTACAGGAATCTGTAAGGGCTTTCTATTTTAATCTCGATCTTTCCTATACAAATAAGAACTACCAGATCACAATTCTATCCGTTTTAGGGACAAATAATTTATCACCTTCCTTCGTACCGAATGCCTCATGAAAACCATCCAAATTGATGATCGGCGCAAAAGCACGATATTGAGCTGGCGAATGCGGATCTGTTTTCACTTGGTTCACAACAAACTCATCCGTTGTTTTAGTTCTCCAGATCGTAGCCCACGATAAAAAGAAACGTTGTTCTTGTGTATATCCATCGATCAGACCTGGGTTACCTTTATCTTTCAGGTACATTTTCAAAGCATCGAAAGCAACAGAAGAACCACCTAAGTCACCTATATTTTCACCCAAAGTAAAACGGCCATTCACCTTCACACCCGGTACCGGCTCATAAGCTTCAAACTGTTTTACCAATGCATCAGCAGAAGCTTCAAACTTCGTCTTATCCTCTTCGGTCCACCAGTTGTTCAAATTACCGTTTCCATCATATTTAGCTCCTTGATCATCAAAACCATGAGACAGCTCATGACCGATAACCGCACCGATACCACCGAAGTTAACCGCTGCATCTGCCTTATAATCATAGAATGGCGGCTGTAAGATCGCTGCAGGGAATACAATTTCATTAAACAAAGGACTGTAATAAGCATTGACAGTTTGTGGTGTCATACCCCATTCCGATTTGTCGACAGGTTTACCTTGCTTATCCAAATTCTTTGCAAAAGCCCATTTACGCTCGCTCAGGATATTATCAAATAAAGAAGTACCCACATTTAACGTAGTGTAATCTTTCCATTTATCCGGGTAACCGATCTTCACATTGAATTTCGAAAGTTTCTCTAAAGCCTTTACTTTCGTATCGGCCGACATCCACTTCAGATCATTGATATGCTGCTGGAAAGATTTGATCAGGTAACCGACCAATTCCTCTGCCTGCTCTTTTGCTTGTGGCGGGAAATTCTCTTTCACGTAAAGTTTACCCAAAAGCTCGCCTGCCACACTGTTGACAAATTCAACTCCTCTTTTTTCCAACGCACGCTGTTCTTTTTGACCCTTCAATTTTTTACCCCAAAAATCAAAATTAAGTTGATCCAGGTCTGCTGTTAAATATGCCGCCGCATCATTCATCACGTTAAATTTCAAGACCTCCTTAATCGCTTCTAGGTTTTCAGGCTTCAACACCTTGTCTAGGTTCTGATAATAAGCCAGTTCTGAAACAATCACGGTATCCGCTTTAAAACCAGTATCTTTCAGATATTTGGCAATATCAATGTTTTTGACCATTTTCTTCAGATCAGCAACAGCAACCGGATTATAACGCTTTTCAGCATCACGGGATTGCTCCACTGTTTTCAGGTTTTTAGCCAGTTCTTTTTCAAAAGCAACAATCTTCGGACCCTTTAAGTCACGCGTACGCTGACCGACTTTACTATAAAGCGCCGAGATAAAATTAGAATAATCACCTAAAGTTTCCGTATTCTTAGCATCTACAACTTGGTAGTAAGAACGCCCCAGACCTAAACTTGCAGCACCTAAATAAACCGTATTGACGTTACTATTTTTTAAGTGTGCATAGACATAAGCACCGAAAAAAGGATTGCCACCGATTGGCGTCACCTCAACCAGATAATTGTACAGACCGTTAAAATCCTTGATCGCATCGATTTTATCCAGATAAGGTTTAATTGGAGTTACGCCCAATTGGTTACGTTTATCAAAATCAATATAAGAGCGATATAAATCACCGATCTTTTGACCGTCAGAACCTTTTGCAAAGGTGGTACTTAAAGATTCTTTCAAGATCTTCAACGTCGCAATGTCTGTGTTTTCACGAAGCTCGTCAAAAGATCCCCATCGCGCTTTATCCGAAGGTATAGACACTGTCTTCATCCATTGACCGTTTACAAAATTGTAAAAGTCATCCTGAGGACGAACACTCTTATCCATAAAGGCTGTATTGATTGCCGGCTGCTGCTGTGCAAAGAGCATTCCTCCGCACATCAGTAAAGCGGCAAGAACTGAATGTTTTTTCATATTACCGTTTATTTGTTTTAATTTGATGACAAACTTAATAAAAGTTAGTATTATGTTTACAAGGTCGAACATTTAATTTCAGTATGCAAATCGAAATAGCTGGAAAAAACTATCAAATCATTACAACTGATTCCAAAGAAATCCGCTTGGAGCAACATCCGGGCCTTGCGCGCATTTTTGCTCCCGTAGACTTTGAAATCAGCACCTTAGAACAGTTTATTAAAAATAACAAGAATAGCCAAACAGTTTCTGAAGAAGTCGAGTATCAAGAACATCCGGTTCGTCTCTTTCAGCAAAACTATTTACTCAAACTCATCAAGAATAGCACCTCGAACAAAATTCTGGTTAAAAACAGAACCATTACCTTGTACTGTACAGGGACAACTTATCAAAAACAGCTACATGACTGGCAGAAACAATTTATACTCCAGCAACTAGCAGACGAAATTGGCTATTGGGAAGAAAAATTAAATGTGCTGGTGGGTAAGATCAAACTTAGGGCATTACCAAAGAGTCTCTACAGCCTGCAGGCAGAACATAACATTACTTTTAGCACATCGGTCACGTGCTTATCGGTCTCGGAACTCCATTACCTGGCCTTTAAAGCCATTGCTTCACAGATTTCATTAGATCCGAAGATCAGAACAACATATTTTCCAGACGAACAGCAGCTCGAACATCAACTAGCTTATACACTAAAAACATGTCAACAATCACATTAAACATACCGGTTACAGATACAGCATTACAGCAAATCAAGCAAAATTTCACCTTATTGCTCGATCATATCACAGCCGAAGACCGCAAACAGTTGCAGGAAGCAGTATTCGACAGCCTATCCGACAAAGATGGCGCACCGCAGATCGGCGATCTTAGCGTCTCGAGTTTCACTTTCAACGATATCGAAAAGAAAGGTAAATTTCGAATCAGCTTCAACATCGACCGACAATTTTGCTGCAGTGATACGACCTCCTGCCAGTCCGATTACGTTGATTTCGATTTTTCCTATACATCTGGAAACATCGTTGCTACAGGCAATTTTATGAATTGGGATATAGACAATTAAGATGGAAATACCGAGCCGATTCAAAACAAATACATCCTCCTTTCATCATTATTGGACCGCAGGTGCCGGAGTAAAACTGTTAAAAAAACTGCCAAAGCAGCCCGACCTTCGGGAAGCAAACAAGTTGGTGCCCTACCTCTTCACCTGCGATGAACCGGCAGACGAATTGGTCAGAAAGCTCCATCAGCAAGTTGGTTTTGGCAAGGGACAGCAATTACTACGTGCGTATTTAGTTGCTCCGGAAAATGTCGATGAGCCCTATAGAGAAGCACTTGACACTTTTTTCTCCTCGATTGAGAGTTCAGCGTCCTGGTTAAACTGGGAACTGCTGGAAAGTGGCATCGCAGTAAGTCAGCGCGCAGGATTAAGCGGTCTGATCGTCTTGCGCGACTACTGCCTCATGGGTGGTTACGAATCTGCAGCAATCAATAAACCACTTATCTATACCGGTGCACTAAAAAAAGGAGCCGTGAAGCGCCTGGCAGATACAGTAGACTTTTGGGTAGACATCATGGAAAATGGAGCTTTAAAAAGCGGGCAGGTCGGTTATCAAAAAGTAATGGAAACCCGCATGATCCATGCTTTCTCACGGATCAATATTCTGGCGAAGACGGATTGGGACCAAAATGAATGGGGCCTACCACTCAATCAGTGGGACATGCTTGCCACCAACCTGGGATTTTCGCTGGTCTTTATCGTCGGGTTACAGCGCATGAAATTTCAGATCCTTCCAGAAGAAATAACAGCAGTACTTCACCTCTGGAAATATATCGGTTACTTATTAGGTATCCCCTTGCAACTACTCCCTGACACGGAACAACAGGCTATTGAAGCGCTTTACTACTGGACCATGACACAAAAAGAAGGCGATGCCGATTCCAGGTTATTGGCCCAGGCCCTACAGGAAGAGCCTATAGTCGCGTATTATCCGGAATCAGCGCTGGGACGTAAAATGATGCGCGAAATTCATCTTTATTATAACCATTTTCTCCTAGGAAGCTATTCCTGTAGGCTTTTAGGCCTCGACACCACCAGAATTGGTGCCATAGCCTATCTCAATGTTTTAAAAAACAAAATGCGTAATAACAAGTCCAGACTTACCCAACAACGTCAGCTTCTCATCAATAAAGGAAGAGCCGAGCAATTGGAAGTCAAGAGAATCTACTTAACCTACAATAACCGGGAGAACAACAAGCAACACTAACACTATTTCGCTAAAGCAATACCATTTGCTTTTAGCATCGTTTTAAATTTCGGACTGCGAATATAGCTATTGAATGCATGGCTTTCCATACCCGAGAAGTCTGTTTTATCAAAGCAGGTATACTGCTTCACCAGCTCATTGTACACATTATCTTTATAGCCCAGGTCGGTCGGATTAAATTTATCGGCAAAAAAACCGAAAAACTTCTTCAGCATCTTATCTGTATTATTGATTGTAATGTGCATTTTTTTCACCTGTGGACTTATCGTACAGAAGGAGTCATTGCCCGCCTCCTGCGATTTAAAATCAGCTAATCCGATTGCTGGAGCTAGCATAATACAGGTAATCCGGTTTTTATTCTCCAAGAGTTCTTTCGCGTTTTCCACATCAACATTATGAATTTCCTTGATGTCTTTTACAAACTTCTCATTGAAATGCGGTTCCGCCAATGCACTCAGTACCACAGAAGCACCTCGACTGTGTGAAATGATATAGACATCTTTATTTGAAATCGTATTCAGCACACGCCTTAAACCAAACTCACCGGCCATCTGACTAAAGGAAGTCGCGGTAAACCAGATTTTTGCCCCGGCAAAAGGATTGCTCGTCCATAGCCCGTCCCAATAAAAACGTACAATCTCATCATCCTTAGCATTGACCTTAATAAGCTTCTGGATATAACCGTAACTCTCATTTACTTCTTCATTGTTTGCATTAAAGCCGTGAACAAACACAAAAACGCGCTTCTTCGTTTTCACACGCTCTTTAAATTCCCTTAGTTTTTTCACTTCAAATCCCGTCAGCTCATCCGTGATACCTTTGTCTGCCGCGATTTTCATTAAAGAGTAAGCATCTCTTTTTCCATTACTAGGTGGGCTGCCGTACGTCTTACGCCAGTTATCAGGATAAAAATTTCCGTTTTGATCCACAAAAGAATTGGAAATATTGGGTTTATCAAATGAATTCGGCTTCTGTGAAAGAGGCACATTGTGCATAATCCCACAGGACGATATAAATACAAGTATTATTAAGTAACGTAAGTTTGAAATCATATACATTAAAAATAGCAGAAATTATTGATACAACCTCATCATTATAAAATTGTTTTACTGCCATTCAATATATAGTCGATAAATGAAAAATTTAACTCTTACTCTTCCGCGAGCACCTTGTATCTTTAATCCATCCATGTAAATCTCGGCACTATGTTTGGTAATGAAATCATTCAGAAAAGGGGCAACGATACAATAATGTACCTTTTCTCAACAGTAAAATATTAATGAGCCCTGTTTTATGAAGCATTTGTACATTAAAAACATTTTAATATATAGTTTTTTCGTTTCCTTTTTGTTTATTTCTTGCCAACAAGGACAATCAAAAAATGATCCGGAAGAAAAGAAAAAGGAGAAAACAAAAGATTCAATCGATGCGATTAGAAAGAAAGAAGAAGAAATTGCTAAGGCCAAACCAAAAACAGCGGCAGATATTGAAATCACCAAAGAACTCCAGTACACTAAGTATACATTAGAAGACACTTATCCCTATAAAGATACAGTAAGGCAATTTCAATGGGATAAAATAAAAGAAAAATTGGCTTTTGTTGAAAATTTCCAGAACGGCAACGCTATTTATGGTGTGCTGCAAAACTATCAGAATTCAAATGGTGAGGCACCTACTATTCCACATTTCAAAAGAGATTCCTATAAACGTGTTGCTGACTCCCTAGGAACAGAACGCTACCAAGCGAGTCCCTTATATCGTGAAGGCGAAACCAAATTACCTTCCATTTATGGTAGAGATGGCTGGCTGGTTAAACTGCAGAGTAGCGATACGTTACAACGTGTCAAAGTGGAAGGTGTTTCCTTCGAAGGAACTTGGGAAGTACCAAAAAGATACCTCAAAACAATAGGCGATTCTGTCAGATTTGACAAAGTAATCGTCGTGGATGTTACAAACCAAAATATTTGTACACTGGATAAAACAGAAAAAGGATGGGCAGTAAGAAGCATGAATCCAGCCACTACAGGCCGTCACAAGCCTCCTCATGCACAGGAAACTCCTACTGGAATCTTTGTTTTACAGGAGCATAAATCCAAGATGTTTTATTTCAAAGATGGCACAAAATCTATCGAAGGTTACGCCCCATTTGCAAGCCGTTTTACGGCCGGAGCGTACGTACACGGCGTTCCTGTCAATAATCCGAACGGTAAAGTGATCGAATACAGCTGGAGCTTAGGCACCATCCCGAGGTCACATATGTGTGTCAGAAATGCGTCATCACATGCACAATTTGTTTATAAACGGTCAAAAGACTTCCAGACTTTGGTAATAGTTATTGATTAACGATAATTAAGATACTGATTAACAATTTTTTACACTTTTTAACTATCTTTAGTTCTTAAATTTGCTATCGAAAAACAAATAAGGGATAAAGTATGGAGAAATTAGTGTTCATTTTATTTATGGGTTTGTATGCAGCGTTGTTCTCAGAATCTAAAAATGTAGTACCGACAGAAATTCATAAAAAAGAAATTACAGTTAAAAAGAAAATATCAAAAGTAGATGCACTCTACGAAAGCATGAATCTCAAAGATGTAGTCAATTATAAAGCATTTAAAGAAGCGATGGAAGGCTATAGATTACTTCCCGCCAAAAACAAAGATGTATTATCAATCATTGACTTCACTTTACCATCTACCGAAAAAAGGCTTGTCGTCCTAGACCTTAAAAACGAAAAAGTCCTTTTTCATTCGCTCGTTTCACACGGTAAAAATAGCGGTAGTAATTACGCTACTTCTTTTTCAAACACGCCGGAGTCATTCCAGAGCTCATTGGGCTTTTATGTAACGGAGAATACTTATCAAGGTTCAAATGGTTACTCTTTGGTTTTAAATGGACTGGAAGAAGGCTTTAATGATAGAGCCAAATCAAGAGCTGTAGTAGTTCATGGCGCAGATTATGCAAATCCACGCATCGTAAGTTCATTGGGACGCTTAGGACGAAGCTACGGCTGTCCTGCGCTGCCTAGAGAGTTAGCGAAGCCTATTATCAATACCATTAAAGATGGATCATTACTATTCATCTATGCCGACAACCAGGAGTATATAGCCAAATCAAAAGTGCTGAATCACCGGGATGATCTTACCGCCTACTATGAGAAAGATATGGCCGGAGATAAATTCGGAAAAATGAATTAAACATAAAAAAATCCCTCAACACTTGTTGAGGGATTTTTTTATTCCTTTTATTTCTCTTTATCCCAGAACTCCGCATTCTTAATCCCCAGTTCCTTGGCACTGAATGTTGGATTCATATCCCCTCTTTTACGCTTCACTTTATAATCCTGCCATACCTTGAGCGCTGTTTTACTCATCAGTAAGATCGCGATCAGATTGACATAAGCCATCAGCCCTACACCGATATCACCGATTGCCCAGGCAATCTCCGCTGTTTTCACAGAACCATAGTATACCGCCGCAAGAAATACAATACGCAATATCCAGGTGACCGCCGGACTTACCTTATTGGAAAAGATATACGATAAGTTGGTTTCCGCATAATAGTAATAAGCCATAACCGTCGTAAATGCAAAGAAAAACAATGCGATGGCCACAAAGCCATTTCCGATCAATGGAAAATGATGCGACACCGCCGCCTGTGTAAAGGCCGTGTAATTGACCCCTGGTATATGCTCCGATATAAAACCGACCAGTTGACCGGCGCCATCAAATTGCCCCACATTATACTGATTGGTAAATAAAATCATAAGTCCTGTTGCTGTACAAACGAATATTGTATCCACATACACCGAAAAAGCCTGTACCAAACCCTGCTGTGCAGGATGACTAACATCCGCTGCGGCCGCAGCATGCGGTGCGGTGCCCTGTCCGGCCTCATTACTATAGATGCCACGCTTAACACCCCAGGCAATCGCCATGCCCACAACGCCGCCAAAAGTGGCATTCAGGCTAAATGCAGAACTGAAGATAAGACCAAACACATCCAGAATCTGTGTATAATTTAAAGCGATGATCACTAAAGCCATTAAAATATACGCTCCCGCCATAAACGGCACCACTAGTTCAGCCACTCGGCCAATACGCTGTACACCGCCGAAAATAATAACAGCCAACAAAACCACCACTCCAATCCCCGTATAAGCGACAGGTATTTCAAATGCATTGTGCATCGAAGATGCAATAGCATTACTTTGCACGCCGGGAAGTAAAAAGCCTGTACTTGCAATGGTTATTAAGGCAAACAGAACCGCATACCACTTCACACCCAGACATTTTTCAATATAATAGGCAGGACCACCTTTAAACTCATCTCCGACCTGCTGTTTGAACACCTGTGCCAGCGTAGACTCCACGAAAGCAGATGCAGCACCTAGGAAAGCAATCGCCCACATCCAGAAAATTGCACCCGGACCTCCCATATAGATCGCCGTGGCCACTCCGATGATATTTCCTGTGCCCACGCGGCCCGAAATTGCCAATGCAAAGGCCTGAAAAGATGATATACCCTCGTCCGACTGCTTTTTCTGAAACAGCAATCGCAGCATATCTTTAATATAGGTCAACTGCAGAAATCCAGTCCGTACAGAAAAATACAAACCCGTCAACAGACACAGGTAAATAAAAACATCACTCCACACCAGCTCCGATGCGATTTTTACAAAATTTTCAAAATTATTATCTACCATAATCTAAGCTTTTACAAATAATTGGTGTACACATCCTAATAACAAGCCCTGAAAATATAAATTTTTATTCAGGATGGCACAAAAAATAGAGCAGAAAATACAAAAAGCCAGATTAATCAAGATTAATCTGGCTTTGACCATAAAAAATATAAATCTGGACGCTATCGGCTAATGCACGATAATATCCAGCAGATAGAAAACTGCAAAAATAACAGATGCGATACCATTGGTCGTCATAAAAGCGCGATCTACGCGGCTAAGATCGGTTGGACTCACAATCCGGTGCTGATAGATTAGCAAACTGCCATAAAAAACAACACCCAGATAATAGAACCATCCCACCTCCATATACAGAACCGGCAAGAGCACAAATATAAACGAACATACATGCAGGATTTCGGAAAAACGTAGCGCTCCTTTAGTACCCAACAATACTGGAATGGAATTCAGCTTATGCTCACGGTCAAACGCCTCATCCTGCAGAGCATAGATAATATCAAAACCGCTCACCCAGCACAATACGGCAAGGCCGTAAAGTACAGGAACAATATGAAACTGACCCGTTACCACAAGATATGCACCCACCGGAGCAAGCCCCAAACCTAGACCGAGCACCAGATGACATAAAGCCGTAATACGCTTAGTATAAGAATAAAAGAGCACGACAAATAAAGCAATAGGTGACAACATAAAGCATAAACTGTTGATAAAGTAAGTCGCAACGACAAAAAACACACAGTTTATGATTGTAAATAACAATGCCCCTCTAGCAGAAATCCGCCCCGCAGGTATATCGCGCATCGCTGTCCGCGGATTCAAAATATCGATATCACGGTCTAGGTAACGGTTAAAGGCCATAGCCGCATTACGTGCGGTCACCATACACACCAGCATTAATACGAGTAACTTCCAGTCAAAAGTATGATTGGTGGTATGTAAAGCCAGGAAAAAGCCAATAAAAGCAAAAGGCAATGCAAAAATACTGTGCGCAAACAGTACGAGGGACAGATACTTCTTCATGGACTACTCCTCTTCACCAGCGTGACGATAACGATCTGGATCCACATCACCATATTTATCTTCATCCCCTTCTTCATACCCAACTTCATTACTAGGAGCCGTTAAATCAGGCATAACAAAACGGGTATTAATATCCCCGATCGTTTCTAAAATGGCATCACAACCCGACTTCACTTCAGCAGAAGTTAGGAAACACTTTGGAATTTCCTCAAACCACTCCGCTAATGCTTTTCTAAATTTAGACATATTCACATCAGACTTCACGTTAGACTGCTTATCAGCTTTCGTGAATACTAACATAAAAGGTAAACCCCGCTCACCTAACCAGTAACAGAATTCAAGATCTATTTTTTGAGGCTCATGACGGCTATCGATCAAAACAAATATACACTGCAAATTATCGCGATGCGTCAAATAACGGCGAATAAATTTCTCCCACGCTTCACGGTTGGACTTCGATGTTTTTGCAAAACCATAACCCGGTAAATCCACGAGAAACCAATCGTCATTGATGATAAAATGGTTGATCAGCTGCGTCTTACCCGGTTTTTGAGAAGTTTTAGCTAAACCTTTCTTACCAACCATAGCATTGATCAGTGATGATTTACCCACATTGGAACGACCAATAAAAGCATACTCAGGGAGTTTGCCTTCTGGCAATTTATCAACTCGTGTATTACTACAGATGAATTCGGCTTTTTTAATTTGCATCTTGCAAAGGTAGCATAAAACTATCCTTTTGACAAATTGAACTCCGATCCGTTTCATTATTTAAAAAACAAAAATGGAGGCAAAAGTGTAACGTTTCACAGATCAGCTTTACTAATGATAAAAATATGCTGGTAAACATGGCCATCTAACGCACATCGGTACAAATAAATACCGAAATACAGCAGGAGAGCATTTTGCTATAACACATTAAAGCACCAGGAATACCATGCCAGATAACCGATTTAAAAAAATAGATTAAACACATATGACTAACCAAAATAATACATGCTTTTAGAAATCAAAAATGTTGTAAAAGACTATGCCAGTCATAGAGCGCTGGACCATGTCTCCCTCAGTATTCCCAAAGGAAAAATATTCGGACTTTTAGGACCCAATGGGGCCGGTAAAACTTCCCTGATCCGGATCATCAACCAGATCACAGGACCGGACTCGGGCGAAATACTATTCGACGGAGAGCCATTAGCACCCAAACATATCGAACGAATTGGCTACCTCCCAGAGGAAAGAGGCCTTTACAAGAAGATGAAAATAGGAGAACAAATGCTTTATTTAGCACAACTTAAAGGACTGAGTAAGAAAGAATCAAATGATCGAATAAATCATTGGTTTGAGAAGCTTGACATTTTGTCATGGTGGGATAAAAAGGTTGAGGACCTCAGTAAAGGTATGCAACAGAAAGTACAGTTTGTTGCGACCGTACTCCACGAACCTGATCTTATTATCTTGGATGAGCCCTTCTCCGGATTTGACCCTGTAAACGCCAGTTTAATCAAAGATGAAATCCTCGAATTGAACCAAAAAGGGGCTACAATCATCTTTTCGACGCATAGAATGGAGTCCGTCGAAGAACTTTGCGACCACATTGCACTTATTAACCGCTCCCAAAAGATCCTTGACGGCAATATTCACGACATCAAAAACAACTATAAAAATCAGACCTACAAAATCGAATTACAGGCCGTTAATGATGAAAAATCAATACATATAGAAAATCTATACCAATTAAAAAATATAGAACAATATGAAAACAAAATAATTATCACTATTAAGTTAAACCAAGACATTAGCATCAATCAAGTACTCACAAAGCTCTTACCTCTGGCCGAAATCCATCAAGTATTAGAAATAGTACCCTCTATCAATGATATTTTCATCGAGCAAGTGACCCTATCCAACAACGCTAAAAAAGAAACCGACCATGCATAAGATACTACTCATTATTCAGCGCGAATACTTCTCCCGTGTCAAAAAGAAATCATTCTTATTGATGACTTTTCTAGTCCCATTATTTTTCATTGCGCTTTACGGAGGGATATTTTATCTGACCAAGAAAAGTTTCAAAGACGCCCATGCACATGTATATATTCTGGATCAGCAGGGCAGTTTTGCACAGCAGCTGAAAAGCGACCCTAACATTACTTTTACTGTGAGCGACCGCTCATTGCAGGATCTTAAAAAGCAGATTAAAGACGATGAGCAAAACAGCTCCATCCTGGTCATTCCGAAAGAAATTTATCAGCAGACTACCATCGAGCTGATTTCAGCAGATAAAGCCAATATCACGATCCAGAATGCAATAGCAAGACAACTTGAAGGCATCATCCGCATCGGCGAATACAAGAAGCTAGGTATCGACCCAGAGCTGTTACAATCGGTGCAGCCTCATATCAGCGTCAATGCCAAAGAGCTAACAGAAGATGGCGAGGAGAAAAACAGCAACACAGGTATTGCTATGGGTATCGGTGTAGGTTTGGCCGTATTGGTTTACTTATCGCTGTTTCTTTATGGTGTACAGGTGATGCGTGGTGTAATTGAAGAAAAGAGCAATCGCATTATCGAAGTTATCATCTCATCGGTCAAACCTTTCCAGCTTATGATGGGCAAGATCATCGGTATCGGAATGGTCGGACTCACCCAGTTCCTACTCTGGATCATCTTGACCGGAGGCCTGGTTTTTGGAGCCACCAAACTGATCAATAAAGAAACCGTAGAACAGGCTGCAATGCAACAAGGAGGTCCCGGCATGAACACGGTCAGTCACGCACCAGCTTCAGGTCTTGGATTTGGCATTTTACAGCATCTGGAATCAGTCAATGTCACCGAAATTATCGTTTGCTTCTTTCTGTTCTTCCTATCCGGTTATTTACTTTACAGCGCCATCTTTGCTGCAGTAGGATCGGCAGTGGATAGTGAAACAGAAGCCAACCAATTTACCATGCCCATTACCATGCCTTTGCTATTGACCTATGTCTTGTCGTTTGGAGTCATTATTAACGATCCTAACGGCCCCATTGCAACATGGCTAAGCTTTATACCTTTCACCTCCCCTATTGCCATGCTGGTCCGCATTCCGTTCGGTGTACCCACCTGGCAGATTGCTGTATCGCTGGCATTGTTGGTAAGCACTTTTCTACTGGTCACTTGGTTAGCAGCCAAAATATACCGTGTAGGTATCCTCATCTACGGTAAAAAAGCAAACTGGAAAGAAATCATCAAATGGATGAAGTATTAAACCCTTTTAAACATAACAAAAACAGCTCTTTATTAATCATAAAGAGCTGTTTTTAGTTTTAATTACCGTAAAACAAACATTTTAATATTAGGAACGATTTTTCACAATGTGCAGTGAAACCCAAAAAAATATATCAGACGCATCTTGCTACACAGGTTACATCAATACTGTTTGTTCAAATATAAATCTCGCCTTTCATATAAAGCACCGCATTTCCTGCCAGCTCTACCCTGTCGCCCAGCAGACGGCAGTATACTTCACCCGTACGATCTGAAAGCTGAAATGCCCTCAATTCAGTTTTATTGAGTTGTCCTGCCCAATAAGGCGTCAGCGTCGTATGTGCCGAGCCACAGACAGGATCTTCATTAACACCAACTGCAGGTCCAAAAAAGCGGGAAACAAAATCATGGTTTTCTCCCTTCGCCGTAACGATAAATCCCCTTGCAGCCATACCAATCATCAAAGGTAGATTGGGTTTTAAAGCCTCGATATCATTTTGCTTCTCGAAAACCAGCATATAATCAGTCTTTCCGCGATAAGCTGCAATCGGTTTTTTATCCGTTACTGCCAGCAGTGCATCGCTCAATTCAGTTTCCGAAAACTGGTCTGCAGGAAAATTGAGCACAAATTTATCCTGCTGTACGCTTACGGGAAGTTTGCCACTTCTTGGCGAATAAAAATTAATCGTTTCCTTTACTTGCTTTTCACAATGGGCCAAAACGTAGGCCGTGGCAAGAGTTGCATGACCACAAAGATCTACTTCCGATGCAGGTGTAAACCAACGGATTTCATAACCATCACCTTTAGGCACATAAAAAGCGGTTTCCGATAGATTATTTTCTGCGGCAATCTTTAATAGAATATCGTCCGCCAGCCACTCCGTTAAGGGACATACGGACGCAGGATTTCCTTTGAATACCATATCCGTAAAAGCATCTACCTGATAAATTGTTAATTTCATATTCTTATTCCTTTTAAACAAAGTTATCATATAAGTCTTAATGGATACAGATACAGCAACACGATTTTTATAGGATACAGCACAAAGCACAGTTAACACAATTAAGCAAAGCAGAACCCTAAAATCTTACCCTCATTTCCCCTTCAAATCTTAATTCTTCGCTGCACTGTTCCAAAAATCATCTTCCACTTCAATTCTTTCTGAAAACAGCCAGACTTCTTTTATTTTGTCATCTTCGATCAGCAATAGATCGACACCTTTCATCGCAAGTGTACCCTCACCTTTTGCTGCTTTGAAATGAATTGAAGCTGCCACAAGATTTCCATTATCACTTGTATATTCAATATCATCAATAGCAAAGGTACCGTTGCTCCATTGCATAAAGTTCCCCAAATGAGCAAACACCGCTGCTTTTCCGGTATACGTTCCAGATTGAATACCTTTTCCCGGCTGATGCCATACAATATCATCTGCAAATAAACTTCCGACTGTATCAAAGTCTCCTGTTGCCACCGCATTAAAATACGACTGCACTATTTTTACGTTTTTTGACATCCTATTTAATTTTATAAGTGAGTAAATTATATGACAAATTTCTACATTTGCAGTATAATAGTCAAGTACCTACCTAAAAGTAGGGTACTTACGTTAAAGTAATAATTACTGATTTACAGCACAATGAATATAAATATAAATATTTCTGACGAAAACTGTCCCCTAAAGAAAACACTTGAAATCATCGGCGGAAAATGGACCATGCTCATTATTTTCCAGATTAACGAACGCACCATCCGCTACGGCGAACTGAAGCGCTGTATTGTCGGAATCAGTGAGAAAATGCTGATCAGCCAATTGAAGTTTTTATGCGATAAAGATATTGTCCATAAAAAGTCCTTTGCCGAAATCCCGCCAAAGGTCGAATATACCTTGACCGAAAAAGGAAAAGAATTGCTCCCCATTATTCAGACCATCATCCAGTACGGCCTCAAGCATGACCTATAAAATTTCGATGATGCAATAATAAAATAATTGGAAATCAACGATCGTGAACTAGCCGTTTTTATTTGGCAGTAAGTAGTTACAATAAAAATAAAGCAAAAACACAGCATAAATCCTAACATTTTACCTTAGTTGGTACAAGAGTAACATAATCGTAATCAATGAGTATAAACTTTATGATCAATAAAATGTTATCTTTAAATATGAGCATCGTTAAACCAATTTTACGCATATTTGATTACGATAAAACGAAGGAGTTCTACATAAACTGGCTTGGTTTTAAAATCAATTGGGAACACACTGATCATCCTGACGCGCCAAAATACATGGAAATCACATTAAGAGACATTTCTTTTCACCTCTCAGAACATCATGGTGATGCCAGCCCCGGTTCACATATCTTCATTGATGATTTTAAAGGTCTCCGTGCCTACCATAAAGAACTGAGCGAAAAGAGCTATAAATATAACCACCCTGGCTTAGAAGTGCCCGACTGGAATAAGATGGCCATTACGGTGACTGTTTACGATCCTTTTGGTAATAGGATCACCTTCGTTGAGGAAGAATAATATTTTGGGCAGGTAGCGGAGCTTACCATTTAATAATAGCCCTTCAAGATCTTTATGGTCACTTATTTTTCTCCTATCAAAATATGTTCATAAAATAGGCAAATTGCTTTGCGACAAATAAAACTCCCGTTTACCGGATTTTTTACCGATCTTTTCAAATTCACAAAAGATTCACCGAATCCTCCCCTCCAT
This sequence comes from Sphingobacterium sp. JUb20, assembly GCF_004342035.1. Lineage (NCBI taxonomy): Bacteria > Pseudomonadati > Bacteroidota > Sphingobacteriia > Sphingobacteriales > Sphingobacteriaceae > Sphingobacterium > Sphingobacterium sp. JUb20. The sequence continues at coordinate 241,882 of NZ_SLYV01000003.1, read as the reverse complement.
TTACCGAGTTTACCCGACTGTTCACCTGATTACCATTCCGACTTTTAGCGCCCTCATATACCTTTGATTCAATTAATTAAATAATTCACAAATCAAAAAAACTTAAAAAGCTAAAAATCATGAAAAATTCACTAAACTCAATCTTTATCGTATTTGCATTAATCGGAGCATTAGTCGCAATGACGAGCATGAGTTTTGCAAAAGGAAAGACTCCGAGAAACACAAATCCCATAACGGTAATTGACAGTTACGTACAGATCGCTGCGGATGGTAATACAGAAGGTATACAGCACTTGTTCTCCGATGACTTCAAATGGACCCAATCATCCAATGCAAAAACAAAAACATACAGCAAATCAGAAGTTGTCAATTTTTTAAAGTCAAGCAAAGGACTAAAGCAGAACTGTAAAACAACCTACACCATCATGGAGAAAAATGAGAACTGTGTTATGGCCAAAGTAGAAATGAAGTATGACAATTTCACAAAAGTAGAATGTATCACCCTATGTAACGTAAATCAAGAATGGAGAATCAATCAAATCATCGAATCTTACAAATAGCAACGAGCCCACGCAACGAAAAAAGGTCTTAAAAATGAATTTTAAGACCTTTCCTATTTTATTTAAATCTGTATAGACTATTTCATTAAGAAGCCACCACCGATCAAATCATTGCCTTCATAGAAAACAGCCGATTGACCAGGAGCAATACCTTTTACATTATGTACAAAGTCGATCTTTACCATGTCCCCCTGTTGTGAGATGGTAGATAAAGCACCAGCATCTTTATAACGCACCTTAGATATCGCTTCCATAGGCTGCTCCAAAGAAGCATATTTAACCAAATTTACATTCCGCACATAAGCGAATGATTTTTCAAGCTCATGTTCTTCACCCAGCACCACGGTATTACTCTCCGGAAGGATCTCGACTACAAACATCGGTTTACCCAATGCGATACCAAGACCTTTACGCTGTCCGATCGTAAAATAAGGATAACCGATATGCTGTCCTACCACAGTACCATCTGTTAGGATAAAGTTACCAGGACCGATCTGTTGATCCAAAGTAGGCACCTTATGTCTTAAGAATGCACGGTAGTCATTATCCGGTACAAAACAGATTTCATAGCTTTCCGCTTTATTAGCAAGCTCCACCTGTCCCATATCCAATGCCATCTGGCGAATTTCTTTTTTCGTGAACGATCCCAATGGAAATTGCGTACGTGCCAAGTTTTCCTGTGCAACACCCCAAAGTACATAAGACTGATCTTTGTTTTCATCCTTACCTTTCGAAATCACGTAACGGTTATTATCGTGAAGACGAATATTGGCATAGTGACCTGTAGCAATAAATTCGCAGTCCAATTTATTGGCGCGTTTCATTAAAGCCTCCCATTTGATATGGGTATTACACAATACACAAGGGTTTGGCGTACGGCCGGCAATATATTCATCAACAAAGTTGTCAATAACAAAATCGCCAAACTCATCTCTAATATCCAATATATAATGTGGGAAACCATAATTCACCGCCAAAGAACGTGCATCGTTGATACTATCCAAGCTACAGCATCCGGTCTCCTTAGACGAGCCACCAGAAGCAGCATAGTCCCAAGTCTTCATCGTGATCCCTATGACTTCATATCCTTGTTCATGAAGCATGACAGCCGCGACCGAACTGTCAACACCCCCACTCATAGCAACTAATACTCTTCCTCTTTTACTCATTTTATTTTATTGAAATGCAAAGATAGGCTATTTGAAATTTTTACGTGTTAATTTCTTGTAAATTTTATCTGTATCAAAATCAAGTCTTTCAAAAAAATACATGAAATAAATGGGTGAAAAATTTTAGAATTCGAATTATCGGGGTATATTTGCATCGCATTCAAAGTTAAACGGGGATGCAGGTTAAGGTGCCATAGCTCAGTCGGTAGAGCAAAGGACTGAAAATCCTTGTGTCGCTGGTTCGAATCCAGCTGGCACCACCAGATCTGAAAGTAACAGATTATAAAACAAAAACTTGGAAGGTGCCATAGCTCAGTCGGTAGAGCAAAGGACTGAAAATCCTTGTGTCGCTGGTTCGAATCCAGCTGGCACCACCAGATCTGAAAGTAACAGATTCAAAACAAAAACTTGGAAGGTGCCATAGCTCAGTCGGTAGAGCAAAGGACTGAAAATCCTTGTGTCGCTGGTTCGAATCCAGCTGGCACCACCAGATCTGAAAGTAACAGATTTAAAACAAAAACTTGGAAGGTGCCATAGCTCAGTCGGTAGAGCAAAGGACTGAAAATCCTTGTGTCGCTGGTTCGAATCCAGCTGGCACCACCAAAAAAGTCCATCTCAAACGAGATGGACTTTTTTATTTATACCCCTACTTCACTCATCACTACATTACTGGACACTCCATCACTCATAACTCCATCACTCATAACTCCATCACTCATAACTCCATCACTCATCACTACATTACTGGACACTCCATCACTCATAACTCCATCACTGGACACTCCATCACTACGTTACTAGTCACTCAGTCACTGGTCACTATTTAATTTCCATCTTGTAACGGAAGTTTGATAATCCTGATATTATCATGGTAAGCAATCCGCGTAAGCCCCGTCTGTGTTCCATAAACACCCCATTTAATATAACCGATATTACCAATATTTACATTGCCCGCAAAAGTACGGTAGTTTGTTTTCTCATCGACCAAGGTATAATCATTTTGCCCTGGAAGTTTCATATAAGTCCTTATATACCCTGTAGGTCCATCTGCCCATAATACATCTACCCTGAAATGCATCCATTGATTTACATAAGGACGCAGATCGGGAATAATATTTTTGATAGAAGATGAACCCTCATATCTTAAACGCATCGTATTTCTCGCCGTACGAAACTGGAGTGGAACACCCGATCCTGTTGTACTATTTCCTGATACCTTTAACTGGAAAACATTTGTTTCATAAGTAGGACCCGAAACCCAGGGCGTCCAATCTTTAAGCAAAACACTAAACTCGTAACGACGCTCATCACCCGGAAAAAAACGCGCATTCTTTATAGCCACAGCATCACTTTCACTTCTGTAAGCATCATCGGAGTAATATCCCTGATCGCCAAATACAATTTTATGAGCAATGGCATTGGTGGTACCATTTTCGGCAAGATTAACCATATACGCGGCATCAGATGCTGTGGCTTTAGTCGACGTTACTCCCGTAATACCCGAATTAAGCAAGCCATTTTCGTATGTGACATTTAAAATCGTATCATTTTCAATAATGGGCTGTGACTGTACCCCCACTGGCCTCAAATCAGTCAGATCTTGGTCATTTACACCTTTGCTGTTTTTACTACAGGAAGCCACGAACAATGTAGTGGCAATGAATAGATAATACATTCGAGAAATCGATTTCTTTTTCATATATGCTTAAAAGAGTAGTTTATTTGATTTTATCATCTTAAAATTTATGTTTTATCAGGAGATGTAGTATTACAGTACAACATCCAAAGCAAAAATAAAAATTCAACAAAGCGATCCGAAAATTGTTTGATATCATACCTTTTCAAGACCAAAATCCCCTAAAGATTAACATAATGACAATTTTCCCCTCAGACTTAAAGCTCAATTTTCTATTTAAAAATGTAAATATAGATAATTATTGAATATCAATAAAAGGATGGTATTTCTTTTTGAGAAGCTCTATTTGTTACATAAACAATACCGGGGCCAAATGATCTAATTCCCTCATAACAGAGCTCCAGGCATCATTTCAAGGATTGATGTAAAATATTTTTTCCCAACATTAAGAATTTAATACGATCTACTGGTTTTTCCAAAAGAAATATTGTAGCTTTAAGTGTAAGAAAATTAAGTTAAACCAAATTATAGCAGCTATGAACCGAGTATTACTTAAGCTGGAAAGAGCCATACTATATTATGGCATTCCACATTTAAATGAAGAAGAACATGTTAAAGCCGATCAAAACCTTCTTGCTATCATCTTCCAGTTAGAACAAGAATTTGTTTTCCGACATGGCAACAAAGAAATATTATTACTTACACGCAAATCATTCAGGCTGTCCTATAGCCAGTTATGCAATTTGTTGGATGAGCTCTACCGTTATAAACATAAACAGGCCGATGAAACAATTCTTAAATACTACCAATTCCTGGTCCATATTGAAACCAGCTATAGCAAGGATATGGACCCACAGGCATCGCTTACACAATTTCACCTTCATGTCTTAAAAACAGAAATCATGGAGCAGTTTCCTGCTCTAAAAGCTACTTTAATAGAAAAAGATGTTTCCGAATGCTTTCTAATTGAGATTCAGCACGTACTGGAAGATCAGTTCCGTGCGCCCGGTCGGAACCTCAGCTATGAGCAACAATTATTCTTCATCAAACTTCTAAGGGTACTCAGACACATTGCCCACGATATGTGGGACAGGGATTATAACCATTGCTTTATTAAATTTATGATCAGTATAAATTTCAATCACATCGGTTTTCTCAATCAATGTTTCGATTTGCTGGATAAAACATTAGAAGATATAGCCGACATAGATAAACAACGGAACTATCTAAATGATATCCTGTTCAAATTGAAACAGGTGGCACGCTATTCTACGGTACAATTTGACAGCAAAAGTAATAGTTTATCTAAAAAACTGATCCAATATGTCAAAAAAAAGATCAGCAGCACAGGCGAAATACCCGCATCCCGCAATTACGACAGCGATGAGAACAGGAGTCTCTTTAGTAATTTAACCGCGGGAGGACTTACCGTATACCACCACTACTTTCAAAAAGTGAAATTTTCAAAAGGGGAAACTAAAAAACTAGGTGTTCAAAACTTCTTAAATCCTATTTATACAGCCAATGGGATAAAGATAACCGAAGCACAGCACCTCATGTTTGACAAAACCAAACTTCATCATGAGATTCGTATTCTGAAAAATAAACTGATGGCTATTATCGATCAGCTCAATAAGGATCTGGATGATTCGGCAACATCCTCTAAAAACAAGCCTAACACAGCCTAGCAACCATTGATTGGCCTACCCCCAAAAAAAGGGTAGGCTAAAATAAACTGCACATCGCCCTATCTCCTTTCAAAAAAAGGACGCTAAATGAATCAAAACCACTTCGGCTCACACTCGTCTATTCGATCTAACCTTTTATATCCTCATATCGCATATCACTGACTGATTTACTCACAACTTTAATTGTCACAGCGCAACTTGGTTACTCCTTCACTGTTTTCATCCTGGGCAGCCCAATCTCATGTTCTTGTGGGTAAGGAGCTCTAAAAGTCATGCTGACATCTTCTCTCATACGTTCCTGCGCTTCATACTTCTTTTCCTCATCATGTGAGTAACGTGGATCAGGAATAAAAGGCATCTTTGCCATCTTCGTTATGGTTATGGTCGGAAAATGGAAGTCCACTTCTACCGTTCCTAAGAGTAAATAGCATCCGCCCCCTTGAAAAGGATATCGTTCCAGACAGTCCGGAAAATGAGCCGTATCAAAATAATCACCATTGTTGTCCACCCAGGTTCCGAAATACATGATTCCCCTTTTTGTAGGTACATGCTTCCGTGAGATCAGATAAGCAAGCATTTTGACCTCCTTTTTATGATGTTGGATCAGATCTTTAGCCATCACTGTTCCCCTATACTTTGTCTGCAGCAGATCGAAGGGTGTACATGAGACCGGAAAACTTAAGATTTCTATCTCGTCAAAAGCATCCTCAAAGATGTTGCGTTTCAATTCCGGAAATTTAAAATGCTTGACAGGCTCCTCAAATAAGGTTTCAGCGCGACGTCCAGGTTTAAAATCACCGAGCAGCACCCTTGATTTTAACAATAGCTCATTTTTGGGTACACCGCTGAACCGAAAAGCTCCAATAAAGATCAAAATCTGCAAGGTTTCAATACCGATCGGAATACGTTTAATAAAATCTTCCAAAGAGCGATACTCCCCATTTCTGATCCTTTCTTCAGGAATCAACCGGCCAAGTTTCGCTTCCACTTTCTCCAGATGCATAAATCCCAGATAAACCTCATCACCATAGATGGTAGTCTGCTGCTCACTCCTATTCACGCATGGATTCAGAATCTTGGCGCCAGACATGCGGGCCTCATGGATGTACACTTCCGTTCTGTAGAAACCGCCCATATTATTGATGACAGATACCATAAATTCAAGAGGATAATAGAGTTTGAGGTATAAGCTCTGGTAACTCTCTACGGCATAAGAAGCAGAATGCGCCTTACAGAATGAATATCCAGCAAAAGATTCAATCTGCCGGTAGATTTCTGTACTCAGTTCTTCCGGATGTCCCTGTTGCCTGCAAGATTCAAAAAAATCATCCTTTACTTTTTGAAGCGCCTTACGCGATCTGCCTTTTCCACTCATGGCCCTACGCAATATATCACCATCAGCAGCAGAAACCCCGCCATAATGGAGTGCAATTTTAATCACGTCTTCCTGATAAACCATAATACCATAGGTGTCACCGAGCTGTTCTTCAAATATCGGATGAAAATATTCAAACTGATCCGGATTATTATGCCTAAAAATATATTCCCGCATCATACCACTTTGCGCTACACCGGGACGTATAATCGATGATGCCGCCACCAGCACCTTATAATTATCACATTTCAATCTTCGCAGCAGACCGCGCATCGCAGGACTTTCAATATAAAAACATCCGATCGTTTTTCCCCGGCTTAAAAATTCATTACATAGGGCTTCATCCTTGGAAAGCGTCGTATCCCTAATATTTACTTTAATTCCCCGTTTTTCTTCCAATAGTTTCACCGTATCATTGATAGTCCCGAGTCCACGTTGCGACAGAATATCAAATTTATCAAAACCGATATCCTCCGCAACATGCATATCCCACTGCACGATCGGAAAACCTTTGGGAGGCATTTCAAGAACCGTAAAATTGGTAAGCGGTTCTTCAGAGATAATAATCCCACAGGCATGCATGCTGCGCTGATTGGGAAACTTTTCCAATAACTTTCCATACTCCTGCACTTTCTGGACAACCTGATCTTTAAAAACTTTTTCCGGATTTTTGGTCAGTTCATCGAGCTCCTCTTTCGGTAAACCAAATACCTTACCCATCTCACGAATAATGGAACGGTACTTAAATTCGACATTCGTACCACAAAAAGCAACATGGTTTTTTCCATAGCGGTCAAAAATATATTTCAATATCATATCCCGCTCCTGCCAGCTCCAGTCAATATCAAAATCGGGCGGACTTTTTCGGTTTAAATTTAGAAATCGCTCGAAGTAAAGATCCAGTTCCAAAGGACAGATATCCGTTATGCCCAAGCAATATGCAACTATGCTATTGGCTCCGCTTCCCCTGCCCACATGCATAAAACCCATGCTGTTGCTATAGCGGATGATATCCCAGGTAATGAGAAAATAACCGCTGAAATTTAATTCATCGATCACCTGCAGTTCCTTTTCAACACGCTGTTTCGCTATTGCATGATCCTTTCCATAACGTCTTTCCAGTCCTGCATAAGCCAGTGCTGTTAATTTATTGATATCGTGCTCCTTTGATCCCTTGTAGTGTCTTTTATTTCTCCGTGTGGTAAACGCAAATTCGAACTGGCATACCGAAAGTATATTTTTGGTATTCGCAATGATTTGCGGATAATGCTGATAAGCCTCCAATAGCGATTGTTCCGACCTCAAGTACTCCGATTTACTGCAAATTTCACTTTTCGGCAATTTCGACAGCAGCATATTGTTGTCAATCGCTCGCAGTATCCGGTGTAGATTAAATTCCTTTTTCGTTGTGAAAGTCACGGGTTGCAGGATCACCATCTTTGCAATCAGCGCCTGATACTCTTTACGGAACAAGCTATTCAGTTCTTCTTCCCGGATGCCGATATATTCATTTTCATGAAGTTGCGCAGGAATATTGCTTAAGGGATAGATCACAAAACAGTTCGGAAAATCAGGCTGTGCCGGCAGATCAATACCATCGCAATTATAAGAAGTCAAAACCCGGTTCACCTCTCCGATACCCTGAAACTCTTTTGCAATGGTAATATAAAGCAGCTCACTTCCTCTGCGAACTTCAATACCAGCAATCGGTTTGATGTTCTTTTCTTCACATTTCTTTTTGAATTCATAGATGCCCGAAATGGTATTGATATCCGTCAGCACAAGCTCCTTTAACCCCAAGACGGCGGCCTGCTCCACGAGCTCCTCTATGGAAAGCGTTCCATAACGAAGACTGTGAAAAGAGTGGCAGTTAAGAAACATAAGACTATTAAGTTGAAAAATTAAAACCTACTGCCCTGCCCACCGCATCACTGCCATAGCGCATTTTGATGGCGTCCATTGCCTGATACAGATTGATAAGCTGTGTATTATCTTCAAATAAATTCATTTGGTAACTTCCGTGCACCAGATCGGTAAACCGAAGTCCTACCAATCGAAGACGCATCCGTCTAGTATAAATTTTATCAAAAAGTTCTAAAGCGATCCTTGTCAGCGTATGATCTGCAGAGGTATAAGTGACACGGCATTGTTTCGTTTCAGTATCAAAATTAGAGTACCTGATCTTGACTACTACGGTGGAAGTCAACCATTTTTCACAGCGCAGCTGGTAAGCCAGCTGTTCGGCCATACCCGAGATGAGGCTTTTCACGACATGAATATCCGTGGTGTCGCTATTAAAAGTTCTTTCCTTGGAAATCGATTTTCTTTCCGAATAAGGCATAACAGGAGTTTCATCAATCCCATTTGCCTTTTTCCATAAATCGACCCCATTTTTCCCGATCATCTGCTGCAGCACCTCAACAGGAATTTCGGACAATGTACCTATTGTACGGATCCCAACTCGTGACAAGAGCTGGAAAGTGGCATTCCCCACCATCGGCATCTTTCTAATGGATAGTGGATTAAGAAAAGAATGAACACCCACTGAAGGTATTTCACGATGACCATGAGGTTTGGATTCGCCTGTGCCGATTTTACTGACCGTTTTATTAACAGATAAAGCATAACTGATAGGCAAACCTGTTTCCTTTTCAATTTTGGCTCCCAGTTCATTGGTCCACTTATAAGCCCCGAAAAATTTATCCATCCCGGTCAGGTCAAGATAAAACTCATCGATAGAAGCCTTCTCCATTACTGGAGCACTTTCTTCAATCACTTCTGTCACCGTATGGGACATCTTGGAATATAATTCCATATCCCCTTTTACTACTCTGGCCTGATGACAGAGCCGTAATGCCATCTTCATCGGCATCGCAGACCGTACACCAAAAGTTCTTGCTTCATAACTACAGGAAGAAACCACTCCCCGATCCCCTCCACCAATAATCAACGGAATATCGTTGAGTTGCGAATTTACCAGCCGCTCACAGGATACAAAAAAGGTATCCAAATCCATATGTACAATCGCTCTATTCATTTCACTAAATTATTTAGTAAAAATGCTAATATTTTTCACATTTGTTCTTACATTTGATGTGATTAATATTCACAAAATGTCAACACTATCGATTTTGTCTGATAATATCAGGTACCTCAGGATGCAGATACCCGGACTTACACAAGGAAAAATTGCTGCTGAACTAGCTGTTACAAGAGATTCTTATGCGAAATACGAAATCGGGAAAACGGCTCCACCACTAGATGTGCTCTTAGCGCTATCGCGCTACTTTCAGGTCAGCACCGATCAATTACTCACTGTTGACCTCAGGAAATATAAACTACAAGAAATATAGCGCTTAGCGACTCGGTTATTCACGCTCCGTACAGATAATAAAAACTTACGATTATAATAATATCTGGTTATAAAATGAGCTTATTCAAGAGTAATGCGGCTATATATAATCCAAAACCATATATAGCATGTGCCTGTAAGCTTCTTAATCGCGCCGTGACAGGTTTAGGAGTTTTAGATGCGGCGATGCCAAAACCAAACGCAGGCTGCATCATAAACCAAGGAGCTGCAGTAGTCGCAACTCCGACAATTATACAAACTAAAAATGTAGGTTGGTACAACCAGTCCAGCCCGCAGATCAATAAAAGTAAAAGCGCAAATGAAATACCGATGAGGTAATGTGCCATCCAGCCCAAAGCCCTTTCACCAGTGATTTTTTCAGCATGCACAATGTTTTTATGAGCGAAGACACCCTGTTTAAAATGACCTATCCAACGCCCTACAAGAGCATAATCCAAAGAGGGAATTTTAAAAGCAGTTTTGATAAATAAAGCGTACAAATCCATAAAAATCGTGGCACCAACGCCGATAAATATGGAATAACTGATGTATTGTGATAGGATGTTCATGCGCTTGTTATTTTATAAAATTAATTTCTCTTTACTGATTGGCTGTATCCACTTTTGAGGTTATGATTTTCCTGTGCCATCATTCTAACATTTTAATGATTCAAAGTTAGCATGCTTCAACCGATAATAACTGACACATATCCTTGGGAAAACTGCACAAATCAAAGGAATCGCAACAGGGAACAGCAATAAATATTAACTTTATCAGGTTTAGATTATCATACTATGAATAGGGTCCTGTATTAAATTATATCCCATTCAAGTATATTGCCTCTTATCAGGATATTACCCCTCAAGCTTTAAGCGGCATATATAAGTACATTTTTTAACCTGAGTTCAGCGTTTACTGTAAAAAAAAACAGAATTTTGTTCACTAATATATACGAGCATGATTAGAAAAATTAACATAACAGATTATCCCACTCTGATAAAAATATGGGAGAGTGCAGTATCAAATACACACGATTTTCTTAAAGAAGAAGATTTCAATTATTATAAAGAACATATCCCAAATTATTTTGAACATGTTAAACTATTTGGATATGAAGACAATGGGACTTTAATTGGATTTATGGGGATTTCTGGTGAAAATCTTGAAATGCTATTTATTCACCATAATGCTCGTGGCAAGGGGATCGGAAAAAAGCTGGTGACCCACGGTATAGATCTTTTCAAGATCTCCAAAGTGGATGTTAATGAACAAAATTTACAAGCCGTTGGATTTTATACGCATATCGGATTTCAGATACTGAACAGATCCGAAATTGATGGACAAGGTAAAGCATATCCGATTTTGCATATGGGATTATAATCTTGCTTTTAACCCAAACGCCTCATTATTTTAGCGTAGTTTAGCTTGCCATAAGAAAATGAAAAAGACCATGCGGATATGACCGAAGAAATACAACTCAAAAAAATAGATGAACTGATTCAAAATTTAGATTCTGAAACCTTATCCGCTTTAGAAAATATTCGAGAATTAAAAAGATATAAAAAAGGGGAATTTCTCTTACATCAAGATAAACTATGTCGGTATAGTTTCTGGATTGAACAGGGAATTCTACGAAAATTCTATTGGAATGATACGAAGGAAATTACAACCGAGCTTATTTTTGAACATGATATTGCGGTTTCATTTGATAGCTATGTACTTCAAAAACCCAGTAAAGAATTTATTCAAGCCGTCACAGATGTAACCGTTTACCAGACCGAAGCGCAATCATTTCAGATACTTAAAGCAAAGTTCCCAAAACTGGTTGAACTTGATCTGATGATGACAGAATATTATGCGATGTGGCTCGAAAAAAGGTTATTTGAATTTCGAACACGCAATGCAACTGAGAGATATTTACAGTTACTCCGGCAACAGCCTCACATTATTCTTGAAGTTCCACTTACCTATATTGCTTCTTATTTAGGCATATCCCTGGAAACGCTGAGCAGAATCAGATCCAAAATTTGATTATTTGACGTAAGTCAAATGGAATGTAGATTCAATCTTAGAAATTTGATTTTCATTTAAACATTCAATATTGTGGGTAACAAAAGTAGAATTATTGGGTTTGATTTAGCTAGAGCATATGCCATTTTTGGAATGTATATTGTCAACTTTAATATGGTGTTTGGGAGTTATAACGACACAAGTCCGGTCGGAAAATTTCTATCGCTTTTCAGTGGAAATTCAAGTACTATATTTGTCATGCTTGCAGGAATGGGAATAGCTTTGATGACCAATAGACCACATTATACGCACGAGGAGAAGAAAAAACTAAGACATATTGTTTTAAAAAGAGCATTGTTCCTATTCGTTTTAGGATTGTTGCTCAGCATATGGTGGCCAGCAGATATCCTGCATTTCTATGGATTATACCTATTCATTGCCACTTTTCTTTTATTTTTACCCACAAGATATTACCTGATCGCTAGTATTCTATCAATCTTAGTTTTCCATGTGTTAATGCTTATTATTCCATTCGAAAAAGGATGGAACTTTGATACGCTTGAATATACCGATCTATGGTCGATATCGGGATTTATACGAAACACATTTTACAATGGCTGGAACAGTGTTTTTCCTTGGATAGCCTATTTTACCACCGGAATGTATCTCGGCAGATTAAATTGGACATTATTGATCACAAAAAAAAAGGTATTTCTATTAGGAGCCGCACTTTTTATACCCATTACCATATTACAGATCTGCGCACAAAATATTTTTACCAATAAAGAATTGATAGATATCATTACTGCAGATTATCTTCCTCCCCTTTTACCATTTTTGTTGAGCACAATAGGTTTTGGACTGATGCTGATCGCAGGCTTCATGTATAGCAGTTCGTTTTTTTTAGAAAATAAATTTATCCAAAATTTAGCAACAACTGGACAAATGACCCTCACCCATTACATCGCGCACTTAACCATCGGAATGATTATTTTTTCACTCCTCTCCGGTAAACCCTATGGAGCAAAGATCAATCAAACAGCTTCTGTACACCCCTTGTGGATATTGACATTCTCTATAGTATATTTTATCTTCAGTTACTATTTCAGCAAAATATGGAAGACAAAATATAAGAATGGCCCCTTGGAAACGCTGATGAGAAAAATATCAAGTTGATACCTGAATGGCGATAATGATTTAGCCTGTATTACAACCACACGGCCAATCCTCTGCAACATGCATTTTCTAGTTTCAGACTTTCATAATGTGGTTAAATAATGTGGCGTTAAATACAATTTCTCGGCGTAGAATTTCACATTTCGTTCTTGTCTGGCATATTTTGTAACTTGTATCCAATAACTCAAAACAAACTAGGCATATAAAAATACACCTATTAAAAAAACAATACGATCATGACAGCATACAAAACAGTAAATATAGAAAAGTGGAACCGGAAGGAACACTTTGATGCTTATCGTGATGCGATAAAGTGCGGATTCAGTTTGACCGTTAAATTAGATATTTCAGCGGTTATTCCTTTTGTAAAAGAACAGGGATTTAAATTTTATCCTGTGATGATTTATCTGCTGTCAAAAGCCGTGAACCAACATCCTGAGTTTAAAATGGCAATGAAAGATGGTGACTTGATTATTTGGGATTCTGTAAACCCGGTTTATACCGTCCTTCATCAGGACACAGAAACTTTTTCTGCACTTTCTGTACCCTATACGGACAGCTTCCAGGATTTTATAGCCAGCTATAACGCGGTCCTTCAAAGAAATGAAAACAACAGGAGCTTCCTCCCTGAAAAAGCTCCCAAAAATCATTTTAATATTTCGGCACTTCCGTGGATTCATTTTGAGAGTTTTAACCTCAATATTGCTGATTTTACGGACTATTTTGCCCCCAGTTTTACTTTTGGAAAATACCAGACGGAAGGAAACAAAATCCTTATGCCATTGGCCATACAAGTGCACCATGCCGTTTGCGATGGCCTACATGTTGCCAAATTGATCAACACCTTACAGGAATTTTGCACGACCATTCAGACGCTCAAATAAAGCTAAAAAGATAATGAAATCGATTTTAATTTAGCTCGAAAAACATATGGATATTAGAAAAGCAACACCGGCAGATCTTCCACAGATAAAAATACTTTATTCCCTGCTATTTGAACAGCTGGCAAACTATGAACCGGATTACCTTCAGCCTGCCCTTCAGGATGAAGCTTTTCTTCAGCAAGTAGTTGCCGCAGCAGATAATTTTGTTGCATTCATTTACACTATAGATGGAGAGGCAAAAGGTTTTGCCATTGCAAAATTAGAGGAAAGCCCGCCCTATAATTGTTTTGTTCCGTTAAAATGCATGTATTTAATGGATATTGTGGTTGATCAGAATATGCGCGGAAAAGGAATTGGAAAAGCATTGATTGACCGCATCAAGCAATGGGCAAAAGAGCAGGAAGCAGATTATCTAGAACTAAGTGTACTGGCAAAAAATACCCTAGCAGAGGCATTGTATCTGCGTGAAGGTTTTGAAACCTTTAGTAAATCTATGCGAATGAAAATAAAATAGCAACTTATTGATTTCAATAAAACGCTATCGTTAAATTAAAATATATGGAACGACTTAAAACCCTTAAGAATTTAATATGATAAGAATTGCTGTACAAGATGACTACAGTCATTTAATTGATATCTGGCTGGAAGCTTCAATAAAAGCACATCATTTTATAGATTCATCCTTCTGGATCAATAGCGCTCAAAAGATGAAAGATATTTATTTACCATCCAGTAAAACATGGATTTTGGAAGATGAATCGAATAGTATTAAAGGTTTTGTATCAGTTGTAGACGATCATATTGCAGCCCTGTTTATAAGTCCTGCTCATCAAGGAGAAGGATACGGTTCTACACTTCTGCAGTTCATAAAGACAAAATGTGATCAGCTTTCGTTAAATGTGTACGCCTTGAATGAACAAGCAATCCATTTTTATCAGAAACACGGTTTTCGGATTATCGAAGAAATGTTGGACGAAAATACAGGCGCAACAGACTGCCGAATGGAATGGATAAAGGCCAAATAATCGGATGATCCAAATAATCTTAAAACAAATTAAAAGAGGATATGGGAACTTTAAAACAAATCGCACAAAAATATGCCCGTCCCAAGAGATTAAATGATTTCATTGCATATGGTGGTGTTGCTGCAGCTATTGAAACCGTTAGTGGAAATATTTACACCGGAATCAGTATAGATACCGCCTGTTCAATGGGATGCTGCGCCGAACACAGTGCTGTAGCAGAAATGCTGAAAAACGGAGAAAGCCAAATCAGATCTATCGTAGCCGTAGATGAAAATGGAAATGCCTTCCCCCCCTGTGGCAGATGCAGAGAATTGATCAGTCAGTTAGCTAAAGAAAATCTTCAGACTACAATAGAAGTGAAGAATGGGATATTTAAAACCCTGGGAGAATTATTGCCTTACGATTGGAAAGAAGGTTTAGAACGAGAGTGGTAAAAGGAAAATGAAAAAAATAAGAGAAATTAACTTTACAGAATTTAGTACCATATATCAGCAGCATCTTATAGCAGATTTTCCTGAAGAGGAAGTAAAACCGTTATATGTTATCGAAAATGCGTTCGCGGCTAATAAATATGCCGCTTATATATTGGAAGAAGATTCGCAGGTAAAAGCTTATGCGACTTTTATGTGGAAAGACAAAAATTTGCAGTTATTAGACTATTTTGCTGTCACCCGAGATAGCGGAAGAGGTCAGGGAATTGGTTCTTTTTTTCTTCAGGAATTGGCACATACTATAAAAGTAAAAGGCTTCATTATAGAATGTGAAGCTCAGGAAAAAGCCAGAGATAAGGAAGAGCAGGAAATAAGAGAAAAACGAATAGCTTTTTATTTAAGAAATGCCGCGCAGATGACTACAGTAACAGCCAATGTTGTAGGTGTCGACTTACGTCTCTTGTATATGCCTATAGAAGCAGGATTGGAAAGTATTAACATCGAAACTGATTTTCTGAGTATTTATCACAACCTGGAGCCTAAAGAGTTCTACCTCAAATCTGTAAAAATCGTATCCTAATAACAAAATATGTCTAAGCTTCCGATATCCAAGAAATTAAAAACCCGCAGGAATTCAAAGAGTTTTACTTCACAGACGATTCATATTTTAACCGCTTTTTTAAAAAACAAACCGGAATAACACCCCTGTAGTTTCGGAAAAACCATAAACATTAAGAATTATAAGAACCATTTATAGCAGCGTAATCCAGCACTTCAAAAGCGCTCTCCTATCATAGGCCAGTTTCTAAAAGATAACTTTTGTTTAAGCAAAATAAAAAATTTAAGGCTATACCTTTTAAAGGTATAGCCTTAAAACACAAAAAGTTGGTAGCGAAGCAAAAGATTAATCTAAAGGCTTATGCGTACTGATCGCCACCCTGTTCCATGCATTGATCGTAATAATCGCCATTATAATCAAACCAACATACTCTTCATTAAACAGCTGAGCAGCCTGCTCATAGGTCTCCTCAGACAATCCATTTTGACTGATCAGCGTGATTTCTTCGGTCATAGCCAAAATAACACGTTCTTCTCTCGAGAATAACTCGGTCTCTCTCCAAGCATTTAATAAAAATATGCGTTGTGCCGTTTCGCCTTGATTCAAAGCATCGCTGGTGTGCATATTGAGGCAAAAGGCACATCCATTTACCTGGGAAGCTCTAATTTTAATAAGTTCCAGATGGGTTTTATCTAATCCTGAATTTTGAACAGCAGTATCTAGTGCTATAATTCTTTTATAAACACCTGCGGTTACAGCGGATAAATCAATACGTTTTTTCATTTTTCAAATCTTTTAAATTATATCATTCCTTAACATCTCACAACAGAACACGTAGTTGTCCAAAAACATTACCTTAAATAAGCATGTAAGTGCACAGCAGAGAGCGCAAATCCATGGTTAAAATAGAGCTTTTGTGCTGTGTGATTATCAAAACCGGTATCCAGAACTACTGCATCCATATGTTGAGACGAAGCCAATTCCCTAACATGCGTTAATAAGTGGCTGGCAAATCCGCGGCCTCTATAACTTTCTAACGTACATAGATCATCAATATGAATGATATGTCCACTGTGTAGAGTTGTCATGATACGATAACCAATAAAAGCAATAATTTGCTCTTTTTTAAAAATTCCCTTTAACGTATATTTTTCATGGGCAACCATTTCCGTTATACGATCCGACCATTTGCTTTTGGATAAATGGGGTCTCAGTACCAGAGCAACTTCTAAGCACTGTTGCATTTCTAGCGCTGACTGAATAGTTTTAATCTCATACGTATCTTCCATGTTCTATTTTTTTGTAAAATTAAAACACATTTTGAAGAACTAAATAGACCAGATTTCTAATAAAGGACAGCCCAGATCCAAATTACCTGATACTTTTTTTCAAGATTGCACAAGCTTCCATTTGCTCTTTTTCATCTAATGAAGCAAAGCCCATTCGAAGTCCGTTTGTTGCAAATAATTCATTTTTATAAAACAGACCATTGTCAATAAAAAGCCCATTTTTTGAAGCATTATCGGATAATTTTACTAGATCGATTGCTTTATCAAAAACGGACCATACCGCTAATCCTCCCTCCGGAACTTTAAATTCAATTTCATTCGCAAAATGAACCTTGAGCAGTTCGCAGAACATATCCCTTCGAGCCTTATAGATCTTCAATGCTTTTCTATAAAATCTATTCATCTCCCCTTCCTTAAATAACGAAGCAAAAGCTTCCTCCAAAATCGTATCGCCTTGCCTATCGATAAGCTCTCTTAAGACCGTAGCGGCACGAATAAAACTGGATGGCCCAGTCATAAATCCAATACGTAGTGCAGGAGCAAAAGTTTTAGTGACCGATCCGATATAGATAACATTTTCATTATGGTCTATACTGGCTAAAGGCAAAAAAGGTTTATTGGCATAATGAAAATCAAAGTCATAATCATCTTCAATAATTGCAAATTTATGCGCCTTAGCAAGCATCAGAAATTTCAACCGGCGTTCCATACTCAACGTAACGGTCGTAGGGCAGTGATGATGGGGAATTAGATAGACTGCTTTTATCTTTTTTTTCTTCTGTATCTTTTCAAGGTAATCGACATCCATTCCATACTCATCCATTGGAACCCTTAACAGCTGGGCACCGGTTTGTTTAAAAATCTCATCAGCCGTGGCATAATTTGAAACCCCTACTGCAATCAGATCTCCCTGTTCAAGCAGTAGTTGAGCCGATAGATAAATACCCATCTGGCTTCCCTTGGTAATCAGCATATCATCTGCATTAACATTTAATCCACGGGTTGTAGAAAGATAGTCACATAACGACTCTCTTAAATTTTCGGACCCTTTTGCGTTACCATATTTTAAGAAATTACGGCCATAGAATTTTCGGGATATACTTCTGTACTCCCGCATTAATTCATCTATTGGAGGAAGCCTGACATCCGGAAAACCATCATCAATTGCTAATTGCGTTTTTTGATAATTCTTACTTAAAATGGTATGTGTAAACTTATTCGTCCATACAAATGCATCCTGCTTTTCCGTTTGGGTTTTTACTTCATGCCTATCCTTTTTCGTTAGAATAGGCAAACTAGATAAGACATACACGCCTTTTCGTTCCACAGATTCCGTCCAACCCTGACTAATTAATTCTTCATAGGCCAATTTAACTGTATTTCGATCAATGCCGATCAATAACGCCAGATTTCGGGTACTCGGTAATCTATCGGCCGGTTGCAGGGTACCATCTGTTATTAATGCTATAAAATGATTACACACCTGAATATAGAGCGATACAGAAGACGATCTGTCAATATGTATTAAAGATTTATAAGGTAACATCTGGGCTGTATATTATATATTTTTTGGTATACAAATGTAAGTCAATTTACATCTATTTTTGTCAAAAAAATAAATATGAGCTCACAGAATAAGGAATTAAAAAACCTGCTGGTGATTAATTCAAGTGCAAGAAATAGAAACGCTAAAAGTAGAAATCTATCCGAAACCTTGATCGGACATTGGCAAAAAATACAGTTAAATACTAAAATTCAACATCGCGAATTGGGAAACCAATCCATACCTCATATCACAGAAGAATGGATCAGCGCAGCATTTAAACCAATAGAAAACAGAACGCAGGATGAATTCAATGCTTTAAAAAAAAGCGATGAATACATTAAAGAATTAAAAGATGCCGATATCATTGTTGTTGCTACACCTATGTATAATTGGTCGATACCCAGTAGTCTAAAAGCTTATATTGATCAAATAGTTCGTATCAACGAAACCTGGAAATACAATCCCGATAATATCCAAAATCCATATATTGGACTCCTAACAAATAAAAAGGTCGTTTTATTACTGACAAGAGGATCTCAGGGATATGAAAAAGGTGGCTATAATGAGCACATCGATTTTCAGACCGATTATTTAAAAAGGGTTTTCAATGTCATGGGAATCGATGAAATTCATGTCATAACCCTTGATGGAGCTGCAAATAATCAAGAAGAATACAACAAGAACATAGCCATAGCACATCAAGAAACGATTCAGCTTATCGAATCCATTAGCTCTTAATATAGTTACATAAATGTTGATTTTCAGATAAATACACTATTAGAAGCGTAATTAAAAAGCTCCAAAATGCGAAGAATTGTCCAACAGAAAGAAGAGACTAAACGGACTGGATATGCTTATTTGATTCTTTAATAGAAAACTTTTATAAATGTCCCCGAGGAGACCGTTCATAGCATTACGCCACATATCAAAATTAAAAATCTTATCCCTTATTCTTGATGAACTTCACTATACGCTCACTTGCAGTGTCACAGAAGTCAAGACCTGAATAATCCGGATTCAGCCCACCAATAAATGGTACAGCCATAATAAATAGATTTTTAGTAGCACTTCCAAAAGCATCAAGTGCCTGAAAATGGTCATTAATACTCAGTCCCTTTACCTGCATATAAAAATTGTTAGTACTACTTTTCACATGATAACCCTTTTCGTTAAAATACTTTTCCCCTTCAGCCCTATTCTTAAAATTCAGGTATCCTGTACTGATCAGCCCCTCGTTTTTGATCCCTTCAAACGGCATGTCATTAAATTCCAATGGTTGTTGTCCTGTACCGTCAACATATAATTGATAATGCGTTTTCTTTTGTTTACCCTCAGTGTCCATGTAGCTATAAATGGCACCGAAATCATGATGAGGGTCTACCTGACTAGCTTTATCGACTTGAATATGGTCAATGACACCAGCTTCATATAATGCAATAATTTCTCTGTAGGATTCCTGAGGCAAAGAAGCAATGATCACACTGATGAGCGGCATCAAAACCCTCCGCAACCGAAGCATATCTTCTGCAGAGAAGTGTTTAGCAGGATAGTTCATAGCATAGCTAAAAGCAGCCAGTTTTTCCTTCCAGGATATAGACTGTCTTCTGTCAATGGATTTTTTTGCTTCGAGATATTCCGCTCTAAAAAGCGTAAAACTGTCAAGCTCATTTCGGATGCGCAACATTTCTTCCACAAACTCCTCAATCGTCATTTTTTTTATCTTTTCATAAAAAGCAGGATCACTTTTCTGCAACGGACATTTGAAATTTCGCTCAAAAACGTAGTCAAGATCTACAAAACCATCATTTTTCTCTTTGTATTCATAAATCTCATCCAGTGTCATGGACCAGGATACCGCATAAGGCTCCTCTTCCGAGTGAAAACGCAGTGCAGGTAGATAACCACCTGTGGAAAATAAATGGATCGAAAAATTGGGCGATTCTTCATGCAGTATATAACTCACCTGATCATTCTCAACGATATAACGGCCGTTCAGACGAGATAATGTCTTTACGGCATCGACAGCAGTTAGAGAAGCACCCTTAATAGCTACCGGAAAATTAGTCATTTGATCAAATTTAGTAGGTGGATAGGGCGAATCGTACCACCCTTTTATCTTTCCTTCAAAAGTTTCGGGCCAATAATGCCCGGTACAGATAACAACCATTTCAGCTTCATATTCATCATCAGTGGCCGTAAATACGGAGTAAAATTCATTTGCCCTATCATATACCAGATCAATCACTTCGGTCTCGGTAAAAACCTCCACCTTTATTTTACGCTTGATGGCCAAGGCGATGTATTGGTGAAATTGATTTTCAAGATAATCCCCTAAAAGAAGCCTTGGTAAAACCTGGTAGGGATTCGATTTACCATGCGCATAGTAATCCGGAAAATCAGTTCCAGCATAACGTGACAGATAAGTCGGGACGTCGTCAATTAATGCTGGAATTTCGTTGGCCGAAACATTGGCCAAGTGTTCCTTACGGGCCCCATATTTACCATAAGGCATTCCAACTCCCAAACGTTCATTTTTTTCGAAAATGGAGATATGTTCAACCGCAAGATTTTGGTTGACAATCTCCTTTAACATAAATAAAGCGGCTGGCCCCCCACCGATCAGCGCAATGGAACTTAATTTTTGATTGTCCATACAATTTAAGGCTATTGATTAATTTTACACGTCAACTTTCTACTGATTTTACTTTCCATCAAATATGCTATCGGCATACTGTGGAAGGTCGATTTTTACATTGTGTCCTACAGGTCACTTTCATTTTCCCATGAGCTTAAATAATATTCTCCGAATGATCGATCCTGATGATCCAAGTATTATGCTCTCCGACAATTTTTCCATGAGGAAACCTTAAAAAAAGGTAGTCTCGCTCTCCTCCTCATTCATGTTGAATAAAAGAGCATATGGTCCAAATTTCAGCTCGACTATTGTTTCGCTAAAATTTTAAAAATAGATCCTTTCCGGGAAATACCTCAATTCTTATAAACACCGCATCGCATATTCGCAAGGATAACAACGTATCGCTAGCAAAGTTCTGCTAACGGTAAAATCAAGTATTTGTGTGAAGCCAACAGGCATAAACCACCTATCCCAATAGTTTATACTTATTACAGCATCATTTTCTGCATTCCGATAACTTCGTTCCTAATTTTCACCCCAGCGATCAGATCTGGCACCTGCAATAGATTGTTGCACTTCGGTATCCAGACCCATTCGGTTCATAACAATGAATTTATACAAAAAAAACATTTAAATTTACTAAAACCCCTAGCCTTGCGACTCTAATTTTGTACTGTAATTTAAAACTATTGAAAAATTAAATCGATATAAATCAAAACAGATATGAAGACAAATAATTCTTTGGTCGCCTATGCTTTACTGCGAGTAGCAATGGGTGTCAATATGCTGGGACACGGCTTAGCGCGTATTCCAAAACTTGATGCTTTTAGTGATAACATGGTGACCAATTTTCAAAAAAGCTGGCTTCCTTCCCTTTCGATCAAAATATTCGGACTGGCTTTGCCTTTCGCAGAATTCCTCATTGGATTACTGCTCATCATTGGTTTATTTACATATCGCACAAGTGTTGCTGGTGCTATCCTTATTATTTTATTACTATTTGGAAGCAGCACTATTGAAAATTGGGAAGCAATGGGTATACAAATGATTTATGCCTTGTTTTTTTACCAATTGATTACCAAAATAAATAATAACAGTTATGCCGCAGACCACTTATTTAAAAACAAAATTAGACAAAATGAAAGCAATAGGATTTAAAAAATCATTACCGATCAACGAAGCAGAAAGCTTCATTGAATTTGAAAAAGAAATAATTCCACCAACAGGACATGATATTTTAGTAAAAATCGAGGCCATCTCCATCAACCCGGTCGATTATAAAATTAGACAGGGCGCCGCAAAAGACATCGTCTTGAACGAACCAAAAATCATTGGTTGGGATGCTGTAGGTACTGTGGAAGAAATTGGAGATAAAGCGACGCTTTTCAAAAAAGGAGATCATGTTTTCTACGCAGGAGACATTACAAAAGACGGTTCCAATCAGGAGTATCAACTGGTGGACGAGCGCATTGTTGGCTTTGCTCCCCAAAAGATAAGCGTTGCAGAAGCTGCTGCAATGCCTTTAACAGCACTTACGGCCTACGAAATTTTGTTTGACCGTTTACGGCTGGATCCTGACAAAGACAAAGGTAAGTCCATATTGATTATCGGCGGTGCAGGTGGCGTGGGTTCCGTGGCCATACAATTGGCTAAAAACATCTTAGGATTACAAGTTATTGCAACAGCATCGAGACCAGACACAATTGAATGGTGCAAAAAACTTGGAGCAGACTATGTTGTGAACCACAAAGATTTAGTGAACGAAGTAAGAAATACCGGTTTTGATTCGGTAGATATTATTGTAGATTTTGTAGATGTAAATCAATATTGGGATGCGATGGTGGCACTCATCAAACCACAGGGAAAAATAGGTTCAATCAGCGATCCTACAGAACCGGTAAACCTCCGTCAGCTAAAAGGCAAAAGTGTCAGCTTTCATTGGGAGCTCATGTTTACACGCTCCATGTTTCAAACAGAAGACAGGATAGAACAGCATCATATTCTCAACAAAATTGCCCAACTCTTGGATGCCCGGACTTTACAGTCAACCCTTAATACGACCATAGAAGGATTTACGGCAGATAACCTAAAAGAGGCGCACCGTCTATTGGAAAGTGGGAAAACAATCGGTAAAGTAGTACTAAAATTTTAGCCCGAAATACAGATTACCCCAGCTTTAGCACAATAGCATCAATAAAATATTTACAAAACGAAATAAAATGTTTACAAAACTTTTCGAATCCTATATCCTGAAAGAGATAGCATTAAATAACCGTTTCCTGATGGCTCCTATGACACGCTCAAGGGCATCACAACCCGGCGATATTCCCAATGCTTTAATGGCAACATACTATGCCCAAAGAGCATCTGCAGGACTTATCATCACAGAAGCTACCCAAGTTTCTTTACAAGGAAAGGGCTATGCAAAAACACCTGGAATTTATACCCAAGAACAAATTGAAGGTTGGAAATTAACAACAAAAGCCGTACATCATGCCGGTAGCAAAATCTTTTTACAACTGTGGCATGTTGGAAGAGTTTCATCTTCCAAAGTTAACGGATTACAGCCTATTGCACCATCGGCATTAATAGCAAAAGATACGAATGTTTATATATTTGATGGTGCACCCAATGGAGATGCTACTTTTGTACCTGTCGAAGAACCAAGAGAAATGACGCAAGAAGATATTGAGGTGGTCATTCAAGAATTTGCACAAGGAGCAAAAAATGCAATAGAAGCTGGTTTCGACGGAGTAGAAATTCACGGGGCTAATGGTTATTTGATTGACCAGTTTTTACGGAGCAACTCCAATCAAAGAATCGATGCGTATGGAGGTACTCAAGAAAACAGGATTCGATTATTAATTCAAATTACCAAAGCTGTAATTGTGGCTGTAGGGAAAGAAAGAACAGGCGTTCGTCTTTCTCCGTTCATTACTTTTAAGGATATGGACGATGCCGAAATACTTAATACGATTATGTTAGCCGCAGCGGAATTAAATAAATTAGATATTGCCTACATCCATCTCTGTGAAGCAGATTGGGCAGATGCACCCTTAATTCCAGAAATATTCAGATTAGAATTGAGAAAAAAATTCACAAATACCATCATCGCAACAGGAAATAAAACTCCTGAAGAAGGAGAAAAACTATTAGCAGACAATTTGGTTGACTTAATAGGTTTTGGAAGGAAATTTTTAACAAATCCGGATTATCCGCAACGTGTTAAATTGGAAGCTCTCTTAAATGATATATCAGACAATCATACTTTATTTGGAGGAGGCGATGCCCGAGGATATACAGATTATACTTTTATGAACTGATTCATACGAGCTGGATGGGAGGAGAAAAAAGATTATTGTGATTACAAAAGTGGAAGCATCCCTACTTCCACTTTTGTGGTTTTAGAAAGCTGTAATCAGGCCAAAAGTAACATTGCGCCCCGGATTATAGACACCCAATGAGAGGTCATGATGATCTAATCTGCCGGGTCTCAGACGGCTCAATGCATCGTAATATTTTTTATCAAGCAAATTATTTCCAGCAACATACGTTTGTATATTTAATCCCCTGATCTTAAATGTCGTTCCTAACGAGGCATTTAACAAAGTATATCCCGATACACTGGTTTCAAATTCACGGTCTACGCGTCGCTGCGCAAAAAAGTTATCAATGCCGACTTTTAAATAACTGGCCGACAGTCCTTTTATTTCCGGGCTATATTTCAGGCTATTTTTGAACTGTCCTGCTGGAATAAAAGGTAAAGGTCTATCCAGGGTCTTATTTTTAGCATACGTGTATGAGAAAATATTGTTAAAAGTAAGATAACGGAATAAGGTTATATTAAAATCTCCTTCAAATCCATTCAGCTGTGCATCAACCTGACCGTACCGGTAAATTGCCATCCCATCGGCTGTTTCATCACCAGGCCGTGATGAGATGTAGATATAATCTTTGATCAGGTTAGAATAAAGACTGATACTTCCATTAAATATACCCCGATCGTAGTCTAAACTGATATCCGCCTGATAACTTTTTTCGGGCTTCAGAGCCGTATTACCGATTTCATACCGGAACGTTCCTTCATGGACACCATTTGAACTAAGTTCTGCCGGGTTGGGAGATCGAAAAGCATTCCCTAAATTGGCTTTTAGATTAATATACGGACTCACCTGATGCGTTAGACCCGTGGCAAAGCTAACGTTCGAAAAATGATTTTTATACTTTTCAAACGTTTCGCCATCTTTGACATATCCATCACCATCATTGACACGATAATCATAGCGCACACCAGCATTAACAGTCGTGTTATCCCAGGTCTTTTTAAGATATCCAAAAGCCCCCGCACCAAAACTCTGGTAATCGGGAAGCAAAAACTCAGCCCCTTTATTGGAATTTTTAGCATGTTCGGCACTGATCCCAAAAGCTGGCTGCCATCCCTGAAATTCATTGACAGTATACTTCGCATCAAGGGTTAATGTATGCAGATCCAAAAAGAGATTGGGAACAGGATTATCATGTTCTCGACGCTGGTTGTTCTGATAACCAAGATCAAATTTTAATGATCCCTGATCTAAAATAAGCTGATTATTCCAGGAAAGCTTTGTATGTCGGATATCCTGCTTCGGAAACTCCAGGCTTCTATTTTTAAAATCTCGATCCGTAAAACGATTCCCTGCGGCATCGATATAATTACCCTGGCTATCAAAAGCAGGTTCATAAAATCCAATATTATTGCGAAAAAAAGATGCGTTTACATGGGAATAACCCCAAGATTTATTAAGCCCAAACATGGCGCTGAAATTCGTTTCATTAAAACCTGAGTTTGGAAAATAACCTGTAGGGGTCTTAAATGAATAAGCATTTTTATAAGTTCCTCTTCCTCTCCAGACAAATCCATTTTGATTACCTGTCAACATAGCAGAACTGGCACTTAATCCGCCGTTGGTCGAATAATTGGATAATACCTCGCCTTTAACTTCCCCACTTTGCGGAACAAGGGGCTCCAAAAAATTGATCACTCCTCCTAGTGCATCGGATCCATACATCAAAGATGCTGCACCCCGCAATACTTCGACACGATCTGCACCATATTGATCGATCTCGATCCCGTGCTCATCGCCCCACTGATTTCCCTGCTGCTTGACCCCATTGCTGATCGTCACAACCCGGTTGGATGATAGCCCCCGGATTACAGGTTTCGCGATAGATGATCCAGTCGTAATCGCCGCTACCCCCGGCACTAGCCTCGCCAAACCTTCTATTGCATTCGTCGCTGGCTCCAATAATTGCTGTTTGCCCACAACAGCGATTGAAGTGCTATTTTTTTTACTGCTTGAGCTGATCGCCGCACTCGTTACAATCACTTCATCTAGCGTTAAATTGCTTGGACTTAATGGAATTGAAAGTACATCATGACTACCCAAATCAATTTTCAAACTTCGCGTCTGGTAACCTACACCGCTAAATTCCACCAAATGTTGCCCCTTATATTTCGGGGGGATGATAAACCCACCGTTCTGATCCGAAACGAGCTCCAGCTTAAGGTCCGGTACTTTAATAGTAATCCCTGCGATCGGCGCCCCCTTTTTGTCATCCAAAATGCGCCCGGTATGCTTGCTGTCCGTCTGCCCGTAACTATTAAACGTAGCAATAACAGACAAAGCAAAAAATAAAAATTTCTTCATCATATATATTCATTACTTCATCATTATTAGCAATGACAAAGCATTTTAAAATCGTAAAAAACCAGAAAATGAAATGGTGCTACCGCACCATAGTAATATAATTGATGAAGATTGGGGGACCGCGAGGGAAGGTCGGAACTACAGACTGGGAAATTTCGTAAAGATCGATTGGAAATTTCCATAAAACACCCCACAGTGTAAAAAATGGATTTAGGTTATGATAAACAGGCCCTTCGGAAAACTCAAAAAGATAATCAGAACTAAAAGTCCGAATTTCATTCTCACTATGGTGATCATTCCCCTTCTTTGTAATCGGATAAGGATGCTTATGCTGTATAACTTCACCCGATTTTAGAACATGGATATGTAGAAAAAATATACTACAGACAATCCAATAGAGATACAAAAAAACGATAAGATTCGTTTTTAAACTTCTAGATTGGATTTGTTTATGTATCAGCACAAGGCAAATATACTAAAAAGCGTAATAGCAACAAAGTTGCTATTACGCTTTTTAGTATATTTCTTTTTATCTGTACAGCTTTTCACGCAACACTTGACTGCCATAAATTGCTTTGAATGGAATTTTGCAGAACCTCAATTGTTCCATTTCCAATTTTGAGTCTAATAAATAAGATTGGATAAATTGTGATTTCAAGAGCAAGCCCCGCCGGTAATGCCGTCAGCAATCACACTTACTTTTTAATACTCAACCAATCGATCGCATCTTGCAGCTCCCGGAGTTCATAGCCCTTAGCTTCGCCCGGACTGATGTAACTAAAGGCATCCGTAAATTTTTCTACCGCTTTCTGATCAGTTACGATAGCCATCTTCTTCCAATCTGTAAAGTGCTTCACTCCTGCTATCAGATCCTGCACCCAGGCACCTGCAGTAAAGTTCTGCACATCGGTATCCAATACCAAAAGATAGTAGATCTCTTTATATTGATTGGCCAGGGATTCCAGTCCGGGCAATAAAACATCTTTTAAATCATCTTTAGTGACCTCTCCATTTGCACGAACGCCAAACACATGGTCAGGCAGATTTTGAATAACTGTAAGCATATTATGAACGTTATGTATACAAAAGGTACAAACAAGGCCCTATTTAGTTCATATCCACTTCTTTGAAACGATACTTTATAAAATTAACACAGGTCATCACTGCAGTATTTTTTCGATTTATATGTTGCTTATGAGCTTTTTCATCCTTATTATAAAAACTATCATCACAATTTTCTTAACTGAGTAAAATGTTTATTTTTGTGCAAATTTTTTACATGAAAAAGCTATTTTACCTATTTTCCCTTATCATTCAATTCAGTTTTATCCAACAAATCTATGCGCAACAGTATTTTAGTGAAAATTATGGCCTGGTAACCCTCAGTACCCCGACCTTTTTCAGCCAAACAATATCACCGATTGTCAAAGATGGTCAACAGTATTATCACGTAATAGAAAGGTACAAGAAAGATAATATCCTAAAATTGGAAGGAACGATACGTCACCAAAACTTGCCCTACGCATTTATCGGTACAATAAAAACCTATTACCCTTCAGGGCAATTGGAGTCGGTAAAGCGGTACGATCATAAATCAAGAATAATCGACAAGGCCTACCAGTATTACCCTTCAGGGCAACTGGAATCTATAAAGCAGTATGATCATAAATCAAGAATGATTGACACCGCCTACCAATATTATCCTTCAGGAAGGACCCAAATGATTCGATATTTCCCACAAACAGAGACAGACTCGACAGTTAAGTATATTGCATACTTTGATTCATTAGGAAATAAAACACTGGATCAAGGAACAGGATTTATTGAATTTGGAACTCCAGATGAAAATTTTGAAAGCGGAAAGATGATCGAACACCTACAAGAAGGAGAATGGACAGGTAAAAGAAAACTTTTAGATAACAAGATCGGAACTTTTAAAGAACTTTACAGCAAAGGAAAATTTATTGAAGGCACTTTGACCAAAGAAAATGGCGAACTTTATCATTATGACAGTACCAATCGTGATGTTCAGCCTACTTATCCAGGTGGAGTAGAAAAATTCATGAAACTTGTTACCAAGAACTATTCCTATTCGAAAGAAGCACTGAAAAATAAAGTTGCGGGTATTGTCGAAATCTCTTTTGTGGTGGATAAAAATGGTGATCTGACAGATTTCAATATTATACAGGATTTAGGATACGGTACAGGCGAAGAGGCAATCAGAGTAATAAAAAAATCAAAAAGATGGACACCTGGGTTACAAGGAGGTGCACCCGTCCGAGTAGGTTTCTCCTTGCCGCTCAGACTCTCAGCAAGTAAATAGCCACGCTCTCAAAATCAATACGATATCATAAAAAGCGCCCTTAAAAAGGCGCTTTTATTTTATCAAACAAGGTTAATATAACAATCACAATACATGAGATTTAGGAGTGCAGGATAGAATAATATGCATTGTTGCTAAAACTCCATTCTTTCCCCATCATTATTAAATTTTTACTCTCTCAGTCATTTCGATTTTTTGTCTTTTCAATAAGAGGTTTTACTATAGGATAATCTTGATTGAAAAAGGCTCTAGGTAGTGGAACCTATATGCCCTTAATATCACTCCTTAAATCAGACAAAAACTTGTCAGGCTTAAGGAGTGATAAAGAAAAAATATAGAAGCTGTTATAATTTTTCTAATGTAAAATCATCACCGTAAACAGTTCCGGTACCAGCCTTATAAAAGTATAAAGTTGCCGTTGTTTGTGTTGCTCCCGTTGTAAAAGTAACGGAATTATTGCTGTATGCAGTGGTATTAAAGGCCGCATCGACAGCAGCGCCGCCATAACCTTTAACCCCAAGTAACACCTGTTGTCCAGCCGCGGCAACTTTACCATATCCAGAAAACCGATAGGTCGTATTAGGTTGCAGTCCCGTTAAATACTGTTCAACAGCATTTGCTCCCCCCGTCAATTGAATACATTTTAATCCGGTACGCATATTGGAACTAACAATCGCCGCATTGCCACCCCAAGAAGTCCAAGGCGAAAGTGTACCCGTTTCAAACCCACCATTGTAAAAGATAGGCAGATTATAAACACGTACATAATCCACTTGCATATTAAACGGTAAATCTGCGTTCGTAATAGCACCAGGCCAACCCGCTCCACCAGCTTGATTTAAAATTAAATAAAAAGGAACATCAAATGGCCATTGTTGCCAGGTAGCTCCAGTGGCCTTCGTATACGTATACTGAAGAGTATTATTAACAAAAAATTTGAGCGCATTCGGGCTCCACTCGAGACCATAAATATTATAGTCTGCGGCATTATAGCTCGTAGAATGTGTCGCACTGGTACCTCCCCCAGAACCTGTTACGGTAGCATTATGCACCGATTGATGCACGACCATCTCATTATTGACATGCTCCATAATATCGATTTCACCGCATCCCGGCCATCCAGCATAAGCCGTTGCAGGTTCTGGCATCATCCATATCGCTGGCCACGAACCCCTTCCCTGAGTAAATTTTGCCCTGACCTCTACTTTACCAAACGTCATACTGAATTTACTCTGTGATTTAACACCGCCGCTATGATAAGGAACCGGATCTGTTGGAATCACAGCATTGTCCATGCGCAGCACGAGATTATTACCATCTTGCGAAACATAGTCAGGTGTATGCGTCATATACTTGTTCCAGGCTACAGTACCGCGTTCGGCATAGCTCCATTTACTATCGTCAAAGCCACCTACCGTATTGAATTCATCTGACCAAATTAATTCATAATCGGATAAACTTTGTACGGAAGCGGTAATCGCAACCGCTTTTGTTTTTGACAGATTTAACAATTGATCAGTTGATTGGTTTACATGTTCTTTGCTGCAGGACACATGCATACTGCAAACAGCTAGCAAAGAACCAGCTACCATAAAATTTAGGGTTTTTCTGTTCATAATGATTATTTAAAAATTTAAAAAGTGCTCACTATAAATTGTAACTAGAAAATCCTCTTTGATCACATTCTTTTCGGTCTTATCTAATCTTACCCACGTTAGTTACAAGGTTATTGGTCTTGTTTATGTAATACATAATATTTCTAAGATACAATAAATTTTAGGATAACAACTAATTTTTCAATAAAAATTAGACAGTATGGCGATCTTGTTCTTTCCTTAAAAAGAGGATAGAATTCTATGGCTAAATTAAATGCTGTAAGTTATAGCACTTCTGAGATGATGATTGATATTAAAACGATTCAACAGATGGCTAATTTTAAAAGACTGACTGCATGTGAATTCCCGATTTCCAAAGTGTTGCTCACGTTCGAGTACACTACTTCATTCCGATCCGACAAGCAGCAAGTAAATAGATTCATAACCCGAAACAATACAAAAAAAGCGCTCTAAATGAGCGCTTTTTTTATTACTTCCAATCTTCAACTTTATATTTACCTTTGAATACCGCCGTATTGACACGATAAAGATCTCCTCTCCCCTCATCATTGACAATTAAATATTTACCATCCAAAGACAACCTAAATTCATAATAATAGCTCGGTATTCTACCGATCAGGTTTCCCTTGGCATCCATCTGTGAGATAAACATCTGTGAATCTTTGTAACTCCAACCGTACAATAATTCTTTCGATTTATCAATAATAGATGATGTAAAAGGTAAAGAAGATGCGATCGTCTGTTTCGTATTATAATCAATTAAATTATTGTTATCATCAAAAACCCAATTTTTATAATGCAATACCGTAAGCCTACCTGGAAAATTCGAAACCTTTTTTGAACTCGCGTTCCACTCGACGTATTCACTATTATAGGAGGTATTAAAAAAGAAATCAACACCGTTAGGCAATAAATCTGCACTCTGTGTATCATATTGATGTAATTCGGTTGGTATACCGATCTTATTATTATTCTTGGTATCAATTGTTCTATATCCATTACCTGAGATACCATTCCCCAAAGTAACCATAAATCCTAGCCCATTTTTGTTAAACACAAGCGATGTTGGTATCGTATATGGCAACTGGGGATGATCATTTATCGGATCAACAGGAATAGTTACCGCGTCAGATAGCGCACCGGTCTGCATGTTAATCTTCCGTAATTTATCATCATCTGAAAGCAAATAATAACTCTTATTATATCCATTAAACACTATTTGGTTCGCCACAGCAGCAACGTTTAATTTCTTTTCTACCAAAAAATCCTCAATGTCGATGATCCCGATTTTCTTTTGCTTATCATCACTAAAATACAGCTTACCTGGCTCCGTTTGAGTTAAATACTTATAATTCTCCCTGTTCTCATTAAAATCAATTTTTTTATCATAGAACTTCACATTAAAATCCAAGGTATCCAATCCACCTTTGTTTTTTACCATTATTTTAAATGCCATTGGCACAAGCAAATTAACACATCCGGTAGAGAAATTGATTTTTTTACCTTCCACTAGCTCATATCGAATTTCTGAAAGACAGCGGTCCCCCAGTTTACTAATCGAAGGAAATCCCTCAAACTGATCAATCATATCGAGCTCAATGGATAGCCTTTCATTGACATTAGCATATGCCGTTACAATCTGATTCTTTCTATACTGCAACACCGGAATGATCCTCCTGCTCTCACCATGCTTAAATACAATTTCTCCGTTACGATTTTGGATGCCATCATGCTGTAGAACAGTGACATCAATTTTAACCATAAATTTGGAAATCGCAGTCGTATCCACCTTTACCCATTCTGGCTTTTCTATAACAAAGCCAGAATTTCTTCTGACTTCAAAAGCAAATTTTTTTCTGTTTTTGCTAGCAAACAAGCTATCCTGTGGTACATCCAATATAAACCGGTCGTATTTTAAGATGATATTATCATTGATGGTATCACGTTTGGTGAAATCAATCTTATAGTCTTGCGTAATAAACCCTTTTTTACTTATTCTTGCCTGTACAGGTCCTTTTGGCAAACCTTTTACATAAGGATTATCTCGCGTCAAGGTATACGTTTTATTACCGTCAGTTACTGAAAAAGTTACAGAATCGAGAATATTCGTGGTAAATTCATCATAAAATGAAAGTTTAAGTAGGGTTTTAGCATGATGTTCAGGCTCTGTCACCGATTCCTTTTTACAGCTGAAAAACAAAGCAACTGCAATTAGTAAAATTATCCTTTTCATATATACACTATTCATGGTGCGATCAACAATGATTATTTGCCTATTTTTTCAATTACAACCTTATTCTTCTGATCATTAAAAGAATACTGATCACTATTCTTTTTCGTAGTACTGACAGCTATTAAACCTTGATTAGTATTAAATATGCGGTAAGGATAAGCCTTTGTTTTTATACTTTTCATGTAACTGTAATCACTCGTTTGGTATAATTCAATAGATTTAGCGGTGGTAGCAGCATAAACTTGAGCGCCATTATTTTCAAAACAAAAATCTGTAAATAAAAGATTTCCGCGAGGAAGACTCTTATCATAAGTTAAGTCAATATTATAAATTGCACCCTGACTTCCAGTAATATATTTTGTACCATTCGGAAAGAATGCAAACACAGAGGCATCAAGAGGATGATCGCCATGATACCTGTCCGAAAAATTAGTCTCTATTTTACCCTTCGCATCAAATCGGTAAAAACGCTGATCAGTAGGTCCTATATTTAATGTAATTTCTAATAAAGAAGTATTCGTACCCGGAATTTTTCTGAATCGGGTGCGGTCAAAATCACCAGTCTCTTCAATTAATCGTCTATCTGACCGCTGATATACCTTCAATGGGCGGTTTATCCATGCCGAAGTGGAAACATATAAAATATTTTTATTAGAAACTACACAAGTAGATTCTAAGCCAACTGTAATCTGCGTTATCTTTTCTAAAGTATAGGCATCATAAACAAAGATCCATCCATCATTACGCGGTACATACAGTTCTTTCTTCCCTTGGTATGATTCAATATCAGCAAAACCGATTGTACTATTTGTTTCGACCTGTTTAACTACCTTACTCGTTTTAAGATCATACAGACTTATTCTTCCCGTTTTTTCAAAGAAGTAAAGTAACTGATCGACCTCACTATGGATCACATCAAATGGGCTGATATTTAAAATCTCAATACCTGGTCTTTTATAGGAAATAACATTACTGGATATAATAGTACCATTCTTCATCTGACCTACAATCTGATAACTCACTTCTGGACTATAGGGTACCTCAATATCTTCAATCTGAGTAGTGCTATTATCCATAATCTTTTGTATCTCATGAAAGGAATCAGTATCATAATCTTTTCGCAAGATGGTGTAGTTATAGAATAAATTATTAGTCAGTTTTGACCATGATAACTTAATAGATTCGCCATCAGCTACCGGAGCATTCAATTCGATTTTATTTTCGATCTCTTTAGGCGGGTTAGGGTTATCATTACTTTTACTACAGGCAGTAATCAGCAGCACAGCTGTGATCATCAGGATTATAAAATGTTTCATATGTTAATAATAGCGCTGCAATATACAATATTTACCTAATTGCAGGAAAATATAATTTTGCTATCATTTAATTTATTATTTTCGCCTTCGAAAAGTATTAACTGCCATTTATGAACAAAATCTTTTTATTGCTTTGTTTTGTACTGCTCTCGATTTTACCTGGATGTAAAAAAGATAAGCAGGTTATTGATGAAACCCCACCAGTACCAAGTGTTAGAGCGATTGAAATCCTAGAACCAACCTATCCTACTGAAGGTGGAATAAATTTAGGACTAAAAGTGAATAGTGTTCCAGAAGAAGTGTATAATTTTGGTATCATGATTTTTAAAGATTCCACACTCCGGGAAATTATTACAAGTAAAAACATTGAATCTCCACTTCAGGTAAAATCTTATCATATCAATATAAAATCGGGACTAAAATTAGACTCCGTATATTATTACAGTTATTATTTGAACAATAAAGTCAACACGAATAAAGACGATATTCTAAAATTTACATTTGGAAAAGAATTAAAACTTAAAATAGATTCCATATCTTCTAATTCACGGTTTGTTGGCGACACCTTGCGGTTATATGGAGATTTTGAAGGTTTTCAACTGAAAGAGGCAGGGATTGGAAACGTAAAATTACAAGCATACAAATATTCAGACAAAGTTATTTATATGCTTTTGTCTGATAAAACACCTATCGGAGAACAAAGTATCTACTTGCATAGCACTTATCAAAAAACAATATTTAAGGATAAATTTAGTTTGCATACTGCATCTATTACCGATTTCCCAAAAGAAGTACAAATACTGGAAGAAGTAAGCATCAAGGGAAGCAACTTTTCAGCGTATCCAAAAGGAAACAAACTTTTCATCAACGATGAAGAGGTCAGCATCACATCTTCAACTCCAAACCTGCTGAAATTTACCATCCCGAATACTATCAAAAGCGCTACGCTCCATCTTAAATTGCAATCCAATAACCAGACCATTGTGACGAAAGATCTGGTTCCGATGCGGATTAAAAAACCGACGCTAGTAAAACTTCCGTCGGAGATCTCCATTAATGATTTGTTTTCCCTATCATTAAAAGATTTACCAAAAACAGCTCTTAAGCTTGTGTTCGATGGACATGAAGCTTCACTTTTCTCTCGGTCTGACGATGAACGCGATCATATCTCGGATTTATACTGGGAAATCGGTATTGCTAACTACCTCAACAAAACTGCACAATTGGAGCTGCAGTATTTGGATGAAAAGATTAAATTTTCTCCAATGGTGAAAATTAATGCCCCTTGGTTTGTTGCCAGTAATGAAATACCATTTGATGTCGCTGACCTGACCAATCCCGCTGTTGTGGTCAATAATACCGCATATATCCTGGCAGGAAGTAATACTTCCAAAAGCGGTCTTAGTTTTTGGAAATTCAATAAAATATCTAGTAATTTTAGCGAAATGCAAGTTCCATTCACCTGTGAGTACCCCGTTGTAACCGCGTCGAAAGATAAAATATATCTGTATACCGGGGGTAATACAGATAATTTTTATGAATTGGACCCTGTTAACAATACCTATAAGCATTTAGAAGATTACAGCGGAAAAACACGTCTTAATGGAACCATGAATGCCGTTAACGGTAAGATTTATATGGTTACGGGACACAATTATGCACCTGACTATCCTTATGGCCGAAGTGAAGGCGACGGGACAATGTATGCTTATGACGTAGCCAACAATAAATGGAACAGAAGTGTTGACTTTCCTGAAATCGAAGCCGCCAATGTATACGGACGCATGCGAACATCTTCTTTCGTAATTAAAAATAAATTATTTGTTGTTGGAGGATCCCTGCATACGGGTCAGACCCAAACCTATGCATTTGATACCAGTACCAATCAATGGACGACAACAGCAGATGTGCCTCCAATGACGAATCGAAGCTCGATCGGTATAGGTGATAACGGATATCTACTTTATCCTCCTTTTTATAGATATAAATCGGCGACCAATAAATGGGAAGAAATCCCACATATACTACCACGTGGTTATGACACTTCTCATTCTATTGCGTTTGTACTTGATGACCAGTTTTACTATCGTCTCAACAGTTTTAACAAACTCCTCAGAATATCTGTTAATGAGCTTACAAAATAATTATTGCCTGTTTTAAAGACTAATTTAATAAACATACGATACTAAATAAATTATTTCCATAAGAGATAAGCCTTCAATTTCAGATATGCAATACGTTGTCTGAGATTGATTTAAAATGCTAAAAAAAATGCTTTCCCTAATTGGAAAGCATTTTTTTGTTGACAAAACCTGTAAGGCTTTGCCCCCTATCATCACCAAAGCTTTATCCTTCTGAATATAAGACTAACCATTTAGCATTTTTACTGCTAAAATATGTTTACACAGTCCGCGTTTTCCTTGGTGATTGGTAAACCAGTCGCAGGTACATTGCTGTTTGTCTCCAGCAATAATCACGGTATGTTTTACACCCGAACCTTCAACTCGGGCTTCGATGTAGCTTGGCGTATTTTTGACAAATTGAACACCATCTGTTGTCACTAATTTCTGTGCATTCTTCAATCTAGGATTTAGAGCCAGGATACGCTCTGTCTTGAAGGGCAATCTGCGGTAATAGTGCTGATGATCGTGCAGATCATACCCGAGTAAACCTATTGAGGAAAGGGAACCTGTCAAGGTATCCATGGATGCAAAATCCACATCGTGTTCTATCGCTAATAAAGTCGGATCAAAAAGCGCATTGGACTTAAGCAGGCTGTTCACCGCATGGACCCATTCTTGAGGCACCGCCTTGACCATATTTTCCAATACATTTCCTTCTCCTGAAAAACCGCGGTAGTTATCGGGCGATAATGCCAACGAAAGCCTGATCTTACCAAAATCGGCAACAAAGGCACAACTCTCGCCTCCGTCTTCCTGATAGACGATCAACTTTTCGGCATAAGGCAAGATTCCTTCCAATAAACGCAAGCGCTGTACACCGCCTACCCGTACTGATCCCGCTGTTGCAATAGGTGAAAACACAAACCTGGGCCCTCTCTGGCTCAGGAATAACTCACCTTTCACATTCCCTTTTGGAATGCCCTGAAACAGTTGGATAATCTGTATTTTGGACAAACTGTATTTTTCTTGCATACCGGCAAGATAAAGCTGTACAGAGGTCAATCCTTTGATCCATCGGGGTGGTAAAGTGACTTTCTTTTCCACTACTTTGGTTTTATCGGTACTGATGGAAACCTCTTTACTTCCGACACCTAGCACCATTTTTTCCGTTTTTTTAACGGCATTTAAGGCATTGAGCATAGGCTCATTAAAGTCTACATTGGTCGTACCACTGCTGATAAACTCGCCATCAATGGCATCTTCAAGCAGGTCAACCCGTGCATAGACACCATTGCAGGAAGAGAATCCTTCAAAGCGGATCTGATCTGTACCGGCAGATACAATAGGATCCCGTAGGCTCGGGGGTACCGGTCCAAAACTGGACTGCACCACTTTGGCCAATGTTAATAAGCATTTTGAAGTTAATAGCGGATCGGTAATACTGCCCCAGAAAAAACACGGAACAGCACTTACTTCACTTAATTCGGACTGGTGGGCAAGCACCAATTGCTGCATACCTGATTGCTGTACAAGTGTTGAATTATTGCTGTAGCTGAACGCTAAATCTGTAATTGCCATGTCTTATTTGCTTAATTTTTTTAATATCGGTTGTAATGATTTAAAAACCATTAATTTCTCAAATACCTGCTTCATTTCAATGGAAATTTCCTGATTTTCCTTATGTACCAGATCATAATATAGTTCGATCAGTTTCTTGAAATTAGTCGGCATTTTTTCAGCTATAGTGTAATCTAGGAGCATCTGATTGATCACCTGTATCAAAGCATTATTATGTTTGGAAGAGATATCCCGACACTGCCCCAAAACCTCCTCTAATCTTCCTAATGGACCATAAGTATGACTCATCAGGATGCCCAGAAAATATCCCAGATCCTGAACCGGTAATCGATGCCTATCAATGGCCGTGAGGAGCACTTCTGTAGCCATGGCGCGTACTTCTTTTTCTTTGTTAAAACATGAAGTCGCTAAAAATAGCACCGACTGCCGATCAAAGTTAAAGAAATCATACATCATTTCCTGCAAATAACCGATCGGTGTCTTTCCACCATGATCACATTTAGCCGCTAACCCCAAGGTCAGAAACAAAGAAAGACTTTCGGTATTCTGAGGCATCACACTATGCATGTAAGAGATATCATCTTTATACAGATAATAACTATGCAAACTGTCCTTGCCCCGTTGATAAATATCCTTATGGTAGATAAAGGTGTGCGGTTCTTGTTTGAAGTTTGGAAAGTGGAAACTTAATTTTTCACCATCATACACCATTTCTGATTTTTTAGTCTGGTAATTATATCCCTGATAATAAGAAGGTGTAAACGTAAGCTCCGGTTGGAAAGGCGCTACGGCAAAGGGTATGTCTTTCAAATTTTCATCTTCAAATTCCGGAAAAACAGCCTCTGGATAATGCGTCCGGGCTACAGTTGCCCAAACACCCAGCCAGCTTACATGCGCATTATCGGATGAAGATAAAAGCTTTTTGACCCATGATTTTTTTTCAATTTTCAGTTCGTCATCAAATCCTAACGCATACTTCAGAACCGCCTTAACCTGACTGTCGTTCACCTGATCAATCAGCGTTAAAACACCCTCCAGATCTTCCCGAACGGTACGGCTCAGAGCGATCGACAAATCCAGTAAATCCAGGTCTACACCTTTAGTTTGATAATCCAATATACGCTGTACCAATGTATGAGGAGCAATCCAGAAAGGTGCATGTGTCGGTAAACTCAATAAAGGCAATTGAATTTCTTTTGCGATATGACGTTGCAACTGTGTTAACTGATCTCCGATTATACTCGCCCATTTGGAATAGTTTGAGTATCGATCCGTATTCTGATAGATCTTATTCGGCTGGAAGTACATATTTAAAAATACCCCCGAAAAGTGATGAAACCATTGCGATTCCCGGTAAACTTTCTGAAGCTGATTGATATAGGGCTCCAGTTGTTCCTTATAATCCGCCGGAAAATTCGCTCTTTGCAAGACCCAGGCATTCATCAATATTTCCATCTGAACGGCATCTGTACTACCGATGACCTCTCCTATCTTAAACAAAATATCATTCCAACTCGCAGGATAAGTAATAGGTTGCTGGAGTTTTTTTTCGTTCACTGGATCAAAAACATATTCCTCTCCGGTACTGATCAATAATTCACTTAAGATTTCCTGTTCAGTATAGCTGGATGCCGCCATTAAATTTTTTAAATCTGTAGGAATACTTCCCAGCATTTGCGCACTGTAAAGCGTAAGTTTTTCTGTAAGTGCTTCTATCGGATCTTTCTGATGTTTTAATATAAATTTCGCTGCTCGATCCTGTAATTGCAGATCCTGGACCATAAAGATATCGGCCGCCTGAAGAATAAATTGTTCTTTTACTTCGGGACGGTTTTTAAGCAATTTATCAAATTGTACCAGCAGCGTTTTAAGTGCCGATTTAATATCATTGCGCATAAAAAGACCCTCAGACCAGGTTAGAAATTCTTCCAGTCTAAAGTCAGCATGTGCAAAATAAGGTTTTAAAGTATCGACGACGAAATTGACCACCGCACTATTTTCAGCGTGTAGCAACGGAAAAAATAACTCCTGGTGCTCCAGCAGCATTTTCTCATCCACGCCTATGCGATCGATCAATTTTCTAAAATAACTCTTCAGGTTAATGTTCCAATTTTTGGTTTGAACCTCCAAAGCACTTGTTAAAATAAACGCTTTATCAATTTTATTATCGGCCAGCAATTGATCAAATATTTTATCCCAAGTCAGTTCATTGACCTGATTTTCATACCTATAATTAGAGTAAACCGTATGGATTGGTGTTTCATAATCAAAAACAAGTGGAATATCGCGCTGTATGGTCAATTCATCCGTTGTAAAGAAGCTCAGTAAAGCAGCTGATGGATTATGGAGTCTTGACATTGAATTTGCGTAAACCTCCGGCTCAAATTCCAGAAACCCCTTACTTTCCGCATACCTTAAAGTATCATAATCAACAGATTGCCACGTATTTTTACGCACGTATTGAAGCAAATATGGTGTCAGCCAATTGGGTTTGGCATACGTTAGAATCTGGTCAACTTCCGGGCTTCTCACTTGATTGATTAATTCGATAAATACATCCCAGCTAGCGGCATCCGAACCGCTAAAGGTCGCTAAAGCCAATAATTTGACCATTCGTTGCTGCCCCTTTGTCCCGCGTATACCCCAATCATACTGCGCTTTCGACTTAAACAAAGGATCTTTGGAGAGATCCACATAATCGACCCAATAGCGTTTGGCAGCACGAATCTCCTTTTTAATCACCTCTAGATTCCCACTTGCATATTCTTCCAGATAAGGAATAATATCAGATACACTGCCTTTACTGATGATCTCTTTAATACGCTTCACCGCTTCTTCTTTACGCTGTGCGGAGGCGTTAGGTTTCCGCACAGTTCCCTCTTTTGTAACTTGTAGCGCTACTTCTACTGTGCCGTCCTCCGAATATCCTTTCTTAGTTTTCTCATTAATAAGCTTCTCCGCATCCTTGAGACACGCTTCTTCACTATCAAATGTTTTATCTTTAGATTGCCCAGCAGTACCATTTCTACCATAAGTCACTGTATGTGTTGCACCGTTTGTTTGTATTTCCCAGAATTTATCAGATGTACCGTCAATGAATTTTAGATGCTTAAACATAATTGCCTTTACGAATTGTTAAACCTTTATTGTCAAAACTAAATATATAAAATTTTGACAGATTAAACATCAAATATAAATTTTAAAGAAAAGAAAACTTACGTTTGAAGCTATTTAAATCATCTTTCAGTAATACATCCCTCTATTCAATATTTTTTTTAAAAAGAATCATAGACTACGCTGTGTCAATTTTAAAAAATTCATCGGAGGCAATTGACCGGCACCTCAATGTACTCAATTAAGCACAACACCATAGAAGCATACAAAATAGAGGACTTATTAAAAGAATTCAATAATTGCTCGATAAGATATTAAGGTTAAATGAATTTGTTATGTTTTGCAAAAAAATAAAACTAAATTCGTTCGTTATCATCAATTATTACCGGACTATGAACGACAATACTGTCATATTGCAAAAATTATCAGAGGATAATGAAACTTCTCTACAAAAGCTCTATGATCAATATGCACAAATGGTTTACCAATTTGCCTTTCAGATTCTTAAAGATGAAGCACATGCCACAGAAATTCTGCAAGATACATTTCTACAGTTATGGCAAAGTAGATCAAAATTAGATCATAACAGCAATATAAAAACATTCATCTATGTCATCTGTAGGAATAAATGTTTCAATAGACTAAAAGAAATCAAGAGACATCAGCGCTTATTTGAGCCTTTATCAGCTCAATCTCTTTACGAAGATTTCATCCATGATGATCCTTTATCAGAAACTGAAGTCAAGGAAGTCCTGGAATTAATAATCTGTAAACTTCCTCCTAGACAACAGCAAATTTTTAGACTGAGCCGATTTGATGGACTCTCGCACAATGAAATCGCTCAACAATTAGAAATTTCCAGTAATACAGTAAAAAATCATCTAGTGGCTGCTCTCAAATTTGTTAAAACAGAATTTAAGAATAACCATTTACTATCCTCTTTGCATTTTCCATTATTATTTTATTTTTTTTTCAAGTAGACTAGTCCTTCACCCTGTTGAAAGTTGTTCTTACATTAAAGACCAACACGATGATAACCAATTCTGAGCTTGAATATTTAGTTAAAAATTACATTGAAAATAACCTTACGCCTACAGAAGAAGGTATTTTAATCAAATTATTGACAGATTCCCCAACTGAGGAAACGCTTGAGCAATTTGATTTTTTTTATAATAAGTTTCATAAAACAATCCAGCTAGAAGAAGAAAAAAAAGATGCTGTCTGGCAAGAAATACATTCCCATTTAGGTGTACAAAAAAACTTCCAGTGGAGAAAATTATTGCCATATGCGGCTATTTTGATTGGATTATTATTGATTACCGGTATCATATTTAAGTATAATGATCATACAAAAATCGCTGCTGATAGACACGGCCATCTTACAACAGAACAGATCTTACTTCGAAAAAATAAAGGTACAATCTTAATATTAGATAGCCTTACTGGTAAATTTAAACCAATCGACCATTCCGTGTTCGATCGTTATGGTATTGCCAAAGATTCAAGTGATATCCTCACATTTAAAAACACCAATCAGCGTATTGCGTACCAAAACACGCTTTTAACCATAAGTACACATCCTGGCCAGGTGCAAAAAATAATTTTACCCGATGGTACTAAAGTCTGGATCAATAGCAATTCTCAACTATGCTTTCCTATACATTTCGACTCTAAAATAAGACAGGTTAGCCTAACCGGAGAGGCTTATTTTGAAGTCGCACATGTTCCATCGCAACCGTTTCGAGTACAAGGATCACACTATAATACAGAAGTATTGGGTACTCATTTCAATGTACAAAGTTATCCCGCTGGTTTAGAAAAGATAACACTGTTAGAAGGCAGGGTAAAAGTATCTAATCATAAAGGATCGGTTTACCTGTCCCCTGGTCAACAAGCATTAGGAACAGCAGACCAGCCCACAAAAATTAATGTAGACACCCTGGATGTACTTGCCTGGAAAAAGGGATATCTCACCTTTGACAATGTCAATCTGCAACAGCTCACAGCACAAATAAAAGAATGGTACGATGTAAAATTCATTATTATCAGAACAAAAAATCAAGATCGATTTTCTGGAACATACAAAAGAACAAACAGTTTAAGCGATTTATTAAAAAATATTGAAGCTGTATCAGATCTAAAATTTGATATAAAAGAAGGAGGACTATATGTAGAAAACAAACCTTAAAGAAAAAAACGGAAGTGCTACAACACTCCCGTCCATAGTTAAAAAGACCAATAAGACAAAAAATATTAATCAATTAACCTAACTCAAATGTATAAAACTTCTTATTCATTTCGGCATTCTGCGCTCAAGAATGTCGTCAAAATTATGATATATATGAAACTGATCATTTTGTTACTTATTATAGCATCGGTTCAAGTCAGTGCCAATAGTTACGGACAAAATGTGACTTTAGATGCAAAAAAAGAAACTTTTAAATCCATTCTCTCCAAGCTGAGAAAGCAAAGCGGAAAGGATTTCTTCTATAATTCCAGTCAAGTCAATGAACATCAACTGTTAACTTTATACATCAATAATAAGCCTTGGACTCAGGCATTGGAGATGCTGTTGGCCAAACAAACATTAACCTATAGTATTCGAGGTAATAATATATTGATACAGCGAAAAGATGCTGACAAGGAAAATCAGACAAGAACGCTATCCCTACAAAAACAAACACTAAAGGGGATTGTAACAAACAGTGCAAAAACTCCCATGGCTGGCGTT
The DNA here is from genome assembly GCF_004342035.1 of Sphingobacterium sp. JUb20. Lineage (NCBI taxonomy): Bacteria > Pseudomonadati > Bacteroidota > Sphingobacteriia > Sphingobacteriales > Sphingobacteriaceae > Sphingobacterium > Sphingobacterium sp. JUb20. The sequence continues at coordinate 197,826 of NZ_SLYV01000003.1, read as the reverse complement.
ACTGTCCAACTGATCGGTACCGCAATCCATACAGCAACCAACGATCGTGGAGAGTTTCAGTTTGATCAGGCACCTCTTTCAGGAGAACTCCGTATTAATTTCATCGGGTATCAAGAACAACGAATTTCTTATCAGGGATCATCCCCCCTACAAATTACAATGATTGAAGAGGTAAAAACCATTGATGAAGTTGTTGTAATAGGTTATGGTGTTCAAAAGAAATCGGATCTTACAGGAGCTATCTCCGCTGTACAAGCTAAAGATTTCACACAAGGTGCTAACACGAATGCCCTGCAGCTTCTGAACGGTAAAGCTCCTGGCGTCACCATTAGTCAAACGAATTCCGCTCCAGGAGCCGGCACAAAAATTCAAGTTCGTGGAGCAGGATCGATCAATAGCAGCAATGATGCACTCATTGTTGTAGATGGATTACCAGGTATTGACCCCAGTAGTTTAAGCCCCGATGATATCGAATCAATTGATATCCTAAAAGACGCCTCCTCTGCTGCAATATACGGAACTCGAGCAGCAAGCGGTGTTGTACTGATTACCACAAAAAAAGGTAAATCAGGTGTACCCATCACTAAATATGATAGTTACGTTGGAATTCAAAATGTTGCTAAAAAAGTAGATGTACTCAATGGAAAACAATATATGGAAGTATTGAATGCCTTACGAACCGAAGGAGGAAAAGCATCAATTTTTACGGATGAACAAATCAATAACATAGGTGAAGGAACCAATTGGCAAAATGAAATATTTCAAAAAAATGCACTTGTTCAAAACCATCAGCTTAGCTTTTCTGGAGGTGCCGAACGAAGTACATTTTACACGGCATTAAACTATTTTAATCAAGACGGATTGGTCAAAAATTCAGGTTATAATAAATTAAATTTTAGAACTAATCTTGAATTTAAACCCAAAGATTATGTCAAATTCAATATCAATGCCAATTACACAAGAGGCAATCAAGAAGCCATCTACACCTCCACAGGAGTCAATGAAGCTGCTGGCCCTTTAAATTCGGCTATTCAATTTGATCCAACACTGCCTATAGGAAAAGATCAGAACAACCGATACTATCTTAATAACTTCATCGCGTTAGATAATCCACTTGCTCTAATTAATGGCATTGAGAATAACAACTTAAGCAATACTTTCTATGGCTTAGTGAGTGCTGAAATTAAACCTTTTACAGGCTTTACAACAACACTCCGACTCGGTGGAAGTACAGCCAACAGCATGAGTTCCAGTTACACCGATAGATCGACCATCAATGGACTTGGCAGCGGAGGAATAGGTTCTAAAAATGCGGTTAGTGGTTACCAATGGCTTGGTGAATTCTTGATGAATTACCAAAAGAAAGTTGGTCTACACGAGTTTAACCTTCTTGCAGGAACAACTTTCGAAGAGTTTCAAAGTGAAGGAGTGGGTGCTAGTTCAATGCGATTTTTATCGGATGTCACCTCATACAACCTGCTACAAAGTGGGGATGGTGACAAAAGCGATAATGTCAATTCATCCAAAAGCAGAAATAGATTAAATGGTGTATTGGGACGATTGAATTATAGCTTCAATAATCGCTATTTAATCACCGCTTCATTACGCTCGGATGGAACATCACGTTTCTCTGAAGAAAACAAGTTTGCTCTATTTCCTTCCGGTGCATTTGCCTGGAAACTTAGTGATGAAGAATTTCTAAACAATTGGAAAGAGAAAGGCAATGATCTTAAACTTCGGGTGGGCTATGGAAAACTCGGTAATCAAGGAATTGCCAATTATGCCACCATCAATACGCTGACAGCAAATGGCAGTGCAGTATTTGGTGGCATCATATACCAAGGTGTCGTACCTGCAAGATTGCCCAATAAAAACTTAAAATGGGAATCGACAGAAGAGATCAATCTCGGACTTGATTTTGGATTCTTTAACGGAAGGATCACCGGTTCCATTGATGCCTATAAAAGAAACACAAAAGACCAGCTGTTCAGTAAACCGATCTCTTCTGTAGTAGGGTTTAGTAGCTATATGGTCAATTTTGGGAATGTCGAAAACCGTGGTATCGATTTTCAGTTAAACAGTAAGAATATCGTACGCGAGCAATGGCAATGGAACAGTCTCTTTAATTTTGCTTTACTAAAAAATGAAGTTAAAGAACTGCCGGATTTCATCCCACAGCTAATCACAGGTAATATTGCTGGCTTTATCTCTAATTACCAACTTGTCGAAAAAGGAATTCCGATGTTATCTTTCTATGGTTTCGAAACAGAAGGTATTTTTCAAAATGAAGAAGAGGTCAAGAGTGGTGCACAGCCTAATGCAAAGCCAGGTCACATCCGTTTTAAAGATCAAAACCAAGATGGTAAAATTGATTTAAATGATCGGACTGTTTTAGGCAAGCCTTACCCCACGGTCAATCTGAGTCTATCCAATAATTTCCGTTACAAAAATCTGTCTATGGATTTTCTGCTTCAATATGTTGGCGGTATCAGCATGCTCGATGCCAATATTACGGAGACCTTATACCCAACAAATGAATACCGCAATCGACTGGCAGAATATTATTTAAACCGATGGACACCCGATAACCCTACGAATGAATATCCAAGCGGAGTCAACCCGACTGCCTATGGTGGTGATTATATCATCAACTCGATGACCGTTAGAGATGCTTCTTTCTTAAGGTTAAAAAACCTCAACTTCAATTACGAAGTTTTCAACAAAGGAAAGGCCATCAACCGTCTGAATATCTTTTTGGCAATGGAAAATTTAGCCACCTGGACAAGCTACAAAGGTTATGACCCGGACGCTAGTGCTACAGATAAAAGTTCGGTCTCCAAGGTCAGCTACAACAGCTATCCCCTAGCCCGCACCATACGATTAGGAATCAATCTTACACTTTAAAAAAAGCTACACAATGTCAACATTTAAACTAAAATATATCATTTTCCTTTGCCTTCCTTTTGTAAGTGTAGGCTGCAAATCATTTCTGAATGAAGAAGTATACACCGAATATGATCCCAATAAATTTCTAACGGATGCATCCGGAATTGATGCCCTCTTAACTGGAGCTTATGCCCAATCCCGGATCATTGGTTATGATCACCGAAACTATACCTATATGATGAACGAATTCAACACTGATATCACCTTTGAAACAGGTGGCGGACTTGAAAAAGATGCCGTTCCTTTTATTCAGTTCAACTGGTCGGTCAACAATAGCTTTTTAAACTCATTTTGGGATAAAATGTATAAAGCGATCGCCAGTTCAAATTCTGTCATTGTTTTAACAGACCAATTAAATACACTCGATCAAGAGAAAAGAAACAAAATCCAAGCAGAAGCAAAGTTTATCAGATCGTCATCTTATTACTTTTTATACAATCTTTTTGGTCCCACACCTTTGATTGATATACCGCCAAATGCCACACCGCAAGAAATCGAAGAAATAGGGAAATCAACAAAAAGACCTAATGCAGAAACTTTTGTCAACTACATGGTTAGTGATCTCGAATTTGCTAAACAGCATTTACCGCTTGTAGAAAGCCCAATAGGTCGCGCAACAAAAGGTGCTGCGCTAGGCTATCTCATGAAAATATATCTAAAAGAAAAAAATTGGAATAAAGTAAGTGAAACAACGCAAGAAATCATCCAGCTCAAACAATATGAATTATATAATAACTACACGAGACTGTTTGCTATTGAAGGTGAAGGCAACAAGGAATATATCTTCAGAGCTCCTTGTATTGCACAATCCGGGTATCAAAATAACTACATGGCCCATACCTTTCCTCCCAATTATCCGATCCTGACAAATTGGGTAAACTTTGGTGCACAGTTCCGAACCTATAGTGCTTTTTACAAAACATTTGAAGCAACAGATAAACGACGTGAGTTGCTCATCAGAAATTATACAGATATTTCAGGCAAAAACATCGAGTTGCTTGAAGACAAAAACGGAAAGCACTTGGATGATGTCCGTAGCTTCAAATATTGGCCAGATCCGAATGGTGTTGGTGAAAATATGGGTAATGATATTGTTTACATTCGTTACGCCGATGTCTTACTAAGTCGGGCCGAAGCATTAAACGAACTAAATGGACCAAATCAGGAAAGCATAGATCTCATCAATCAAGTTCGAGGACGAGTTCAGGCAAGTTTAATACAACTGAGCCACTATCCATCCAAAGAAACTTTGAGAGACTTTTTACTGGCCGAAAGAGGTAGAGAATTTTTCTCAGAAGGTTTACGCCGTGAAGATCTGATCAGACATAACAAATTTATTCAATCGGCGCGCGACCGTGGTTTTGCAGCAAAAGATTACCAGATCCTATTTCCGATTCCATTGCAACAAATTGATGCTAACCCAAATCTAAGTCAAAATGAAGGTTACTAAACTGATCAGGAGCATATGTCAATTTGTGCTACTGTGTTATTTTAATAGCACGATAGCGCAGGTAGTGGCACAAGAAATTCCAATTCCTAACGCCCAGCAATTGGCTTGGCAACAGGCAGAGCTGGGTGTCGTATTTCATTATGACATCCATGTGTTTGACAATAAACCTTACAATCAAGCAGATAACAGAATTACTCCGATTTCCAATATTCATCTTTTTAAACCAGCACATCTTGATGTCGAACAATGGGTTATCAGTGCAAAAGAAGCAGGAGCTAAATTTGCCATCATAACAGCAACCCATGAAACGGGATTTGCCCTCTATCCATCCAAAGCCAACCCCTACAATACAAGTGCCCTAGGATGGAAAAACGGAAAAGAGGATCTCGTCGGAGATTTTATCAAAGCCTGTAGAAAACACGATATTAAACCGGGAGTATATCTCGGTATCCGATGGAATTCTTATCTCGGCATTCACGATTTTAAGGCCATCGGTACAGGAGCAGTTCAAGTAAAACGTCAACAAGATTACAACGAAATGGTTGAAAAGATGGTAACAGAAATCTGTACCTGGTACGGTCCTTTATTTGAAATCTGGTTTGACGGTGGCGCTAGCAGTCCAGATAAAGGAGCACCCAATGTGTTGCCTATTGTTAAAAAATATCAGCCGAACAGTTTATTCTATCACAATGACCAATTAGCCGAAGCACGATGGGGCGGTTCCGAGACAGGTGCCGTCAACTACCCCTGTTGGTCAACATTCCCCTTTCCATATACAGGGGCAGGGGAAAGTGCACCTGAAGCCATTTACAAAAATGGTTATGCCCTTCTCAAAACAGGAGATCCAGATGGTTCTTATTTTATGCCAGCAATGGCAGATGCCCCACTTCGTGGCACTGGCGGAAGACATGAATGGTTTTGGGAACCAGGTGATGAAAAAACAATCTATCCTCTATCTGATTTGATGGACATTTACCGGAAATCTGTGGGACGCAATGCCACATTGATCCTTGGTGTTACTCCTGATACCTCTGGATTAGTACCAGGCCCAGATCGCTTAAGACTACAGGAATTGGGGAATGAAATAAAAAGACAATATGGGATTCCAATAAAAAACACAAGCTTACAGAAATCATTAATCAAATTTGAAAAATTACAAGTGGTACAGCAGCTTATCTTAGCTGAAGATCTCAGTTACGGCCAACGTATCCGTTCATTCCATATCGATGCCAAGACGAAAACAGGCTGGAAGACTATTTTCACGGGCACATCAATCGGACAAAAATGTATCATTTCACTTGAGCACGGCTTGAATTGTACCGAGATCAAATTACATATCGATCATGCTATTGGCAGTCCAAAAATTATTAATTTCAATGCTTATGACACTTTTTAAAAATAAATCAGCATTCTTAGCCGTACTGTTAATTACGTGCATCCAAATGGGACAAGCCCAGCAACAGGAAAAACCCAATATTGTGGTCTTTTTTGTCGATGATCTGGGGTGGCAGGATACTTCAGAACCCTTTTATAAAGAGAAAACCCCGATTAATAAACTATTCCATACCCCTCACATTGAGGCTCTGGCACAGGATGCCGTCAAATTTACAGATGCCTATGCTACCCCAGTCTGTACACCATCGCGTGTGAGTTTTTTAACAGGCCTCAATGCCGCGCATCATAAGGTTACCAACTGGACGAATCCGAAGGCAAACACAGCAACCGACAATCCAGATGAGCTATTAACACCGCCAGATTGGAATATCAATGGTCTAAGCCCAATTCCCGATGTGCCAAAAACCATTTATGCAACTCCTTTTCCGAGTATATTAAAAGAACATGGCTATTATACTATCCATATCGGAAAAGCGCACTGGGGAGCCGCCGGCACACCTGGATCTAGCCCTCTAAATCTGGGTTTTATGGTCAATGTCGCTGGCCACGCAGCTGGACATCCGCAGAACTATTATGGTGAAAAAAATTATGGAAATATCGCTGGGAAAGCAAGCTACCAAGCTGTTCCAGACCTGATGGAATACCACGGTACTTCTACTTTCTTAACAGAAGCATTAACACAGGAGGCATTGAAAGCGATCAAGGAACCGATCAGACGTAAGGAACCATTTTTCTTACATTTTTCTAATTATGCAGTCCATGTCCCTATACAGCCCGATCCTCGCTTTGTTCAAAAATATTTGGAAATGGGTTTAGATTCGACAGAAGCAGCCTACTCTTCCTTGGTGGAAGGATATGATAAAAGTATAGGCGATATTGTGAAGTTCTTAAAAGATCAAGGTGTATATGACAATACAGTCATTGTTTTTATCAGTGACAATGGTGGACTGAGTTTACAACCCATGCGCACAGGACCAAGCCATACACAAAACCTTCCGTTAAAAGCTGGCAAAGGTTCGCTTTATGAAGGCGGCATACGTGTGCCCCTATTGATTAAAAATGTCGGACAGCACGAACGTAAGATCAACCATAATCCAGTGATCATTGAAGATTTATTTCCAACAATTTTAGATCTAGCAAAAATTGACAAATACCAAGTCATTCAACGAAAATTAGATGGCCAAAGTTTAGTTGAATTACTGACAGGGGCCGATGAAAATGATAATTGGAAAAATAGATCGCTCATCTGGAATATACCAAATAAGTGGACCGTACCCGATGGACCAGCTATTAATTTCTTTTCAGCTATCCGTCAAGGTGATTATAAACTACTTTACGACATGAAAAATGGTAAAGTAGAATTATACGACCTGAGCAAAGACATTGGTGAAAAAAATAATCTAGCAGAGAAAATGAAGAGCAAGACAAAAGCGCTGAGCACCTTGCTCTCTGAACAATTAAAAAGGTGGAACGCACAATTACCAACATATAAAAGTAATGGATCACAGGTTCCATATCCCGATCAGATAAAACTATAAGTTTATCCTTAAATACTTAGCGCAATCCCACTGGAGCTTTTACTACTACAGATCTGGTGGGATTACCTTATATTTATTTCGTCGGCTAATTAGATAGATTCTGTACAATTTTTCCAAAATCTAAAAAAACCTGATTCAATTGCATTTAATAACTCCACTTTACTATTAAGCAGAACCTATTCTTTCAAAAACAACATCATTTTTAAGTTTTTACTGTTAAGCTTCTAGTAATACTGTACCTTCAAATAGGCAACTCAATATTATATAGTCTAATTTCCAAACAGTAATTTTCAGGACTAATGAAAATGATAATAATTTTTAAATTTAGTTTACTCCCTGTTTCCATTTCTTAATAAATGATATAAAATATGTACTTTGGCTTCAATAAAATTTGGTACATATGTCCATCAGTGAAATTGCAAAACATTTAAACGTATCCAAATCGACCGTTTCATTGGTCATCAATGGAAAAGCAGAGAAAAGCAGGATCAGTAAAGTACTCACAAAACGTGTTTTAGATTATATTGAAGAAATTGGTTACAAGCCAAATGCATTAGCGAAAAGCTTAGCAACAGGCAAATCTCGGACCATTGGTCTCATCGTTGAAAACATCGGTGACTCATTCTTTGGTCCAATAGCCTTGTACATTGAAGAATATTTACGCAAGTACGAATATCAAGTACTTTACAGCAGTACTATGGGCAATAATAAACTTGCTGCTGAAATCATACAGACCATGATCGATAAGCAAGTTGATGGCTTAATTCTGGCGCCCACAGACCATATCGAGAAAGAAGTAAAACGCATCGTCGACAGCAATACACCTATTGTGCTGTTCGACCGAAAGATCTTGGGCATTGACGCCAATTATGTGGGCACCAATAATTATGAAGCCAGCAGCACGGCAATTCAACATCTTTTAGAACAGGGATACCGGAACATCGGAATGGTCACCATCAATTCGCAACAACCGCAAATGCAGGATAGACTACAGGCCTACCTCACCACGCTCGATCAGCATAGCCTGAAGCCACATGTGTGTTTAACCAGTTTCAGCGAAAAAAAAGAACATGGTTGGAAAGAGATACGCGAATGGTTAGACAAAAATGCGCATCTTGATGCGCTTTATTTTAGTACCAATTACCTCTGTGTGATGGGTATAAAAGCCCTTCAAAATCTTCAAAACGAACGTCAATTAGCCTTCATCACTTTCGATGACCACGAAATATTTGAACTCGTACAACCACCAGTTTCCTGTATCCGCCAGCCTCTGGAAAAAATCGCAAAAAGTATCGTACACATGCTCATGACCCAATTAACGGCCAAAGAAAAGTGTATTGCAGAAGATATTATCCCTTCAGAATTACAAATCCGAAAAAGTTCTTTGTAAAAAAATTGGAGAATTTATTTTAATTCTCTAGTTTTACAAAAATAGCAAAACCGGTTTTGCTAATTATTCTTAATCAACCATTATAAATCATGCTTACTCAAATAAACTTGGAGAACTCCTGTTGCCTTATGATCGGCAATCCCTACTTCCTTTTCATGGCTCAACAAATACTGCACTATGAAAGATAACATTACAATCTGTATCGATATCGGCGGTTCACACCTGACGGCAGCATCCCTTAAAAAAGAAGGAAAACAATATTTTCCCATCAAAGAGATGCAAGGTGATGTGGACAGTGCAGCAAGCCGTGATATTATTTTAGCGCAGTGGGACCAAATCATCCAATCGGTCTGGAACAGGGAACATGAAAAAATTGATGCCATGATCGTCTCTATTCCAGGACCTTTTGATTATGAAAATGGGATCTGCCTGATGGACGGCATGCATAAGTATCAGTCCCTATTGCAGATGGATATCAAATCTCATTTTATGAAACAATATGGTATCTATGGAGAAAATATCAAATTTATCAACGATGCAAAAGCATTTCTACTGGGCGAACTTTATCACCATAACCTGCAAGACAAACGGATTGCAGGTCTAAGTCTTGGGACAGGTTTAGGATCGGCTTTTTACACCGACAAACAGGTCAGCGACCTAAATTATGGGTCGGCACCATTCCGTACAGGTATAGCCGAAGATTTTATCTCCACCAGAGGTATACTTTCGCATCTCAAGCAAAATGGAACAGATGGAATAGCGCATATCAAAGCGCTGGTCGACAACGAAAAATTGATTCAGGAACGGACAGCAGCCTTTTCATTTCTTGCAGAAGCCTTAGTCGATTTTATCAAACTCCACATCCTTACGCTTAAACCAGAAGGGTTGATTTTAGGGGGAAGCATTGCCAAATCGCATCACCTTTTTCTCCCGGCCGTTCAAAAAGAAATCAACATGCCCATATATGTTGCCTCATTTAATAGCTGGAATTTATTTTTAGGATTAGCAACCTCACTTAGCTTATGAAAAATGTTTGGAAGTTTTCATTAATAGCTGCCCTAGGCGGCTTTTTATTCGGTTTTGAAACTGCAGTAATTTCAGGTGCCGAACAGATCATTCAAAAACTGTGGCAACTCGATGCTTTCTGGCATGGACTGACAGTTTCCATATCACTAATCGGAACCATCGTGGGCGCTATTGTCGCTGGCCGTTTTTCAGAACGTTACGGCCGAAAACCCGTCCTGAGCGCCATCGCACTTTTATATCTGCTCTCGGCCGTTGGCTGTGGTGCTTCCCCTTTTTGGAGCTTGTTTCTACTCTTTAGATTCCTAGGAGGCCTAGCCGTTGGTATCAGTTCGGTGGTCGGACCTGTTTATATTTCCGAAATATCACCGGCCAAAGACCGAGGTAAATTAACAGGGCTCTTTCAGATTATGATCGTAAGTGGGATACTTGTGGCTTATTGTACCAATTTTCTTTTTGCAGATACCGGGGATCATGCTTGGCGGTATATGCTTGCCATCATGGCTTTACCTGCCGGAATCTTTTACGTACTCCTGAAAAAAATTCCAGAAAGCCCACGTTGGCTCGCTTTACATCGCAATATCGATGAAGCAAATGCCGTATTCCATACACTGGGACAACCGGCTCTGACACAAACGCAGCAGACCGAAAATACCCGTAATTCACCTTCTCTATGGCAGAAGAAGTATTATAAACCGATTGCTTTTGCCGTACTTCTCGCATTTTTTAATCAGATGACCGGTATCAACGCGATCCTGTATTACGCTCCCCGCATCTTTGAAATCGCAGGTTTTGAAGCACAGCTCAGTTACCTCCAACCGATCTTTATTGGAGGCACCAATGTGGTATTCACCTTTCTAGGCATGAGTATCATTGACAAATTTGGTAGAAAAAAATTACTCTTGACAGGAGCAGTGGGCATGTTTATATTCCTAATGCTTACCGCTTTCGGTCTCAAATCAGGCCATTCCACCTATCTCTTGTTTTATATCATTGGCTTTATTGGAGCATTTGCACTATCGCAAGGCGCTGTAATCTGGGTATTTCTTGCAGAAATATTTCCTAATGAAATACGCGCCAAAGGTTCTTCACTCGGAAGCACGACACATTGGATATTTGCCGCTATCATTTCCTGGATATTTCCTGTTATCGTAGAAGGAGGAGAAAATGGCGGATTCTATATTTTTCTCTTTTATGGAATAATGGTAGTTCTATCCTTTATTTTCATCCTATTCCTTCCTGAAACAAAAGGCAAAACCCTAGAAGGTATTGATCAGAATACGAACTAACATACCCATAAACAGAAAAAGGGGCAACATACATGTTGCCCCTTTTTTATTATCAATTTTTTCGGTCTTTTTCGCCTGTACATGTAGATCGATATCCTTTTACTCTTTATCGAAATACGTTTTTCAAAAAAAATATTCAAAATAATAGGTTATTTCAATAATATATTTAAATTTGTTAAACCGGTTTAGTTATACAGCAAACACGGTTTAGCAATCTAGCTAAAATAACCAACATATAAACTTTTATTCACTATGATTAAAAAGTCAAAATTATTCCTGGTTTCAGGTATACTGCTATTTGGGCATGCCCCTTATATAGCAATATCGAAACCTACTTTCCTCAAATGGACGGCTGCCCAGCAAGCTGTGCAGGGGAAAGTCATCGATGAAAACGGCAAGCCTATTCAGGGAGCTACCGTACTTTTGCTTGGAACCACCACAACAGTGGTAACGAATCCAGAAGGAAGCTTTTCCGTGCCTGGAAAAATTGGAGACCGCATTCGTGTCACCTACATAGGCTACCAAAATGTTGAAATGCGCATCGAAAGCAATGTCATCAGCGTTCAGATGACTGCAGACAGTCAATCGCTCGACGAAGTGATTGTGGTCGGTTACGGCACTACAACCCGTAGATCTGTTGTAGGGGCAGTAGATCAGATCAATGCCAAAGCCATTGAAAACAGACCTGTTGCCAACGTTACCCAGGCGCTACAGGGTGCCTCTCCAAGTCTCAACATCCAGCAACGAAGCATGGATCCCAATGACAACACCATGAACATCAACATCAGGGGGATTTCCACCATGAACAGTAACGGCCCACTGGTTGTCATCGACGGTCTGATCTCTGAATCCGGAGCACTCAACAAACTCAATCCAGCAGATATAGAAAGCGTATCTGTACTAAAGGATGCCGGTTCAGCGGCCATTTACGGTTCCAGATCAGCAAACGGAGTATTGCTTGTGACAACAAAATCGGGAGTAAAGAACCGGGCACCACGCGTTACTCTATCTGCGATGGCCGGTATTCAAGATCCTAAAATCCTTTTTTCCCCTATTGCAGGCTACCAAAATGCCACCTTGAAAAATCTTGCCCTAACAAATATTGGTTCAGACCCGGAATTCACTCCCGATCAGATCATGGATCTCTACAACCATCGCGATGAGGAAGAATGGAATTATGACCGGATCATGCAGACTGCCCTGCAGCAAAATCATAATGTCTCCATTTCTGGTGGTGGTGAGCATTCGACCTATCTTTTCTCTGGAGGCTATCTCAATCAACGGAGCAATTTTGTCGGTAACAAAGACTATGGAATCGAACGCTTCAACCTACGTTCCAACCTCAGCAATGAATTTGGAATCTTCAAATTAAGTAGTATTTTGGCCTATTCCAGAAATAACGGACTGAACACGACAGCTGGCAATGCCATCATCAATTCCTCCCGTATCCCCTCCTACTATTATTATAGGATGCAGGCCGACAATGGTCGCTACCTGATCAATAATGCGCTGACCGATCAGAATCCCTTAGCCGAATTAAGAGAAGGTGGATACCAGAAGAAAGACAATGATTATTTCAATGCCAACATTGCGTTGGATGTGAAACTCATGGAAGGTTTGAAATTACGCGGGGTTTTCGGTGCAGAACTCACTTCAGATCACCGCTACATCCGACGGATTCAGGTCCCGCTGTATTCCAGTGCGGACGCAGAAAAACCTTTGGTATATGTCAATTCAACCCGTAATACCGAAGACTTTAATGAAAAAGTGTCCATGCTCAACTATCAATTGTTATTGGATTACAACCGCACCTTTGGCGATCATGAATTCAAAGGTCTTTTCGGGGCTACCAATGAGTCTTTTACCCGCCGGCAAAATGAAATCAAATTGCAGTTCACCGATCCGATCTTAGGTACACCAACCACAGGAACCATCATCGATCCTTCCAGTAGAACCACACCCGAAGGCACCGAAGAGACGAGCATTACATCACTCATCGGAAGACTAAACTATGCGTATGCCCAACGTTATTTTATGGAAGCCTCTTTCCGTTACGACGGCTCTTCCAAATTTGCCAAGCATAACCGCTGGGGCTTCTTCCCATCGCTATCGCTCGGCTGGCGCATCTCGGAAGAGGGTTTTATGGAATCCTATAAAGAACGTGTCGGTGATCTAAAACTCCGTTCTTCATACGGTATATTGGGAAATCAAGATATTCCTCCTTATCAGTACCTCACCCGCTATACACCGGTCAATAACAGTTACGGCTTCAACAACGAAGCTGTCAGTGGAGCTGGGTTTACTTATGCCAATGAAGACCTGCGCTGGGAAAAAACGCATAATTTCAATATCGGATTAGATGCCTCATTCTTTCATAACAGTCTGACCGCCAGCTTCGATTATTTCCATAAAAATACAAGTGATATCCTCATCACTCCAACGATTCCATCAACATTTGGAACGGGACCTGCCAAGACTAATATTGGAAAGATGAAAAATCAAGGATGGGAATTTGTACTGTCCTACAGAACGAAAACCGGTGAATTCCATCATAATTTCATGGCAAACATTGGAGACTCACACAATGAGGTGACTTATTTTGAAGGAAAAGAGCAGTTCTCCGAATCCGACCGCATCCGAAAAATAGTACGCGAAGGACTACCTTTTAATTCCTATTACGGTTATAAAGTTCAGAACTATTTCAAAAATATACAAGAAATTGAAACCGCAGCATTACCAGTTGGCGTTGCCGCTTCGGATTTGCAACCTGGTGACGTCCGCTATATTGACCGCAATAATGATGGTGTCATAGATTCCAAAGACCGATTTGTCTTGGGCAATGCCTTTCCTCGTTACACCTTTGGATTTACATACGACCTCACTTACAAAAACATCGATTTCAGCATGTTCTGGCAAGGTGTGGGCAGTAGGGATATGATGGTAAGGGGCGAATTGGTCGAGCCGTTCCACGAGAACTACTCCTATGCCATCTATCAGCACCAGCTCGATTATTGGACACCGACCAATACGGGAGCAGCATGGCCAAGGCTCACGGCCGCAGGCTCAGCATCGACTACGAACAATTACCAAACGGAATCAGATATCTTCTTATTCAACGGTAAGTATGCCAGACTGAAAAACCTGCAGATCGGCTATTCCTTGTCATCGAACTTCGCAAGCCGCCTGCATCTGCAAAAAGCACGGATATTTGTGAACGCCCAAAATCTGCTGACACTGAGTCTCAACTCCTGGATCGATCCGGAATCTTCAGAATTTGATGGCAACATGTCAGGGGCAGCAAACAGCGGACGAAACTACCCGACATTAAAATATTACGGTTTAGGAATAGATATTCAGTTTTAAAAATAAGAACATGAACAAAATTTTAAAAATGATGGGTATTACTGGTTTCGTGGTGGCTTTCACAAGCTCTTGCAACAGCATGGATCCCGTCCTAACAAAAGAATTTACAGATGCCACCTATTGGGAATCTGCAGCCAATGCTGAACTGATGGTTAACATGGCTTACAATCAAATGTATTCTGCTGATAAAATGTGGAATGACGAAGCACTCAGTGACAATATCTACGAGGGACGTTCGGCAACCGACCAACGGCTGATCCGAAATGGTTTGGCTAATCCAAACATGCCACGTTTCGCCTCGGAGTGGTCCGATGCCTACGGTGGATTAAAGACCTGCCATGTATTTTTGGCCAATTTGGATCGTGTCCCTGATGGCAACGAAGCCTGGAAAAAAAGAAAATCAGCAGAAATCCGTTTTATACGCGCTTTCATTTACTTTCGTCTTGTCAACTTTTTCGGAGACGTACCATTTTTCACCTCCGATATTACCTTGGCAGAATCAGAAACAATCAAGAGAACCCCTAAAGCAACTATACTTGCCTTTATCCATGACGAGCTCTCCGCCATCAGCATGATGCTTCCAAATCGCAATGAATTGGCTTTAAGTGACCGCGGACGAATCACTAGAGGTGCGGCAATGGCCTTTCAAGCACGAGCATATCTATATGAGAGCAATTGGCAGAAGACAGCTGATTACTGCGACAGTCTGATGCAAAATCAGGGTGTCTACGGCACTTATGCCCTATTCAATAGCTATGAAGGTCTTTTTCAGCCCGCCAATGAATACAATCAAGAAGTCATCTTAGATTATGCTTATGTTCCGGGTAAAAAACAATGGAATAAACTTTACGATGCAGCCCCCCTATCTGCCGGTGCTCGCCTCAATGCCTATGCGCCACTTCAAAGTTTAGTCAATAACTACTTAACCACAAAGGGTATTCCGATAACAGAAGATGCTGCCTATTCGGACAACAATCCCTATGTTAATCGCGATCCCCGTATGTCGGCAACGATTGTCTTCCATGGTGGCCAATGGACCGACTTTAATGGAACGATACGTACCATCTATACAAAACCCGGTACAGGAAGCAACGATACCGAAAAAGCAGATGTATATATAAATGCTAGTGCAAATTCCTCCCCAACAGGTTATTATGTCAAGAAATATTATGATCCATCCGTAACCCAGGATTACAACTCAGGCCTCAATATCATTATGTTCCGTTATGCCGATGTCCTGTTGATGTATGCCGAGGCGCAGCATCAATTGGGTAAGATGGATGCCAGCGTCTGGAACCGTACAATCCGCCCCATCCGCGATAGAGCCAAATTTACAGCAGCATCAGCACTCGATTTCCCTACAGGAATAAGCGCGGCAGCACTTACTACCCTGATTCGTAATGAACGTCGAAGCGAGCTCGCACTGGAAGGCTTACGCTATTACGATATCGTACGCTGGAAAGCTGGAAAAACTTACTTAGACGGTACCGTCACCGGAGCAAAATTCGCCAATGGCAACTCGGATTATATCCGCCTTGATAACCGCAGGTTTGATGACAACAGAGATTATCTCTGGTCGGTGCCACGTGCCCAAATGGATCTGAACAAAAATTTGTTACCCAATAATCCGGGTTACGCAAACTAATTTAATCGCATAAAATCATGAAAAAAACAGCAATATTAATCTGGCTTGCCGCCGTTATAGCCACCTTAGGATCTTGTAAAACCGACAACATCGCGTATACAGATGTACAGGTCACAGCAGTCGACAACTTATTTGAACCTTTCGACAATAAAGCCGTTAAACTGGTAAGCGCAGCCTCGGCATCACTCTTCTTTGAATGGGAAGCGGCACTGACCGAAGACGGCGGGGCTCCACAATATGAAATCGCCTTTGATGTCGTAGGTGGAGATTTTTCAAAACCGCTCTATAAACTGACCTCAAACAATAAAGGCTATGCGACCAATGCCTATATCACCCATAAAGTGCTCAATTCAGTTGCTTCCCTTGCAGGAATCAATCCGGGAGAAAGTGGTGATGTACAATGGACGATTGTCACTTCCCGTGGTATCAACCGTGTTATTTCACCCGTAGTACGTAAACTCAAAATCTCAAGCCTCGAAGGATTTGCCGATATTCCAAACGAGCTGTATGCTACAGGAGAAGCTTCCGAAGGTGGAGCTGACATCGCCGCTGCCCTTGCTTTTAAACAGACAGCCACAGGTGAATTTGAAATCTACACCAAATTGGAAGCTGGTAAAAAATATGTTTTTGTAGATCGCAAAGATAACGATGCACGCCGCTTCTATTCAGACAACCAGGTCAAACTAAAAGAAGCAACCGAAGATCTCAGTATGGAAGTTACCAAAACTGCGGTATACCGCATCCAGGTAGATTTCAATGTAGCGACCATCAATTTTACTGAAATCAAATCGATCGGTCTTTGGTTTTCGCCAGATAATAAAATTATGTTCAACCTTCCTTACCAAGGCAAAGGTATCTGGTCAGGTACCGGGGTCATTGCTTTCAAGCAAGAAGGCTGGGGAAAAGATGAACGCTACAAATTTCAGTTGGAAACCGTGGCCAACAATAAAAGTGTGATCGAGCAGTTTGGGGCAAAAAATCCAACCGACAGCCGTCCAACACCTGCCAGTGATCCAGCATACTATTATATTAAATTGCTTAAAGCAGTTACCCAATGGGATGATAAATGGAAATTTGCAAGTGAAGTGGACGGCAAGTCGACAACGGTCAGCATCATTTTACAAGGAGATAAAGAGTACACCCATCAAGTCACCGTCAACTAACGCATTATGATGAAATCAATGTATATAGGACTGCTCGTCCTCAGCTTGTTCAGCCTCAACAGCTGCAGCAAGATCAACGATGAATATCAGTTCAACGACGAGCTGGATATCTCGTGGGATCAGATGGCGCAACAAACTTCAGATGAACTGATCAGCCAATTTTGGAACAACGAAGGCTATTTTAACTATGGAAGTGATGGCTCAGATCTAGGTTTCCAGTACTGGCCCAATGCACATGCCATGGATGTGGTCATCGATGCCTATCTCCGTACCCAGGACCCCAAATATAAAGACTACTTCGCCAAGTGGTTTGAAGGTGTCAAAAAGAAAAATGGCAATACGTTTGAAAATGTTTTCTATGATGATATGGAGTGGAATGCACTGACCATGCTGCGCCTTTTTGAGATCACAAAAGAGCAAAAGTATATGGATGCAGTTTTGCACCTCTGGAATGATATCTTAAAAGCGTGGAATACCGAATATGCCGGCGGCGGATTAGCCTGGCGCAAGGATATGCTTTATTCAAAAAATGCCTGTTCCAACGGACCTGCAAGTATCCTTGCCGCCCGGTTGTATAAACTCACAAAAGATGAGCAGTACCTGGATTGGGCCATCCGCATCTACGATTGGCAAAAAGAAACCCTTTTTGACAGGGCTACAGGTGCGGTATACGACAATATCAATGGCGAAACCGACGTCATCAATATGACTGCCCTCACCTATAACCAAGGGACATTTGTAGGAACAGCTGTGGAACTTTTTGATATTACGAAAGATCCTCTTTATATGAACGATGCACAAAAAGCATCCAATTATACGATGACCAAATGTATCGATGCCAGTAATAATGTCCTCCGCAATGAAGGAGATGGAGATGGAGCCCTGTTTAAGGGGATCTTTGTACGTTACTTTATTGAATATTTGAAAAGAGATGGTATTAACGAAGCCTTTCGGTCAAAATTTGAAAACTTCATTCGTAACAACGGAAAAGTAGCCTGGCAGCAAGGGCAAGATACGGGGATCCTACTTTTCAGCCCATCATGGACACAAAAACCACTCGGACAGACACAATTAACGAGCCAGTCCAGCGCTGCTATGCTTTTTGAAGGACTGGCATCATTTGAAAAATCAACTAAAAAATAACGAATATGATCAAGCAAATCGTTGGAACAGCAATAGCCCTGTTAATTACAACAGGGCTCTATGCACAACAAGCCAGTGAAAATACCGCTTATCAACGAGCGGTTAAAAGCCTGCAGATAATTGAAAAACTTTATGGTGTAGCAGATGGCCAGCATCTTTTCCGCGAAGTTTATCCTTTTGACCAGACTTACAATGCGAGCTATCTTGGAGATGGAGATAACAGCAAGAAATCAAACCCCTACTCCTATCTTTGGCCATTTTCAGGAAGCTTATCCGCTTACACAGCACTTCTTGAAAAATCAAATGATCCAGAGATCAAAAAGCATATAGACCAAGAGGTGCTTCCGGGACTTGAAAATTACTATGATAAACGTCAACCTGCAGCCTACGCCTCCTATGTAAATAGTGCGCCGACATCAGACCGCTTTTATGACGACAATATCTGGCTGGGTATTGACTTTGCTGACCTCTATTTGCAAAGTAAAAATCCTGCATATTTAGCAAAGTCAAAGGAAATCTGGACTTTTGTAGAAAGTGGTATGGATGACAAGCTCGGTGGTGGTATCTATTGGTGCGAACAACGAAAAGAATCTAAAAACACCTGTTCCAATGCTCCAGCGGTCGTTTATTTACTTAAATTATATGAAGCAACACAAGAAAAAAAATATCTTACGCAAGCCGTTACACTTTACAAGTGGACGATGAAAAATCTCGAGGATCCGGCCGATCACTTATATTGGGACAACATCAACCTGAAAGGGGAAATTCAGAAAACGAAATATCCCTACAATACAGGACAGATGATCCAAGCAGGTGCCTTGCTGTATAAGCTGACCAAAGAAGAAAAATATCTGAAAGATGCGCAGCTCTCAGCAAAATCAGCATTGGCTTATTTCTTCTATCCCGCAGGAAATGGAAAGGATAAAACTGCAAACTATCCTGTACTTAAAAAAAGCGACAATTGGTTTATCGCCATTATGCTGAGAGGATTTATTGAGCTTTACCACCAAGATAAAAACAGCCAATACATCCAAGCTTTTCATTCCAATTTGGAACATGCATGGAAAGCCATGCGAGACAAAAACGGCTTATTCGGAACAGAGTGGACTGCAGATGCAAAACCTTCTGATCAGAAATGGCTATTAAATCAATTTGCCCTTGCTGAAATGTATGCCCGTTTATCACAAGTGCCAGACACCCTAAAGTAAATATAACGGATATTCATGCTCTGCATTACAGCAAAAAGCCCGGTCGAAAGATTGGGCTTTTTGTTTTAATGAGACTCTTGTGGTAAATTAAGATGATATTTCACATAAAAACACTCCCATACAATACACCCCACCGGCACTTAAGCGTAGAAGCTTTTTACTGCTGTTAAAAATTTCTATAACAACTGTAACAATAGATTCATAATTCGAGAGTTTAACTAAAAAAAGCTAACTTCATCATATTACTGATCTTCTGGGCTGTATGTAAATTAAGAATTGATTAAGTAAAAAGATACGAATTAATTGAAGCTTCCATATGACAAATAAATTTCTCTTATTATTATCAACTTATCTTTTTGTAATTGTATTAATTTTTATTGATTGTTCCTCGAGTTTTTCTCAGACGGTACAAATAACCGGTAATAGCGAAATATCTGAAGGGAAAGTCATTATTTCTTTTCTTACAAAAAATGGATCGCAACTAGATTCAACACATTTAAGAAACGGAGTCTTCGAAAAGATCATTCCTAAGAGCATTAATGAAAAATATAACATCAGATATGACAAAAATGAGTCATCTTACGATTTTTATAGTTCCGAACATGTAACCCATCTTTATTTGGCAACGAATATTCCTGATTCAAAGGTGAAAAATCCATCCAATGCACAATTAGATCATATCCGATATAATGAACTATTCCTTGATCTTAGAAAAGAGATTGCGCTTACAAATCAACAGCTATCTCATTTTCAGAAAACAAAAGTGTATACAGGTTCTATTATCCATTTTTTAGCAAACAAAATGGACTCACTCGAAAATTTGAGAATAACCGCTACATTAGCCTATTATAAAAAATACCCTTTTTCATTAGCAGCATTAGAGAGCCTAGAGATTTTAATAAAGAGAAAATATGGAAGGGAACGTTACAAAGAGTTTAAACCATTATTTAATTCAAATAATAAAATTTTAAACAGCAACACTAATTATAAATCTATAAAACAATTTATCACCATTTTAGATGACTATCACATTCAAAATAGTGTCAAAAATTACACTGCACCTGATATTAACAGCGATATCATTCATGTTTACCAACTGGCTAAGGATAAGATCCTGTTAATTGATTTTTGGGCGAGCTGGTGTATTCCTTGTCGAGAAGAACATCCACAACTATTAGCATTAAGAGAAAAATATAAAGATAAATTTGAAGTATTATCCATATCCATTGATGAGGATCTTGTCAAGTGGAAGAAGGCTATTTCTGAAGACAAAATAGGCGTTTGGAAACACCTTTCTTATAAGTCAGGTAATCTACAAAATATCAGACGTGAACTCCTCGTCTTTTCTGTTCCGCTAAGATTACTGATAAATGAAAAGGGAGAAATTCTGAATAGATGGGAAGGATCCGACGAATTATTTATAAAAGAAATAGAACAAAAAATGCAGAAATTAATTGAGATTTAGCAAAAACAGATTATAGAACATGATATATATGAAAAAACTAACATTACTTGTCTTCTTATTGTCCATCACTACGATCATCTTTGGACAAGAGGTTGTAGAAACAAAAACTGCTACTGAAAATCCTGCTCAACATCAACAATATACTTATGCATATATTGTAATTAAAGGAAAATTTCTATCAAAAAAACTTAAGGTCAATGTTGATCTTGGTGAAACTGAAGAACAGCTTAAAGCTGGTAAAGAATATTCAGAGTTTCTAACGAATAAAACGTCATATGCCGCCATTCTTAATCATATGGTTGATAATGATTTTGAATTGGTTGAAACATTAGATTACACCACTGTAACTTCTGGTGATGGCGGTACATCTGGAATTGTATTTGTCATGAAAAAGAAGTCCGAAAAGAGAAAATAACCGTGATCTAAACTTTAAAAAATATGAATGACAAAAGTGTAGGGACAAAAGTTAAGGATATCAGTCATCACATGCTATTGAACAATGTCTTATTGAAATATATAGACATTACTGATACGATCAATATCCATAAACTACGCACAGACCCCGAGGTCAATAAATTTATGAAACGAGATCTAAACCAATCCCTCGAAGAGATTCAATTATTTATCAAAAAGCGGATGGATACAACTCATTATTTTACGATCAACATGAGAGATACTCAACAATTTGCAGGTACAATTACAATATGGAGGATCAATATTGAAAAAAAATCCGCAGAGCTGGGCTATGCACTGCTACTTGAATTTCAGGGCAAAGGTTTGATGAGTAGCACAATACAGCTGGTCCTAAACTATGCTATTTCTACTTTAAGCTCAACCATATCGAGGCAAAGACAGTTCGAAATAATATAAAGTCCCGTCAACTCCTAGAAAAGAATGGATTTATCCTATTGCATGATGTGATTGATGAAAATAACTCGGACAATGTGATTTATACATATAGCATGAAGCAAAACTGATTATAACTAAATATGAAATACCAATTTACATTACCGAACTTTCCGGAGTCAATCTTTGAAATGAAATATTCAACTTGGTTTGGTGAACAATCGTTATACAAAGACGATGTACCCATGGAGCGATCAACGGAAAAAGGAAAACCTTTTTTAATTCCGACTAAATCAGGAGAAATTTTAAAGGCTTATCCCAAAAAAGACTTTCCGAGTATTGTCCAAGCGCTAGAAATCGATCAGAACCAGCACAACATAGTAGAAAAACTGAAGTTGTACGATTTTGCTATTGCACTACTACCCTTCTGTTTGGTTTTTATTTTTAACGGTAAAAGGATCTTCATCGCAATTGCACTCGTAGCATTTCTAAACAATTTGGATATCCTAAGAACTAATAGCACGCAAAAGAATAAATATCTAAAAGTGATCGTTCAAACAGCGGTGATCACTGCACTTTATTTTGTAGCGATACAGTTGTTCTAAGTTTGATAGAGAGGCTACCTTAAGAGGAATGCTATAATACTTCTGCATTCGACAACTCATCAAAATAAGAGATGAAGAAGAATTCGCTCTTTTCCAATAGTCAATTTCTAAAAGAATATCATTCTAATAAACACGATCGGATCGCGCATAGTCTTTAGCAATGATTTAATTACGATGATGAGGACCTTCTATACACCGATATATGCGAGATAACCACCTACTAACATAAATACCACAAAGATAAAGAAAGCACGGATGATCACCGCTCTCGTATTGATTTCCTTTTTCATATTTCAAATATTTATTAAGTTTACTGCGCAACTACTAATGCACCGATTCCTGCTAAAAACACTGCTTTTCAATGATGTCTACAATCATTTTCCGTCAAACATTATATCGACAATCTGTACCTAAAGTTAATATATAAATAATTTAAACCCAAAAAAATCAGACCTATTTATAAAATAACACTTTGATTATTTAAGATAATTGTTGAATTTGGATCAAAACAAAAAACATTCATGTAGATAAAACAAATGGATTAAATGCATAACTATACTTAAAATGGGAAAGAAAAATATAGCTTTTTTTGAACAAGAGCACTTTAATAAAATAAAGGAATATAGATTTACTCCAGACCCATTTCTTCAAGAATATGTCAAAGAGTTTATGATAGTGGAAACTCCTGATTTAGTAAATTTAGAAACGCTTCCCAGCACATCAGTATCATTGAACTATATTTTGAATGGTGCAGTCACATTGAAGCAAAAAAATCAGGAGGTGATCAGTTTACCCAAAGCTTTCGCTTTTGGGATCGCCCGCACTTCACTCCATTTTGAATTCTCAAAGTGCACCACTTTATTTGTCATTATCTTTCATCCCGGGATGGCATCCGCATTGATTAATACCCCCATAAATGAGTTTTTTGAGACATTTATACCATTTGATAATTTTTTTAACCGGCATCAAATTTCCTGCTTAAATAAAATTTTCTCTAAAAAAAATGAATACGAACTGATGGTCGAAAATATAGAAAGGTTTCTGCTTGTGGAATTATTGTGTGCCCATACGGATGGCATTATTAAAGAAGCGATCCGTGAAATTATTGACTCCCAAGGTTCTATTCCGATCAAAAAACTATTAGGTCAACTGCAGATTAGTAGAGACTCATTTGAAAAAAAATTCAGAAAACAAGTTGGCACTTCACCAAAACAGTTTTCAAACATTGTGAGATTTAGAAATTTATTCGAAAATGATCACAAGAAAACGACTTTAACTGCAATCGGGTTAAATGCAGGATACTATGACCAGTCTCACTTTATAAAAGATTTTAAAGCAATCACGGGCAAAAAACCATCATCCTTTTTATAATTTTTAATCCGTACTTTACTTCATCAAGATTAATAAATCTTGATTGGTATCCACTCCACTTTCCGTACTGTTCCATTAAAATGGATATGCCCCCTCTCCCTTACGAACTCGACATGGTGTTCCCTACGCTTATTCTAACCTGTCAGCTATAAAAAATGATATTTTACAATTTTACACTACTGCAATTTTCGTTCTTTGTTTTGTCGGCCTCCATGTTGTGCACACAGCCTAAGCTGGAAAATAGATCAATTATTAAGGATAACTAAAAATAAACAAAAACGAAATTCAATTTAAGATGAAAAAAACAACTCAGTTAATCGTCGGATTTTATGCAGGAATAGTAACGGTTGCTTTTCTAATGCTTTTTTACTCGTTCAATAAATTACATCAAAAGTTTGATGAGATTACAGTCAAACGGATCAATATCGTTGATGATAAAGGTGTAAATAGGATGATTATTTCCAACCAAGAAAGGATGGAGCCTCCGATTTTATTCGGAAAAAAATACAAACGCGCATTAAATCCTGCAGGTATCATATTTTATAATGAAAAAGGAGATGAATGCGGCGGATTAGCGATTTCAAAAAATCCGGAAACCAATACTTACGCTTTAGCTTTTGACTATGACAATGCGGATGCAATTGGAATTTTAACACAGCAAAGTAATAAAAACAATCACTATAAATCAGGTATTGTCATCAATGATAAGGATCTTTCTGGTAAAATTGGTGGAAATACGAATAGAATTAATTTAATGACTGACAATGGAAATTCAGGTTTAGTCATTAATGGTCCAGATGAAAAACCACGTATCATCATATCGGTTGACAGTCTGGGCAATCCTCTGTTTAAAATCCTGAATAACGAAGGTAAATTAATTAAAGAAATCAATTCTTCTGAGTAAGTTGTCCTGCTTATACTAAAAATACTATTTTTGATACATACAGCGGGAAACAGATTAATTTTGTAAGTTCGATGTCTGAAGCGATAAGAAAATAAATGGGCGAATTGAATTGAAGCAGCATGGCAATGAAATCAATTTTTTTGGAACAGATGGTGGAGATACCAAGTGGACAGATTGCGTTACGCGATGACAGAACAAAAGAGAAGTGGACGGTAAACATTCAACCATTTCTGCTTCTCAAATTTCCTGTAACGCAGGAACTGTATGTTGAAGTCACCCATACTAACCCAAGTACTTATATCGGAAATTCCCTTCCTGTTGAAACCGTAACATTCAAAGACGCTGTGATTTTTTGCAACAAGCTCTCTTCTCTAAACAAATTAGAACCATATTATAAAATTAACGCTGAAAATGAAGAAATAACCTCTGATGAAACAGCAGCCGGATTTCGTTTACCAACAGAAGCAGAATGGGAGTATGCCTGTAAAGCAGGAACAACAGGAGTTAGATATGGCGAATTAGAATCTATTGCATGGTATAAGGACAATTCAGAGCATAAAACTCAAAATGTAGGTCAAAAGGCACCAAATCCTTGGGGGCTTTACGATATGTTGGGCAATGTATGGGAATGGTGCTCTGATCTATACGATACCAAGGTATATGGGTCCTACCGTATTTTCCGAGGTGGCGGTTTTTGTGATACAGAAAGGAGCGTAATGGCAACGACACGTAGAAGAAGTCATCCGTCAAAATTTAAAATTGACGACCTCGGATTTAGAATTGCGAAAAACAAATAAACTAAAACCATTATTACATAAAAAGCATTAAAAAATTTTTTTTCATGAACCTTTTTATGAGACAGTTGTTTTATTATTGAAAACTATAGCAAACCTGCTTTTAATAAAGCAGAAAATAAATCGACGTAGTACAGTAGAAAATCCAAATGCACCCAAAACTTTTGGATGACGAAACAAAAAAGAGGAAACGATAAGAAACATAAAAAAATTACTGTACATCAAAACGTCAAGATAAAGGGTCTAATGAAAATTAGGCCCTTTTGACTTTAAAGATCGATCCAATTCGAATAAAATCCATTAAGTAGACAAAAATGGATTATTTTAGTGCAGTATATTTTTTGAGAAGCTAAAAGAATTGTACTTAATAACTAGCATTTATATACTGAAAACTATATCTTTAAAAACTATATACATTATTACATAATAAAGCGCCATTTATTAAACCAACTTTTTTAATACCTCAATGAAAAAATACCTTTTCCTGATATTTTTAACTATATTCCTATTCATCGCTTATAAATTTATAGCACAGAACATGAGCCCAAAGAGGTTCGAATATCAAATACCTTTAATTCAATCCAGCACTTCTTCAAAAATATTAATACCTGTGACCATGAAAGATTCAACCTATCTCTTTCTTTGGGATACTGGTTCTGAAGCTTCTATGATATTAAAAAATCAGGTTAAACTTAGAAATATACCGATAGAGATGTTAGCAAAAAAGGGAACAGATACAGTAACCCACGTGAGAGTAATTCTATTTGTTGATACAGAAGTAGCCACTATGGATTATGCAAAAATTGGTGGTTTTCAGATTCCCCCACAAGAAATACGAGTTAATCAATATTCTAAATTAAAAGATCGGCATAAGCCCGAGATAGTAGGGCTTATCGGACAGGATATCATTTCCACTTTACACTGGAAGTTTGATTTTCAAAAGAAAATTATCAAAATATCTAACCTTGAATTTCCTGAGGAAAAATCAGAAGAAAAATCATTTGTTTTACCAATTATCAATGTTATAAAAAATTCTAAAATCCCATTCTTTAAATTAAAATTTGGCAAGGAAATGGAAGATA
Organism: Sphingobacterium sp. JUb20; assembly: GCF_004342035.1. Taxonomy (NCBI): domain Bacteria; kingdom Pseudomonadati; phylum Bacteroidota; class Sphingobacteriia; order Sphingobacteriales; family Sphingobacteriaceae; genus Sphingobacterium; species Sphingobacterium sp. JUb20. The sequence continues at coordinate 171,206 of NZ_SLYV01000003.1, read as the reverse complement.
ATTTTTTATTTGATACCGGTATGGCGGACGGCATTATTATAAATTCTATTGATACTTTTAGTGTAAATCCTGCTTTAGTGATTAATAAGAACAAAAATAACTTTGAATTTATATCCAAAAGAACCATTGATCTCGAAGATCAAAGTAAAAATAAAATTCATAAGAAGTTTAAAACACTAGACACTTTGGTTATAAACAATCACCTATTCAAAGATTTTGTTATCAGCGAAGAACATCTGATGGATTTTAATTTTTGTACTTTCCGTTTTGTAGAAATGTTCTCAAAAATGTACTATAACCCAGAAGAGAAGAGGGTAACATTTGTACCAAAACAAGATGGTAATAAATAATAATATCGTATCTATTTAAAATAAAAAGGGGATAGTGAAAAACTCCCCCCTTTAGATTAGATATTGCTCTAATAGATAACCTATTTACTTATTACGGAGAAAAAACAGTTAGTCACTTTTGCGCCGTCGCACCCTGCCAAGCAATTTACTGGTCACAAAGCTCACCACAGTACCAACATGGATTGCAATGCATTTACGGAATTATCCACTATAGTTGAGCAACGGATTCTCTTCCCATCAAACAGTGCGTCGGAGAAAAAGTCCATAACGCACTCGAGTCTCCGCAATATCTCGTATTCTTAAACGTAGGGAAGTATCTGCACGCTTACAACTTTTGTAATACCAAATACTTTTTTTTAATACGTCCTGCAACATCTGCTTATCCAAGCTCAGATCTGCAACAAGTTAAGAAACTTGTGCATCCTCCTCCTCTAACTGACATAACTTTCGTAGTTCAGAAACCCCCAAACCACCCTTTTTCTTCTTCCAATTGTAGAATGTTGCCTCGCTGATACCCAGCTTGCGACATACTTCCTTCACTCGGGTCCCGGTCTCGGACTGCTTGATATCAAAGGCAATCTGTGCCTCGGTAAACTTCGATCTTTTCATCGTTTTTCCTCTTATTTAAAATTAGTAATTCTGATCCGAATTCTATACTTTTAAAATGCCAAGTTTTTAGGAAGAAATCAAGAACAGGGAAGTTAACCATAACAGCTACACTTCCAAAAAGCAAGATCGGAAAAGCCATGCCTTATACCTATGCAAGATGGGATGCTTTATCTGCTTATCTTTACCATGGAAATCTGCTCATCGACAATAATCTTTTCGAAAATGCAATCAGACCAATTGCAATCGAACGTAAAAACTAACCGCTTTGCAGGAAGCCATGAAATGGCACAGCGTGCAGCAATGATCTATTCATTCTTTGTTATCTGCAAAAACATGAGATCAATCCTTTCAATTGGCTAAAGCATAGCTTGCAGAACATAGCATGCATAAACCACAAAAACTTAAAAAAATCTATTCCCCCAGAAACATAAACTAATCATCGAAAAATCAAATATGTAGTTCCTTAGCTGGATACGTAAACTCTTAAATAAACCTCTTACCATTATTGCGAAATTCCCTCCACTGTTTTTTAGTTGGAAATTTATAGTAAGAAATATCAGGAGTATCAATATTCTCAACTGTATTTGATGACAATGCTTTCATTGCACGAATACAGACAATTGTACTCAGCTCGAAACATTTTTGATAAAGTGTATCTACGGTATCAGATGGAAGAACTTCTATTTTTTCCTGAGAAATCACCTTCCCTTCATCTATCCCTCTTGTCATTAAATGGACAGATACACCAACAAATTTCTCATTATTACGCAAAGCCTGAAAAACTGGCCATAATCCACCATACGATGGTAGCAATGAACTGTGTCTATTAATACAGTATTTTGCGATATTTAATACTTCATCCTTAAAGTATAGAGAGTTAGAACTAAGGATAACATCAGGCAAATAATTCTTTATTTTATCTAAATACTGTCTCTCATTAATGTTATCTTTAACATAAAAAAATGGTATGTTATAAAATTTTAATACAGTTTTTACACTATAAAATTTATTTTTATTATGCACACATATTTTATTAAATAACCAATATTTAATCTTTTTAAAACCTAATTTGAGAATTTCTGAAGGAAATAGATACCCCATATTACGAATTAAATAACGTTCAATATTGTTTTTTCTTGGTACCTTTACTACTAATGCGCAACCAACAAAGACAAATTCTGAATTTTGAAGTAAGCTATTAATAAAATTTGGTTGGTAAAAATTCGTTTCGTCAATCACTAAAAAAACTTTCATAACCTATTTACTATGTGAAATGTATTTAGTAAGCACTTGTATTCCTTTGAAAATAGCATCTCCTTTTCTTTTATTCTTTGAAAATTTGAGTAATAATCGATAAAAATATTATTTTTTGTCCACTCAATATTATTTCTATCATTTACAAATCCTGGATGAAATAATATTTCTACAATCATATTTTGTTTTTTTCTTGATAGTGAATCTACTGCATTAGTTAGTGAAGAAACACTCATAGAGCCTGTAGACAAAATACCAATCAAATAATCATTATGTTTAAAACCCTCCTTTTTTATTTTTCTAATTTGAATTTCTGAAAGAATATTTAAAACTAAATGCTTAATTAGATTCGAAGAAAAATAATCTCTAAGTCCCGCTCCAAAGTAAAATTTTTCCCTTGGCAAGCGAATTGATTTAATGTTATATTGTTTTTTTAATTGAATGATAATATTCAGAATAAATGGGATCATATGAATATGTGTATGTCCATCTATATGTATTTCTTTATTCTTGGTAAGTTCTTGGTACTTCTTTAATTGACTTTCTATTTCTATTTTTACTTCATTTCGAAGTATTTTTTTGTTCTTGTTACTTGAAAAATAATAGCGCAAAGTATAAGTAAAAAAAGATGATTTGAATTCACCATTCTCATTTAGTAAACTACTTACGGCCAATTTATTAGAAATTGGTTTCCCTTCAACTAAATTGATATGAAATGCATACGTTAATGCTGTAGAATGTTTACTGAGTTCATCCTGAAGAAAAGTATTTGTATTGCAAATCATACTAACTCTGGATATCGATCCATTACTAACACAATCTAAAATATTTTGCGATATTTCTGTTGCCACCCCAAAATCGTCAGCGTGGGGAATTATTGTTATTCGATCAGCACCATTCGTTGTAATTTTAGAAGTGATTTTGAATACAAAAAGTTTTAATACAAAAAAATTCAAAATAGAGCTTAGTATAGTTGTTATGAAATGATTAGAAAAATCAGTAAATGCGTAGTGACTTACTATTAAAAAAAATAAAAAGTGAAAAGCAAAATAAAACAATGTTGCTACAATAAACCTAATAAACTTTTCCTTAGCATAGATATTAGAAAATGGGAAACAATAGATACAATTAATAAAGAAGGAAAAGGGAATAGTAAGTAAATGTGAAATTACGGATAATAAAAGTCTGTCCATATAGTTACTTAAGAAGTAATGTAACAATTCATAAATACATAAATTATATATAAATGTAATAGCATTGAATAAATAGTATTTAAGTAACAGTCTCATTCTATAATTTCGTCAATATGATAATGTGGACGGCCTTTAGTTTCCTTGTAAATTTTAGCAATGTATTCTCCCAATATACCAAGGGAAAGTATTTGAATTCCACCTAAAAAGTATAATGGCAATGTGATAGAGGCCCAGCCGGGCACGGATTCTCCAGTTAAAAACACAAACAACACATTGACACTCAGTATTATACAAACTAAGAATATTATCAATCCAATTATTGTAATTATACGAATTGGGGCAGTACTAAATGAAGTTATTCCGTGAATTGCCAGGGACAACATTTTTGTAAGATTATATTTACTTTTCCCCTTCTTTCTACGCCCTTGTGTATATTCAACTGTTATTAACTTTAAATTAATAACAGTAAATATCCCCCTTAAGAATAGGTTATATTCTTGATATTTATTAAGTTCACAAAGGGCACGATTTGACAACATCCTAAAATCAGCATGATCTTTGACTAAATTTACGCCAAAAACACCCATTAATTTATAAAAAAACTGCGCTGTAATTTTTTTGAAAAATGTATCAGTATCCCTATTTTTTCTAACCCCGCAAACAATGTGGTATCCCTTTTGAAATTTTAATATCATTTTCTCAATAACAGAAAGATCATCTTGCAAATCGGCATCTATACTTATGCAACAATCTGCCTTATTAAAAACATATTGCAATCCTGCTAATAAAGCATATTGATGACCTTTATTTGCAGATAATTTCAGAATTTTCATATTATCAGTTTTACACTGTTTCAAAATAGAAAATGTATCGTCATTACTTCCATCGTCAACAAATAGCAAAAAACTTTCAGGAGAAATTAAACTAGATTTGATATGAGTAGTAAGTAAATTAGTAAGTATATTGATCGTATCTAAGATTGCCTCTGCTTCATTAAAACAAGGAATTACTAGGGCTATTTTTGTATTCATATGATTAGACTTATTATGAAAATTTCGGTAGAATGAGGAATAATTAACATTTCCAATACATAAATTGTAAAAGCACTTGTCCTATCAAAAAAAACATTTTATAAACACACACACCAGGTTTATAATTTATTATTTAATTAATTCGTTCCTGTACCTGTACCGGTACCACCTGAACCTGGACCACCTGAACCTGGACCACTTTCATCCACAATAGGGCCATTATATGTCGCAGCATTAAATACTTCATCACTTGGACATTCGCCACCAGCAATAGCAATTGTCTTACAAATTAGTAAATTATTATTCTCTTTAGGGGCCTTACAAGTTTGCACAGTTGCTTTCATAGTAGCTTCTTTGTATTCATACTTCACATCAAATACACCCCCCGTTTTTTTTGTAACCACTCCAATTACCCGCCAACGACAAGTTGCACATACTTGGTCAGGATAGGTCTTATCAATTATTGCATTAGAATTTTCTACTATCTGCGTAGTGCATTTTACTCCAGACGAATTTGTTTCGGTCTCGTCACGCGTAGCACCCGAGGTTCCCGTGGTACTCGCATTACTATCTAAAATATTATATGGATTTATAAAAAAATGAATAAAAACAGAAATACCTAGTAATACAACAAAATATTTTTTAAAAATTTTCATAAAAAGAATTATTAAGGGTGTGTGTGTTTAAAATTGAAAGCAACCAATACTGGATTTGACATCAAGTTACTATTAACATAAAAATTATTTAGGATAGGATCTTCAGCAAGATATTTATCCTTAAATGGCATTTGATTCAATAATGAAAAAAAATCTGAACTACTATAATAAGAATAGAAATACATTTGATCAGCCCCTATAACCTCTTGATTTATTGGAGGTATAGCATAAAAGAGATCAGAAGTATAGGTAATCTTTTCAATAATTTGTGGCTTCTGGTTTGTATTACTAATCACATGCAAATTTTTCCTTAAATTGCCTATTGTGAAGAGCGTAGAATTTAGCGTGGAATAGATTGATGAAATATCATAAAATAAGTCCGGATCACTTTTTAAAATTTTATTTCTTTTTCCTAAGTATTTCATATCCAAAAGAAAATCTTCAGGAATTTCTTTATATCCGATGCTCTTTAAATCTATCTTAGTGGAGGCAATATTATAATCTTTATTCAGTGAATAATATGATAGACTTCCTGGAATGGCAAAAGTGAGAGTGTGATCAAAACTTTTATAGATAGATTTCTTTTTATCATAAATATCAGTCTTGTATATAGCATTAGTTACATATTCAAACAATTTATGTGTTGTTTTCCCTTTTTTTATGTCAACTATTTCAATTAATGTATCCGTACTATCCTTTACTTGCGTTTTTAATGAATTTTTATAATTCTTCACAAATAATATATTATCTCCAAAACCATAGAAATAATTATAATCAAAGGTTGGAGTATAATTCCCAACAATTTTTCCATCTAAGTTAAAAAATAGAATCTCAGAAAAATTAGAAGGTTTAACCAAAAATATTTTCTTTACTTCGTTAAAAGATATTTCTGAAAAAATCATTTTAGATGTATTGATTTTGTTATCAAAATCACGAATATATTTTCCGTCCTTATTGAATACTAAAATTCGATTTGAAGATTTATCCAAAATAATGAAATTGTCATCTGTGATGATAATATCATCTATATTCGCCACCAAGCAATGGCGAGCTGTTTCCAGCGGAATTAATTTAACTTCGTTAAATAAATCTTTTGCTTTTAAATTTACATCTGGTGCACTTAAAGTGAGATAAGAATCATTTTTTGAAATGACTTTCATCGAATTTTTATTCTGACAAGATTGCGCTAAAATGCATACTAGCACAAGGTGCATTAATAATAGATTTTTCATTTTATATTTAGGTTTATCCAATTTTCTACTAAAATATTTGAATAACAGGAAAAGAAGATTAAAAATGCGATTGAAATTAAATATCTATATTTCTGTAAACGAATATTATCAGCTATAACCAATTTGGTCAGGAAAGGCAATAAAAATAACAGAGGCTGGTACATGTAACGATCAGCGCAGATTGTTTTTCTATACATTGGCACAATATGAAGGGATAGGGAAATTAATATGATTGAAACCAATACCAGATAAAAATATTTATTTTTATAAAATTTCGAAATTATTAAGAATGAGAGTGAAATAATAAATACAACAATAAAAAAAATACTTTGCCAAGGTAAATTTTGGCCTGGAATAATAGGAAAAGGATAATGATAGTGCAGATTGGATGGTAATATAGCATTATAGAGGTACCAAAATATTGAATAAAAAGATAAAGAAATTCTTTCCACATACGAAAACTCAACAAGATCCATAACCGTTTTATTAATATTAAGCGTAATTACGGCAAATATTACGCTAAAGGCAAAATATATTATATATTCAATCACATTTACCTTTTGTTTAAAAAACATTAAGTCCAATACTAAATATACCACAGGAAACAAAATTGATTGTTCTTTAATAAAACAAGCCATTACTAAACATAGAGAAACAAAAAAAGTCCTTCTCCATGATTTTTTTATTTTTAAAAAGAATAAAAGCGACAATAATAAGCATGTAGTACTTAAAACGACTTTAGATGCAGAAATCCAAATTACTGATTCAACATTTAGTGGATGTATTAACCATAATAAGCTAACTATTAAAACAAGAAAATTGTCCTGTTTCAACTCAGGAATTAAAATTGGAATGATTAAATACAATAATAAAAAATTAAAAAAATGAAAAGCAATTGAGAAAAAATGAAAATAGAATGGATTAAAACCATCAATTTCGTAGATAAGAGCATAATATATTGTGTTGATAGGGGAATACTGAATATCATTTATTTGCATAAAAACCTTTTTGAAATACCAGTAGCTTAAATCAAATTGAGTAACTAAAATATTATCAAGTAACATCCAGTCATCATCAGGTTTGCTGAACCATACCGATGTAAAATGGCTATAAACACCTACTAAAAGTAGTAATGGCACAAGAAAATACAATAATTTGTTATTAAATAATTTAGTCATAAGCTTTCGTTTATAATCTTACTCTAACTCAGAAAGTATGTGGAACAATATATTGGAAAATTTATCATACTTCTCAGCTACCAGTTTTAGTTTGATCAAATTTTCTCAATAAAAATGTCAAATAATTTTTTGTAAAATCAGGTTTGTTTTCGTCTGGTATATAGATATTATCAGTTTCTCCTAAAGCATTTAGTGAAAAGAAAAATGGCATTCCTTTACCTTCAACTGGAATATTCAGAAAATTTCCTTTAACATAGTTTTCACTTTCAGGTGAAATAATATAAGCAGGAACAAGTGTATTAATATCATTAAATTTAATATCAAAATTCCTAAAACTATCACCGTCATAAATTATTGCAAATTTCGCAGCCTGAACATCTTTTGGAAATGAGTTAATAACATTAAAGATACGTTGAATACATACACTACAATCTAAAGAAGAAAATCTGAAAATTATTCTATTATCAAAGTATAATAATAATTGATTAAGAGTCAAATTTTCATTTTTAAGATTTATTAATTCTGCATTTTTATCCACTGCGACTCCTTCGTTTTGGGTTATTAATGACCCAAAATTGGCACTTAAGAGGTCTTGAGAAGCACTATTTGATTTATTATTTAGCTTATAAGTATTACTGGAACCTTTATAGTAATTATATAAAATTACACTATTTGATATAATTAAGATAATTATAATATAAATCAAACGATTATTCAGATTGATATTCATACTCTATAGTCTATTAATTTTAATTAACAAATACGTAGTTAATTTTCTGGTTAGTTTTATTACACATCATAAGAGGCTGTGTAATATTCCCTGAAGTAAAACATAATAATCCACAGATCAAAATATAAAATTAAATCAATCGATTGCGTAAAATAATTTTAATATTTTGTAAAAAAATCTCATTTTGTTTGTATTTTAGAGTACTAATTATAATTTCCAAATTCATTAATTTAAAACCACTTAACCTATTTATTAAAATGAATATCTTTTATATTATTAAGCCTATCATCTTACTTTATATATTTTTTCATTCATTTACCGTAAAGGGACAAAAATTACTCTACTCATCTGAAGTACCGGTTGAAGAAGTAAGAATTTCTCCAAAACATGCTTCCGGAGGATTAGTACGGGATAAAATTTCTAACTTACATTACATTCCAATTTCATCGGTTAAAAAAGAAGATATAATAAATTTCATTAACAAAATGTGCATTACAGATAGTACACTTGCAGTTCTTTCCAATGCCAATAATAAATTCCAATTAATCAATACTTCAGGAAAGATTACTAAAACTTTTCTGGCCAGTGATTTTAAAATACCCCATTCTGAGCCTATCCAAAACATGATCAGTGAAGATGGAGGATTTACTTTGAGTTTAATCCATTATGTTGTTAAAATCAATAACCAGGGACAATATAATGTTATTGAACTTCCGAAAGAAACACAACAATCGGATAATTCTATAAAGATCAATAAAACAATCTGGTCGTATTTCAGTCCAGACAACGTGATTGAGAGGAAATCGCTAACCGCAATACAGATGAATGACACACCCGTCATAGCCTACAAAGACTTTAATCCACTTTCGTATTCCAATAATCTGGACAGGAATCTATCACAAGTCGATAGTAAAACAAAAAAATGCTTTGCTTTTTTCACAAATAACTACGAACTGTTTGAACTAGACGAACATGGTTTACAAAAAGTATATAAATTTATTTTTCCCAAAGATATATCAGTAGACACTGCTAAATTATACAGCTTAAAGGACAAAGATGAAGCAGATAGGTTTATGGAAGAGAGTAAAGATAAGCTATTGGGTTTTAATCAAGTACTACCATACAAAGATTATCTACTGCTGCAATTAAAATCTTATGCGGGAGATCATACATGGATTGCTATCAATAAGACCAACAAAGAAGTTCTGAACATCAAAAATATACTTCCTGACTCTACTAACGATTACCTACCTATCATGGGATGGAATGATATCTTGCTAACCGATGGAGAATACCTATACAGTGTCTTATATCCAAATGAGGTTAGTGCTGCAAGAAATAAATCGGAGGAAGAGAAACATCAAATGAAGAGAGAAAATGCTAACCTCATAAAATCCAACAATCCTATTTTAGTAAAGTTTAAACTGAAAGTGTTTTAGGTATGTTAAAATTGATTGTCACCCTTTTGCTTACTTTTTGTGTGGTAGAACTTTTTTCACAGTCCATCAAAGGAGTGATAATAGATTCTGCTCATACAACATTTTTGCAGGCTACTTCAATTTCAGTTTTTGAAAAAGGTGAAATCAAGGTGAGTAAAGTGGGGCTCTCGGATCGATATGGTAAATTTATTCTTACCAACTTACCTATTCATAAAGATCTTTCGATAGAATTGACTCATCAGGGATATAAAAAAGTAATTAAGACATTACGTTTGTCTCCTAACTCTGAAATAGATTTCGGGCATATTAATCTCCCAATGAAAGACAACAAGTTAGACACCATAGATATTTTGCCTCCAGTACGGATGAATGGCGATACACTTGAATTCAATGCTGATGCATTTAAATTAGACAGTAATGCAGTTATTCAAGACTTACTTTATAAGCTGCCAGGCCTTATGCTGTGGGGAGATGATAAAATCACTTACAATGGGAAAGAGCTGCAAAATGTCTGGGTAAATGGAAAGCCATTTTTCGGCAGTGACAAATCCATCGCGCTACAAAATATTGCTAAAGATGCTGTTAAAAAAATACAAGTATATGACAGCAGAGAAAAAAATCAACAGCTTGAAAATCCAGATGATAAAAATTATGCTATGAATGTAGTACTTAAAGAAGGTCGTGAGAAGATGATATTTGGAAATTTAACGGGGGGATATGGTACAGACAAAAGACATGATAGCTATCTCACGACAAATTATGCAGATAAAATGAGGCAAGCGACTCTTGCCTTTTCCAAAAATAATAACAATAAGAATATCTTTAACTTGACGCAATTATTAAAAAATACCACATTTAAGGGAGTAGGCTTGCAAAATGATTTTAGTTCCGACTTTTTGAGTCCAGGGATTACGCAACAAACTGTCGCAGGAGCTAGATATCAACATGATTTTATGCAGACTAATCAGACCAATAGAAGTAATATCTTAATTTCCGATTTATTTTATAACCATAGTACGGTTGATATCAGTGATTCTTCTTTAACCAAATTATTTACAGAACCAATAAAAGAAAACAACACACGCTCTTCTCTTAATGTATATACAAATGAGACGCAACAACTAGATGGTAATTTTAATCATCAATTTTCTGATGTATTCAACAAAAGACCCATTACCATCAACAGTAATCTAGATTTTTTTCAAAAAGAAAATTCTTCAGACGGTAACTCAGCAACCGAATACAATTATGAATATAACAAAACTAAAAATCTCGAATATCGGAAGTCAAACAGTAATACGAATTACATTAACTTTCAGACTGCAATAAATCTGCTCAACAAAGTATCCACCGATAAAAGTATCAAACATTTTAAAAATATTTTAAATCGAGTTAATTTAAATCTATATTATCAAATTAACAGAAGAACTGGTCATGATAATGATGAAATAGGCAGCAATTTTACGAACTACATAGATTCCTCATTTAATAGATATCTTCTTCGCAGCTACTCCAAAAATAATGAAGAAAACAATAATATATTAAAATTAGATCTAAGTTTCAAAAATTTTAGTTTCAGACAAAGCTTAAACTTCCAGCATTCAGAGCAGAACAATGTGGTAATGGACAACAATAAGGTACTTGTTGATTCCTTGACGCACCAATCTAAATTTAGACGATTTATATACGTACCCACATTGACATATCGCCATTCCCTTTACGCTAATAACCTTATGGGAAGGAAAAATAGTCAAATGAACTTGAACATAAATTTCGGAGCTCGTTGGCAAAATGAAAAAAACAATTCTTCGTTAGCTTTCAGAAACTTAAGCCAATTTTTTTTCACGATTCTGCCTGAAATAGGTTTGGAACAAATTTTTTCACGTGTCAATTTTTATCAGCAAAAAGCTAGTATTTCTTATAAATATGAGGAAGAATATCCCGAGCTTGATAGATTACGACCTTTTTATGATGATATAAACCCCAGCTACCGTTACTATGGAGCAAAAAGTTTAAAGAAAGTAAACAAACATATCCTATCAGCTTTATTTAGTTTTTCTCAATATAAACAACATGGTTATATCATTTCCTTATCACCATCATTGAGATTTATCCAAAATGGATTCGCGGATAGTATTCTGAACAAACCCAATCAGATTCAATATTATTCCATTCAGAATACTAAACCAACATATTTACTCAATTTAGGTTACAATTTGGAAAAAGCATTTTTACTACGCAAAGACCAAAATATCAGCTTAAATCTTAAAGGTAATGTAAACAGCGGAAATAATTTTCAGTACACGGATGGAACAAATCGGGAAATCAGTACGTTTTCAAGTAATTTAAACCTTAATTGTTATTACACCAGTCTGAATAACATTATCTTTGGTTTTATTAATACATGGAATTACAGCAAGCAAAATAACAAAGAAGATGATCTTGTATATTATGCATCCCACTTCGTTAGTACTGGTTTAAGTACTACCCTGGCCCTATCCAAAAATTGGAGCATCAATAGTAATGCCAGCAGTCGATATACTTCATCAACTTTTTCAAGCGACCGTATGGTGATCTGGAATGCAAACACATCGTTTAGAATGTTAAAAGGAAGTAATTTGGAACTTAAAGTGTCGGCATATGATCTATTGAAACAGAATAAAGGAATATATTTTCGCAACAGCAATTCCGAATTTACTACGGGATACTTAAATAACTTAAGACAATATTTTATGTTTTCCCTATCTTATTATCCAAGAAAATTTGGTTTATAAAGACCGGCTTAGTATAAAAAGAAGAATAATACTATTCACAATCTAAAGGGGATAGTAAAAAACTACCCCCTTAGATTGTGAACCTTTAAAGTTAATCTCGGCTCATTTAATAAGGAGAAAAAACTAGTCGCTTTTACGTCGCCGTACTCTCCCTAAGAGCCTACTGGTCACAAAACTCACCATAGTACCCACCACAGCCACCAAGGCTGTGTGGAGTAAATCTCCTAAGGAAAAGCTAGCCCAGATCGAACACAAAGCTCCCCCGATAGTTCCGATTCGGATATCATTCCACTTCATCCTGTACCTCCTTTTCTTGATTAGGAAGGATTTGCTCTGATGGCGGTAACCCCTCCTCTCCTTTTTCGTCTTTATCATCCAGCACCGTTTCCACAACACCAAGACCCAGTGCGATGTATTTAATAATATTCAGTGCCTTGCCCGGCAGTTTTATCGGCGCCATAAGCACCATCTGTAGCGCACGGCTTATTTTTTGAACTATATTTTTCATTTGTTTAATTGTTAGAAGGTTAGAAAGAAGGTTATGAGGTGAGATTGTTAGTGGGTTAGTGGCTTCTTAAACAAGGTATCCTCCTTCGTCACTCTGTTACTTCGTTACTCTGTCACTAGTCACTTCTCTTACTCCGTCACTTCAATAAACACCTCCCCTTTCATCAGCAATTCCACCAGCATTCCATACAGTTTCTTGTACGCCGTTACCGACTGCACCAACCGATAGTCTCCATGCTCAAAGAAATATCCAGTACCTACAAGCAGACAGCCCGCAGTTTCTTTGTGCGTATTGCCGATATGGATATAGACATAGCTAAAACCAGGAATATTCTTGATCTCGATCATACCCCGATGCAGTTTCGGAAAACGGTCGTAATAGTTACCATTCATCCCGCCATCCTTATTAAACCCTAAGGGATAAATCCCCAAGGGAATAGAAGTGCTTCCCGGTATCTTCTTTGCACGAGGTATATCTTCCAGGCCATAGCAGATAAACTGATTATTCAGGTAGATTTCAGACAGGGTACTGTTCTTCCCCAGCTGTTTACGCAGCACTTTTAATATAGATTTCATAACCATGAGCTTAATTATACCATCCTAGATACTGACTATTACTGCAATTCTGTTTACTACGATCGTGTACGATCAGGTAAAGATGTACCCCAAGCTGCTCCATCCCCGCAGGTAGTTCCAGCTGTAACTTTCCAGCTTTGCGCCACACCTGCTCCTCATTGACAGCAGCAAGTTCCTGTTCTACCGCATAAGCACAAAGCAATACCCGGTCATCGTCTTCAGTACAAGCTACTCGAGATACTTGTGGATCCCACGACAAGGATATGGACTTACCGAAACGCGAAATATCCGTTACCCGAAGCCCACTTATTACACCTGCACTCAATCTTGCTTGAGATGCATTGACGTTGATATCTGGGAATAAGCCTTCCATAGCACTATGTAAGGTATAGGACATGGCCCTACCTATTGCAGTGCCTTTATTTTTGCCCCGTGCAAAACCAATCTGGATAATTGCATTTACAGGATTCAAAAATTGACGTGCTTTTTGAAATTTCAACCGAACAGTTTGACGACCATTTTCAATTTTAGCTTTTTTTGGAGATTGCATTGCTAATACTTTCATATCAAATCCATTATGTAGCCGGCACATAGCGCCGGCTACAGGTTAAACCATTACGTTAAATCCAGTTCACCGAGATAATTCGTCCTACTGATACGCTTTCCTTTTCTATCGGCAAAGAACATCCAGGCATGTGCCTTTTCACTCATGAAATGTTCAGGATATTCGATATCCACTGCCCCACTTCCTCTAGTCGGTGGAACAGGAGCCGTTAAGAACTCATCGATAGCAGGCACATACAGCAAAATATGTACAGCATCATCCAACTCGCCTTTCTGTATTTCTATCGCCTCCGGCGACCAGGTAACCGAGAGGATACCGATCGAAGCACTGGCCCCTATTGTACCCCCAGGTTGCAGATTACCCTTTGAAATCAGTATCTTACTGTAGTCAAGCGTAAAATTGGGGTATGTACCCACCACAGCGGTCTTGATATTGGTCTGCAGCGCCACATTAGTCGGCGTCATGATATCGGCATTGATCTGACCGAAACCCAGCTCGACAAAAGGCGCTATCGGCATGATGAATTTGGCTATCGTATAAAAACGCGCCTGCTGTATCAGCTGTTCTTCCGATGCAGGTTTTGTCCGTTTCTTAGACAATCCCTTAATATAATTGATACTTTTCCAGCTCGAACCTATAATAGCTCCCGCTTTACCGCTAAATCCTCCTAGCGCTCCTTGCAAAATTTTTCCCATTGTTTACTTATTTAAAAATTAAACCATCATAAAGCATTGATGCATACCGGTATAGCTCACTTTACGAAAGCAAACATACGACAGGAAACACCTCAAAATCAAGGGGTAAAAGACCTTTGTCCAATTGCTGACCGGTCCAAATTGGGGATAAGAACCACAAGAAAAGTAAATTGTCCAGTTGCTGTCCTATGCGTTTTTTAAATAGTTAGAAGGTTAGATGATTGGTTAGAAAGTTATGAGGTTAAAATGTTATGGTGGACGTCTATTATCACTCTACCACCGATCACTTCGTCACTAATTAATTGTCACTTACTTATTACTCCTTCACTAGGTCACTAGGTTCCAATTGTCACTCCTTTACCAAATACTAGTCACTAAAAGTTCGAGATTTATTCGGGTCGGATTCGGGAAAGTTTCAGCTTTCCTACACAGATCTTATACACATCCTATACCCCGCCTCTACTAAAATACTAGAGGAACTGTAGAGGCACAGTAGACAAACAGTATAGACGAGGTAGAGCATTGCCGAATCCATTCCGAACAGTGTGCGAATACAGTGGCAAGCTAATCCCAGCAAAAAATTATAAAACTTGAAGCAAAATTGAAAATACGAAAGAAGAATTAAGGTCCCTATTCCGGGCGGAATAAGGATCGGTCAGCAGTCTGATCAATCAGGGAGATTGTGGTATATTTTTTTCAGTTTGACCATATCCTCATAGCGATACAGTTTCCCTTTACTGGTTCGGCTATGGTAGCTGATCATGTTTTTCTTCTCGCAGCGGTAGAGTGTTTTAGGCGCGATGGCTGCGTACTCGCATACCTCTTTGCTATTGACCAATACCACGGGTGGATCGGGAATTTTAAGGCAGATCAGATCTTTGATTTCCGTTTTGCAATCCAGAATCTCTTTTTTCAAAGACTCTAAAAAAACAAACCAGCAATGATGCTGGCAGCCCTGTGATTCCGATGGTTGTCCGAGACAACGACACGATTGGTTTTCCTCCATATGATTCATGTTAGCGTCAATTCCCTTCTAAACTGCTGTATAGTCAGCAACTGACAGGTTTAAAGAAAAAGCGCTACTTTTAATGGAAAATACATTTTTTGTACATTTTGAAAAGCCACCGAAAGTGTTTTCGAAATGAACGCTGACTACGGACCGAAGTTTTAATCAAATCATCAGAACGGCCTTTCAGTGTAGCAAACGAATCATCAAAATCTGCCAGCAGCACTACATCACTGGTTAAAAAACTCTGCAGCATAAATTCCTTCTGGCTCAATTTAAATGGACGCTCCCCATTTCCATAAACCACAAAACCATCCCTCAGAATGGATCCATACTCATAAAAATTCACCTTCTCCCGATCACCTTTTTGAGCTGACTTTACACATTTCTGGAGATACCGGGCCAGTAAATTCGCTTCTTCCATCAATACCCTGAGCGAAGCCACATGCTCAAATTTGCCGTAATCGTTGCATTCTTTAATCAGTAACAGCAATTCCTCGAAAGCTTTCCTGTCCCATATTTCAACACTTTTAATGGAAGCATAAGCGGTTGCTATCGTTTCAAAACTTAGATCTAGGCAGAGCAGTTTCAGACGTTCCCTAAATTTTTCAAAAGTTAATGTTTTATCAAATTTATGATGATAGTACATATAGAACTTAAAATAAGTCAAATGTTCAAACTTCATAATATGAAACATCGGTACATCCGAACAGATGATTTTGATCCAAGGATTGTCCATTTTCAGCATCTCTTCCATCAGGTCTCGGTAAAGACGCAAAAAATTAGGAATTTCATGAAAAAAATTTTCCTTCGTAAGTCTTACATATTCATAAGTTGAATTGTCAATGGAGACCTCACCATTTAGCTTCGCTATATCTAGCCAGCTGAAATTAAAAGCTGCCATCAGTTTCTCTATTTCATCCACCCGGAGCACCGTATATCCCTTTGCACGATTGATAACCGACCTTTGTCCAACGCCAAATACTTGTGTCAATTTTTCCGCACGGACAATTGGATTCGGTTCAATTTCCGCAATCAGTTCAAATATGCTCTCATGGATTTCTTTCATAATCTACGTCTATATGGCAATATATTTAATATTACAAATAAAATAAACACTAAATCTATCGAAATATCGTTTTAAATAAAAATTCATTTCTCCATATTGAGTAAAAAAAAGGGTACACTACATAAAATATACTCAATAATTTCAATTTTAAACAATTTATTAATCAATGAGATATTTTTACTCATATAATGAATTCTACAACCCCACAATGGAATAAAATATACCTTTCTATTCAGAGCAATAGGTACTAATTTTATGAAAGATCGACTTACATGCTACTAGCCATGGCCTATTATGAAAAATATACTACACCAACATGCTGCATAGGTTGATCTCCAAATCCTAATAAATATGAAAAATGATGTTGAAATTAAAGCGCAGCTACTCCCCTATTTCTTTCACCGATTAAAGGAATTAGGTATCAGATGCTGTCCGCATAAAAATGAATTAACAGGAAGTATTCGGGTTCACTATTTAGCACCCGGTCAAAGACTCGAACACCCCCATCCTAGCTTTTTCTTTTTGGTACACGGACTGTTAAAAGAATACCACCGGACCAAACGGAGCATAGAGCCCTCATCATTGATCCAACTCTTGGCTCCCGACACCTGCTGGATTTATGATCAGGTCTGTTTTCGGTTTTATACAAAAGCGCTGGCACCAACTTGGCTGCTCGAAATACCGCTTGATAAACTCCAGCTGATCTGCACAGACATAGCAGCATTCAATCAGTGGCGGGCAAATATCGATTTGTTGTACAACTCAAAACACTATCTATCCGATTTTCTGAGACAGCTTTCCGACCGTAATGAAAGACTACATTACTTTTTAGAAGAATACGCACCCTACATCGACTATTTGAGTGACAATGAGATCAGTGTATTTACGAATCTTTACGGTGAGCAATTACGACGTTTACGCAATACCGCTGTATTTTATAAAACTTTAGACTAAACTATGGGAACCTATTACACAGAAAAAGAAGTACTACAAGACTTCTACTCTTATTGGGAAAAGATTTATCCACCTTTGGAAGACTTCCATCGGAACTGGTTAGCGAAAAATGCACAGATCTTACGCGTTAAAAAAGGACAGGTACTATATGAATCGGACGATCAACAAGAAAATCTTTACATCGTACTGCGTGGTCTTCTGGTTAAAGAACGGTACACCTCATGTAGCGATAATAAGCAGATCCTTACGGTTGCTTTGCCCAATATGGGCTTTTTCACGACCATGCATTATTACAGTAAAAGCCCAGCACTGGGGGATATTGTTGCTGTCCGGCCGGGAATCGTACTGCAGATCCCTTACAAAAAAATAAAACCTTACCGCAACAACGATAAAGGCATCGATACCCTGTTACAGCTTTTAATGCATAAAAAGAAATACCAACTGGAACACTTACGGGCTATGGATGGTATTACACTGACCACAGACCGCTTATTCTATTTAGCAGATAATCTTCCTGACCTTTACCGAAACCTCAGTCGACAGGAGCTTGCTAGATTAATTCTTGCATCCGAGAGCTCGATATATCGGGCTAACAGAATACTTGCGAGAAGAAAAAATTAGATTGTCCAAATTTCTGTCACCTTATGACCTACTTTCGCCAAAATCCCTGCTATATCTTTGAAATATACGAAAGAAGAAAAAAGGAGTAATAACAGAATCATCATGCAACAACAGAAGACAAATAAAGCACAATCTGGAAAGCAGCCAAAAAGAAGGCGCTTTGCTAGCTCCATGATGAGCTACGAGTCTACAGCTATGAGCTGCAGGACTGCTAGACAGATTGCGATAAATCGCAGGTCTTTAATGGGAAGCTGCTGTTGCGCAGGTCCGGTGCGCGATGCACATGGACGTAGATTTACGACATTCCCCTACTGGGTACGGGGTAAAATTGATCTTTCAGTTGTGTAATCACTGAAAGATCGGAAGACCTACTGTTGCAATACCTGATTACAAGGGTACGATACCGATAGTCGGATAAGCAGTAGGCCAATCGTGTACAAGTTCTCGCGAAACTTAAGAAGGGATTGTAACCATTATAAATCTAATGTTAATATAGTAATAAAGATCGGAGGCCCAAATGGCGTATTTTTCATTAAATAGCGGCGGTGATCCCGTAGATCCTCAAGACTATACATTGCAAGCAAGTCAACCTTCTTGTAGTGGCTCAAATCAAATCTGTGCTATTCAAGCAACAAATGATGGTAATAACCATCCTGAGTTAACTGAATCAGTAAAAGATCAAATGATTAAAGCCCTTAATAGTAGGACTTCAAATGCAACTGTAAGCTTGAAGAGCTAAGGATTACCCGTAAATAATCTTTAGTAACAAGGGGCACTTTTAACGGTGCCCCTTTCTGTTTATTTTACTTCCTCAAAGACCAGTACGTCAATTTCTCGTTGCTCCTCTACAATCTGTAATCCATAATTAGCCAGACCTTCATTAAGCTCTTGAAGATTTTTATACGATGGCAGCATAAAACTTTCCTTTACATCAACCAAATCAATTACAATCGGGTATTTATTCTGCATATCTATTCCAAATGCAAGAAAATCTGTACTCGATATTTTATTACCCTTCACCATTTTATCAGACCTATGAAAAGTTCCCTTAATGGCCCATACCTTTCTCATTTTTTTACCCCAGTAAACTTTTATGTTCAAAAACCTGTCCAGATCACACAATGTTAGTTTGGCTTGCTCTATAGGACTTCGTGGATGTTTGTCTAATCTTTCATAACAGATTCCGTTTTGAGAAAGCCAAACTTGAGAGGTTACAAATGAATTAAAATTATCAAATTTTGAAGAATCAGCAACCAATAGTTCAATTCGTTCAGGTCTTAAGATAAATTTTGGTTTAAATATCTCACTATATGCTGTTGTATATGCAGCTATAATCGATTGATTTATGATGCTAGTTTTATAAAAGCCACTCGTACTATCCAAGCTGTAGCTATAGCTTTGAGTAGGCCTTCCATCTTGAAATCCTGTCAACTTAACTTCACCTAACAAGCTCTTCGCCTCAACATCTTTAATGAGAGTCGCATCATTAAAATCCCATTTCAGTGGGAGAGATATTATCCCTTCCTTTGATAATTTCAATATATTGTCACGATTAATAAACTCTGAAAAAGTAACAGCCTGAACATGTCCTCTTAATAACCATGCTACATGAGGAACCCCCGTATGAGGAAAGAACTGACGTAGTAAGGTATCTCCATAAATAACAGGCAATTGAATTTTATTTTCTCTAATAAAAGCATTTGACTGCCAAAATTTTTCAATTGTTGCTTTATCCTGCCATGTAACCATAACAATTTGCAGGTTCTCCTTTAATTCATCCTGTAACTTCTGAAGCTTAGGAAGGGAAGCAATACAAGCGGTACAAAAAGTATCAAAAAAATCCAGTAGCACAACTTTATCATTGCTATAAAGCTGTATGTCTTTTGCTGATTTAAATAATACCTGACTATTGTCCAGTTGGGGAATCTTATCCCCAACATTAAGCCTCTGACTAAAATTCGTTTGATGCTTGTTTTGAGCATGTGCATTCCATGTGATGCACATACATAAAAAGTAAATTATATTTTTGATCATTATTCCTTATCTTATATTTTGTGTTATTCCAGATTGTTCAATTACGATTTGAGGGATTTTGATAGCATATTTAAGCGAATTCGGTTCAAGTGAATATGTTTTCCCATCTAGTACACGTACTAATTGTTTTGCAAATCGAGGTTCTTTATTAAGCCTTTTAAGGTCAGCCCATCTCCTCCCCCTAAAAATCAATTCCAATCGTCTTTGTTCAAGAATTAGCGTTAATAGTTTCGTAGGATCATTTTCCAAACTTGGGGTATAAAAAGTATTACTTATCCTATTCTTCAGTAATTTATTATAATCAGCAAGAGCTTGAGCAGCACGATTAGTGCGGACTGCAGCTTCAGCCCTTATCAATAGCAACTCTGGAACCGTCAGTCCAACGAAAATACCTGAAGTTGATCCATCATAAGATCCTTTAAAAGAATAATAATTTGGAGTGCCGGAGCCAATCCTAAAGAAAGCTGTTTTACGTAAATCATGAGCACCATATGCTTGATACAAATTAGTATCTACCCTACAAAATGCAATACCTAACGGTCCTGCGGAAGGCGTACTGGCAGAAAAAATGACTTCACTATTGAAACGTTTAAATGGTATGCTCAAACCTACATTGATGGTATTAAAATCGATAATTGAATTATTCATGTTCAATGCAGAATCGGCATAAGCATATGCACGCTCATAATCTGACATATCAAGATATACCCGAGCTAACCCTCCGTATGCCGAGATCTTCGCTGGTCTGCCCAACAGTATTTCCTGCTCTGGCAGTAACCTAACCGCTATCTGATAATCTGCTATTATCTGGTCATAGGTTTCCTTAAGCGTGGCCCTTACGGACTTAAAATCTATATCTGGAGATAACCGAAGAGGTAACCCTAACGCATTTACATTTGAAGGAACATATACCGGAGCAAACACAACTGCCAGCTGATGTAGCGCAAATGCTCTATAAAAACAGGCTCCTCCTTTTGTCTTGTCATACAAGGATAGCTGTTTATTCCTTTCAATATCCTTTAGAACTTCCAAAACTTGGTTGACCTGATAAATGGCCCGATATGATGCTTGCCATTGTTTACTATTTGCAATATCGGGATCACTCCAATTATAGGTTAATTTCTCGTCCATATCCGAAAGCCCACTCCAATTAGCGGTGCTTATAAAATAGTCATCAGAGGCAATTTCACCAAAAGTCGGATAAACCGAATTCAATGTACTATAATCATTTAACAGTAGATCCGCATGTTCCAAAGTCTTTGGAACAGCCATTTTTTGATTAGGTTTGCTATCTAAAAAGTCGTCGCAAGAAATTGTTATTATCGAGATAGCATATACGAATATTCTAATATAATTTTTCATCTGTATAAATTTGTTTATTCATTATTCAATTTTCCCTTTAAGCATTCATGCTGCCTTCGGCGGTTTAAATTGTGATGAAGCTATCAGATTTATTCATTCCCAATGTGATTGAATAAATCATGATAGTTTCATAAGATTTCCGTTATAAACTAAAATTTAAACCAACTGAAAGAGCAAAAGGATCCCTAACAGTCTTACCATATTCGGGATCAATTCCAAATTTATTTGCACGCCATATGGTACAGATATTTTGAGCATATCCATAAATCCTTACACTTTTCACCCCCCTTAGTAAATATGACGGAATCTGCCATGAGAGCTGCAAATCCCGTAATTTAATTTGGTCAGCCGAAGTAATAAGAGCAGATGAATACTTATAGAACTGACTGGCATAACTGTTATTCGGGTAGGTAAATGCAGGCACATCAGTAACAAGTTCATCACCTGGTTTCTGCCAACGCCTGGCATAATCAGCATGGCCTTTGCCCGATTCAATAAAGAAATTATTATCAAAAGATTCACGGCTAAATACGTGCCCCAACTGATAGGCGATATTAAAGGAAAACTCAAGGTTACCTAGTTGAAAAGTATTTCTTAAT
Organism: Sphingobacterium sp. JUb20; assembly: GCF_004342035.1. Lineage (NCBI taxonomy): Bacteria > Pseudomonadati > Bacteroidota > Sphingobacteriia > Sphingobacteriales > Sphingobacteriaceae > Sphingobacterium > Sphingobacterium sp. JUb20. The sequence goes on along the minus strand of NZ_SLYV01000003.1, from coordinate 148,772 downwards.
GAACCAAAATATAAAGGCAGCAAAGATCCATGGTTTTCCAGATCAGCTACCAGCGAACTGTTCACCATAGCGGCATAGTCTTTCGAGACCTCTCCATTAAGATAACCACGAGGAGAACCGTCCAGTGGATCCAGACCAGCCCATTTATAAGATAATTGACTAAAAAGATCTAGTCCCTCAATTGGAGTCATCAGTAATCCGCCGGGGCCACTAATATAATTTTTAGCTCTATAATTGCTGAGATAGGATTTTTCTACTTTTGTCCTACTATACGCAAAAACAAGATTAGACATCCACTTAAAATTATTATAGTTTATATTTTTGCTGTTTATCGAAATATCTACTCCTCGTCCTTTCAAGTCAGCACTGTTGATGTTCATTCCAGTAAAACCTGTTGTTGGGTCTATTTGTGTATTTGTAACAAGGTCAGTTGGTCTTTTGATATAATATTCTATAGATCCGCTTAATCTATTACTTGACAAAGCAAAGTCTAATCCCACATTTAACATCCCTACCTTCTCCCATCTCAAGGAAGGATTTGGTGGAGATTCTATTGATGCATAATTTTGATTAGTCGTATAGTTTGGTGAAGATTGCACATATATAATCGGATAAGCCGCAGTCGTATTGTTCACATTACCATTGTAGCCATAGGTCGCTCTTAATTTCAGCAATGAGAATCCAATATCTTTCAACAGCTCCTCTTTAGACAATAACCACGAACCGCCTAATGACCAAAACGGTTGACCTTTACTATTACTTTTTACACCAAAAAGATTCGAAGCATCCTTTCTAAAACTACTTGTAAGGGTATATTTTTGTCTAAACGAATAAGCTCCATTCACATAATACGAAACAAACCTATTGGTAAAACCCGTAATTTGATTGTAATCCGTCAGGAACGCTCCGCCAGCAATACCGTTTAAGGCCGGTACAGTGGCTCCGTATTTGACAGACTGAAATGAAAGAGTTTCTGGATCATACCCGAAAAAAACAGAAGAAATAGAATTCATGTTCATCGATCTGATCTCAGCCCCACCGATAGCATTTATTTCATGATCACTGCCAATAGATTGATGAAAATCAGCTTGAAACCTACCTTGATGAGTATTGAAATTACCATGCAATGTGTTGAGATAATCGCCAACAGGAAGTCCCCAAGTAACACCATTTTTATCCCAAGAGGTATAAAAGTTTATCTGTTCACGCTGTTGAACAGTACCTATACCCCGCCAAATTTCGTTAGGTTGATACACATTCTGATAGGAATAAAGGCCGCTTAATTTTAGTGATTTTGCTAATTGATAATTGGCAGAGATATTAGCCATGGATTCCCTAATCGAATTAATCTGATACGATTGATCCATTTCATCCAGTGGTCTATATTTCCAGTCTAATAACCTGCCCCCTGCTACAGTATCTCTAAAAATAGGATTATAAGGTACATCATCGACAATTTTCGAATCCCCATAATCATCAGCCAATTGCAGGTATGGATAATTTTGAACCATCATATTATATCCCATGGGCACATAGCTTTCTTTACTTTTTGATTGCGTGTAAGAAATACCTAGATCCAAGGTCAAATTTTTGATAGGACGATATTGTGTATTACTCTTAAGTGAAACCCTATTAAAACTTGAGGTGACCAGTGACTGTCTATTATTATCGTACCCGAGGGATATCGATGAATTTAATTTTTCTCCACCTCCTCTCATCTGCAAACTATATTGCTGATTTACCGCTGGTCTGTACATGTACTTTAAATAATCAAATCTGCTATCGACTCCCCTTAATCTATCCAACTCAGCGTTGAGCTCCGTCTCGGATATTGAACCTTCCTTTTTTCTCTTTAAAAGTTGTATTACAGGCGACAATGTGTAGCTATAGTTTTCCATACGACTATCCCAAAAACCCTTTTCAAAGAGATATTGCTCCGCATTGATATAATCAGAACTGTTCATCTGTTTTAGAGAATAAAAATCAGGCTTTTGTGAAACAGTTAAATTAGAATTAAAATCCAACTGAAAGGGCTGATTAAATTTCCCTCTTTTAGTCGTAATTACAATGACACCATTGCCCGATTGCGCACCCCAAATTGAGGAAGCAGCAGCATCTTTTAATACAGTGATATTTTCAATATCGTTGGGATTTATGTTATTGAACATGCCTAATCCAAATTCCGTATACTTACTTGGATAAGGTATCCCATCTACCACAATTAATGGCCATTTTTCCGCACTCATTGTACTCTGTCCCCGCACATTAATATTTAATAATGCTTCCCTACTAGATTGTGTATTTTTAATAGATGATATACTCGGCACTACATCCTCTAGTCTACTCACAAAATCTGTCGACACTTTCCGGTTGAAAAGCTTATTGTCTACAAACTCGAAACTTCCCGTTGCCCGTTCTTTCGGTATCTTCTGGTATCCAGTCGACACCACTTCCACTTCGTCAAGTTTATTATCCTCAGGTATCAATTTAACAATTAACGATACTCCTGAGGTATAATTGATTTCTTGGCTTTTGTAACCTACATAAGAGAATTTCACCAGACCTTTAAGACCCTCGACCGAAAGGCTGAAAGTTCCATCTTTCTTAGTAGAGGTTCTAGCCTTTTCGGCTTCGACTCGGACGGATACACCGTCTAATGGTTTATTGTCTACAGCAGATACGACAGTACCTCGCAATGCATGATTCATAGGCCCATCAGCCCCGCTGTCCTTGCGGGGCGTCTGAGCACTACTCAACATATGAAAGGTCATGAATAAGCACACTAAGAGCACCTTACTGATCAGCAGTATGTCTGCTCCTCGTGGCTTGCATAGCTTCAGGAGATATCCCCAGAGCTTGTTTATATATATTATATATGTGTTCATTGTTGTTAATTTTTGGATAAAGTTTCCCCTATCACCGTTTCTTGCCGAGGGTTGACCAGGTCGTCAATGTATCCCTCGGAAGAATCGGCGTCCACAGGTAGTGAAACTTTATTTAATTCTTTTCTAATATGAGTTCTTGATTCTTTTCTACTGTAGCCTTAGCTTTCATAACCATTGTGAGCTGTTCTTCCCATAGCAATTCGACAGACTCACCACGGATGGTCAGTACTTTTTTGCTGTCTTTGACAATGGTGAGTTTTTCGACCCGTACATCAATCCCAAAGTGCTCATTCAGATCATTCAATATCCTTTGGCAGTATTCTTCCCGTTCTGTCCGTGCGGGTACCGTCAGTTCATAGCAGTAAGTGGATATAGGATCACCTTTATACTTGGGTAAAAACTGTTCACTATGCTCTCCTAAGATCAGTATCTGATCGGTCGGAAAGTTTGCCGGCAGTCCCAGTGCAAAAAGATAGATCTCATAAATGGCCATATTGATCAGTGATATCCGAAGTACATCGGTACTGTCATTTCGAACCACTGAGCTAAAAGAATCCGAAGGCTCTAATAAGCGTATCATCAACGAATAATAGCGCTGTGGCGGCCTTTCCCGCATCAGATATTTCATCGCCGACTGCTTGGAGCTCTGGGTAGATGATGACTCAGGCGTCTTAAAAAATCGTTCTTGTAAGAGTGTTATCATAGTTGGTTTTTTGATAACGTCGACCAGTTTTTCACTCAAATACGAAAACATTTCTTCCTCTCTGGATAGCGCATAGCTGTCCCCTTTGCAAGTTTTTTGCATTTTTTAGTGTTTAAATTAGCTCCCTTAAAACCTACCCGATTAGACATAGCATGGGCATTAAGGAAACCAGGTTAAAAAAATAAAGAATGAAAATGCAATTATATAGTCTTCGTCAATTGGTTAATAATGGTCTTCATTATTGCATAATTTGGATTAAAGAACAAAACCGACTTTTATAATATTAATGTATTACGATAAAATATTAACGAACATTATTTGCTTAACTAAGGGAAAGATTGTACTTTTAAAGTGGAAAAAGAAAAGTAGGCCTCCGATCCTCTTTTTGTTGGAGCATATAATTGTGCACTAATAAAATAAAAGTCGGTAACATAAAACCATTCAGGAATGGTAAGAAGCTGATAATAACCTGTCAAGAGCTCGCATTTTTTAGTATCAGGTATGGGCATCACACCATGCTTTCTACTATTTGCGCACCTTTTGATTTGATACTAGTTTCCCCTAACCTATTTGGCAATATGTTTTTTTATTAGCGAGCTACTGTGGAGCTCGAATAACGTTCTTTAAAAGTTTTAAATAAGCAAACCGATGACTATAATCCTGGATTATGTCGTTAATGGTTCTGTGGGTGGTTACTTTTTGTTCAATCATAATTGTTTTTGGTTATGTGAACGATGTGCACTCTGGAAGCTTGGAGGTTGATCTATTGAAATAACAATAGGTCGGATCCACATGCTCCTTGATCTGGAAAACCGCTACAGTAAACCCACACCAAACCTACACGAGATTCGGATTTTGTCATCAAGAAGACTTATAGCAGATCCGCCCTACTGGTTTATATCTGTAAAGATAGTATTTCCAGTAGAAAATGGCGAACCTACGGTCTTCTCGCGGACAAAAGTAGCGGTTTTTCGCACGAGAGACATCGTTGTAATTAGGAACTACCCTAATCACTATTGTCGCATTAATATTCTATAACAAAGGTAAATACAATAATAGACTTAAGCAAATATTCTTACGTCTATTTTTATAATATTTTTTTAGTATGGCTAGCATTGAGTTTAGAAAAGCATTAAAAACTTTACGATTAAATTTCAAATTATCACAATCATTAATCTCTACTGTTGCTGGTATTGATCAAACAGAATATAGCGCTTTTGAGACTGGTAAGAAAAAACTAGATCTTGATAGTGCAAATAATCTTTCTACAAAAATATGGGGAGTAAAATACACTGATTTCGTATCATTCTCCAATAAGGAAATAAATATTAGCAAACTGCCGGCAGCTACTCGTAAAATTATCAAAGAGTCTGAAAATGTCTCATTAAATGATAGTTCTAATCTATTAGCAAATGCACTAGACAAACTTATAATGGAAGGTTTTCTGAATAAACCAACAACTTCAAAACTAATTCACCATGCAATGGGTGAAGATGTAAAGAATAAAAACACTTCTGAAATAACGAGTCTTTTAGGAAAGCCACCACGTAATAAGATAATTGAATCAATTGGGGGATATAAAAATCAAAAAATTTATATCCATCATGAATACCTAGACAAATATTCATTATTAACCAAAGAGGAATTAATTATCCTCATTTCAAAACAAGACGAAAAGGTGTTTAAGCCAGATAATAACGAAGAACAGTAAGTTTAAAAACATGAAAAAACTAACAATACTTGTATTCCTTCTGTCAATGACTACAATTGTATTTGGACAGGAAGCCGCAAACACCACTGTTAAAGCAATCACACAATCAGGAGTTGGACTAGGTTCAATTATAGCTGTAGTAACCTCTTGGGACAGAAATAGATCTCTAGGATATGCCATCCTTCACGGAATTTTCAGCTGGTTTTACGTTATTTTCTTCGCCATCACGGATAAGGATAACAGATTAAGAAAAATGGATAATAAATAGATATGGATGATCTTATTAAATCAATGGGAAAAAGTCTCTTAGCATTTGACAAAGTAAATTTTGAAAGAGACTTAACAAGACGAGAAAAGAAGGAAAAGGAACATCTAAAGTATGAAATCTATTGGGCTAAGTTCAAGAAATTTAAAGCAGATTTTTCAAAGACAGCACAAAAAGTAGCACTTATGACCAATTATGAACACGGGTAGATTATGAGTAAGAGTAGAACAATACAAGTTAAAGAATCAAAAATATCAGTTATCATTCAAAATGAAACAGATTAGATCAACTTGACAGATATGACATCCTCTTTCCGAGAAGGTAGTGGACTGATAGGGAAATGGATTAGTAATAAGAACACATTAGAATATCTCGGTATATGGGAAAAGATAAATAACTCGAATTTTAATTACCCCGAATTCGGGGTAATTGGACAAGAAGCCGGAACAAATAGATTCATCATGTCTGTAGGGCAATGGGTCGAAAGAACACAGGCTACAGGAATGCTTGTAAAGGCCGGAAGATATGGTGGAACATTTGCACATAAAGATATCGCATTTCATTTTGCTATGTGGTTAAGTCCAGAATTTCAAATATACTTAGTCACTGAATTTCAACGTCTCAAAGACGAAGAAAACAATCGATTAAAATTAGATTGGAACTTGCAAAGAACATTGGCAAAAGTAAATTACCACATCCATACTGACGCTATTAAAGAAAATCTAATACCCAAAGAAATAACAAAACAACAGGCTGGCCTTGTATACGCCACTGAAGCGGATTTACTTAACACCGCTCTTTTTGGTACGACAGCTAAGGAATGGCGTGAAAGTAATCCGAATTTAAAAGGAAATATGCGTGATGATGCAACAATAGAGCAACTGGTTGTACTGAGCAATCTCGAAAGCATCAATGCTTTACTCATCCAACAGGGATTGTCACAGAGTGATCGACTTATTGAATTGAATAAGGTGGCAATCACGCAGATGAAATCATTAATGGAAAGTGGGGCGGTTAAAAAATTGAGATAAAAATTAGCAATAAATAGATATGAATGATCTTATTATATCACTAGAAAAAAAACTTTTAGAGTTTGATAAAGAAAGCATTGAAAGAGACTTAACAAAAAGAGAAAAGAGGGTAAAAGAACTTCTAAAATACGACATTTATTGGGCTAAATTCAAGAAGTTTAAATCAGATTTCGAGAGGTTAATCTTCACTGATGTTCAAGAACTAGCCAATAGTTTAAAAACCCCTCTTCTGGAAAAAAATATCTTACTTAAAATCGAAACGCATAAAACAAGAACTACCAGATATTTTGGCCCAGATCTTCCGATTTATATGATTTTATCGATTAGTGATAAATCAATTACCCGACCTAGTCGTTGGGAAAGAGCTCATTTTCTTTTAATAAAGGGTAATCATGAAAAAGATACAATTGAGTTGTATGATTGCAATCAAGATTTAGAATACGTATCTGATTTTATTAAAAAAAATGTATGGGTAGTCCAATAAAGCAGTTTAAAATAGATGAGTTTAAGTTTGCCCTATTGAAACCACATATGGAAAAGTGGCTAAAAAAGAATGCAGACAGAATTCTTAACAGTACGTACTATAAAAAATAACGAAGCTTATTGGTTGACTGGTAAGCGAATCGTTGAGGAAGAATTCCGGATTGCACTCAAAGCATTGGCTCCAATAACAGCTGTTGCTGAAATAGGATTTTATGATGATCGGTCTGATTAAAAAATACAGGAAGCCGTAAGGATGGTATAAAACATATAAAAGCCATTCTGTTAAGAATGGCTTTTATATGTTATTTTATGATCTATTGGATTTATTTCAGTTTTTCAATAATGATTTGTTTAATTATTGGCCATATGGAGTATCCAGACAATTTAATTATAAAATGGTGGCTATATGGAGACTAATTTGCTTCGTCATAAGAAATATAGTCTATACCTTTCATAAACATTTCACAATTATGTATTTGATCTGTCAGTGCATTTTGTAAAAAGGTCTTCAACATAGTCGTATCTCCTACACTTCTGATCACGGCTTGATGATAGTCATTTTTAGCTATTTGGCTCTTCGTCCAATAATCTCTTATAACGTATCAGTGCTTCAACATAATAATAATCTGCGTATGTCAATGGAACATCCACTTCAGTTTTATGCGGAATAGACCCTACACTATGTTTTAAAATATAGCCTCCAGCTTCCTTAAAATCTGCCTTATAAGGCTTAGAAGATAATGACCGCAACATCTGCTCTGCTTTACTTAAATAAAATTGACTTTCTTCAGATCCTGTGTATTGTGCCAATTCCAATAAAGCCGATGCCATAATCGCGGCTGTTGACACATCGCGAAAATCTTTCTGCGCATAATATTTGCTGGAAGAATTCAATTTATTTTGATCCATATCCCAATAAGGTATTAAATCTTGAGGAAGGTTGGGATGGTTCAGATAAAATTGAGCGATATTTCTTGCCTGCTGTAAATATTTTTTATCGCGGGTTTCCCTGAACATCATGGTATAACCGTATAGACCCCACGCTTGACCTCTTGACCAGGCAGATTCATCAAAAGCACCTTGAGCAGTTTTTTTAGCGATGATACTTCCATCTTGATTATTATAATCAACCACATGATAGGAACTAAAATCTTTCCTATAATGATTGGACATCGTAGCATCCGCATGTTTAATGGCAATGTCAGCATAACTTTTATTACCTGTAATTTTAGATACTTCAAACAAAAATTCCAAATTCATCATATTGTCAATGATTACGGGGTATGTCCATGGCTTTCCATCCCACGAGCGAATTGTCTTCGTAGTATCACTGTATCGTGTGGCCAAAGAAGCCGCTCCTGTACTCAGAATGTTTTCATAGGCTACCGAATCGTTAGTCAAACGCAATGCATTTCCAAAACTACAATACAGCATGAAACCCAAATCATGTGTCCCTTTATTATTCTTTTCTTTTTCTAAATATTTTAATTTCCGCTTAGCTTCATCTAGCAGTTTCACGTCTTTTGAATACTCGTAAAGGTATAATACCGTACCTGGATAAAAACCTGAGCACCACCAGCTGGACCCCCAATTCACATATTGACCATTTTTGAAGCTCGTGGGGATATCAGCCTCTTTCAAAGAAGAACCTAAATAACTGATTTGCGCTCTGGCATCTTCCAAATTTTCCCTGATAAAAGTTTGATCAAGGCTTAACTTATTTTTCACAAAACCTTTTTTACTTTGGCATGCCCCTGCTACAAGAGCAATACATACGATCCAATTCAATACTAAACACTTATGCATATTCATCTATATTTCTTTTACAATTTTTAATAATATATTAAACCATCTACTATATACCAAACATTACTAAGCCACCCTGTTAAAGTACAAACAAATTACCAAAGTAATAACTACTCGAACAGTAATTTGTTCGAGTAGTTAAAGTATTATTTCATAAAGACAATGTTATTTCCATTCTGGATTCTGAACCAAATTAGGATTTATGGATAGCTCCGCAACCGGAATCGGCCATAGGTAATCCCGAGCTGGATCAAACTTTCTCGACTCAGCAGTTTGAGCGATCACATATCCTTCAGGTGTAAGCTTAACGACAGGTTGCTGTGCATATTCATTCTTAAAAAATTGAATTCCCAAAGTAGGAAGAGGCAGTACTTTTTCTGCTACTTTCCAACGAATAATATCCCAGTAACGATGTGCCCCTTCAAGAGCAAATTCGACTCTTCGCTCTCGACGGATTTCATCTAATATATGCATGCCATGTACTCCAGCAAAATCATTTGTTAATTTAGGCATACCTGCTCGCTCACGAACTAAATTTAAAGAACGATTAAGGTCTCCGTCAGAAATAACGCCATCTAATTCCAACGTAGCCTCTGCATAAGATAATAAAACTTCAGCATAACGAATTATTTTATGTTCAACAAAACTAGTTTGGTTGACCCAGTCCACATCATTAAAATATTTAAAAGTTTTATACCCCGTCTGTGAAAAAGAAAACATCGGTTGATAGGTACTCCCGTTGATATAACTATCGCCAGTTTTAAATACGGTCATTGCTAAACGGGGATCTCTATTTTCAAATTCTGTTAACGTACTGACACTTGGCTTGTAAAATGGTGATCTATTTTCCCCTTCTCTGGGTAGGCCATCCGAATACAGATAAGAATCGACTAAGTATCGCGTAGCAGTGATTGTACCTTGCTCAATATTTCTACTATAATTATGCGTAGAAATTTTATCGGTCATATCTTTACCATAGAGACGAGATAAAATATTTTCTTTATTGCTATATCCATTTCCTTCCTTTTGAAAAAGATAGTAATAGCTTTTTTCTGGATCTGCAGAATAGGTAAAAAGCTTAAAGTAACCCGTTGAGATTATATCATTTGCAACAGATTTTGCAATGGCCAAATGTTTTTTGGGATCTCCTATTTGATGATATTTTGTAAAAGTTCCTTCAAAAAGTGCCAATCTCACTTTAAGCGCTTGAGCTACACTTTTATTAATGCGTCCATATTCAGTTGCTTTAGCCGCACCTGCTTCAGGAAGATTCTGAATCGCATAATCCAAATCGTCATAAATGAGCGTAACAACTTCATCTCTTGAACCCCTTGGAGCCTGTAAGAGTTCATCTCCAAGATCCATTGTCCGTGTTATAATTGGCATACCTCCAAAACGTTTCAACAGTTCTCCATAGGCATAAGCTCTAAAAAATCGGGCTTCTGCATTATACTTCGCGATAACATGAGCTTCTAAACCCATTTTTTGGCTCTTTTCTAATATTGTATTTACAGCACGGATCAATTGATAATTATTAGTATAATCACCACTACTGTTAGGCACCAGCCGCGATCCGTCACTAATCGAATTATTATCTGTCGAGCGGGAATCATCGGACCAGTTTGCGGAATTGTTTTCTGATATTCCAGGTAAAAAAGTATACAGATAGTTTACACCCATCATTAAATGTTGCTCTGTCTTCCAGAAAGATGCATCCGTAACACGTGTTTCATCATACTTATTATCGAGGTCTTTCATACAAGAGGAAAACAAAATATTTGTTGACAAAACAAATAATCCCAATCGAGTCACTCCTTTTAAAAGAGCTCCTGAATTTTTTATTACTATTTTCATGATTTTCTGTAATTTACAATGTAACATTTAATCCCAAAGTGAAAGAACGAAAGAATGGATACCCAAAAGCCTGACCACTAGGTGTCTCAGGGTCATAATAAGGATTCCAAGCTTTTTTAAATTCAAACAGATCCTCGCCAGAAAAGAATACTCTTAAACGTTCAATTTTAATTTTTGCAGTCAGATCTTTGGGTAAAACATAGCCCAATTGTATGTTTTTCATTCTGGCATATGCACCATTTACCACCCATTTATCAGAGATTCGTGCGTTGCTGCCCCCTCCCATTACTAATCTTGGAAACCTCGCATTGGGGTTATCTGGTGTCCAATAATCTTTATGAATTTCCCAAGCTTGGCGCCAGCTTTCGATATACGGTAATGTTAAAACAGAAGGCAATAGAAACTCGCGTTTACCCACGCCTTGAATAAACGCACTAAAATCAAAACCTTTATAATTAAAACCTATATTTAACCCAAAAGAATAACGTGGATTTTGCGTTCCCAGATAAACCAAATCTCCAGAATCTTCTAACGTACCCTTACCGGTACTAATAATCTGATCCCCGTTGATATCAACATAACGAATATCACCAGGAGCAAGCATTGCATTCTGATGATTGACCAGATTATCTTTAATTTCCTGGTCATTTTGGAAATATCCGTCGGTACGATATCCAAAAATAGTATTCTTAGCATAACCTTCTAACAGTGAAACCACACCAGAACCAACATTAGTTCTATTCAAAAATTTAGTGACTTTATTATTATTGTCAGAAAAATTACCCCCTACGAAATAATTAAAATCTTCCCCTATTTTATCCCTCCAATTTAAACTCAGTTCCCATCCCCACGATTTAAAATCACCGATATTAGAACTTGGGCTGCCTATTCCGAAAACCCCTGGCTGCGTTATTGTACCATAGGTGCCCTTTGTATCACGCCAGAAATAAGAAAAAGAACCTTCTAATTTTCTATTCAATATCGTAAAATCCAAGCCGAGATCCGTATTTGTCACTTTCTCCCATGTTCTTAAAGGAGTAGCTGCAGTACCGATCCAATAGTAGGTATTACGTACATTATTAAACGGATAAGTATCCCCTTTAGATAATGAATTGATGTAGTCGTAATTAGATCCACGCGGATTGTCACTATTCGGATCATTAGCTTGTTTACCCCATGCTGCGCGTAGTTTCAGTTCATTAAAAATAGTTGAAGCACCGCCAAACCAGGACTCATTATTGATACGCCAGCCTGCCGAAACTCCAGGTAAAGTAATCCATCGATTGTCAGGTGATAGTCGAGAACTTCCTTCCCTGTTTAACGTTCCCTGAATGATGTATTTTTGATCAAAAACGTATTGAGCTGTTCCAAAAAATGAGATCAACGTATTCGTTTGAATATTATCTCCAACTGCCGTATTGTTTTTATCTCCAAATTGACTCAAAGCTAAAACATCATCAGTAGGTAGGTTGGATGCAGAAGCACTGACATAGTCATAATGGTAATCATCATACCGATAACCACCTCTTGCCAAGAGCTCATGCTTTTCACTAAAGGTTCGGTTATATTCACCGACAGCCTGCCAATTGTTCGTTATCGTTTGTCCACGTCCTTTGCTGATTGAATTTAAATTAATTCCTCCGGCCCAACCAACTTGTCCGCTCAGATTATACATTGGAACAGGTATACGCGTATTATTTGAATTTTCGATCAAGATTCTTGGACTGTACAAAACGCGTAGTTTCAAACCTTCTGTGAAAAGATCAGCAGCACCAAGTTCAAAACTCGCTCCGATCTCTTGCACCACATTGTTGTTTCGTCCGCCATCTTTCAATAACCCAACAGTTTCACCAGCGGCACTTCCAGCAGCATAACGACTATCTCCACTTTCAGGCAGATATATGGGAGATGTACTGCGAGAAGAAACAATATTGTAAATTAATCCATAATCATTACTTGCACCCAAGACACTTGAATTCTGTTCCGATCTACTGTATAATAATTTGGAATCCAAACTAAAGGTCTTCGAAAGTTCTCGATGATAATTAAATCGACCATTGAGCCTTTTGTAGTCATCAGGTCCCATCTTAAAGATTCCTTTATCGGCAACAGATCCTAACGAAAATAAATAATTATCTTTTTCCGTACTACCAGATATGGAGATATTTTGATTCAGCCGGGTAGTTTGATCTTTTAATAATAGCTTAGGATAATTAAAATTACCAAAATATTGATAAACTGTTGGCGTCGTCGGATTTATCCTATAATATTGATTCGGATCTTTCATTAAATTAATCAGCTCCTCATTCCAATCCGGAGATTGACCAGCATTGATTCGAGCCATATTTTGCATCTCGGCTTCTTCCCAGCTACTAATTCGCTCTGGAAATAATCCCATTTTTTTAACCGTCCACATCCCTTGATAGTTCACCTTGAGTTTGCCCTTACCAGATTTGGTCGTCACCAACACTACACCAGCCGCACCTCTCGAACCATATATTGCTGTGGCTGATGCATCCTTTAAAATAGAAATATTCGCAATATCATCCGGGTTCGTATACGTTAAAGAACCGGGTACACCATCAATAAGGACCAATGGATTGGAAGAACCAGTAGATAGATCACCTCTTATCTTTACCGAGAAACCTTCACCTCCAGGTTGTCCTCCAGACCTGGTAACAACAAGGCCGGGAGCAGCTCCCTGCATCGCTGACATGACATTGGCGATCGGGCGAGATTCAAATACCTTTTCATCAATCGTTGATACTGAACTCGTTAAATTTGCCTTTTTCTGTGTTCCATACCCCACTACTACAACCTCATCAATAGCAGCACTTGCTTCCGTTAAAGCTATGGTAAATCGTGTTTTACCACTCACATTAATTTCTTGGCTTTGATACCCCACATAAGAAATTATTATGGTTGCATGAGATGGTACAGAAATTGAAAAATCCCCTGTTTTGTTAGTCGAGGTCACTGCTGCCCCTCCTTTCTCTTTGATAGTCACGCCCAACAATGCACTCCCTTCTCGATCTGTAATGCGTCCAGAGACCGAAATCTTTTGCTGCGCACTAATAGTACCGACCGTAAATAGCATCATAGCCGATAGTCCGACCGTGTAAATCTTTGCCATACTTTTGGATTTAATTTATAATTAGTTTTATTGGTTTATATTCCAAAGTTGAGGCATAAACCCCATTATGAAGGGTGAATATCTTAAATATTAAGGGGTAAAATCTTAAATCAAGCCAGTAAACCGACCATAATGAATGCCAAACAATATTTACGACGCATTATTTTAACTTTAGTATTTACGACGCATTATTTTAACTTTAGTATTCTTGATTACCTTTGGTTATGTACAAGATTTTCTGTTTGAAGAATTAAGTCAAGAAAATATACTGAACATACAATCTGTACTGTCCATCGCACAAGATCAAAAAAGTAGACTTTGGTTTGACATAAAAAATGATCTTTTAATAGTGACACAGATATATCTATAATATTAATCAACATAGAACGGTTCAAAAAAAACATCACCCGTCTACAGAGAAAATTAGCGTCTTTGATATATGTGGACTATACGCCGCATTTCAAGTAATCCTAATTTGTCTTTGTATATAATGGAATATGCGGGAAAGGTGATGGCATGCACATTTTCAAAATAACGGTAGTCATATTCGCGCTTTTTGCGTTCTTCCCGTAACTTACGGAATGCTTTCTTGACGATTTCAAGATCGGTATGGTGTGATTATGTCTCAGCACATAGTCAATAATGTTGACAGGACGTTTCTTGTTAAACACGGTGATTAGCAAAATACTGGAATTTATTTGACCATGATATAAAAAATTTAAAATTTTAATTTTAAAAAAAAGACCGCGAGAGGAGGGAAATCTCAACGGCCTTTTACCAAATTTTTCTATTCATATAAAACGGTTGAAAAGAAGAATTGTCCCTTAAAACTTCGAAATTAATTAGCCGGCGACATTAAAAATGCTTTAATTACTACTTAAAGATTGTTTTCATATCTTTGGTTTTATTTTAGATGTTATCTTAAATGTAGTTTTTAGCTTCTTACAAATCCCCAAGAGCATTCTCATTGCTCCGAGCAATTATCTCAAAAAAGTTTTATATCGCAAATTGACATCTGTCATAATATTCTAAAAAAGAAACGTAATACCTAGCGTTAGTGCTAAAAGTCCTAGCGTCCTCCACTGTTTATCGAATGTATATTACATTTATTCTTCTACTACAGAGGCTTTGGTGCTTGCTCTTTAACCGATGCAATACCATAATCTCTACTATCTGTAGATTGGTACATTTCACTACTTCCAACCACCGTACCATTACTTGCTCTCATGTTGAAATAATATTTTCCGTTACTGGAAGTTTTCAGTTCATAACGGCCATCCAAAACTCCATTTTTCTTTACAGAATTAATGCCACTGCTACATCCTCCTTTTCTGGTGTACATTTCCCTGGTAATAATGGGACCATTAGCAGTTTTTAAAATAAAATAAAATAAAATTGACCGTTAGTAGCCGTTTTAATTACAAATTTTCCCGTAATTTAACAAACCTTTCTTCTGGATTTGACGGCAAAGTAGTTAGAATGAGTAATTAAAGACGGATCCGACGTTTTATGGCCCAGGGAAATCTGCCGATGGAGATGGTTACCAAACTCATCTTTAATCTCTTGCCAGAAAAAGCTGGTTCTGCTGATGGACAGGACTAACTAGAAGTTTGAAGAAAAGAATATCAATATCTTGGTGCTCGGCATTATTTATAGGAATGTAGCTTTTCCTCCAATGTTCAGGATGTTGGATAAAAGGGTTTAATTAATTACGGGACATTCTATAATCTCAGCCGTCCTATTTATCGAGTAAGAAAAAACAAGATCGTTTCCTAAGAATTATTTACCAAATTATTGATATAATGAAAATAAATTTATTTAGGTCGGGGTCAATTCTCCTTATTATTTCGATCTCCATGCTGATATTACATTCATGCCAAAAGGATCTGGAGAAAGAAGTACTGTTTCCAAAAATAAGTTCAAAAGCAGCACTAGAAGACGATCCATTCCTTGTCGATAGATATCGAGAAGCAATAGATCGTATCTCTGGTCCAGTAATTTTTGCTCCTATGCACCAAGATAAGCTTGAAGAAATATTAGATAAAAATTGTGGTGGTGCTATCTGTATAGCTGATTATATATATCCTATTTTGCCAGATGATCTTTTATATAATTTGCAGCCAGTCCCAAACACAAGCACATTGCTTGCAATGAGATCCAAAGAGGCCTCATACTGCTGTGGTGTAAGAGAGACGACAGATTGGATAATCGAGCAGCCAATCATTTTCGAAGCAGATAAACAGTTCTATATAGATGCAGCGAATTGGTATCGTACCAAAGAGGTCCCCAGATTGATAAGACCGGTGACTATTACCGTTTCAGGTACGCCTGACGGTTTTCAGTATATCAATAGCTATCCATGGAAGTATACAAAAGGCACAGTAAAATTTGAAGTTCCTCTGTATAAAGTGACAGTAGATGGCACGGTGGCGGCGGGCAGTCCGGTCAACTATTATTTTAAAGCGCTCCGTTTTGGGGTACACAAAGATTCAGAGACTGGTCCAGAGACCGTGGTGGGCAAGGCAAATTATGATTCGAGGGTCGTTATGGAATGGATGCCGGATAATCCACATTATCCAGATGGTGCGTTTTGGGTCTATGATAATTACCTGATCCATATCGGTCCTAGCGATCTTTCAACATGTGACGATGGTAATCTGGGCTGTATTGCAGTTCTTGATACCTATGGTTTAGATTATACCAAATTTAAGAAGAGCATACTAGAACTCTCTGGTTCAAAAGATTATAATGAAATTATTAGAGCGGGAAAACTTAAAATTATTTATGAAAAGTCTTTACATCCACCGCTGAAAAGAATAGACCCAAAATAGAATTTATAATTAGAATTATCGGATATGAAAAGATTAATTATGTTTATAGCAATGCTGATTGCAACGCTAAAGATCGCCAGCGCACAGGAAAATCCCAAGCATACACTTTATGAAAAAGTGTATGCGGAAATCATTGATAACGGACGGGTAGATCCAGATTTGGAGTCTGATCGAAGTAAAACGGATTTTCTCAGGTTAGGTAAAATGTGGCTAAAGGAACTCAGAACATATTGTAAAACAGATATCTTTGATAAAGCTTCTTCATGGAAATGTGCCAAACCTAATAAAACACTGCTCGGATTCTATTTTGACAGTGAGGAGCATCTTAAAGAGGCGATAAGGGCATTACAGAGCTTACCTATGGGATGTAGGGATGGTGGAACCGTCGTTATCCCAAGAAATGGAAAAATATCTAACCCCAGTGTCCTTATCCAATATAATCAGCATGAATTACTGATATTAAGTACTCTCGACGGAGGGTCTCCCAATACCAAAGATGCTATTGTACAAAAATTTCAGAATGTACAGGGTACAGGGGTGAATGATCCGAACAAGAAATATTAAACTTTTATAAAGAAAATAAAAGAACACATCCAGTTGCAATGCTCCTCAAAAGTTAAACACTTTCTAGGGACATTGTATATTTACAGACCTATTACAATTTGGTCAGAGACTTGGAAAAGGAAAATATTGTTAATTAATCTAATTCCTTGAATGAATAGCAAAAAAATATTACATGTAATGACCTGTACATAAACAAAATATACAAAAACTGTGCAATCAAAATTAATTCGTTCAAAAGGACCACTTTATGTTACAAATCACTAATTTACCCTTAATTAGAAAACGTATTTACAAAGTCCTGGTTATTATTCTGGCAGTTTTGCTAGTTTCGTTCAAAACTCATGTAAATACTTCATCAGGCCAATTGCCTTTTCAAAAAATCGACACAGGGGACACACTACGATTAAACAGGGAGATCGATAAGGTAAAACAATTTATTAAAACAAGTGGACAATATAATGCATCTATAGCTTTTCTTTTAGATATGAAAATACCTTCTGGGAAAAATCGTTTTTTTATTGTTGACCTGCAGCGGCACAAAATAGTGGACCAGGGTCTGGTAGCTCATGGCTCAGGCTCCGAAACAGGAAGAAGTGGTATACTGAAATTTAGTAACCAACCCAGATCGTTTGCTACTTCTTTAGGTATCTATGTTATTGGAAACGCTTATTTAGGTAATTTTGGAAAAGCTTATAACCTTCACGGACTTGAAGATTCAAACAGCAATGCCTTCAAAAGAAGAATAGTTTTACATACGTATGGTGGTATGCCCTACAACGAACAGATTAGTCCAATATGTTTGAGCCTTGGATGCCCAATGGTAAACATAGAATTTTATCAGAGGTTACAGTTAATTATCGATAGTACTAAAACACCAATTATTTTATATATCTATTATTAATAGTTCTGATTCTTCATAATACATTTTAATGCATCTGCTAGAACTTGTCACACCATTACTCCATCACTTTGTTACTTAAACATTCTCTTTACACTCAATCACTAACCATATTCGTTACAGTACTAGTAATCTCTGTGTCAATCTCTACAACTTCGTCACTAGACACTTTATCACGCAGAAAAATCAAATTAAAGGGACAATTATACCTGCGAATATAAATTACAGGACCTCAATCCAGACAAGAAAAATCGGTGATAATGAGCTTACAAGCTATGACTGGAGAGACAAGTTAAAAACTATTGATAATTATGCGCTGTATTTAGGCTGGACTGATTCAGAGACAAGGATGATACTAATGCTGCTATTGTGACAAAGGTTGATAACGGATATGCAACAGAAGTATTTGCAAAATGGGAGTAACATATGGCATCATAACGCATCACCCAGAGACATTCCTGAACAATATGGAGTAACTCCTCCATCTGTAAAATTTCCAGACGGCACAGTACGTTATAACAGAGTATACTACCGTCCTAAATAAGTTTTGATTAAAAATTTAAAATTATCTAACATGAAAAAATACGAAAAAATAGCAATTATTTTCATTGCTTTTATCGCTATCTGTACTCCATTAATATTAGTCGCTCAAACGGATAAAGATATACGCTCGGATTTATCAAGACTCCGTAACTACAGTATAAAATATGATACACACGTACAAAGTATGCCAACGAAGTATCCAGAGGAAATGAAAATTGCCGAAAAGAAATATAGAGATCAAATTAATAAAATAAAGAACGGATCAAATAAGGCATTATATTTAAAATTTTTAGATAAAGCTACTGGTATTGACTCATTAAAATATAAGGATGTACCTGGTATGAATTATATTGCAATGAACACTGTAGAAATGCAGGTTATTAGAAGTTTACCCACTCAACTTGAATATTATAAGGTCGTCAAATATTCCCTTTTCATATTAAATAAGGATGAATTAATCCGCCCAGAAAATGTTCCCTTCTTACGCTATAAAGAAAAACTTAGAAAAAGACCTACCTCACCTTTTAAATAACCTGTAAGTTAAGAATATATAGTGTCAATTATGACGCATACAGAGAATTGAATGATCCTGAATATGCTGAAATAAAAAAAATAAGGAAGAACTTATATTACCCAAAGATATTCCCTTTTTAAAAGGTAAATTGTAATATAATTTAAGCGGTGGATATTTGATTATTTATTTTTCAAATTACTCAATTTTGTAGCAACAACCACAGACCTGATCCAAGATCAGAGCTGTGGCTATTGAATCATAAAACCACCTAAAAATTACCTTTCATCATAGATTCGGTTCAAATGTTCATTTTAGCGATTATGAATTATTTAAAAATTTTAGTTTTTTATAAATTTAGATTATGATCCCAATTATCTCTTCTTTTATATTCGTAAGCTTGCTATTTGCAACATTTACTAAGGCGCAGGTAAAATTCGTATCGGACTCTTTTATAAAGGTCGTAGAAGTTACTCTTAATCCTCCATGGGGAATACTAAAATCATATTTTTCTCTGATCTTTCTAATTATCGGGAATTTCCCAACAATGAGGCAGTCCAAGTAGGTGATAAAATTAGTTATTATAAATGGACTTATTATGATCAGAATAGCCAATCCGCGATTACATATTCCGCTATTGTTACAAAAGTCGATGCTAATGGGTATGCAACTGAAGTTCGCAGTAAAATGGGTGAATCGTATGGTATTATTTATCATCATCCCAGAGACATTCCTGAACAATATGGAGTGACTCCTGCATCTTCAAAATTTCCAGACGGTACAGTACGTTATAACAGAGTATACTACCGTCCCAAATAAATTACTATTTTTAAAAATTATTAATAACTGAACATGAAAAAATATAAATGCAGTATTTCAAACTTTTTTGTATTCCTTATTTTAAATATTATGGGTACAACAACACTACTCGCTCAAAGTGAAAGAGATATTCAAATCGATATTTTGCGTCTTGCCGAATATAGTAGTCAGTACGATATTTTTCATCAAAGTATGCCAACTAAATATCCTGATAAAATGAAAATCGCAGAAAAGAAGTACAAGGATCAAATAGCTAAAATAAAGAATGGACCAAATAAAATAAAGTATATACAATTTTTAGAAAGAGCGACAGGAATTGATTCGTTGAAGTATAAAAATGAAAAAGGATATAAATATACGAGCTATGGACCATGGTTGCAGGTTAGACTAAGTCAGATGCCTACAATGTTAGAGTACTTTAAAGTTGTCAAATATTCTCTATTTACTCTTAATCAAGAAGAATTAATACAGCCTAAAGATGTCCCTTTTTTAAAATATAAAGCCGATCAGATTAAGGAATATAAATTTAAATGATTTTTCTGCCGATTCTGAGGAACAGCCAGTTTTTTGAATAAATACAGTTGCACTTACTAAAGGATTAATTATATTATTCAAAGTTGATTAAAAAAGCAGAAATTTTGTTTCTGCTTTTTTAGATAAGTAGTGTAAGTTGCACCGTGCCATAGAGCCACCAAAGGCCTGGCCTAAATACATGATGAATCTATTTGTTCAGAAATAAAAAATTTAATATGAGAGTAATTACAACACTAGCATTTTTGGTATTATTCCCAGTGGTTTTTTCTCAAAATAGAAGTAAAGACAAGTTCGAATTGGAAATAAGCAGATTAATAACTGCTAAACGTCAATACGAAAAATTCGAAGAGTATACATTGAAAAAGCCTGATCGCTATAAGCAATTAAAGGATTCTAGTTATCATTCCTATATTGGCTATATAAAAAAGCTTAAGAGTAATTCAAAAGAATTTAAAAATTATATCAATAATGCAATAAAAAATACAGAGCTTGATAAAGAACTACTAATGTACAGCTATGTAAATAAAGATCTGCCCTTTGATCCATATCATTATACGATTTCGAAATTAGATCTATATCGTGTAATTAACTATTACATATTTGAAAAGGATAAAAATGTTCTGCCTAAAAAGTTGGAAAATATTGAAATTTCATTAAAAAAGAATAGTCATAAATCTATCAAATTACAGAATGAGCAAGAAATTTTTCAAGACGTTTTAAAAAACTAACACTGCATAGACTTATTTACTTGAGCAGATGGGCAATTGATCATTTAATGATAAGTGTTGTTTTAGCAATAATAGCAAAAGGGATACGGACTCAGACACTAATTTTATTCAAAAATGGAACATTACAGTTTAGGTGCGACAAGAGTCATACACTTCAATCCTAAGTAGCATTTTCCTCGGATTAATGGTCTTCAGCATACCGCTAGTTGCGCAAACTTCTTTGAGAGGTATTTTGCATGAATTTCAAAAATTAAGAACTTATAGTATCATATATGACACATACAGAGAGTTGAATGATCCTGAATATGCTGAGAGAAAGAAAGCACATAAGAAAAAATATATGGATTGGACTTGCAAACCACAGTAGCGTTTTTATTACAACTAATAATGTAGTCAATATCGGACAAAGTATGCTTTCAATCCGGGATATGGAGAAAATTTATATGAAAGATTTCCCTGGAGAACCTTATATTATATCATGACAGGATACTCTTATAACCAAAAAGTAAGCTCAATAGTACCGTTTGGAAAAAACGAACAATATATAAGGATGTATCTGTCAGATATAATTACAATTGGCAAAGAGATAGCTTATAAGTTTGGGACATACGCGTCATGGAATATAGTGGACGGATGGAATTATCCCAGCGGTATAGATCGTCTTGTATATATATCAGGCAAAGGTATAGTGGGTGGTTCTTTTGATTTCTATTTTGAATCTTATAGACAGCCTGAAAGACTTTACACCTTTAATTTAAAGACAAGATCATATGACTACACAAAAAAATTAAGCTGTATATCTAATACAGTGGATAGATAGCATCCTAAATGAAAAAATTGCAATAGCTGAGGAGCTAAAGTAAGCGATCCCAACAGAGACTTATGCTAAAAATATGATCTCATCTATATATACTTCAACTTACAAAACCAGACGGCCAATCCGATCTTATAAATAGTTCAAATACCTTTTTTATGCTTTTGATTTGTTGTATTTCAAAAATAAATACATGACAACAAACCCCAAGATTTCTGCAATAAAAATGTAAAGTGGAAAATTTAAGTTTTCGAAGGATATTGAAATCAAAGATCCGGATTCTTCCTGAGACAATAATGCTGTTTTCAATATGGAATAGCGCGTTAGGAAGAATACACCTATAGTGAGATAGAACAACAGAAGGGAGATAAACTTGGAAGCACCTTTTTCAGTGGAGGTTGTTCTCCATACGGTATTGATTCCAATGGGTAAAATACTGCAAATAAAAGAAAATGCTAATTTGTGTAAAAACTGCGTGTTCAAGTGACTATATGTTAGATCGTAGTTTTTAAAAACCTTAAGCATATAAGTTTCTATAGAAGAAAAAGATAAGAATCCGATTGCAAAACACAAAATCGAAAGAAAAATCAGATAAATAATATTTTTCATATTTAAAGTTATTTTATTACACACCGCTTTGCATACTGCCCAATTCCCAACTGATATCAGCAGATTTTTTTTATAGCATTCAAAATTACCCATGGCTTTTCAGATTAATAGAGCCTGCTATTTGGCAAGCTTTATTAATTCGTGATATTCCATTTATTCTTCCACTATAGAGGCATTTGGTGCTTGCTCTTTAACCGATGCAATACCATAATCTCTGCTTTCTGTAGATCTGTACATTTCACTACTTCCAACCACCGTACCATTGCTTGCTCTCAGGTTGAAATAATATTTTCCGTTACTGGAAGTTTTCAGTTCATAACGGCCATCCAAAACTCCATTTTTCTTTACAGAATTAATGCCACTGCTACATCCTCCTTTTCTGGTGTACATTTCGCTGGTAATAATGGTCTGACCATTAGCAGCTTTTAAAATAAAATAAAATTGACCGTTAGTAGCCGTTTTAATTATAAATTTTCCCATAATCTAATTTAATTTATATTCTATTTATTAATCTTCTCCTCTAGCCGTATTCGTTATCGCAACAACTTACTCATTTACAGCCAATTCGACCACAGTTGCACCTGCTTGTTTATTTGATTCTTGAACAACCCGCTAGTCAACAAAAGTGAATGCTTGTATTTCTATTTTCATATTTTTTTAAAACTTAACATACAGTACAAAAAATCGGCTCTAAGGCTACTTGAACATTCAGCAGAATAAAATGTTAAACTAACCGAATCTGAGAAGTTTAGCCATGAATTTCATAGTTACTCGTTTAGTAAGACTTTTCAAAAAAAGAAATGTCCCTTACTTTTGTATATTTTTTACTGTTGTATATTTTATCGTATGGCTATACTCCCACCTTTCGAGCGGATCATCAACAAGCTAGAGTGCATGCTATTTTAGATTAGGATCGGTATTTAATGGCCATAAAAATTTTCTAACCAATTTCTCTGCTTGATGTTCTCTATTACGATACGCTATACCTACATGCCAAGATATAGTATGGCATAATAGGGTTTGTTATCGTCCAAAATAAAAATTGTATATTTAAATTAAAAAAGATGAAAAGAAAAAGTTTTTACAAGATATTATCGCCGGCAATATTAATGATATTCAGTTCAGCAGCTGTATATTCCCAATCTGAAAGGGATATTAAAATTGACCTATCGGATCTTAGGCTTTATAGTATAGAATATGATACCTATGCTCAAAGTAAACCTACAAAGTATCCGGAGAAGCTCAAGAAAGCCTAAAAAAAATACCGCGACAAGATATAGAAAATAAAAGGATCAAATAAAGATGCCTATCTGGAATTTCTAGACAAAGCTACCGGAGTAGATTCTTTAAAATATAAAAAGATCCGGAAAATGTACTATATGTCACGATTTCCACCTGAGATACTTAATATAGATTATCTGCCAAACCATTTTGAATACTATTAAGTAGTTAAGTATTCCCTTTTTACTCTAAATAAAAATGAACTGGTTTTGCCAAAGGATGTCCCTTTCTTACGAAAAAAGGAAAACCAGAGGAAAAATCCCGAATCGTTCGCTTTGCCCACCCTACTCTCAGGGCCAGTCTGTGATCCTTTGTGTACCCAAAGCGGAGTGCTTTAAAATAATAGTTGACCGGACTACCCCGCGGTACCGTGCCGGATAGCGTTTACTTTATACAGCGCATCTTCAAATTTCATCGTATTTCTTAGATACTTCCACGTATAGCTATTAATATACAATAAAACTGTAAATAGAAAGGGGACTTAATAATAAATGTGATTACAATAGACTCTGCTTGAGGTGGTTTATGTAACGCTGCTATTTCGCATTCAGCTTTTAGTTATATTAAGGTAGGAAAAAACATGTAGATCTCAAGTTAAAGATTTACAGTGCCTATAACAGGATAATTTGCTACTTCACTCAGATTATCCCTATCTATTTTAATTAAGGTCAGACATCTTTACGATTCTCCGTACGGCATGAATCTAGCACAAAATCAAATATTACTACGCAGTACATAATATAATAGATCATTTTAGTCATTTGGTTATTTTTTAATGTGGTTAAACAGAGTCTTTTGTAGTAAAGTTTGATAAAGTAGACTTCAGCGATATTTGAAATAATCAATATCATTGCTAACAGGCATACAGAGTAATAAGAATTGTATTTAAATTTTTATTAGTTCTCACTTTCAATTGCTCTTTTTAATTTAACTTTGAAATACTATAAAAGGTTTTACTGGTATTTACAGTTATTAGGTTTTGTTGCTTTTTTATTTGCCAAACTTTGAATTGTCCAAGCAGCGAATGACCTCCTGTCCCTTGTCATTGTCAATATATGTAACACTAATGGTTAAAAACTTTTCATCAAATAATCTATCATAGGTGATCCAATGGAGTACTTGTCCGTTGGGATAGTGCAATACCATTTTATATTTATGGAATTCTAAATTATTTATTTTCTCAATTCCATTAGTAGTATCAATTTTCACACCTGGAATTTGATGCTTACAGGTCTCATACAAGACCTTATTTATCCCGGCACATAATTTTCCAAAATCTCCATCTTTCACTCGATCATAAATTTGACAACTTGCTTGCACAAAATTGTACTCATCGTTTTTAAACGAAAATATTATTTTAGGATTACTCGTAACTTTTTCACCGTAAGTATTCTCTATCCCACTTTTGCCCAAATCATTTAATTTTTCTACTTCTGTAGGACTTAAACTTTTATAATTTTCTGGAATCTTTATCGACCACTTAAATTCATTACTATAAATCGATTGAGATGACGAATTTTGACAACTAAGGGTTTGAGACAGAAAAATAAAGCTAATAAGTAAATAATAAAATTGGCGCATATCTTTTTGATAAAATAATAATATAATGTAATCACGCGAAATAGAGCATGATTACCTCATTCCCCTATTATAAAGTTCATTATCGTCAGCCGCTGCCCTAGTTCCATGAAATTTCCACCTTATAAAGATCATATTGTGATTCTTCTTTTACTAGCTACGTATTCTGATACCATTGGTTCAAAGCATCATAAACAAATTTATAAAACCAATACTCAGGTTTCTCAACTATATTTTTTTAGTATTTAACGTCCTTGTCTCCTAATCGATATTGGCCAACAATTGGTCCTCCTCGTCTGTCAGTTGCTCAATCCCAACATAAGCAAATAAATATGGAAATAATGAAGTACTATTGTATTCGAGGGTCTATCCAAAATAGATCACGGAGTTGCAGTAGATCCTCTGTGTGCATCAAATTATAAACCAGCTCATCTTTATTTTTTAAAGGAATTGTTATTTGTTGATCTTCTCCGCAAGAAGGAATGGTTAAAATAGCATCCTTATCATAAATGGAAATATCTGATTGCACCACAGTAATATCATGTGTGCTTAACCATTCTTTAGCCTGCGTTTCATCTAAACATATTAAGGAATGGGCAAGTTCTTCAATATCCTGAATTTCATCGAATAGATGTTTGGAATAATTTAAGTTGATATAAGCAAAATAAAGGAGGTGATTACCAGAACGCAAGGCATAATTGCGTATTAGCACCCGCTTTGGATCGAATGCAAAATCGTAATATTCTCGATTGGAGATACAAGTATACTGCTTACCATAGAAATTGATTTTATCCTGCAATTCCTGTAAATGATTTATTTCAATAAATACCTCGCCCTGAAGCTGCTCTTCATCTATGTTTTTAAGTGCATCATCGATAACTAATATACTAGGTTCTTCCTTTGGAGCAGAGCTTGCTTTGCAGTCCAAGTTTAAAAGATAATCATTGACATCAAATACAGTTAACGGATACCATGTCGGACTTTCGTGATCAACTGTATTTTTAGATGTCAAAATGTTATAACCGTTACGCTTTAAATCTAAAAGCACTGATGTGTTCAAGGGTAAAAACTTCATAAAATCGTGCTCATTTGATTAAAATAAACTTTGCTGTATAGACCATTCCCGTTCTAAGGGTGGCATATCTGACCATTTGATAACGTTCGTGCCGATACTTAACATCTGCCTAATGGGATATCACTCAATTACCTTCTCGTTGACATTTATAAGTTATTGCAACTTAATGGAGCTTACTCTTTTATTTTTTTAATCGATGCAAGATTACGTACAAAAAAGAATTAATGTGTCGTATTGATGACGCTTATAAAATAGGAATGTCCCTAATTACTAAATATTTTTTTTAAAATTTTATGGCCATTTTTAATATTAGTGTTTCGTTTTGCTTGGCAAGGTGCCGAATAATATACAGGAATCTATTCCAATAAAGTCACTTTCACAATAAATTAGCTTAAAATAAATTAAATTCTCAATGCGCTGTACAGGATCTCCACCGGGTGTAAAGCAATTTTCGCAGTTCCATCTTTTATCTGGTGGCGACAACTAGTTCCTGTTGCTGAAATAAGGATATCGCTGGGCTGTTTTCTGATCTCCGGAAATAAAACCAGCTCCCCTATCTCCATGGAAATTTTGTAGTGTTCTTTTTCATAACCAAAAGATCCTGCCATTCCACAGCATCCCGAAGGAATGATCTCAACGGTATAATTCTCCGGAAATGAAAGTATCTCTTCAGAGCATTTTAAAGCTGACCAGGCTTTTTGCTGACAGTGGCCGTGAAGTTTAATGTGCTTTTTATCCTTCTTAAATTTCGATTTTTCGATACGGCCTTTTTGCATTTCGGCCGCCAAAAATTCATCAATCATAAAAACATGCCGGGATAATTTTTTGGCATCCTGTAAGAGATGATCATCAACTAGATCTGGATATTCATCTCTAAAAGTTAGTATTGCTGAAGGTTCGATTCCGATCAATGGTGTTTGATCGGAGATCAACTGAACCAGACTGATCACATTTTGATGTGCAATTCTTTTGGCCTTCCTGAGCAATCCCTTGGAAATACATGCTCTTCCACTTTCTTGATGCTCTGGAATAATTACATAATACCCCAGGGATTCAAGTAAAAGAATCGCTTTCATTCCAATAGGTACATCCTGATAATTCGTAAACTCATCACAAAAAAAGTAAACCGTTTTTTGCTCTATTTGATTTATTGAAGTAGATTTAACACTTTTCCCACGGTTAAAAAACCATTTTCTTAACGTATAAGCATGCATTTCCGGCATTGATCTTTCTACGGCAAATCCAACCATTTTTTTGAATAGTAGGCTTGTTCTTTTTGATTGCATCATAAAATTATATACGGCAGGCAGTATCGATCCTATTTTAGCTAGTGTGCTGAAACGAGCGATAAGCCATGACCGTAAAGGAATGCCATTAGCATCCTGATATTGCTGCAAAAATTCAGCTTTTACTTTTGCCATATCGACACTTGAAGGACATTCGGATTTGCACCCTTTACAGCTTATACACAGATCCAGAATGTCTTTAATTTCGGGATGGTCAAACCGGTTCTCTTTATCTGAATGTGTCAGAAAATTCCTTAAAATATTAGCGCGTGCCCGGGTAGTATCTTTTTCATTACGGGTTGCCATATAGGATGGACACATTGTTCCACCGGATAACTGTGATTTGCGGCAATCTCCTGAGCCATTACATTGTTCTACATGCTGCAATATATCTTGACCAGGATATCGAAAAATGGTTTTAAATGCAGGTGTTTTCTGACCTGCCTGATAACGCAGCATAGCATCCATCGGTGGGCAGTCAATGATTTTTCCCGGATTAAAAATATGGTTTGGATCCCAGGTTTCTTTGACTTCTTTCAATAATTTATAATTTTTACTACCGACCATCTGTTCTAAAAACTCCCCTCTTAACCTACCGTCCCCATGCTCGCCACTTAAAGATCCTTGATATCTTTTAACAAGCGCTGCAATTTCTGCTGCAATAAGACGGAATTTAGCATGTCCTTCCGCAGTTTTTAGATTCAATATAGGTCTCAGATGAAGCTCGCCCGAACCAGCATGTGCATAATGTACGGAATGAAGATCGTGTTTTTTTAAAATCTGATTAAAATCATGGATATACGCCGGTAGATCGGTAACATCCACAGCGGTATCCTCAATAACCGGTACCGCTTTTTCATCTCCCGGAAGATTACTGAGCAGGCCAAGACCTGCTTTTCTTAAAGACCATACTTTTTTGGTGTCTTCTCCAAAAAGCAAAGGAAAATGATAACCTAGACCAAGGAAACGCATCTCTGCTTCTACCATAGCTGCTCTCGCGATCACTTCCTCTTTCTGATCTGAAACATACTCGATCACCAACAAGGCAGTAGGATTTCCTGAAATAAAAAAGCGGTTCAGCTGCTGATCCATATTATTCAGCGTACACGCTAAGATATAATGATCAATGAGCTCAACAGCATGTGGCTTATATTTTAACGCAACAAGATTGGCCTGTAATGCCTCTTCTAACGAGTGAAAATGAACACAAAGCAAACCGGAATGAATAGGCGGTAATAGCTCCAAGTTTAACGTAATCTCGGTAATCAATACCAGCGTACCTTCGGAACCACAGATCAGCTTACAGAAATTGAATTTTTCTTTATCTGCAATAAAAGGCTCGCTTTCCAATAGCAAGTCAATAGCATAACCGGTATTTCTCCTTTGAATGGACTTTTTTGGAAAGTTCTTTATGATTTCCTGCTGATTTTCATAATTTCCCAATAGTCTTCTTATGGACAGGTATAGCTTTGATTCCAGGGTTTCACCGTTGCATTTTTCAATAAATGTATCGAAATCAATTGCATTAAATTGAGCTTCTGAACCGTCACTCAACAGCCCTTTTATGGCTAAGGTATGTTCTCTCGTACTTTTGTAAACAATAGAATTGGATCCACAGGAATTATTCCCGACCATTCCACCTAGGGTAGCCCGATTGGCTGTTGAGGTTTCAGGTCCAAAAAATAACCCATAAGGTTTTAAGAATAAATTAAGTTCATCTCTTACTACTCCAGGCTGCACTTTGACCCAACGTTCTTCCACATTAACTTCAATGATTTGATTCAGATATTTGGACACATCGACGACAATTCCATCACCAACGACCTGGCCTGCTAATGAGGTGCCAGCAGCTCTTGGAATCAACGAGGTGCCGGCAGCAGCAGCAAACGCAACTAGTTTTTTCAAATCATCTAATGATCTGGGGAGAACGACAGCAAGGGGCATTTCGGAATAGGCTGATGCATCTGTGGCATACAAAATGCGCATCGCCTGATCTGTATAGCAATCTCCTTCCAGTTGAGCGGCCAGTCGAGTAAGCTTCTCTTTCAAAATATCAAAAAATTAAAAATCAAATTTAATCCCTTGTGCTAACGGTAATGTATCGGAATAGTTGATCGTATTTGTCTGTCTGCGCATATATCCTTTCCATGCATCGGAACCACTTTCTCTACCCCCACCGGTCTCTTTCTCTCCACCAAATGCACCACCAATTTCTGCCCCTGATGTACCGATATTGACATTAGCAATGCCGCAGTCAGATCCATTTACCGACAAGAATTGTTCCGCTTCGCGCATATTCAACGTCATAATCGATGATGATAGGCCTTGAGGAACATTATTTTGTAATTCAATAGCCTCTTTCAATGTTTTATATTTAATCAAATACAGAATAGGTGCAAAAGTCTCCTCTTGTACGATCTGGTAATCATTTTTAACTTCAGCAATACAAGGTTTAACGTAACAGCCGGAGACGAATTCGACGCCTTCTAATACACCTCCTTCTACAACAAATAAAGCTCCCTCTTCTTTTCCTTTTAAGATAGCATCATGATAATCTTGTACAGCCTGTTTATCAATGAGCGGTCCCACATGGTTATGTTGATCTAAAGGATTACCAATGCGAAGCTGGGCATATGCCTTAACTAATTTGGCCTTAAATACTTCATATATATCTTCATGAATAATTAATCTTCGGGTAGAAGTACAGCGCTGTCCGGCAGTTCCTACTGCTCCAAAGACAGCTCCGATGATAGACATCTCCAGATCGGCATCTTTGGAAATAATTAGGGCATTGTTACCGCCAAGTTCTAAAATGCTACGTCCAAATCTGGAGGCTACTGCAGTCGAAACTATTCGTCCAATTTTTGTCGACCCTGTAAAAGAAACCAATGGTATACGCTTATCGTTATTGATCATATCTCCTACCGCGTTGCCGATCAGTAGATTGCTGATACCTTCGGGCATTCCATTATTGGCAAGCACGGCTGCAACAATTTTTTGACAAGCTACTGCACATAACGGCGTTTTAGAAGATGGTTTCCAGATGCTTACATTTCCACAAACCCAGGCTAGTGCGGTATTCCATGCCCAAACAGCTACAGGAAAGTTAAACGCTGAAATAGTCCCGACAATACCTAAAGGATGCCACTGTTCATACATTCTATGATTGGGCCGTTCAGAATGCATGGTCAGTCCATACATTTGACGAGAAATGCCAACGGCAAAATCGCATATATCGATCATCTCCTGCACTTCGCCTAAACCTTCCTGTAGGCTTTTACCCATTTCATAAGAAACCAAGGCTCCTAGATTGTCTTTATTTTCCCGCAGAGCATTTCCAAATTGACGTACAATATCACCTCGTTTTGGACCTGGAACGTTTCTCCAGAATAAAAAGGCTTCTTGTGCTTTTTCTACTACTGCTTCGTAATTTGCAGAATCGGTACTTTGTATTTCGGCAATCAACATGCCATCAACCGGTGAAAATGATTTGATTTTCTTGCCACCCGCATTTAACCAGGATGTACCCGTTGAAGTACCCAGATTAAGATCGTCTATTCCTAATTTTATTAAAATATCTTTTATGTTCATTGCTGTGAGTTTTGATTGGGATTAGTTTGTTTAAGATAGGTACTTTCAAAGATTTTATCGGCATTATCGGCCTCAAAACCTTCTCTACGATGTTTAGCTTTGATCTCATTGGTCCTTAGGTTTTTAAACTCTGGATAGACCAACCGTTCAGAAAACTCGACATAACTTCCTGCTATCGGCATCGTGCCACTTCCCGGAAATTCAACCACATGAATTTGCGCCATAGTACTGCTTTGCCGTAATAAACCGTCAGGACTTGTTTTGATTTTCCCTCCTTCAACATTTAACTTGAGTCCCAATGATTCGACAAACCGATTAAAATCTTCAAGCGTATTATAGCCGTTTTTCAGGTCGTGAACACTAATCGTATAGTGGTTTAAATAGTAACGGTTATATATGACCCAGGCAGCATATTCACTTTCTTCCAATAAATAGAGATAATCTTCTTTGGTTGGAAGATCCCATAAAGACTGATGAAAAAATTCGCCGATCGCATTTCCATCATCCAGATCAATGGAGTCAACCGGATCAGCATCAACCTGATTGGTATACTTCCTGATAACACGCTGTGCCTGATCTGAAAGCTGATCAACGAGCAGCTCACTGATAAAGACTCTTGGGTACTCCGGGCTAGGTGGCGCATACCAGTAAGCATTTAATTTTTTACGGTCAAAATGGTAGCAATCTCTTTTTTGATAGCCATGATGCAAAAAAATCTTTTCAAAGGAGGCAATTCCTAAATGAGGAACGCCCATCGTTCGAAATGCAATGTGATCATTTATGATCTCTTGTTGAGAAGCTATGATCTCCTTTTCAACCAATGCTTCTGTGATCATTTTGACAGCTGGTACTGCTTTGCGGTACCGGTCAAAAAGCATGTTCAAAAAAATAGTTAAAGGTTTTTCTTGATGGGTATTCATATCTTCTATTTAAAAAAACTTCCTGTTTTAGTCGCAAGCAAAGCCTCAAATGAAATTTCTTCTTGTTTGATAAATCCCTTTGATGGAAGTGTGCCGGCAGCCACCATCTCCACGACTGCAACTAAACTTGCCGCAGTTGTCCAGGAAATCGCTCTCCAATGCTGGCCGTCAATAACCATTGGGGAACAGGATTTGAAGTATTCATTTCTTTTCATCTGCCCATCTTTCCAGCCTTCTGCGACAGCATAGATCAAAACTTCATCTTCCTGAACTTCAGGTTTAGCATTTTTAAGCATATCCTCAAGTTGCTGTTTGTTGTCTTTCATATGCAATTCGTGAATTAAAAAATTCATTAAATCACAATGTCCGGGATAGCGGATTGTTTTGTAATCTAACTTATCTATTTTACCTTCATAGGTCTCACACATTGTTCCTAATCCACCTGATGTATAAAAAGCTTCATAACTAGCTCCATTGATATTAATCGCTTCTTTTCCCTGTAGCGAAATCACATTTTTACGCTGCCCATTATGAATAGCTTCGGCATCGTTTATATATTCATTCACAACCCCGGCAGCAGACCAGGTAAATGAATAACCCATTTCTCCATTGGGATACTTGGGTAATGCTCCTACACGCATTTCGATGGAACGTAATTTTTCAAAATCGCTACCTAAATGCGCTCCTATAATACCAATAATGCCTGGAGCTAGACCACATTGCGGAGCCATGACAGCAGTCGCTGTCTCGCCCAGCCCAATAATGTAATTGGTTGTATCTACGTCTTCAGTAAGATCGAAATAATGCTTCCCTAGCTTATGGGAAATGGTTGCAATTGCTTTATTTAAAAAGAAGGGCAAGGCGGATACTACGGCATCATGTTCAGCAATGATCTTTTCCATAAACTGTTGGTCTGCGACATCTCCAGTTACTACTTTAAAAGGAAGATCAAATGAATAATGAGGAGCCTGTTTATCCATACCTGTAACCTCAAATTGATTACTTAATAATGAGCCAACCAGTGTCCCTACTTTTCCAAGTCCGAGTGTCAATATTTTTTTTATCATTTTTATATTTGGTTTATGCCAAATATCTCTACATTTACCATTAATAACAATTCATATTAATTAAGTAATGATAAGTATTGCTAATCAAATTGAACTGAGGCATCTCACCTATTTTAAGGTACTTGCGGAGCAGCTTCACTACCGAAAAGCCTCAGAAAGCTTGTTTATATCACAATCTGCATTGAGCCAGCAGATCAAGCAGCTTGAGGGAATTTTAAAAGTTCAGTTATTTGACAGAACAAACAGAAAAGTATATCTGACTGATGCCGGCAGCTTATTTAAGAAAGATGTGCAGCAGATTCTAAATAAGATTGAAACTGCTGTTACCAACTTAAAATTATTAAAAATGGGGAACACCGGACAGATCAGAATCGGTTTTGTCGCATCCGCAATGGAGTCTATTCTTCCAGATGTGTTAAAACTATTTCATACGGACTGTCCAAATATTAAATTTCAGATTGATGAGCTGAGTAATGCGGATCAGCTTCTGAGTCTTCAAAACGAAATGCTCGACATCGGCTTTATGCGGAGCAATCATATACCGGAAGGTTTCAGTAATAAATGCGTATATATCGAGACATTTTCTTTAGTTCTGCCCATTGATCATCCTATAACTGATAAAAAATTTGATACTATCGCGGAATTGGCTGATGAATCTTTTATTTTATTCCCAAACGAAAAAAGCCAGTTCTACTACCAACAGATTGTAAATCTCTGTGCAGACCACGGTTTTTTACCTAAGGTAGCACATCGTTCCATCCATGCTCCTACCATTTTTAGACTTGTTGAAAATGGAATGGGAATCTCGATCATTCCGACTTCGTTGGCGCATACTGAAAATCCGAATATCAAATTTATAGAACTCACTGGTGTACCTCAAAAAACGGCATTATTTGCTGTATGGAAAAAAGATAATGTCAATCCGGCATTGCCTTATTTATTAGAAATGCTACCAACGGCATAACTTTGTTCCTAGTCTTGAAGGTACAGAATAAGCCGAAAAATGAATTAAAACCTGGAGGTATAATCAGATTTTCAAATTAAGAATGTGTTGAACATTAAAAGAAATACGAAACCACTTATTTGATTTTAGACAAAATAATCACGCATTAGTCGTACAAAAACCTCTTCACTATTTTTCTTTTTGCAGTCGATGTAAAATTGTGCATCGGCACCTACGACGTAGCGCAATTGTATTTTTCCGTCTGTGGACGCCTTATAAATCACTTTTGCTACATCTGCTGCTGCTGCTTTTAGTAAAAATTGTGTCGTCTTTGAATAACGTTCAAAAAATGAAACCATGATAGGGTCGTATTCCGGTATTTTGTTCTTGATCATTTCCTGTGCATTACGGAAATTTGTAGCAACACCACCTGGTTCTATAATTTTAACAAGAATATTAAATGGAGCCAATTCATGGGACAATGTTTCAGAAAAACCCTCAATGGCAAATTTTGTGCTGTTGTACAAACTACCAAAAGGTAATGCAACTAGACCTCGAAATGAGGAGATATTGATGATGGTACCGCTACCATTTGCCCGTAGATAAGGTAAAACAGTTCGGGTGACATCCATTAGACCAAAAACATTTACAGCATATTGTTTTTGGATTTGTTCTCTACTGGCAGATTCAAAAACACCCATTAGACCGTAACCTGCATTGTTAATCAATACGTCAATATTTCCAAATTTAGCAACACCCGCTTTTACTGCTTTTTCGATGGAGTTAATATCCAGAACATCTAAAGCTGTTACAAATACACGGTCTAATTGCGTTAATTCATATTCTTGTTCGGGAAATGGCATTGTTGCAATCACATTCCATCCTTTTTTTTGAAATAGTTTTGCAGTTTCCTTACCAAATCCAGAGGAAGAACCTGTAATTAAAACCGTTTTTCTCATTTTACTAAATTTTGTTTTTATTAAACACAGAAGCAACTGTACAATAGAAGGATTGCTTCTTGTTTCAGTTGGTCTAATAATTCATACCTAAAATTTTTCACTAAAATAAAAAAGGTGAATCATCACCTTTTTATTATTTAATGATTACTGAAAAATTGTATTGATCCGGAGGTAGACATTGGGTAGCATCGCACGCTTGCCACTCTACAGTGCCTTTAACAGTAGCCGTACCATTTTTCAAACTCACTTTTTGTTGAAAAATTACCTCATCAGTAAAATATCCTACATCCATTTTGAACACTTCTTCATGTTTTACTTTAGGCTTTGGTTCAACAGTTTTACCTGCCAAGGTATATTTTGGCCCTTGAGCAAAACTGAAAAATGTGGGAGTCGGCCCCCCATCTTTTACATGTTGCGAATAAATATGCCACCCTTGTTCAATCGTGGCTTTTATAAATACAACAGCTTCTTTGCTACTCAGTTTTTTGCTTGCCACAGTCCATTTTACGGGAGTGTGAATTTGAGCAACTCCATTTGATAGCATAAAGATCATTGCCGCTATAAACATTGTTATTTTTATCATGCTCGTATTTATATAATTACTATAATTTCTGGTTAAAAGCTCTAAACTTACCTATAAAAGACGTTTGAATAAATCAAATGTCCCTTATAAAGTAAAAAAAACTTCAGCGCACTACGCGCTCACCGGTTCCTTAATAATGAATCCCTTTAGATGATTCAATACCTAAAAATAGAAGTCTTAATACTAATTTTTATTAAATTCAATTACCAATCAATACTTCTTGAACTGTCTTCTACTGCTCTGTTTCTCCAGCACTACCACCTTTACGCTGTGGACTATTCAGTGATGCACTATCTGCAGCAATGCTACATTCAATTTCAATAAACTCCGCTTCTAGCCGAGCTTGTAAATCCTTTTTCATCAATCTTTTAAATCTGTCACATTATAAAATCTTCACCGCCTGCCCTTAATTTATTAGTCTCAGGAATGAGTAACGTTACTCATTCTGCGATACAACGTAAACAAGTAGCCAGTAAAATCAGTACTGCATTATGGTCCTTTGAATCTAACGTAACTGATCTAGCGGTCATTCTTTATTAGCGAAATGTATAGTTAACCTGATCACAGTGCTACAATCTCTTTAAAAATCACTATCTGTTTTTGAGCAAATATGCCCGCTCAAAAAAATAAAACTTTTAAGGGACATTTTTGTCACTGGCTCGTTTTAGTATATATTTCAATCCGTTGAGAGTTAAAAACACAATACCGGTGGACTTTATATGTGATTTGTTTAAGTAATACAAAGATTTACATTCTATCATTTACTGTTCAACCACCGATATAACGGGTTAAATGAACAAAAAATTAAAGTATATCGCCAAAAAAACATGAAAATTTACTAATACGTACGCTTTGTGAGCTATATTCGTATAAGCGTGGAACCCAGAGTTCAATTACTAACCAAAAATTAGAACCAAAATTTCAGTATGATAAACCACATTTACCCCTACAAAAAAAAGAAAAGCAATCCGCGAAAGCGATATGTTCTGTGTCTTCTATTGCTAGCTTACTCACCTATCTTTGGACAGTCCATTTCGTTAAATGTAAAACAGATGCCTTTCTCACAAGTCTTAAAGCAGGTCGGAGAACAAGCCGGGATGGACAGAATTGGAAATAAAAAATTAATTGACAAGGCCAAGCCTGTTACATTAAACGTCAAAGCCAAACCCCTCGCAGAAGTACTCAAGGATCTTTCCAAAGGGCAACCCTTGGAATTAATACTACAGAACGGAGCCATCATTATTAAAGAACGTCCCCTCAATAACTCCGACCGAAGTAGTAGTCCTGAACGAACTAGTAGCATGCAGCAGAAAGGTTGTGTTACAGGTATTGTGGTAGATACGCTCGGTTCGCCAATTCCGGGTGCAACCATCATTATTGCCAACACAAATCTAAAAGCGTCAACCGATAAGCTGGGACAATTTTCATTTGACGAGATCGATTCAAAAGCGAGTATCAGCCTGAGCAGCATGGGTTTTCATTCGACAGAAATACCTGTACGTGATCTTTTTGCCATTGAAATAGGGAAGCAGAAAATTTTTCGAAAGTCCCGAGTTATCCGTTCCAGCGACTGCAATTTTACCTTTATCCTAGCTGTTGCGGCCAATATGTTGGGTACGGCGGAGGTAAATATGGGGCTATTCAGCAGAAAGCAAGAGAGCTTTACTGGCGTGACTCGTACACTTAGTGGCGATGAAATTCGTACGGTAAACCGAAAAAGTTTACTGGACGCTCTAAGTACGCTGGATCCGTCCTTTAAGATCGTCCGGGACAACTCATTGGGATCGGACCCTAATCAAGCTCCTAAAATTGAATTCCGGGGCACCCGGAGCATGACGCCTCCAAAAACAGAAGGTTACAGTAATCAATTACGTTTACAATATGAACAAGATCCTAATCAACCACTTTTTATGTTGGATGGTTTTGAGGCTACCCTACAGGATATTGTCAACCTCGACATCAATCGTGTAGCAAGCATTACCCTTTTGAAGGATGCTGCTTCAACGGCTCTATACGGCCCGCGATCGGCAAATGGTGTCGTCGTTGTCGAAACAGTAAAACCAATTCCCGGCCAGCTGCGCATTTCCTATAATATCACAGGCAATCTTGCGATCCCCGATCTGACGGGATACAACATGATGGACGCCAAGGAGCTACTGGCTTTTCAGGATGCTCTGGGAGATCAGGGGCCTTTTACAACCAATGTGCGTGCTACAGACTTTGCCCTAAAAAAAGCTATACGCAATTTTAGAGAATATCAAGTCCTAAGGGGAGTGAATACAGACTGGCTTAGCATCCCCGTGCGCAATGCATTCGCACTCAACCACAGTTTGAATATAAACGGTGGTGATAAGGTCTTCAGTTATGATATAGGTTTAGCAAAAGGAGATAACAAAGGGGTAATCAAGGGTACTGACGCGAGCAACCTCTCGGGGCAAATTGTGCTTTCATACCGAAAAAACAAGTTTAATATCAACAATAGCTTTCGGGTTGCCGGCACCAACGCCAATGGTGGTAATTACGGTACTTTTGCTGACTACGTGAGGTTACCGCCTTACTACAATAAATTAGACGATAGTGGTAACCTCAATATGAATCCCTTTTTGGAATACACCCAGAATGATTTTGAGATAAACAATGAATATTTAGGTGTCTATTCATACCCTAATCCTTTATATAATTCCTCCCTTCCTTTTAGGAATGAAACAAAAGGTTTAGATTTAACCAACAACCTGCAGCTTAACTATGATGTAATGCCTTGGCTTCGCGTTTCTCTAGGTGGACAGTACGCAAAAAAAACAAACAGTGCCGACTATTTTAAATCCCCTTTGCACACAAGCTATCTGACGGATAATATTGTAGAATTGGAGCGCGGCCAGTACAATTTCCAAAGTCAGGAAAATAATAGTTATACAGCGAATGGCATGCTTACCTTCAACCATGTATTTGCAGAAAAACATATTTTCAACGCCAATCTGCGCGCGGATATCAGCTCATCTAACAGTATCTCTAAGCAGATTTCGGCTGTTGGCTTTGCTAAAAATGCGCAACCGCTCCTCTACTTGGCCAATAGCTATTTGCCCAACAGCCGCCCAGGGGGATTAGAATCACCAGGT
This sequence comes from Sphingobacterium sp. JUb20, assembly GCF_004342035.1. Taxonomy (NCBI): domain Bacteria; kingdom Pseudomonadati; phylum Bacteroidota; class Sphingobacteriia; order Sphingobacteriales; family Sphingobacteriaceae; genus Sphingobacterium; species Sphingobacterium sp. JUb20. The sequence continues at coordinate 109,651 of NZ_SLYV01000003.1, read as the reverse complement.
CGCAGTTTGGGCTTCACGGCAAGTCTAAACTATTCATATGACCAACGTTATAACATGGATCTTTCCTACAACCGCTCCGGTTCGAATAGTTTTGGCATCGACAATCCTTTCATTTCTTTCTATTCTGCCGGCTTGGGCTGGAATTTGGGAAATGAAGCTTTCCTCAAGGATTCACCGATCGTGAACTCATTGCGTTTGTCGGCTAATTTCGGGCTTACGGGCAATCAATATTCAGGCGGTTTTGGTTCGCGCAGTACTTACAGCCTAGATAATGTGTCGACACGATTTGGACAGGCCTATCATTTGATCAATGTCGCTAATCCCAAACTGGAATGGGCTAAGACCTATAAAACAAGTTATAGCCTCAACGGTACTTTTTTTAATAGCAAATTAGCCGTATCGTTGAGTGGTTTTCATGATCTGACAGATCCGATGATTATTGCTTTGCCTTTGGCTCCGTCAATTGGAATATCGACATACCCAACCAATGTAGGTCGCCTTACAACCACTGGTCTGGACGCACTCATAAGCATGAAGATGATCCAGAATACCAACTGGACTTGGAACCTGGGATTCAATAGCCCTGTGTTCCTTCATTCCAAGTATAGCGGCCTTAACGAACTTTTGGATGGCTTTAATGAAGCTGCCCGTACGGGAGACTACTTACAGCGCTATAGTGACGGGAGTGGGCCCTATGATATGTGGGCCGTCCCTTCCCACGGTATAGACCCCTCGAATGGACTGGAAGTGTACCTGGATCAGACCGGAAAGTATACCTACAAATTTGATCTCGCCAACGAGCGTCTGGTCGGGTCATCCAGACCAGTTACTCAAGGAAGTATCAACACGCAGGTTCGCTATAAATTATTTACATTTTCGGTATACTGCCGCTATGTTGTAGGGGAATCTAAAATGAATAACGCTCTCTTCAATAAGATAGAGAATATTACGAGCACGATCAACGATAACCAGGATCGAAGGGCACTTTATGAACGTTGGTCTGTACCAGGTGACGATGCGGCCTACTTGGGTTTTACGAACCTGCCATTGGGCCTATCGGACCGCTTTTTATTGAAAGAAAATGCTTTCTATTTTGAGTCTATATCCCTAAATTACGATTTCAATGCCTTACTGCAACATGCCAAATTAGATAAAAAACTGGGGATCAAACGGCTGGACTTCGGACTTAATCTCAACGATCTCTTTAAGTTTCAGCTATCCAATGTCCGTTTGGAACGGGGACTGGATTACCCCTTTGCACGAAATATATCCTTTAACTTACGCGCCTCATTTTAATAAGTATACCCAATGAAAAAAAAATATAAAAAAATATATGGCATACTCCTGCTTACACTGATGGTAAGTAGTTCTTGTACCAAATATCTAGATGTACAACGCCAGGATTCCCTTTTTGAGGAAGAATTATTTACCAATGCCACAGGTGCTCAGGAAGCGCTAAATGGCATCTATAGGGATTTATCATCATCTGATTTATATGGAAAGAATCTATCCCTATACTTTGTCGATTTAGCAGCACAATATTATCGCACTCAAAACTTTGAAATAGGCCAAATTATTACCCACAGTTACAATACGACGAACCTCAGAGATATTGCATCTAAAATCTGGACAAAAGGCTTCAAAACAATCTTAAATGTCAATAATTTTTGTCAGAAAATGGAAAAAGATTTGCCTGCGAACATGAGCGACCAGCAACGACAAAACCTATTGGCAGAGGCTTATGCGATCAGGGCCATGCTACATTTTGACCTGCTCCGCCTCTTTGGTCCCATTCCAGGCAATGCACAAAGTGCGCCAACCATCCCCTATATCGCTACTGTACAATTTGAACCTGGCGTTTTCCTTAGTTTTCAGGATATCACAACGGCCATTACCACCGATCTGATCCGGGCGCGCGAAACGCTCGCAGGTGCCTCCGGTGCACCTGCAATTGTTGATAAAGACACACGCTGGCGGTTGAACTACTATGCCGTTACGACGTTGTTGGCGAGAGTTTATCTATATAAGGGCATGAAAGATGAGGCCTGGAAAATTGTCCAGGAGAGCCTCCCGGCGGTCGAGCAGTACTTTCCTTCGGTGAAAGGATTAACTTCGGGCGATCGTATGTTCAGTCAGGAAGTACTTTTCGGTTCGGAAAACCGTGAATTGTACGACCGTTACCGCGAGCTATTCATTGCTACTTTGCGGGATGATGCTATTGTTGCTCCCTTACCGAGAAGGTTACAGCAGATCTATCCAGAAGCGAACGATCTGCGTCTGCAGGCCTGGTTTGCCACGGGGAGTGTCGGAAACAAAAACTACCAGACACTCGTCAAATTTACAGATGAGGACGTTAGTCAAGAGTTGAGGTATTTTCAACCCCTGATCCGCAAATCGGAACTTTATTTGATTGGCGCGGAGACTGCGCCTGATCAAACAACACGATATGAATTGATCAACAGTCTCAGGATAAGCCGCAACTTACAGCCTATTTTGCTAGACGAATCGCTGCCTAATGCCATTATAGCAGAATATGCACGCGAGTTTATCGGTGAAGGGCAACTATTCTTTGCCTATAAAAGACTCGGTATGGGCGCTATCCCAGACAACGGTGGTTCATCCACGACCATTATGGATGCGACGAAGTATAATCTACCCATTCCACAAGAAGAGATCAAATTCCGTTAATTTAAAAAATGAAAAACATGAAATTAAAGATCTGTTTCCATCGCAAATATCTCCTTCTGCTAGCTGGATTATTCGCCTTTTCCGGATGCAAAAAGATAGAACCCATTCACTATAATGGTGAAACCTCACTTTTCTTTTTAAACGCATATACGGCCCCCGTAAATTATATTCCTCGAAATTATCAGGATCTATTTACAGACACATTGACCATGAACTGTCATTTGTCCGAAGTGTTCCAGAAAGATACCATTGCCCTGTCTGCTCCCGGATATTATAATAGTTTTCATTTGGGGTCAGAGTCATATTTCCCAGGTAATCTGTGGGTATACTTAAAGGGACCTCTTGCAACCACAATCCGACCATTTGAGTTGACAATAGAGGGTTCGGGCAGTTCATTTTGCATTTTGCCCGACATGCCGCTATACTTGGCTGCCGACAGCACACGGACAGCGATCGATCTGAAGATCTTGCGACCACCAATAGCAGATACAACGACATATGAGGTTCGTGTCAAGCTTGGCAATAATTCAAATTTTACCCCCGAAATGGACTCAATGAGTGAATTCGTGTACCGCTTCGGAAATTTGCCCACGAAACCCGAACGATGGAGGGATGAATTTCTGGGCAGCTTTTCCTACAACAAAATAGGCGCCATAGCCTTGGCGCTGACTGCGGCAGATGAATCTGAACGGACGCTGCTCCGTAAACAATTGAAGGATCTATCGTCTACTTGGTTCACGGATGAAGTAATAGATCGGGATGTCCTTCCTGCTCAGGTGACCGCAGGCAACATCTATTTGATGATCAATAATGGATATCGCCCGTCGGGAGGCAATGCTAAATTTGACACCATGTTAACTTCATTGGCCACAATAACAAAAGATTACCTCAATGAACGTAGTGCTTTAGGTAGCCCATTGCTGGAAAAAGACGGTAAGCCTATTGTTTTCACGAATTCCAATTAATTGAACCCTATGAAAAATTTAAGAAATTTTCTATTGCTTAGTTTACTGCTCCTGGGCATGGCATGCCATAAGGACAAGGGAAACTACGATTATACAGAAATACCCGCTATAGATATTGAAAGCAATCCAGAACGCATCAATTTGAAGGTGGGAGCAAAAGATACGCTCTGGACCAAAGGAGCACAAGGTGACCATAATCTACAGGATACAGCTCGCTACGCCTACACCTGGTGGATATTAGACAATTTTATAAAAACACGCTTGCCACAAATACGAACAGCTTTTATCACGGCAGGTGATATCGAAAAAACCGGACTTCGCGGGGAAATAAATTTTTTAGTGGAAGTCACTGATAAAATATCAGGTTTCAAAAGCAATGGCCTAGCGCTCGTTTTATATTTACATCCTCTGACAGAAGGCTGGATGCTCCTTTGTGAGAAAGAAGGCCACAGTGATCTTAACTTTCTCAGTTATGATTATGATGGTTACGAGCTGTACCGCGGGATTGCAGATACTCTGGGTATCACAGCTTTGCTTTCGGGCAAGCCCGTATCCAGTGCAAATGCCCAGCTAAATGGATTATATGGCTCTTGGTACGATTATTCCATCGCCATTTCAACCGAAAACAAGTATCTGGTCTTAAACTGGCTGAACTTCTCTTACCGAAAAGAACCATCAGAAACAATCACTACGGCACTGAAGCCTTCGTCCACAACCCCATTGTACCTGAGTGGTGTGGATGGCCTCATCCAGACGCCAACAGATTTCTATGCGATGTATGTGGATCAAATCCCGCCCTTTGGAAAGTTTGACCATGCTGTACCGTTCAACGATTACAACTTAATAGATCCAGATAAGGGTGTTTTACCAGATCCGCCTGATAAGTTTCAGGCCTCGCCGGTGATTATTCCCTATTATGATAGATCAGGTGGAGCCTTTAAAAATATGGTCTACGATCTGGATCGGTCGCGTTTTGTGATTCCACCTTATTATTTCGCAGGAAATTTCATTTCGCGGTACGCTGATGTTTCCTTCAATCCGGCCTTTGATCTCACCGGCTTCGAGCCACGTTGTGGGGCAGCAATGGACTACGCGGGGGTGATGCAATTCAACATGGTCATGAAAAATGAAGCGGACGAATATCTTTTTTTGTCTTTCCTACAAAATGGTCTCTTGCAAAAGAAAGAGATTATAAACGAGCCTAGGCTTGGTATGGCCGAACATATGGTGATGGATATGCGATCGGGCTATGTTATTTTTAACAACCAGAACCAGCTATTTGCATACGACTACACCACCAAGAAAACGCGTCAGCTTCTTGATTTTGGGACAGAGAAAATTTCGCTCCTCAAATTTGAACATTCGCTCGATATGGCACAAGATGTATACACCGTAGGACGAAAAGCCGCTTATCAAGCGCTTGTAAAGCAGCTGGTGGTCTGTACTTACGATCAGGGTAGACCTGACAACAGCGGTACTTTTCATCTTTATGATATCCCGATCGGACACCAGCCTCTAATCGAAAAGACTCAGATAGCTGGGCTCCCAAGGATTCAGAGTGCCACATTTATCAAATTGAATTAACAAATTAACTGAACACAGCATGATAAAGACAACAATTGCTATAAGTACGATAATGTTCTTGAATATTTGCCTGAGCTGGGCGCAACAGCAACCATTTCAAATTGAAGGAAAGATCGCCAATTTAACGAAACCAGCAAAGATTTATATCCGCTACCAGTCGAATGGTACCGCCATTCTGGATTCAGCGACGTTGAACAAGGGTAAATTCCACTTCACGGGACAGGCAAAGCAAGCAAGTAAAGTCGCCCTTACTCTCGATCACGGCTCCGTAAATAGCGAGGATTCCAAGGATGAAGTGAAATTCTTTCTCAAAGGGCAGAAAGTAACGCTTAGCGCTAAGGACTCACTTTGCCATGCCCAGATAAAAGGTGCGGATAAATTTTCTGCACAAATAGCTTATAAGGGAGAATTTAATAAGTTGTACGATGTTTACCGTATCAGCATTGCCAAATTAGAGAAAGAGATGCCAAAGCAGGATCATAAAAACAAGATCTTTCTTCAAAAAACACAATTGCTAACCAGCGCATTTGAAAGAAGTAGGGATAGTATGCGCACCGCTTTTATACATACGCATCCAGATGAAATTTTTAATTTAGATTTTTTCACGATTGATGTCCTACCTGAACCAGCGTTCGACAGCATCGCGTCCTTATTTGAGATTTTAAACGATGAGGTAAAAGCCACTCCAAAAGGCAAGAAATTTGCGAAAAAACTGTTGCTGCTCAAAGGACGTCAGCTAGGACAACCTGCTCCCGCCTTTACATCCAAAGACCTGAATGGTCAAGATATTTCCTTATCGGATTTTAAAGGCAAATTTGTGTTGCTGGAGTTCTGGTCAAGTACATGTGGAAGCTGCCTGGCAAGTACTCCAGATCTGCTTAAAGCATACAATAAATTCAAGGACAAAAATTTCACTATTTTGGGCTTTTCGATGGATGAAAAGAAACGAGAGGCTGCATGGCGAAAAGCAATCGAAACACATCACATGTCATGGCCACAGGCCTGCACACTAACCGAGAAGTATGATCCAATTGGAAATCTGTATGGTGTAGAAATGTTGCCTACAAGCTATCTGATCGACCCGAACGGGATTATCATCGCCAAAAATATTCACAGTTATGAATTGGCAAAAAAACTGGAAGAGTATATCAAATAATCAGATTTATCAATAGAACAGCAACAGCTAATGAAACCGCATGTGACCAACGCAGCTTTTTGACCGCGCTAATTACATGCGGTTCCTAAAAATAAAATTTTACGATGAAAATAATAGTAATAACATGCAGCTTTTTCTTAATGTATATGACGGCTGTCGCGCAAAAGGGAACCTTTCGTATAAGCGGTGAGATCGGGAAATTGAACGCTCCTGCAACCGCTTATCTGGATTATTATTCGGCAGGTGAAAAACGATTAGATTCAATGAAGATCCGAGATGGAAAGTTCGAATTCACAGGAACATTCGAAGGCATTCACGGGGCTTATCTCATGTTGGATCATCGCGGTAAAGGTGATCCTCACGATGTTCTACACGTTTTACTCCAAGCTGAACCTGTGCGGTTAGTCAGCAAAGATTCGATCATGAATGCCCATAGTGAAGGTTCCCAGTTTTATGCCAGCTGGGAACGATTAAACAAGCAGTTGGCGCAAGTGAATGCCGGCATAAGACGCGAAGAAAGAGCACTTAAAACATCATCAAGCAATAGTGACAATATGGAGAAATATGAGGCGCTGCGAAAAAAAAGGGACAAACAACAAAAAATGGTATACCTTGCATTTGTAAAGGATAATCCAGCGAATAGGATAAGCCTATATGCATTAGATGCCAGTGTGAACAAATCTAAAGATCCGGAAAAATATACAGAGCTATTTGCGACGCTTTCAGATGAAGTCAGGAACAGCGAGGCCGGTAAAGCAATCACCAAAGTCATGCATGCTATCAAAAGCCGAGGATTAAATAAAGTCGCTCCTGATTTTACTTTAAATGATGCCGATGGAAAGTCCATTTCGCTTTCGAAGTTTCGCGGTCAATATGTATTAGTCGATTTTTGGGCGAGCTGGTGTGTACCCTGCCGGAATGAGAATCCGCATATCGTTCAAGCTTACGAAAAATACAAAAACAAAAACTTTACAGTGTTAGGTATATCAGTGGATAAAACAACGATGAGAGAGGCATGGCTACAAGCCGTAAAAAAGGATAAACTCACCTGGACACAGGTGTCGGATGCGGATAACGAAGTAGGCAAACTATATGGTATCCAAAGCATTCCACAAAATATACTCGTTAATCCTAAAGGCATTATCGTTGCAACAAATTTACGCGGAGAAGCATTAAGTCAGAAACTAGCCGAGATCTTAAAATAAAATTGGAGACATTCTAAATTACTAACCATCTTTTAAAGTAGTTGCAAATACAATTAATAAATATAATTTTTCGGGACAAATCCATCTGTCACTCGTCTTACTATGGTTAATTAATGGAAATTCTCAAAACAAACTTTAGTACTAAAAACATGAAAAAACGAACATTTATCGCCGCTTTTCTTTTTCCCATAGCATTACTTGCTCAAGAAAATTTTACGTTGAAAGGTAAAATTGAAAAATTGAAAGTGCCTGCAAAAGCTGGCTTGACCTATATAGAAGGAGACATTCCCACAACCATATTTACCGATGTAAAAGACGGCGAGTTTTCTTTCGATTTTACTATGCCACCCGGTAGAACGAGTAATGCTAAATTGTGGGTTTTTCCTACTGATTCTACTAAGGCTAAAATCAGAAAAAGTGAAACTTTTGAATTTTTTATGGAACCGCAGAATATGGTACTCAACTCACCATCTGATCTTATTGAAGATGCTATCGTTAAAGATTCTAAGATAAACGATGATAATGCAGAATATCAAAAATTGTTAAAAATTGTCAATAAGAAACAACGCACTTTAAAGAATGAATATAAAAACAAGACAGACGAGGAAAAAAAAGATCATGCATACCTAAATACATATTACAGTAGAGAACAAGAGATACAAAAGGAAAAAAAGGCCTTGGATAGGCAATTTTATGATAATCACCCTGATTCATATGTAAGCTTATATCTTTTCAGTGACATCATAAATTATAAAAATGAACCTGTTGCTGCAAGAGAATTATTCGCAAAACTTTCTGAAAAAAATAAAAGTACGTTATTAGGTAAATGGTTTCAAAACCAACTTTTTGAATCGGGGGAAAGTACCGAAATACAAAAAACTGCTCCAGATAAAATGGCTATCGATTTTACCTTAAATGATGTGAATGGGAAACCGGTTAAATTATCAGATTTCCGTGGTCAATATGTACTGCTTGATTTTTGGGCTTCCTGGTGTGTTCCTTGCCGTGCGGAAAGCCCACATTTGGTAAATGCATATAATAGCTATAAGGATAAGGGTTTTCATATACTCGGTGTGTCTTTGGATGCTCCAAGTAAAAAACAAGAATGGTTGGAAGCGATTAAAAAAGATGGCCTTTCATGGACACAAGTCTTAGATCTTGGAGCGTCGGATAAAGCCGCGGCACGTCTTTATAAAGTTAGTAGCATTCCCACCAATTACTTGATCGATCCAAACGGAAAAATTGTAGGGCAAAATCTTCGAGGGGGGCAATTAGTCGCAAAGCTTGCTGAAGTTCTAGACAAAAAATAACATTTTATGGGAATAATTTGGGTTTAAAGGAAAATATAACTGACCGTTAGAAGCCATTTTAATAACAAATTTTCCCATAATCTAATTTATATTTTTTTATTATTCCAACTTCTGTTGTGATCATCATCACAAAGCCCAATCGCTATCCGTAAAACATATTCTTAATCCTATTGAAGATTCTCTATGCATTTCCATTTCAGGTTATCCTACTTGATTTAAAGCATGCACCCCAGCCATATGACACTGAATACTATATTCTTTACGCAGCTATGAGATCACTGATTTAGAAAAAATCATATGTCAATATTGAAGACGCTTATAAAAAAATGTCCCTAATTACTAAATATTTTTTAAAAATTTTATGGTCATTTTTAATATGAGTGTTTCGTTTTGCTTGCCAAGGTGCCGAATAATATAGAGGAATCTATTACAATAGATCAACCCTTACAATAAATTATATTCTCAATGCGTTGTACAGGATCTCCACCGGGTGTATAGCAATTTTCGAAGTTCCATCCTTTATGTGGTGGCGACAACTAGTTCCTGTTGCTGAAATAGTGTTGCAGTTTCCTATACCAAATCCCGGGGAAGAACCTGTAAATAAAACTGTTTTTCTCATTTTACTAATTTTTGTTTTTATTACACAGTGAAGCCACTGTACAATTGAAGAATTGGTATTTGTTTCAGTTGGTCTAATAATTTATACCTAAAATTTTTCACTAAAATAAAAAAGGTGAATCACCTTTTTTATTTTAGTGAAAAATTGTATTGATTCGGAGGTAGACCTTGGGTAGCATCGCACGCTTGCCGATCCACGGTACCTTTAACAGTAGCCGTTCCATTTTTCAAACTCACTTTTGTTGAAAAATTACCTCATCAGTAAAATATCCTACATCCATTTTGAACACATCTGCATGTTTTACTTTAGGCTTTGGTTCAACAATAACTTTACTAACTCGCTTGTTTATATCTTATCAGGTCTGTCATAATATTTAAACTCTCATCGAGTATAAAATCAAACGTTGTTTTAGGCTGCACATCACCTTTTTTTAAGACAGATAATCCGCGCATCTTTAAAATGCTATTCATCTGATTTCTGTTCTTCTCTTCCGTTTTATCACGTTCTTTCTGCAATTTTACACGATTAAGACTGATCTGCTGGGGCTTGTATAGTTTCTTAAATTCTTCAATACTCTGAAGCAAGTAAGTATATTCTTCAGATCTTCCGATCCGGGTTTGATGCTTTTTATTTAAGGTTTGATTGAGTTTAGTTAGATTGGCAGATCTGACGAAGGTACAGGGCTTAATCTGATCCCAAGGCAATGCAGAAGGCATTGAGCTTTCACCAAATTTCTCCTGTGGATACTGGGTTGGAAAAATAATGTCAGGTATTATTCCTTTGTGTTGTGTACTCTCTCCAGTTACACGATAAAATTTAGCTGTAGTCATACTGATCTGACCGTATTTTAGTACGCCATTAGAAGGGGTCTGTTTTTTTTCAGTACTGTCTCCATTCAATTTTGATTGTTGTTCTGCACTTAGTAAACGCGACATATCGATTACCGATTGAACAGTACCCTTACCATAAGATGGTGAACCCATGATCACTCCTCTTCCATAATCTTGAATAACGCCTGCAAATATTTCTGATGCTGATGCCGAAAAACCATTAATCAGTACGCCGACGGGACCATCCCATGCTACACCTGCTGTGTTATCATTAGAAACTTCAACTTGATCTTTCTCGTTACGAATCTGTACAACAGGTCCTTTATCAATAAATAGTCCAGAAAGTTCAATCACTTCTCTTAAAGATCCCCCTCCGTTATTGCGCAGATCCATTACAACAGCATCTACTTTTTCTTCTCGTAAGGTATCTAAAATAAGACGTACATCACGTGTCGTACTTTTATATTCCGGATTGCCACTACTGAACGCCTGAGCATCAAAATAAAATTTTGGTAATGTAATTAAACCAATTTTAAAATCGCGGCCAGATTTGTCTTTCACATGCTTTATTTCTTTCTTTGCCGATTCTTCAGCTACGATAATTTTATCACGTTTTAACACAATAAATTTAGCGCGTGCTGTCATTTCTTCTCCGGCAGGAACAACCTTTAACTTCACTGAGGTTCCTCTCGGTCCTTTGATTTTCGTTATAGCTGCATTGATATGCCAGCCCACAATGTCTTCCATTTCACCTTCTCCCTGTGCTACACCGATAATGCGATCGTTAATTTGAAGCATTTTATCTCTAAAGGCAGGACCTCCAACAAGAATATCTTTTACAGTAAGCATTTCATTTTCCATTTGTAAACTGGCACCAATTCCTTCAAACGTATTCGCCATATTATCATTAAATGCCTGAGCAAGGTTCGGCGTAAAATAGGACGTATGAGGATCTACAGCATCTGTAAAGGCTTTCATACTCATCTGAAAAACGTCGTTTTCATCTAGACTTACAGTACGTGAAATAATACTTTTATATCTTTCATGCAATAAATCAAGATGCTTTCTTTTGTCATCAGCACCGTTCCCATCTGTCAACAGTAGATTTAACAAATCGTATTTCACACGTTTACGGCATTGCTCTTTCATAGCAGCATCGTCCTTAAAATAAGCTAATTCTTTCCGATCGGCAGTATAACTTTCATCAATTGTATAATCATGTTTAACGTCAATCTGTTTCAAAGCATATTGCATGGCCTCTATAAATCGCCTTCTATATTTATTAAACATATAAAATGGTGCAGAAAGATTACCATTTTCGAAATTTTGTGCCATGTGATATTGGTAACGCTTAAAATCTTCAACATCCGATTGAAGTAGGTAATTATGTCCTTCATCCATATCTTTAACTAGATTATCGAAAACAATTGCTGATAATGAGTCTGACATACTGACCTTCTTGTAACTATTATTTTCGAAGATTCCAGCAATTTTTGAAGCAATTACTTCTTGTTTTCCTGTAGGCTTAAGTATTGGCAATTCTTCTTCCGGGTTAAAAGTTTGTTTGAATCCACTTGTCATCACAACTAGCATTAGCAAGCCTATCAAAAAAATGTTCCGTATCATATAGGATTATTTTAGTTTAATTGTTGTAAATTATTTACGTCTTTTTGGAAAAATCGGTGAAGCGTCTCCCTATGCAGTTTTTATTTTATATTAAAATTGGCTACCTACACCTCTTTTTTTACCCATTATTAGGAAGACATCTGGGACATAGAAATGTCCCTTAATTTTTAAAAAAAAACCACTAGAACCTGATTTTCTGTGACTTCTTCACTTAACTATAAGTAATATCAACCACAACAATAGACGGCTAGACTAACAAAATGTCCCGCTTTTCACCAAAGTATTCGCACAATAAAGTATAAACACTCCATTTACGTGGACGATTTTACTTGGTGTAAACTACTGACAGTGATACTATGCGCAAAGGAACGAATCCTAAATCGCAGATTTGAAAGTCTTACAATTTGATTTGCATCAGACTGTTGGGGGTTAAATAATATGGGGTCTTCATCAGCATACCCCCCACTCCTTACCAGTAAACGTATTCATGGTAAAATGAACAAAGCCATACATTTCTAATTCATGCCATTGGATCTGCCGTTCCGATGGTACAGGTCCATCAGGTATAGGTAATTTTACTTGTTGCGCAAACGCTTTATTGCATATGACAAAGAATAGACATAAGCAAAAGCCTCGCATTAAAATTTTCACTTTTTAAAAATATAATTATTTATTTTCCAGCTCAATACAGATAAATTATGATACATATGAGTTTTCTTTAACTTTACAATTGAATTCAAGTTTATATGAGATTCTTTTGAATTATGTAGCTAAATAATCTTCGTAATTCTCTTGAATGTCTCCTGCGCAGACATATTTAAGATCAGATGCATCGTATGCCAAAGTTGCATACAGGATCGCTGTATTAATCAAAGCAAATGTTTCTATCACACCAAAAGGTTCTTCAAGATTTAATAACCTAAGCTTATAAATGTCCGCATTATCCTCATTTCTATCATCATAAGCTTCAAAGTACATGACAGAAAAATTTTGATATTTTTCCTTTTGAATTCTTAGCCACTTAATGACTACATACCCATCGCATTGCGTAATGCCTATCCACTGCTCGATAGCTTTACCTTGTTGTAGATTTTTTATAATCTGTTTTTCGCTTAAATATTTTTTCATCAAATGATTTTTTATAAAAAACTAAAATTTAATAATGCTCTTTTAAAAAAATTCTTTATAATAACATATATGTTCAATATGGTTTAAAGATGACTTCTTTAAAAGAAGATAGCTTCTATTTTCCGCATTTTGAAAGAATCTCCCCTCATCCGACATTTCAATTAAAATTATCCATTTTAATTGTATCACACTACTTTCTCTTAAAGACGTTTAAAAGTCCTTTTTGTCCCGATAAAACAAATTAAATTTTCTCAAGGAAAAACGATTTGAAAAAATAACAACCCTAGCTAGGCATAGTAGAACTAAAGGTAAGTGCTTGCTGTATATACCTAAAATAACATAAAAAGGACCAAATCTCTGATGATTTCTGGTCCTTTTCTAGGGAATCTAATGCCGTATCTAAATTTTAATTTGTTTCAATTATACTAGGTCTTTTTTAGATCGTCTCCTATTTATTAAATATTTGTTCCAAGGTCTTTTCAAGATTCTCAAAAAGTTGGAATAATTGTAAGATTATTTTAAAATGAGATAATCAATAAATTGGCTAATCTTTCGGTTACCCAGTGTTCTTTAAAAAAGAACGCGCGCCAGAATCTTCGCAATAATTAGTTACAACTTTCAGAAAAAATTTATGAAATATTGCTTATATGATAAAGCACACATGTACTTTTAAGTAGAAGCTGACACTTTTACAAGTAAACTATACCGTAAAAACTAACTGTTATTTATTTTCATGTTTCGCGGGACAATCGAGGATTATAATCGTCTATTATTTTCTAAACATTCAAAGAATAGAATAAAAAATACAAATTTTTTAATATGAAGAAACTTTTCATTTTCTTATTTTTTTTACTTTTTTTAACCCAGGAAACGCTATTTGCGCAAGCCAAACATAGCTTTGAAATTAAGAACGGATCTTTTATTTATGATGGTAAACCTGTTCAAATCCACTCGGGAGAAATGCACTATTCACGTATACCAAAACCTTACTGGCGGCACCGATTGAAAATGATCAAAGCAATGGGACTAAATACGGTAGCTACTTATGTATTTTGGAATTATCACGAAACTGCTCCCGGTGTATGGGATTTTAAATCAGGAAATCGAGATCTTGCCGAGTACATCAAAATTGCTGGTGAGGAAGGTCTTATGGTTATTCTTCGTCCTGGTCCATATGTGTGTGGCGAGTGGGAGTTTGGTGGTTATCCATGGTGGTTGCAAAAAACCGAAGGATTAACCATCAGGGGTAATAACAAACTTTTTTTGGATGCATGCAAAATTTATATAGATAAAGTACTGGAGCAGGTAAAACATTTACAAATTACAAACGGAGGTCCTATCATCATGGTGCAGGCCGAAAATGAATACGGCTCTTATGCTATGCAACAAAAAGATATTCCGCTCTCGGAGCATAGAGCTTATACTTCGGCTATAAAACATTTGCTTATAAATGCAGGTGTAAATGTCCCATTGTACACTTCCGATGGAAGCGGATTATTTGAAGCAGGCAAAATAGACGGGGCTCTCCCCGCTGCCAATGGAGAAAGCAATGTCGCAAATTTAAAAAAAGCGGTAAATGAACACCATAATGGAATAGGTCCATATATGGCTGCAGAATTTTACCCTGGCTGGATTGATCATTGGTCTGAAAAGTTTGAAAAAATTGCTACAGAGGGCTTTGTAAAACAGCTTGATAAATACCTGAAAGATACGGTTTCATTTAATTTTTACATGGCTCATGGTGGAACGAATTTTGGATTTACCAGTGGTGCCAATTATAACAATGATCATCCCATCCAACCAGATATTACTAGCTATGATTATGATTCTCCTATTAACGAACCTGGTTGGATTACACCCAAATATACCGCAATCCGTAATAAATTGAAAGAATATGTGAAATATGCAGTCCCAGAACCACCTCATGCCTTGCCGGTAATAGAAATACCATCCATAAAATTAACAAAGGCGGTAAACCTTTTTGATATAACAGAAAAAATGACTTCAATATCAAATGATGAACCGCTTTCTTTTGAAGATCTTAATCAGGGATATGGATATGTGCTATATAGTCGAAATTTTAAGCAGCCTGTTTCCGGTAAACTTGAAATTAAAGGACTTCGGGACTATGCCATAGTTTACATTGACGACAAGAAAATCGGCGAATTGAATCGGTATAATAAAACTTTTTCGATAAATATTGATATTCCGTTTAATGCTGTATTGAAAATAGTGGTCGAAAATATGGGCAGAATAAATTATGGTCCTGAAATTCTAAATAACAAGAAAGGAATTATTAGCAATCTTACCATTAATGATCTTGAAATCACAGGCGACTGGGAAATGTATAATTTGCCTATGGATAAGAGTCCTGTATTGACTGATTTTACCAATAATAAAAAAGAAGGAGTACCATTAATTTATCAGGGATCATTTACCTTAGAGAAGACTGGTGATACATTTTTAGACATGACCAATTGGGGTAAAGGAATTGTATTTGTCAATGGCATCAACCTTGGTCGTTATTGGAACGTAGGTCCACAGCAGACACTTTACCTGCCAGGTTGCTGGCTTAAAAAAGGAAATAACGAAATTGTCATCTTTGAACAACAAAACGATCAGATTCAAACAGAACTGCGAAGTGTCAAAACTCCGATATTAGAGGCTTTGAAAAATTAAGCATATGACTATTTGCATGTTATTGATGCTACAAACTTATGATACAAAACAAGACTTTGAATAATTTAAACTGCCCCATTAGCAAATGATTTCACCCGATATAATCGAGCTACACATTTTCTTTGATGATTAAATTGACTAAATGCCTTTTGATTTTTTAATTGCTTTAGAGATTGCAAACTATAGGAACGTAGAAATTTAATACTATAATGTATAATGTAGCATCGACCGATCTGATCAGCACTATTTTAAGTTTTTTTAATTTTTCAGAAACTTAAAATTGTGCTGATCATCGTATATTTTCGCTTACACAAAGATGCACTGTATGAACAGATTTACCATTATTTTCTGGCTAAAGCTTCATCAATATATTCAAAAAGTCCAGCGATCGGTGAGCCTTTTATCCAATAGCAACTTGCGCCACTCTGTAGCATATTATTGATGATAAGAGGTTCCGAATGACTGCTTTGTCCAATAACACATATATTCGGGTATCTTTGTTTAACTTTTAGACATAAATCTATTCCATTAGTATCTGGCAACGATACATCTAAAAGAATGAGATCAACATGATTATGCTCTAAAAAATACAATAGATCCTCGCCGTTACCGAAAGAACCTACAATACACATATTTTCTTCTTCTTTAAAAAATCGCTTAAACATATCAACTATTAGTTTACTATCATCTACGATTGCGATTTTTATAACATTATTCAGCATTTTTAATTATAATATTTATTTAATAAATCTAATTTATAACTCCTATATTGATGATAAAAAATCGTAGGAACGTAAATGTTCGCAGCAACGTTACTAAATAATTGATACTTGTCTATAAACAAATACTCAGTAAATACATTAAGCGATCTTTTAGACAGCAGGCTTTTTTGTTAATTTGTAAATGATATTTAATAGTAAGCTATTTACCGCTTACTAAAATAATGATCAAATGTTTGCCAAGTCATTACTATATAATAAACGATCGCGATAGAAAATTGTCCCGATGTTATTTAAATGATAGCAAAAACGAAGTAAAAAAACGCATTGGCCAAATTGACCAAATGCGTTCCAATCTATCACACAACTATTTAAAGAGAATATACCCTGTTATAAAATTACAGAAAAAGTTAGTACTACTTAATAGTTACAGCAAATGTATATTCTTCTGGTGGCAAACACTGAGATGCATCACAGGCCTGCCACTCCACATTACCTTTAACTGTAGCGCTTCCTTTATTTAAGGATATCTTTTGTTGGAAAATCACCTCATCGGTAAAATATCCGACATCCATTTTAAACACTTCTTCGTGTTTAACTTTTGGTTTTGGTTCGGCAGTTTTGCCGACCACTGTATAATCCCCAGCTTTCGAAAAATTGAATGAAGTAGGAATAGGACCACCGTCTTTTATATCCTGTGAATAGATATGCCAGCCTTTTTGTATCGTCGCTTTTATAAATACCATGGCTTCTTTGTTATTCAACTTTTTGCTAGCCACAGTCCATTTCACTGGTGCGTGAATTTGGGCAACTCCAATTGCTATCATAAATATCATTGCCGTAATAAACATTGTTATTTTTTTCATGCTTTCATGTATTTAATTCTTATAATTTCTCCTTAAAAGGTTTGAACTTACTATAATAAACGTTTGAATAGATCAAATGTCCCCTATAAAATTAAAAAAACGAGAGCACACTAATGGTTAGTGCCATGAATAACTCACAATCAACCTACGCCAATGGTCTCAGCTCTATTTTAGATTTTTTTCTCCTTTTTTCATTTGCTCCAGTACAGCCAGATGAAAGGCTTTTGATTTTTCACCAGAATCGATCTCTATTAATTTTTGTTGCGCAGCTATGGCCTCCTCTTTATTTCCTACTTTATATAGTAACCGTGGATAAATCATCCTATAAATAATTTTCTCTTCCGGACCTTCAACTACACATCTTTTAGACCAAGCCAATGCCGAAGCTAACTCAGTAGGATTATCACTACATTCACACATCGATGCCGCAAAACCGTTGATTATATCCAGTTCAAGTTCTGAACCATTTTCTTTCATATAACTTAGCACAGCCGGTTTAAATTTATCCCAGATTCTATTTTTCTGATAAAATTGAACTGCCCAAAAATCTGTTGTCTTTTTGAGATTTATAGTGGGATAGCGGGTAGTCACAACCGCAATTAAAGAATCAGGATTTTTACTGCCTGATGCGACGAGCGGAGTTAATTCATCCCTAAGGATAGCATTCCTCAGAAAAATTTCGGATTTACCTTCCCCCCATACAGCGTCAGTCTTGGATTGATTCGCCAAAATTAATTGGAAACCTCTACTCTTCACGTTTCCGGAATACTCAGCAATAAGATCAAGGGTTTCTTTTGTATATGGATTTTCGATCTTATCGAGGTAGGCTGAAACCATTTTTTCGGTCTTATCGCTTTCATAAGCCTGAACAGACATCGGTATCAGCTCTCTTAACATCTCTGGAGATGCCGTCCCTGCCTCATACTTTTTCAACAGCTTGTAATATTGTGTTTCTGGATTTAGTGCTTTTTCAACCATAGGAATAAATGCATCCGCATTTATTCCGCCAACAATGCGATGAACCAACTGTCCATCAGGTGCAATAATCAAAAAGGTAGGGTACGCCTTAACGTTAAATTCTTTGGCTATCTTTTCAGCGTCAGCATACCATTGCTTAACTTCTTCACTGTCATCTTTCTTTTTGTCAAACTGGACTTTAACATTAACAAAATGCTTATTGAAAAAATTACCAACTTTTTCTTGCGGAAATACATCCCTAGCCATATACTTACATGGCCCACACCAGGTTGTAAAGCAATCAACAAAGAGATATTTATTTTCCTTCTTGGCCTTATTTTTGACCTCTTCCCAGCTTAAACCGTGTTCAAAACGTGTTCCCTGCTCTTGTGCTCCTACCATTAAGGGAAAGAGCATCACTAAAAAAATTAAGTATTTCATACTTTTATAAATAATTAAAAATTAAAAAATCCGTTTAACGATTGTTTTTTATTATTCCGATGCATAAAGCTCTGATATTCCAAAACCTCCACCTGAAACTCTGAATTGAAAATATCGCGCTTCTACGGGTTGTTCAAATGCAATGGATCGTGTCTCAAAGTTCGTCGCTGAGGCACGTTGAGATGCTGGCAAGCTATTATATACGGTTGCCAGGTTCCAGTCAATCCCATTGGGGCTAGAATAGATTTCCATTTGAAGGTATTCGAAGCCGCTTTTGATGACCGTTAAGAAAGAACCTACCTTATGCGTATGGCCCATATCCAGGGTGAGCGTTTTCGTAGGCGTTGCATCCACGTTAGACACCCACATTGTTTCCCGATTACCATCTATTACATTTGTTACAGCATAAGTAGCACTTTTGTCCCTTGTTTTGCCCGTCACCGTCCAGTTTTTACGATCAATCTCGCGTGCTGGATCTACCTGTTGGCGGGGCTTAGTAAAAAACACTGCATTTTTGGAAGGATCTCCCATTTTCTCTTTGGCAATCTTGTAATAAATCATGTAATCTTTATACGGATCAAATAGAGATAAATTGGTTAACTTAAACCGAATATCGTCTTTTGAACGACTTGTATCCGCTTGGATAAAGATGACAGGACGTTTGTTAGCATAAAAGACATTATAGGATCCTGTAGGAAAGGGCTGGTAGTCTGTACCATGCTCTTTGTTGTAAGCGTCAATGTCTTCCTCGCTACTTTCATTAACATCTACTTGTAGTGGTTTAGAAATTTCAGGAGACATTAATGCCTTGACAAAAAAATTGGTATTCAAATCTTGATCAAACAGCGCTACGTGCATTTCTATGTTCTCAGTGCCGTATAACCATACCGCCTTATTGGATACAGAAACGCGATACTGGATATACATGAGTTTACTTTTAAGTAACGTGTGATCGGATCTGCATTCCATGACCACAGGGACAATATAGTTATGTATTCCCTCTTCGGGTATCACTGCAATACTATCCATTTCAATGGTAATGGAATCTGTAGATTGCATTTCTCCAGCTTTAATAATAAATTTGCCATTTCCAGAGATTTTAAACATCCCTTCGGGAATATCGGGCATCATTGCATGATAAAGCACATTATATGCCTTCAGCAATTCAGCATCTCCTATTTTCGCAGTGATTTCCAGATCAGTAGCATGCGGTTCTTTCAGTAGTGGAAAAAAAGCACCTTTTAACTTGGATTCTAACACGATATCAAGCGCTCCAAGTAAGGTATCTGTTCCATTGAGTGGTATAACCGTGTATGCACTGAGCTCTCTTTTAATCTCATCATAGGGGTCCGTACTCGTTACCTCATCCTTTTTACATGACAAGCACAAGGAACATGCAGCGATTGCGAACAGTAAACTAAAGCGCATCAGTTTCAAATTATCTCTCATTTTGAATAATTAATGGATTATTAGCAATATTCTTTGGTGCGAAAGGAATCAAATACCTTGGGGATCCGGCTTCGAGGGTTGTGATAAGACTATCTTTCAACGATTTTCTTTCCAGATCTCTTTTGTATTTGGGTTCATTATTCAATCTTTTCAGATCGAAAAGACGCATCCCTCCACGCATATAAAGTTCCCGCTGCCTTTCCTTCAGTACCAAGGTCAAGGCATCGGTGCTGCTCCCCTCAAGTTTGCTATAATCGACATCGGCAAATCTATATTGTCGCAACTGATCCAAGAGCTGAATAGCAGCTGTTCCCTCACCTTTTCTGGCCAGGCATTCCGCCTTGATCAACATCATTTCGGGTACTCCTATGCTATAATTGAATTGCATGCTTTGTCTTTCATCATTACTATAATATAAATACGAAGGTGGGATCGTGTCTCTTCGTGGTTTAAAATTATAGACAAACCTGAGGTCTTTTGTGCCATATAGCTCCTCTACATCTCGACTGATGTAAAATGTTTCCAAAAATTTATTATAAAAAGGGAGGTCAATACACACTCTTGCGAGCAGAATTTCAGGATTTGATTGCTGATCTCGCAGTGTAAAAGGTTTATTACTAATGCCTCCCTGCGGATTGTCGCTCGTGACAAAATCAAACCTTCGATAATCCAATAGGGTATTCTTAATTTTTAAAACAAGCTCTGCAGATGCGAGTGCTTTGTCGTAATCGTCCATATTCAGGTAAGTTCTGGCCAAGAGTGCCTGTGCCGCAGCTTTGCCCGGATGGATCACGTCAACACCAAAATCCGGAAGTGAACCGGTGCTTACGGCATCGTTCAAATCCACCAGGACTTGATCATAGACTTCTTGCACTGTGTTTCTATGCGGTAATTCTGATGCATCCGGATGCAATACCAGTGGCACTGCAAGTTCCTTAGCCGCATTGGTGTTTTGATAGTCAGCCCCATAGAGGTTGACCAGCTGATAATAACAATAAGCCCTGTTGATCTTGGCTTGTGCTGCGACGATTTCTTTACGTTCGGCACTACCGCTATCCGCCTGCATGATGTTGTCCAAAATGATATTCATCTGCAAAATTCTTTTATACGTCTCATTGTACATAT
The DNA here is from genome assembly GCF_004342035.1 of Sphingobacterium sp. JUb20. Classification (NCBI taxonomy): domain Bacteria; kingdom Pseudomonadati; phylum Bacteroidota; class Sphingobacteriia; order Sphingobacteriales; family Sphingobacteriaceae; genus Sphingobacterium; species Sphingobacterium sp. JUb20. The sequence goes on along the minus strand of NZ_SLYV01000003.1, from coordinate 88,304 downwards.
AATCATCTTCTGTCGCTGCCCACACAGCATCATCCCACAGATAGGCTTTCACAAAATACGAGCCCTCACTACCGTTGCTAAGCACCAAATCTGAAAGCTGGATATCATCGCTCACGAAATCGGCAAGGAGAAAGTTCGGTTCCGCGATTGTACTGCCATTCAGCATTTCCTCAAAATCGGTAACCGTACGGGGATTGATCGTATTATTATCTACGCGGACATTCAGAAATTTTTTGCATCCTACTAAAAGAAATAGTGCAAAAAATATAAATAGGTATTTAAGTATGTGTTTCATAATATACTTTTTTTATTAACATTTAAAAATCGACCTGGACGCTTAAACTATATTCGCGTGGTAATGCAGGTCCGACAAGTCCATAATTGCTTACAATTTGCGGATCTAGATTACCGTTTTTGAAAGCCCAAACACCTAGATTCCGAACCTGTCCAGATATGCTGATATTTTTAATGTATTTACCACCAAAAAGATTTGATGGTAAATCGTAACCCAATTGAATTTCGGAAAAACGGATGTGATCTGCGGATACAATGCCATTATCTGAATTCCGTATCATCAGCTCGCGGATAGGGTTATCTTTGGCAATAGCTGCAATATCAGTTAATACCTCATCACCAGGTTTGCGCCAGCGGTCGCGGATAGCAATACTTTGGTCGATATCCGAGTTCATTAATGGCTTGTATGTCCGCATGACATGCCCCATATTAAATACAAGTCGAGCACTGGCAAAAAAATTCTTGTAGTTCCATTGCTGGATCAACCCTCCGGTCCACGGCGCGGCGATCCGACCTAAATACACGAGATTTAATTCGTCTGCACTTTCAACACGGCCTAATTCTTCACTGGAAATTTTTACCATATCTTTATTATATACTTGCGGATCTCCCTTTGTATCTAACCCCGCCCATTTGAGGCTCCACAAGTTGTCGGTACTGTATCCATTACGGCTAGCATTAAAAAAGCTTTCTGCAAGCGAAAATTGGGTTTTAGGTACATCAATAGCTTTATTAACATTGTAAGCTCCGTTCAAATTAATATTCCAATTGAAATTATCATTTTTAATAATCGTCGTTGTCAAGGTTATTTCAAGCCCTTTATTTTGTATTTCGCTATACACGATCTGCCCGGTCAAACCTGTTGCTGGATCCGTCGGAAGATCACCGTTGGAGAGCCCAGCCACTCTTTTATTATAGTACCGTAGATTAAGCGTATGTCTATCCTCAAGGATCCCCAATTGGACACCGACTTCTTTATTCCGTATTTCTGGTGGCAATAGACCATTGTTTTGCAGCGTCAGAGGTATAGCAAAACCTCCATCAGAAAGTGAATTGGCTTCCAGCACCACACTTAGACCTTGAAAAGGGTTGATATCCTGCTGAATAAGAGATAGATTAAGAGAACTGATCAAGTCTGAATCAAACCAAGGCTCCTCAGCTATTTTGTAATCAATCCGGCCATTCCATTGGAAATTCCCCGTTGTACTGTGGTGACTTAAAGAAAGGTTCAGCAACAAATTATTGTTTAAAAAACCGGCCTCCATACCGACCTTAAACTCTTTGTTCGCCTGTCCATTTAGTTGGGTCTTATTATTAAAATTTGCTATCGTAATGGCTGCATTGTTCCATATTGGTTGCACCGAACGGCTAGCAAGCACCTGATCTGCCCGCAATTTAGGAATTTGTGTGTGTGCAGCTCCGAAATATAGCTTTAAGTCACTCAGCCAATTTTGAGCTTTAAAAAAAGCCTCATTGCTCATGGTCCAGGTGGCCAAAAGAGCGCTGACACCAGTTTCAGTATAGGGCGGGTTTTCGCCGTAACTCGGCGCAAAGAGGCGGGAAAAGTTGGCGTTTAGCGTATACCTGTTCAAATAGCTATAGTCTAACTTCCCATTCAGAGTGAGATTCCGATTATAGCCAATGGAGGGTAAAGCCGATACCAATAATTTGTTGGTATAGATCACACCGCCAAGGTAATTCAGTGCAGATGGAGATGACTGTGCAAGCTGTCCCAAAATCGGAAGCCCCGTGCCCCGAATTGGATCATAGCCATATATAGTAGAAGCCGGGTAATTGTTAGTTCTGCCGCTTGTCACTCCAGCGTCTACGCTTCCGCGTAGAATATGAGCAGTTCCAAACACCTTGTTATACAATAATCCTGAACGTGTGTTGAAGCTGCTGTTGCTACCGCGGGACTGGGTTAGTAAATCACCGGGAGGTACATACATTTGAATTCCATCAATATTTGTACGATTTGCCGGATCATAGACGGGGCTAGTATAGTTGTTCAACAGCTGTCTCACAGCGCTGGATGCAGCCCCCTGCCAATTTTCTCCGCGATTGGTACCTCGAACATAGGAGATTGAATTCAACCACTTCAAATGTGGGGAGATTTGCCATCCAATATTCAAATTTGTATTGATATTTTGTGATTTACTTGTATTCTTGCTATTTCTCAAATCTTCGAGCAAATTGACACCGTTGTCCAAAAAACCTGACTGCATCAGTATTGCATTACGGTCCGGATCGAAGCTCGTATAGTCATAAAGATACTCACCCGCCGGCCCCAAAAGAAGTTGATAAGGCTCCATATTCTGACCTGAATTCCCATCTACGATCCGACTTCGGGAATTTTGGAACGTAGTGATCAGATCAACCTTTAACTTGTCTTCAAAAAAAGACAAACTGTTTTTGAGATTTATTCCGTATCGCTCATTGAATGCTCCGGGCGTCAGAGACTGTTCACGTCCATACGTGGTATTGAGACTGAACAAATTATTTTTTATCCCTCCAGATATAGCTAAAGCATGGTTTTGATTGAACGAATTTCGCTGTAATAAACGGAGCTGGTCAGTATTGGATATATTCCCCAGAGAATCCCATTTGTAATTAAATTGATCCGCTGTCAATGCATTGGACTTGAGTTTGAACAAGAGACGTTCTGCCAGATTAAGCTGCAAGGGCATAAAGCTTGCACCAGAAGTACTATTATTTACATAAGTAGCTAGCCCTTTATCGTACACTTCTCTATAATAGTCCAATAAATCTGCGGATGAAGCCTGTCGAAGTTTTTCCCTGCTCAAATCTGGCGGTTTTGAAAAGTAAAAATTTGAATTATAGCTGATTTGAATCTTTCCGGCTTGGGCAATATTTGTCTTGATTAAGATCACACCTGCACTTGCTTTTGGACCCCATTTAAGACATTCCACAGGATCGCGGATTATTTCCAGTGATTCGACATTGTTCAACGGCATATTGGGATCGACCTCATCCTGTACAAATCCATCAATAACGAGGAGCATCCCATTGGTCTGGCCTGCAAAACTACCCGCACCACGCTGTTCCAGTACTACTCCTAAGTTGCTCGTCGAGGTTTTAGTTTTCAAATTAAGATTTTCCTTCGTATTAACAACTTGCAGTTTTATAACACCATTCTTCCAGGCACGCTCATAGTCTGCTAACGTAGGGTATAACGTAATTTGAGTGGGATTAGAACGCCGAAATCCTTCGTAACTTTCAGCTATGCTAATCGTCCCAGAGGAGGTAGACAACATGGAGCTAGAGGTAGTTGACCTTCCGCTTCGCACAGAAATACCAGCAACCCCACCCTCGAGCACCTGTGCAAGGCTTTGATGTTTCCTGTGCTTCAAATCTACTTTTGTACCAACAACACGCCTTCTATTTATGTTTACCTCATTAAGCGTATTGCTGTCATAAGTCAATCTGACGGTCGGGTTAGATATGATTTCTACAATGGTCAGCTCTTTAGTCGCATACCCCACATAACTAAATTGAATAAGAGCTTGATCATTGTTGTATTGTATTGTAAAATTTCCACTTTTATCGGTAAATACAGTGGTTTTTATATTTTTAAACTTGACGGTCGCACCCACTAAGGGCTTTCTATTTTGGTCTAAAAGTCGGCCCGAAACCAACTGTTGTGTAGAACTTGGTTTGATCGACTCTTTATTCTTATCGGCTTTCACTTTCTTTTCTTTGATCAAAATCATCTTGTTGCTAATACTGTAGGACAATGGCTGGTCGGCGAAAATTTTATGAAGTACAGCGTCTAAGGCCATGTTTTCAACACGCAAGTCAACAGGTTTTGCTTTTTTCAGTTGGCTGCTCGTCAGCAGAAAATCAAAATTGGTCTGTTTTTTAATATCCTTTAGAATTGTCTTCAACGATGCATTTGATTTACTGATACTTACTTGCTGCGCAAAGCTAAAAGAAATACTCTGCATGACCAGAAGCACCATTATTCTGATGGTTGATTTGACCAGGAATCGCCTCATAATCGCTAAATAATCGGATGGGTCAGACCCATGCCTTTTGTTTTTAAACATTTTCATAGATTTAAATTCAAACTGGTTAATATACTTAGGGAAGTATATAACCAAAGAATGGGTTTATAAAATTTAGCCTTAGCCGAATTGTATCCTATTGTTGGGTTATTAACTCATGAAATATAAACCTTTCGCCCTTCGACTTTAAAATCTACACCGCCCAAAGAACTCAGGAACTGTAACACTGTTGAAAGATTATGTGATCTAGAGATAGTACCTATTATTTTTTCCGCCGGTTTTCCATTCAAATAAATCACTTCAACGTCATACCAGCGACTGATTGTTTTCATCACATCTTCGATGGTCTGTTCTTCGAATCTAAATTCATTGTTTTTCCATGCGATTATAGTTTCCACATCGGTATACTGCACTTTTATGCCTTCCGAATCCTTTACTATGGCCAACTGATTGGGTTTGAGAATGACACTGTTAGTCAATTCACCTCGCTTTACTTCGACTTTCCCTTCCAATAAAGTCGTCCGTACAGTCTCCTCATCATTATAACTACTGATATTAAAATGTGTGCCCAGTACGGTTACTTCCTGTAGTTTAGACTCAACCACAAAACGACTTTTACTCTTTTTTACCACCTCAAAATAAGCTTCCCCATCAAGTTTTACCTTTCGCAGTGTATGATTCACACCCATAGCGGGAGCATAAGTCAAGCTTGAGGCCGCATTCAGCCAAACCTTGGTGCCATCCGGAAGTGTTAATTGGCAAGTTTCACCCCGCTGGGTCGAAAGGGTATTTGTTGTGTTGGCATCTTGCGCTTTTCCAGTACTTTTGTAAATAATCTGCCCATCTTCGGCCTTAATAATCTCCACCCCTGATTCTCGTGCCAGCTCGCCTTTTGAGGCATCATTCAGGAGGATCTTTTGCCCATTCCCCAAGGTTAGCGTCGCGGCCTTTTTCCCTGGACTCATATCCTGCTTTACTGCTGTTGCGGATGGATTATTGCGCCCAGCCATATGACTATAAAAATAACCGACTCCCATAGCAAAAAAAAGAATACTGGCCGCCCTAACTATCCTTCGCCATCTCCACACATTATTCCCCTGCTCCCCCCCTATAACTGAGACACGTTTTAGGCTCCTCAAAATTCTGCTTTTAAGCATATGAACCTCTTTCTGGGACATCTCAACTTCGGATGTATCATGCTCCAATAACTGGGCTTCTTGCCTGAGCATGGAAGACCATTCTTCAGCATACTCCCCCTTGCGCAAGATATCGAATACTTCGTCCAGCTCGTCTTGACTACAACAGTCATAATAATATTTTGTAAATAACGCTACTACCCGTCTGTTCATAATTTAGCTGTTAACATAAACTATTACAATTGCTGTTGATGCAATAACTATGCATAGTGAAAATATTTAGAAAAAGAACTAGCGCTTGCTAGATAAAGGATGATAAGCGACAACTAAATCTATTAGAAGTGAATAAATAAGTTAAAAGTCATAACATTAGACTTGTTATAATCAATGCAAGAGTCTGTTGTCCAGCCATAAAATCTTTGATATTTTTAAGGGCTTTCCCCATTTGGTTGTTCACAGTGCTTTCTGATATGCCTAGTTCATTGGCTGTTTGTTTATGACTGAGACCTTCTATTTTACACCGCAAAAACACTTCACGGCATCGCGGTGGCAAGTCTGCAATCGCTTGCTTAAGCAAATTGTTGCTTTCATTATATGCCACTAATAGTTCTGTCGAATGCTCTGATGTAATCGCATATTTTTGAATTTCGTCCAAAATCCTTCTTTCATGCTGCGCACGTTTCAAAAAATTCAATAAAACCCGTTGTGCCACTGTATACAAGAAGGGCCTGAACGTTTTTTCGGGATCTATTGTCATACGATTTTCCCAAATCCTGATAAATGTATCATGTAAAATATCATCAGTTAGTTCGGGTGATTTCGCAGTCTTTAAGATAAAATATTTAAGCGCTCTAATGTTAGAAAAATACAATTTACTCAATGCACTAACATCATCTTGCTGTAGTCGCAGCACAAGTTCTCTATCGGGGAGATTATAGGTAAATTTCTCCATTTCTATATCTGATTGCACTTGGTATTCATCAATACTCATCGATTCTCATATCTATCCACCCGCAATTGGTCTCACGATTTAAGACTCAGCAAGCTTTGAAAGAGTATTTTTTAAATAGATTGTCCCGCTTTTAATCTATTCAAAGAGACTATATAAGCCTCCTTTTCAGCGTCTTTTGAGTTTTCAATGGCCTTTTGCATCCAATCCATAGCTTTTGTTTTTTCACCTGATTTGTAAAGCAAAGAGGCATAGGTGCTCATATACTGGGCTGACGCATGCTCCCTCGACAAAAGTAGCTTGGTCCATCCCAATGCTGCTTTTATACAGTCGACATCTATACAATGTTCATTAATGGATTGTACATAGATATAAAGGTGCGAATCGTGAATTTTTTGGTCTTCATCCTTTATGGTCAAAAATTCCTGAACAGCATCTTTCAATGCAGGAAAATTTTTTGTTTTATTGTAATACTGACAAGCAATCAGCCTGATGGATTGTGATTCATGCGCAAATGGGTATTCCTGTTCGAATTTTTTTCGAAATTTATCAAAATCGATACCTTCTTTCACTTCTAGACCGGGCTTAATAACTGAGTAGAAAAGAACATTGTTTAATTCCTTGCGCGCTTGTTCATTTTCTTTAAATAGTCTTTCCGCAATTTTTGGTTCGTTTTTCAAAACTTTCAATGCTGGCGATTCGGCCGAGTCGATCTGATGAATGAGATAAGAAAAATATTTGGATGTAAGCAACTTGTCAAAACCGATATCATTTATGATCTGCTTAGCTAACTGCTTATTCCTCGCATCATAAGATGCCTTCATGGTCCGAAGTGAAAGATCAAGATCAACATTTCCTTCTTGGTACTTTTCGACCAAAGTAATATATTGTGTTTCCGGATTCATTGATTCTTCAATACTTTTAATAAATTCATCGGCATCAGAACCTCCTACCCACCTATGCACAAGCTTTCCATTTGGACCAAAAACTAGGAATGTTGGAAATGCAGCTATCTTATGCTCCGCCGCAATTTTTTTAGCATCATCATACCAAGACTTCACTTCTTCGCTATCATTTTTGGTTTGATCCATTTGCAGTTTAACACTGATGAAGTTGCTATTCAATACATTTCCAACCTTCTCTTGGGGAAAAACCTTCGCAGTCATGGTCTTGCACGGTCCACACCAGGTTGTAAAACAATCCACAAAAATATATTTATTTTCAGCCTGCGCTTTGGCTTTGATCTGATCCCATGTCAATTTATGCTCAAAATGCACTCCTTTTTCCTGTGACATCACAAATAGAGAGGGAAGGAAAAATAAAACGAAAAATAGGGTTTTCATATTTAGTTTGTTTAATTTATAATTATTTTCTACCATTAAGTACAGAAGACCTAATAAGATTAGTACAATTAAAAAACGCACAATAACTATACAGTGCGTATTTTTTTTAAAGCGTTTCCGTAATTTTCAATTTGGGTCGCCCAACTTATCGCAGATATAATATTGCCTGAGATCTGTTAACCTCTGGATCTGAACCAATGGACATAATGACGGTTGACAAAATAAATTGTCCCTAAATTTTTAGAATTTCATTTCCTTCCGCTTACATCAAAACAAATGGGCTCATATATAAACAACCCTGGGCTACACGAAGAAACCCAGGGTTGTTTTGAATTCAATTCAGCAATTTGGAAGACAAACTCTTACCAATCAATGCTTCTTGAACTGTCTTCTACTTGCCATGATTCTCCAATACTGCCACTTTCACTTTGTGTACTAGTCTGTGCAGCAGAACCTGCAGCAATGCTATATTCAATTTCGATAACCTCCGCTTCTATGCGAGGTTGTATATAATTTTTCTTTTTCATTAATCTTTTAAATAAATCATTTTATTAAATTTGTACCGTCTGTTTTTAGTCTATCACCGGAATGGTATCATGAACTTATTCTGCGATACAACGCAAACAAGTGGCCTGTAAAGCTAATGCGGCATTAGGACCATTTGAACCTACTGTAACCGATGTAGAGGTCATTCTTAAGTAGCGAAATGTATTGTTTACCCGATCACTCACCCATGCACTTCCGTAAGAACCTCTATCTGTAATCCCGGATGCCCTGTATGAACTTCCTGAGGTCGTATAAGTAAAATAGCCCTGGAAAGGGAATATAAGTTTTACATTAGCATTTCGTTTACTTGTAAAAACTTTCAATCCGTTGAAATTAGTACTGCTATTCGTAAAACTACCTGAATTCGTTTGGATCGTCCAGTTGATCAGATTCTGATATTCGGCAGCCGTAGGCACACGAAATCCTGCAGGACAAGGATCACTTGTGGTATTTTTCACGGGTGCAGCTTGAGTTCCGGAATTCCAAGGATTACCAGCAGCAGGAGTGGCACTCCAACTGGTGTTTACAGTATTTGCAGCTCTTGCAGCAACAGCTGGTTTTTTCCCCCATTGATAATAGTACCCATGTTGGTCAGAAATATAAGGCGTTACATCAGGATCACGTGTCGTACCTGCCCCTAAGTTAGACCGCATCCAAATATCGCCGTTGATCCGCGCAGCTAACTGCCCATTGTGAGTCAGGTAGATATCTTTCGGATTAATTGTTAGGCTCAGGTTGTATTTTACACCTGGCATGATCTCTAAATCACTGATGGCATCGGCAGGAATAGATTGATTCAATGGACCTATAGTCAAATTTGATATTACAAAACTACCCGTAGTCGTTTCAGTATTTAAGGACACAGGTGTCGCCGTAACGATTTTGGTACCAAAACCAGAAAATGTAAGATTCACATTTTGAGCTGTTCCAGAACGAGTTAAACTTCCGTCTGCCAAGTTAATATTGGCCGTAGCATAATGTGAATTGAAATTTGAGGTAAGTGCCGTGATGTTATAGCCTGTTGCTGTAGCATCCATGCTAACATTTATCTGGCTAAACTTATGAGCGAAAACAATGCTCAAATAATTTGTAGCTCCGCTGGTCAGCACTTTTGTTGTATTAAAATACATCAAGTCTGTATTACCATTAATCCCTGTGATCGAGGAGGTCGCTAATGTTTTGCTGGTCGGATCGGCAAATGTAATGGCAGGTAAACTTGACGCGCTATTCAGCGAATATACTACGAAGGTATACGTTTTGCCAGATTCAAGTGTTAGTTCAGCTGTACTTGATTCTTGCCCTCTGACGTAATCACGTTCTGTCAGATATTTTTCATCAGCGTCGTAAACTGCTACTTTATATTTTACGCCACTGTTGACATCATTCGTTTCAGAAGCAGCCTTGGTGGAACCTATTAACGATCGCTGTGTGTTGGGTAAACTATCTGACTGAACAACTGAAAGTTCAGCTGAAAGCGTAAATTCATCATTCAGAGCCACTAATTTCCGCTGAACAGTGCTTACAGTATTTACTCCTTTTTTAGGTGTAGATGCTTTAATCTGTATGTCTTTAGCCGCTTCAAATTTATCGCTAGCAACACTCACATTCATCGTGGTTTTGCCCATACCCAATCCACCTTCTGCTTCATTTTTACTACATGAGGAAATTAGTAATAATAAGGTTAAAATAGATAATGTGGAAAATAAATTTGACATCCTGCTCCTACACAACTCTATCAGTTGTCGATTTTTTAATGTTTCTTTCATTTTTTTGTTAAAGTTAAATAAGAATAAATTATATAATTGTTGTTATTGTTTGAGCAATCACACAAATTGGTGGTCACAATTTTTGTTTTTAAAAAAGTGAATTCAAAAAAATGCATAATTATGCCACCACAGCGTTCATAAACGACGTTATAAATGAAGTCATATCTCATTAAAGATTACAGCTGAATTTATTTGATTCCTGAAATATCGTCTTGCTTGATTGGGCAGGCCAATTAAAAAAAGATCTGTGTGGTAAATACATATTTTTTCATAGTGATGCTGGGAAGACGTGTCGTCGATCAAAATGTCCCTAACTTTTTATAAAATAATTTTTAGAATTAGTTTTTTTTTTCTGCTGCTTAAAAAATCCAAATCATATCTACCTTATTTCTAGCTAGATGCCAATATCATCTCGAAGTAAATTTTTTTTGAATAAAAATCTTTTTATGGATCTATCGCGGTATGGAATTTTCAATAAAAAAAATTTTTAGGGGACATTTTTTTATCGGGATCGTTATTGTTATGTAAACTGTGACTTTTGACTAAAGGGGAAGAAGTATTTCTCATTAAAGTTGATAAGCTTAGATTATGAAAAACAAAAGATTATTTAATATAAAAACAATCGATATGATATGTAAATTTTATTTGATGCTCGGACTTTTTATTTGTTTTGCGGGCACAGCAAAATCGCAGGACGAGAAAATGGAACTGAACCACTACAAGGATAAGCTATTGACACAAAAATCCTTAAGTGATGATCTCGATAGTGTTGCATCCCATCATCCAGAATGGGGGCGCACAGCTTTCCAGGCAAAACAGGTAACGGGAAAAGCAAAATCAAAGATTGATATCAAAATACCTGATGCCCACAAACGAAAATTGTCTGGAGAGGATATGTACGCCAAAGCCAAAGATGGCGTGTTGATGGTAGGCAGGTACTATAATTGCGGTCACTGTAATAATATGCATGCGGATGTAATGGCTACAGCGGCAGTTTTGACCAGTGATGGTATCTGTGTCACGAATTATCATGTGATAGAAAATTTTCTTCCATCGGATAATGCAAGATCAAAACTGGACAGCATCTATTTTTTAGGTGGATACGATGGCAGTGCATATCCAATTACAGAGATTTTGAGTTATGATAAAGTGGGTGATGTTGCTATTGTAAAAGTAGATCCACGCGGAAGGAAGCTGACTGCTATTCCGCTGGGTAAGGCACAGTATCCTGGTGCACACGTTCGTGCGATTACTCATCCTAAAGGATATGTTTATTATTACAGTGAAGGTGTAGTCTCGAACAATACCATCAACGCGAAAGAACCGTCTACGCGCCGTATGCAAATTACTGCTGATTATGCACAGGGATCCAGTGGCGGACCAATATTTGATGAGGCGGGTAATCTTGTCGGATTGGTATCGACCACACACTCGCTATTAGCTGACACCTCTCATCAGATGACGGTAAAAAACACGATACCAGTGGAAATCATACGTGATTTGTTCAAGTAACTCAATGATTTAACTTTTATGTAGGCTTATTGACTCCGCGATTCAATAATTTGGAAACTTAATGATATAACTATGTGGGCATAACGTTAAAAAAGTTCAAATTATATTTCTTAAGTTTTGTAAACTATGTTCCTAATATGTTAGCGAGAGAAGCAGCATTTGACTACTAACCATACATGATGTCAATAATGAATTGACATCATGTATAGTATACTTAGTTTTCTACAAAATATGCTCATTAATCCGAATGGAATTATCGTAGCTGCAAATTTTTGCGGTGAGGATGTAAATGAAAAACTTGAGGAGATCTTACATTGGCCGACCTCTCTTCAATAAAATTTAGGTGATACACAAACGAAATTTATGAAAGACAGATCCGTTATCATGAACAGATAAAATCCTTTAAAATTTGAGGGACATATTGTTACTACAGCCGTCTTATCTAAAAGGATGCTAAAAAAGGTAAGACAATGAACGAAGCATATATCCACGAGCTATTAACCAAGTATATTGCACGCAAATGTAATAAAGAAGAATACTTTTTGATTGATCTTTGGTATACACGATTGGGTAATGGCATGTACGACTTAAATAATGAACATATTGATTTAAGGCTAAGCAAACTAGATGGGCGCATCCATATGATAGCACGGGGTATTTATAATAAACAAAGTCCATTTGTTATGCTGTGGCATAGCATTACTCTTATCGCGGCACTAGCTCTTTTCATTGGGGGAAGTATATTTTATCTTTGGCATATTAAACAAGACGTTTCTCTAGATCATGCAGCTCCTGCGGGAACAAATACGAGGATAATATTAGAAGGTAAAACCGAAATCACGCTAGATGAATTGTCACCATCAGATATTGTCAATAAACAAAATTACTGCATCATCTGCCATAAAAATGATGGTATGGAGTACTTTCCCGTTAAAAATTCAAAAACTCACAATTCTCAAAACTCTATTAACTGGTATTGGTGATCTCGTAAATATTATTCTTTCGGATGGCACCAAAGTGTGGCTCCATGTAGATGCCCCCATCACCTTCCCCATTGCATTCAGTGATTCTTCTTGAGATGTACATTTAAAAGCTAAGGTCTATTTTGAAGTCAAATTTAATCCTTTACTAAAAACAAAAAGTCTTCTTTGTCAACACACAAGACTATACACGACAAGTATTAAGAATAGATCTGTCGTCATTACCGACAAAAGGGGGGCCAAGCTACGCTCTAGAAAGACAGGTAGCTTTAGAAGCTAGTGGATATTTATTTGGTGAGCCAACAGTCCTTTTCTCCGCTACTACCCTTTTTTCCCAGTGAACAGTACCGAACAGTAACTGGTGGAGTTAACATGCATGCTCAAAGATGGAATTGGGGTGATAGACTGGAATTAGTTATACAGCTAAAAATCTCATCATCTAAAAACAAGATGCAGCGTTTAGTTCATTTACTTTTTGAAAAATAGATGGTTTTGTTCTTAAGTTTTTTACTTATATTTTTAATACTTTTGAATTGCTCGGCCAGCGGTTTCATGGAAATAGGAATACAATTTATATCGGATTATCTTTAATTGTATCATTTGCGTAATTTTGGTTTTGGGTAGCGGTTATAGCTTCATCTAAAATCTTTTTTTTTTGTATATTCTACAAATTTTACATTATATTTACGCGATGATCGATACAACGAAGCCTCTATGCAAAGGGACAATTGCTCACTGAAAACTGATAGCGAATTGTTGGCAGAAATGGCCAATGGAAATGCTTATGCTTTCACGACATTATACGATAAATATAAGCGTTCACTTTACCTGTTAGCTTTTCGCCGTCTTGGTGATAAGGAACTGGTGGAGGATATTCTGCAAGAACTTTTTTATAAAATTTGGAACGGGAGAGCTAATCTAAGTGGTATTGCTAATTTTTCTGGTTACATCCATCAGGCTCTTAAAAATCAGATTATCGATCATTTTCTACATCAGCAACATGTACGGAAATATGAACAATTTTTCCAAAAGCAGACACAGTATACAGAAGGAACAGATCAAAGGGTACAACATGCCACTTTTCTTGAACGTATATTTGAATTAATAAGTGATCGTGTACCTCTGGGGAAAGAAATTTTTCGAATGAGAATGCTAGAAGATAGAAAACCGGATGAGGTTGCACTGGAGCTAGGATTATCTGAAAAAACTGTAAGGAACAGACTTTCGCTAATATTAAAAGGGCTTAGGGAACAATTGCCATTGTGGACTATATGGTTACTTTTCACAGCGGAGAGTGAACGTATTATAGCAACCTTATTAACTTTTTTTAACGGACGATCATAAAAGGATCAACAATGAAAAGCATTCAAACACTATTACAAAAATATAGAGAAGGAAATTGTGACGAACATGAGTCGGAACTTGTTGAGCTGTGGTATAATTCATTAGAAGAAGGGAAAGAATTTATTTCTGACAAAATACTAGAGGAAAGACTTTCCGGTTTGGACAGTCGTATTAAGACAATTTTAGAAGTTAAACCTGCACGCCGTAAATTAAATGTTTGGAGGCTGAGCATTGCAGCTACGCTATTACTAGGTGTTGGAATAGGAGCCTATGTCCTATGGCAATCTTCACAATCTTCAATTATCGACTCCTTGCCCCTTGAGAATAAAAATACCAGAATTCTGTTAGAAGATAATCGCGAGATTAAAATGGACGACTTATTACCCAACGATACGTTAAAGAGCCGTTTTTATCAGATCGTAAAACATACTGACGGTGGAATCGAGTACTTAACTACAAACGAAGCATCACCTTTAGTTTACAATACCATTAAAACAGGGCCTGGTGGCGTAGTAAATATTATTTTGTCTGACGGCAGCAAAGTGTGGTTAAATGCGAATTCATCGGTCTCTTATCCTGTTGCATTTGGTGATTCTTTTAGAGATGTATTATTAGTGGGAGAAGGTTATTTTGAGATAGCACCACAAAAGCAAAAAAACAAATCAATACCTTTTTTTGTAAAAACACCGACCTACTCGATAGCAGTGCTAGGTACAAAATTTAGTGCTGGAGGTAGCGTTGGGCATTTTAGAGCTACACTTTTGGAAGGAAAGATCGCTTTACAGAAAAGCGTAGTTCCATTGGGACAACAGGTAACCGAGAATTTTCAAACTTTACTTAAACCTAATCAGCAGTACAGAGAAGAAAGTGGCGGACAGGTGATTACTTTAGCAGATCCTGAATTGGAACTAGATTGGAAGGATGGTTATTTCAATTTAACAGGAAAGTCATTTGTTGAGCTGAGCAGTGAACTTTCTAATTGGTATGGTGTTAATTTCAAACTTTTGAATGGTACTGAAGAACCTGCACTCTATGGTGAAATAAATAGACAAAGGCCTTTATCGGAGGTCCTCAAGTTTATAACAGAAGTAAGTGATCTGGAATTTAAGGAAAAGGATAATATCATCGTCGTCCAAAGAAAACAAAAAAAATAATTACAACTCTATATTCCCCCAGATAATAAAACCTCCAGAGAGCAAACAACAAAAGGTCTCAGGGATGTTCGATCATCTAACGGAGCAAAGTTGGAGCGTTTCATTTTAAAATTTTATTTCGAATTTCCTACACACACCAATATCTATTTATCTTTTAGGTATAGTTTACAATATATTATCAAAATTTGATAATTTCAGTATTTACAGGCCCATACTAATTGCGTCAATTAGTTTTTCGTTTTTACCATGTTGTATAGATTGCTCATAATTTCCCAAATTACACTTGATTAACTGTGATAAAAGTGATATTCTTTCATTTAAGCTGTAAAAAAACTTTAAAAATCAAAAATCCTAGATTCCAGCTCTTTGATTATCTGAGGAATCATTGCAGCATTCTCTTTACTTAAATTTTTCATCTCAGTTGGATCACTTTTGATATCGTATAATTCATAAGTCCAATCACCATTTTCCTCTCGGTTTGGTATCAATTTCCAATTTTCAATACGCATAGCGTATTGACCCGAATAAGTATGATGTATCAATTCTTTTCTGTGCCGCGAAGAATGTTCATTGCGCAGCACGTTAGCAAAACTTTCGCTATCCTTCCCTGATTGCAAAGGTTCTCCAATAATTTCAGATACTGTAGCCATCAGATCTAAATTAGATATAAGTGCCTTAGAAATCGCTCCAGCTTTTATTACGTCTGGCCAATAAACAATAAACGGCACTCTATGACCGCCTTCATGCAGTGATCCTTTGTAACCTTTTAGTTCACCACAGCTTTTATGTCCATAATCATTCCCGTCATCACTAACTTTGGTCGCTCCGTTATCGGAGGTTACAATAATTATCGTATTTTTTTCAATTCCAAGTTCTTTTAATTTATCTCTAATCTGACCTATACTCCAATCCAATTCAAACACCATGTCGCCTCGATCTCCAGCTTGGCTTTTTCCTTTAGCGATGGAAGAAGGAGTGCATGGTCGATGGGGAGCTACGGGTGTGTAATAAATGAAGAAGTTTTTCTTTGCCAAAGCTGATTTTTCTATAAAACTAATAGTTTCTTGTGTTAATGTGGGGCCGATGGCAGTATCGGTCCAGTTTTGCACCATCCACCCTTCATGAACCTCCAATCCAGAAGTTCCTGGTACAGTAGGCTTATTAGCCCCACGCCATTGATTAGGGTTACCAAGGGCATACCTGTTTTTGATATATGCATATGGTTCCATATTTTGCCCGCCCAATATGCCAAAAAAATAATCGAAACCTAAATCATTAGGTCCCCCATAAGTGGGGGTCGTAAAACTGACATTCTTTGTACCTTTCAGACCTTCCTCATGATAGTCCTTGGGCACCACAAAAGAATAACCGGTTTGTTTTAAAAAATTTACTCCCAAATGCCATTTTCCTATTGCAGCAGTTTGATATCCTGCTTTTTTGCAGATATCGGCAATAGTGACTTCATCACTATTAATTAACGGAGTATCGTAACCTGACCAAAGAACTTCCTTTTTCAATGTTGATTTCCATGCATATTTACCATTGATTACGCTATACCTAGAAGGTGTACAAACAGAGGATGCTGAATGAGCATCTAAAAATAACATTCCACCTTGGGCCAATTTATTTATATTAGGAGTAGGAATTTTTGATTTTTCGTTATAACACTGTGGGTCGCCATAGCCCATATCATCCGCCATAATGAAAATAATATTGGGTTTATCAGGTTTAAACTGAGCAAAAGATTCATTATAAAATAAAAATAACAGGAATGCTTTTAGTAAAATAATTTTTCTCATACTTAAAATATAGCTATTTATTTAAATAAAATGCAATCAAAAACAATAATTCCTCCGCAAAAAACACGTTATCAAGATGACAGAAATATTTGAGGGATAATTATATTGAATATTAATTTTGAAATATAAAACGATCGAGAAAGAAAAATGTCCCTTATAATTATAGATGTGTATCTATCCATAAATTAATCAACAAGCATTATGCATTTTTTCTCCTAAAGTACAGGAAGCCCTAACACGCTGTCCTTTTTGCACCTAACCATTCGGGAATTTCATCCTATTGACTACACATAGACCATGTCCAAAGAGGGCGGCTAATTCGATTCGCCTAGATAGTCCATATAAAATAAATAGGTGCTTCTAATATAAATTAGTGATTGGGGCGATATGTCCAGGTTATTAATAAGCCATGCGTTTTGTACAGAAGCCTAATTGTTCTATTTAATTTAATTTCGGAATTAATTAGAGATGCTGTCATAGTTTTTTTTTCTAACGGGTATATACTATAAATTACGCTAACTTAATTTTGACCTCATGAACTCAAGTAAAATTAGTTTTTTGCAAAGGCTTTCTACAAATATCATATTATTATTTTGCTGTTCTATGCTATCGATAGAAACAGCTAAGGGGCAAAATTTGACCTTACGATTTAATGATGCGAGTCTTGAGAGCGTGCTGTCAGCCATTAAGAAACAGGGGGGGTATAATTTTGTGATCAATGGTACCCTATTGAAGGAAAGCCCTAAGATAACGGTCTCTGTCTCGTCGGTTTTGGTAGATTCGGCATTAAGCGCTATTTTGCAACATAGTTCACTGAAATATAGAATCAAAGGCAAAACTATTATTCTCACTAAAAGAGAAGAAGTGAATACCAGCATAAATGTCTCGCAAGAAAACATTTCGCTAAGTGGCACCGTTGTAGATTCATCTGGAGCTACGCTTTCCGGGGCAACGATACAAGTGCTGAAAACTTCCAAATGGCAGGGTAGCAAGCAAACGAAAACAGGAGCTGACGGTAGGTTTACGCTTGATCAGATTCCAGCGGATAGCAGACTGTTGATTTCCTTTTTAGGTTATACAACCCGTCGTATTGAGGCCACAGCGCAACTTGATCGTATTATCTTAAACCGTGAACTATCAGCGCTCGATGAAGTTTTGGTCGTTGGATATACGACAAGTACGCGTCAGGATAATGTCGCTTCTGTTGTCCAAGTAGATGCCAAGGACATTGCCCGGCAGAACGTAAGTGATCTTGGTGATGCCATTGTAGGAAGGCTTCCTGGACTGACAGTAACCAGATATGGAGGATCACCAGGAGAAAGTCCTGTGTTTGACATTCGCGGACAGAACACACTTTCCACAAGCGACAATAGTCCATTGCTCGTCATCGATGGAGTTCCAACGAATAATAAAATATGGTCTGCTCTAAGTCCACAAGACATTGAGAGTGTGTCTGTCATAAAAGATGCTTCGGCCGCGGTCTATGGTGCTAGAGCTGCCAATGGGGTGATTCTGATCACCACCAAACACGGTAAAAAAACACGACCTGTATTGCAATATAACGGCAGTGTGAATCTCGAATACCCTACCCGTCTACTGCGTCCGCTTGATTCCTGGCAATGGGCAACGCTATTTAATGAAGCACAGATAAACGATGTCAGGCTTCCTGACGGAAATATTCCGCAGGAATTTAATCCCGTTTATTCCCCACAAGATATTCAAAAATTCAGGGATGGCTCCGATCCTGATCACTTTCCCAATACCAACTGGTGGGAGCAAACTATTCGAACCCCGGCAGTCAACCAGCTACACTCGCTTTCAATTCAAGGCGGAGGAGAGCAGTCAAACTATTTTGTTTCCGCTTCCTATAACAATCAAGGGGGCTTATTGCGCAATGTAAGTAACAAGCGATATACCCTACGGTCCAATCTTGATTTTAAGGTAAACAGCAATCTTAACTTCGGTGTAGACCTATCAGGGGCGATCAATGACACGAAAAACCCTCCAGGATCTACAGTAACAGATTTGGTAGAGACCCCTCCAATTTACGCAAATCAGTATGCCAGTGACCCGTCCAAATACGGCGGATATTTTGTTGGCTCAAATCTTTTTAGAAATCCCTATTTCGCTACGATAAATGGCGATTATAATAAGTCCAGTGAGAGTTATGTGACTGCGATCTTGCGTGGTGAGCAAAAATTTTCCTTTATAAAAGGATTATCATTAAAAGGTACATTAAGCTACTTCCGCAATAATAGTGCGGAAAAAAACTGGCGAAAAAATCCGGTTATCCATACGGATGACGGCACATACATCCGTATGGGATCATTTGACGGTGCATCTTTGGAGCAGAGTACTGAGATGACAGACAATTTAACCTTTGATGCACAATTCATCTACGATCGAACGCTAGATAAGCACCATATTAAGGGACTACTTCTCTACAATCAAACAAAAGAGCGTTACGCTGTTTTAGGTGCAGATCGATATGACTTTTATTCGACAGCCATTGATCAGATTAACTTTGGCGATGCCAATAACCAATTTACATCAGGAAGAGAGACGAGTAATTCTAGAAAAAGTGTCGTCGGTCAGTTTGGCTACAGATACGATAGCCGCTATTTGTTCGATTTCACATTTCGTTATGATGGCTCTTCGAGCTTTCTTCAGCGGTGGGGCTTTTTCCCTGCCCTATCAGCTGGATGGAATATTGCAAGAGAAAGCTTTATGAAAGAGCAGTTGGCCTCTGGCCGTATCACTATGCTCAAGCTACGTGCTAGTGCAGGTATCGTAGGGAATGACCGGATCAATCAGCCCTATGGATATCTTGACAGGTATTCACTATTTTCCAACGCACTTGTGATTGATGATCAAGTTGAGGGCGAAGTTCTTCTGCGCGGGATCGGGAATACCTCTATCACTTGGGAAAAAGAGTATTCATATAATACCGGTTTAGACTTTGAGTTTTGGAAAGGACTCCTTGGCGGTACTTTGGAGATTTTCTACAAGAAGAGGAGCGACATTCTTAATACGCCATCAGGTGCCTTTCCTTTTACATTTGGCGCGGCGCCACCCTATGAGAACAATTCGATCGTTTCTAATAAAGGAATGGAGCTGAGTTTAAGTCATCGGCATACTATTGGTGGCTTGAGTTACACAATACGTCCGAATATTGCTTTTTCGAGTAGTAAAATTATATCTATCCCCGAAAAGCAACCCAATGAGCTTCTGGTGCAAAGTGGACGAACACAAGATTATTATGGTTTTGGTCTAATCGCCTTAGGTTTATTCCAAAACGCAGAAGATATTGCACAAAGTCCAAAACAACTGTTCGGGAATCTTCAGCCCGGAGACATCAAGTATGCGGATATTAGCGGGCCTGATGGTAAGCCTGACAATGTTGTGGATCAATGGGATCGTACTCGCATCGGCAAGCCGAGCCTTCCCCGTCTACAATATGGATTAGGTGCTGATTTCAATTTTCAATCATTTGATTTCTCGCTGTTCTTTCAAGGAGTAAGCCGGACAAATCTCTATTATTCATCCTCACCGGGGGTAGCCTTTACTCCATTTGCGAATACGGCTTACGAGCACCATTTAGATAGATGGACACCAGATAATACTGATGGAACATATCCAAGGCTATCCTTCGGTAGTGCTAATAATACGCAGCAATCTACCTATTGGCTACATGATGCATCGTACCTTAGGCTAAAAAGTGCTATGCTTGGTTATCAGTTCAACAACAAGATTTTACAAAAGGCAGGATTCAACAGCATTCGTTGTTATGTAGCAGGCTACAATCTTTTGACCTTCGATAAAGTTGATATTGTAGATCCGGAGATAGGTGGTGGTACATACCCATTACCGAAGACATTTACATTTGGAATGGAAGTCAAATTTTAACTTTTAAAAACTAAGACAGATGAAAAAAATAATATTCATTCTCTTTGTGGCGCTATCATCTTTCGGCACATTGTCCTGCAGTAAAAATTTTTTTTCACACCAGCCGGACTTTTATAGTGAAGAAAATGTCTTTAACAATGTAGATCTGGCCGAAAAGGCCGTAAATTCGTTGCTCGCCCGCAGGATGATCGAGACTGACCTTGTCAAAATTTCTCTTATGAACATAGGCGGAGATGATGTAACGACCAAGGTTGTAACATCATTTGCACAATTTGCTAACGGGGATATGAACCCGACGAGTTCCCTGCCAATTAATCTATGGCAGAATTCATATCGACAAATACGGATGGCAAATAAACTCTTAAGTTCTCTCGAAAACAAGACCGAGTGGGGTACATCCAGGGATCAGCTTCTCGGAGAAACGTACTTTATGAGAGCTTACTATTATATGGAACTCTTAAATTTTTTTGGTGGAAAAAATTTAGGTGTTCCGTTGATTTTGGAAGCCATGGATCCGGATGACAATATCTTCATAGACAGAAGTTCCTATACAACATGCGTGAATGCAGTCTATGCAGATCTTGATCAAGCGATTAAATTACTATCTACACCAGCCCAATCTACTGTTAATCGTCCGAATCGGGGCATAGCAATGGGTTACAAGGCAAGGATGGCGCTCTATGCTGCGAGCATAGAAAACAACCCCACCAATGATCAAAAGCTATGGCAATTTGCGGCACAAACTGCTAAAAATTTAATTGATAGCAATTATTACAGCTTGCATACAGATTATGAAGACATTTTCCTGACGAACAATCCTGAGATTATGTTTTTTTATAAATCTGATAATCAAATCGTCGCACATTATACCGATGCATTTATCCAATCACCGGCAAACCGAGGGCAAACAGGGATAGTTCCTACTCAGGAGCTGGTGGATAGCTATGAAGTGATTGAAAAGGATGGCAAAGCCGTTGCATTTGACTGGAATAATGTGTTACATGCCAGCCAGCCCTATCATAACAGAGATCCACGATTTGCGGCTTCCATACTTTACCATGGATCAACTTGGGTAAATGGTAATGGTGGTAAGCGACTGATAGACGTTTCAGCCACTGGTATAGATATAACGGCTAACCTTCAATATTCAACACCAACAGGCTATTACATCAAAAAATCAGCCGATCCCGATTATTTCAGACGCACAAATAGTGGTGGTACGTTGAGCTCATTGACAAATTTTATAGAAATGCGATATGGAGAGGTTATCTTAAACTATGCGGAGTGCCTCCTAGCACTAGGTCAAGCACAGGAAGCGGTACATTATGTGAATCTTATTCGAAGTAGAGAGAGTGTTAATATGCCGGCACTTAAAGCAGATGAGCTAAGTTGGGAGCGGTATGTCAATGAGCGTAAGGTTGAGTTAGCATTTGAGCGGCATCGTTATTTTGACGTTCGGCGCTGGGGGCAGTCTGCTAAAGTTTTCAACACGAGTTATCATGGTGTAAACGTGTTGCTTGATGATGTCGGAAAGCCAAGTTATATACTCAAGCAGGTGAATCAACGCTCCTATCCAGCAAAAATGGATAAGCTCCCAATCCCACAATCCGATGTTGATATTATACGGTCTGCCGTTCCTAGTTTTCAACAAAATCCAGGTTGGTAGGTGGCAATAACAATGACGGTTTTTAATCCTTGCTTACAGAAAGCTTTTTCCCGTCGAGCTTGAACTTAACTTTGTTAGTTTCTTCCAATAGAGAAAGTACAGTCATGAGCTTTTCACTGCGACTGATTTCCGCATAGAAAATTGCTTCGGGAACATCATCCACCTGCACTTCCAGATCGTACCAACGCCCTAGTTCAGGGAGCATTTCCTTTAAGGTAGTGTAGTGGAAAATAAATTCGCCTGTTTTCCAGCCTAAGATACCATTGATATCTGCTTTCTGTGTTTTCAAACCAGCTCCGACGACGATGGTTTGTTGTCCGGACGATATGATTTTACCATTCAGCGAAAGAAGGGGCTTAACATACAAGCTTCCGGTAATCAAGGTAGTAATTTGAGCATCTCCCTCACTATATGCTTTTATATTGAATGTTGTACCGAGTACTTTTACGAGTTGTTTATCTGTCTCCACAATAAGGGGATGTTTGGTATCCTTCACGACTTCAAAGAAAGCTTCACCTTTAAGTTTTACCCGTCGTACGCTATCGGTAAAGCTAGAAGGATAAGTGATAGATGAAGCGGCATTTAGCCACACACGACTTCCATCAGGCAACGTTATTTTGTATTGCCCACCAGCTGGCGTGGACAACACCAACTGCGAGACGATGCCCGAGTTCAATTGGACGACCTCCTGCCTGCCGTCCTCGTAGCTGATGTCGGCACCATTGACAATAATGCCTTTTTCTTGCTCATTTAATACGATTGTTTGTCCATTACCTAAAGCCAATGTCGCTTTATTATGTTTTATTGAACTGTTAGTAATATTCATTGAGGGTTGCGGAATGCTATGCTTTTCGCGGTTAACGTAGAGTATAAGTAAGACTGATGCTACCAGAACACTGGCCAAAGCGACGTGCAGTCTATATGGTTTTTTAATATGTGGCTGCTCCACTTTTGATTCATTTACAGTGGAAGAGATCACTTTATCAGTATTTGAGATCACACGTGTTGTCGCTTGATCGGTCTGGACGTCTTCAGTTTCTTCATCAAGATAAGCATCAACGAGTTCATCTAATGTTTTACCAGATTTATCCGTTGCAAAGAAATCCAAAATTTCTTTCAATTGATGAAGGTTATATTCATTGCGAATGTATATATTGAATAATTTATACGCATCTTTCTTATCTTTCATGACCTTAATCTTATTATATTTATATACCCTCTAAAAGAAAAAAGTATTACAGTCACAGACCATCATCAATGCGCAAACAGTCGGATTAAGAATCCGAGCCAAATGCTGCATAGCGCGATAAACATGTTGATTAATGGCTGCGGGGGAAATTTTCAGGTTTTCACTAATTTCCTTATAACTTTTCTGTTCGATTTTATGCATTAAAAAAACCTCCCGTTGTCTTTCAGGTAGTTGCTTCAGGGCCTCTTGAAGAAGGACGATATTTTCGTTTCGTGTGATAAGTTCTTCTATATGTGTGTAGTCAATTGGCGTACTTATCAATAATTGTTGCTGCAAGCGTTTATCCTGGTTGGCTTTGCGGATAATATCGCTAACTTCATTTCTTACCAGGCGATGCAAGAATGCGGGGAATGAGAATTCGGCATTAATATAATCTCTTTTCTCCCATATTTTTAAAAAAATATCCTGAAGTACATCTTGCGCCAATTCTTCGGATTTTAGGAGTCTAAGCAGTTTGTATGCAATGATTTTTTTATATCGGTTATATAGTAACATATAAGCCAAATGGCTTCCCTCCCGCAATTGTTGCAGCAACACTTTTTCTTCCAATTTTTTGATTTCTTGCGCCATATAAAACCATGATATTTTCCATATGCCCGATGGCAGAATAGTTTGTTACGGACCTTGAGTTGGCCATATGAGTGCAGTTACATCTCTCCACCTGGTCTATCACAGAATTTAATATATTAGTTGTGATATGGTCAATTCCTAACTTTTCACTGGCATCGTTCAATATTTGGGATAGATCTTTTTTTTGATTAAATACTTGAATTTCATCTGTGCACAGGCCAAATAAGTCATTGTAAATTTGTTCCAAATAACTATTTTTAAACCCTAATCTGTTGCGTGCATTAGATGAGCTGAAATAATCGTTAACTATGTTTTTTTATGTAATCTTCAACAATAGGAGCATATGGAGCATAGGTTATTACTGTTGTAATACCACTATTTCTACCTACTGTAGTTTTGTACATTTCACTTTTTCCTATCACCTGACCATTGCTGGCTTTAAGATTGAAATAGGGTTTTCCCGTACTAGAAATTTTGCTTTCAAAACGGTTATCTTTTTGTGAATTCTTCTTTACAGAATAAATGCCATTCATACAAGCTCCTTTTCTTGTGTACATTTCACTCGAAAGAATAATCTGACCATTATTCGCTTTCAAATTAAAATAAAACTGACCGTTAGAAGCCATTTTAATAACAAATTTTCCCATAATCCACTTTATATTTTATTTATGCTCTTGCTGAAACTTCATTACAAAGCCCGCTCGCTATCCGTGAACATATTCTTAATCAGATGAATAAAAACCATACATTTCCATTTCAGATCATCGTATTTGATTTAAAGCATGTATCTCAAGCATTACAGATTTGAAAAATCATGTGTCAATATTTAAGACGATTAAAAAAAAGGAATGTCCCTCTTTACTTTATTTTTTTAATATATCTTTTCTGTTCATCTTCTAATTACAAATTTTAATGCCTCAATATTGAATTATAATTAATTCAATATGACGGGACATTTTGATGTTAGGATCGTCCTATATTTGAAAGTGTAATTATGAAAGAAATGGATCTGGAAACTTCCATGCTGAAAATTATTTCTTTGTTACTTATTGGATAATACTGTTCAAGTTTTTAATCCGTCTAGCTTGAACAGATTTTGGCAAATTTTTATAAAAACCTTTCGTATCATTTCATAGTAGAAAGGTTCAGAGACCCCGCTAAAGCGGGGTCAATGAGCTTTCTTTCCTCAGAAAGTTGAATTTATTTCGATCGCTGTATAAAGTAAAAAGAAAGATGAATACCTATGCAAATGATGATAAGCAAACTACCTGTAGGTTTAGTCATACCAATCGTTTTTAGGTTTATAGAAAATGGAATGAGAATAACCTAATTCGCTGGCGCATGATAAAAATCTTCATATTAAGTTACAGAGCTAAGAGGTTTAACTCAAAAATCGGCGTTGTTTAAGATCTAGAAAAAAGATATTGGCGCTCTAGCATTAGCGTATAGATTAGAAATGCTGCTAAATGTATAGCATGTGTATGGTTTTAATAATAAAGTTAATAAGCTTATGAAGAGAAAGCCCTGTCTGAATAATGGTATTTTCAGGTAAGGGCTCCTCTATTAAAATTTATAGGTGACACCCGCACCAAGTATTTGCTTCATCTGTAAATCTGATTTCTTTCCAACTATAACGCCATTTTCTATCTTAGGTAGTTTGGTGTTATCATCATAGACTAATTGTACGCCTGCATTTACTGTAATCCACTGATTAACTTTCATCGCTAGATTAGCGGTGTAATCTACATCGATGTTTTTGGGTTTATCTAAATAGTTCGAATAGAGTTTTAATATATTTTCAAAAGTAATATTTTCCATGAGCTGCATTTTGTAATAAGCGTCAAAAGCTGCTCCAAATTCAAAACGAGAATTTTTGCCTGAATCTAAACCATAAGAGGTTGCTAAACTATCATTATTTACAAAAACAATACGTATTGCAGCCGGAGATAAATTGAATTTTAAATTATCAGATTTTTTGTAAGCCATCCCTGGACCGAAACTTAAATATGCTGGTGAAAGCCATTCGGATATAAGTTTTTTATCTGGAGAGGTATAATCATATCCTCTTGCAAATTGTGTGTTAAAATTAAGGAAAAATGTATATAACCAATGTTCTGTTGCCTGATGCCCAATTAAGCTATTTAGAGATAGTCGATCATCATTTTTTCGCCAATCTGTTTCCTTCTGAAAAGTCTGACCGTACGTTGCAATTAGTTTGTTGTCCCAGGACCATCGGTCTTTTTTATAATTGAAATCATAATTTAATACAATGTTGCCAGCGAAAGAATTGACTCCACCTGCAGCCCAATTTGAGAAAGAACTCTGATTAATCAGAAATGTATTTTCCCCATGTATTTTCCAATTTTTTGTACTATCGGATACTAAATCCTGTGCTTGGATTTTATTAATAAATACTGTCGCAAGTACTAATAAAAGAAGTTTTATTTTATTCATATAACAATGATTTTATAAATTTAGATGTGCTAAAACTCATATTTTTTTAATAATGCTGTGAGCTTTATTAAAAAAATATGATAGCTACCTTAGGGTGTTAAAAATATTAATAATTCCACACCATTAAACTCTCTCTAAATAATTTAATAGTTAAATTTTCATAATAAAGCCAGTAAAATGGCCATTAACAAATCGAATAATATGACGGTCATGAACGATGAATGTCCCGAAAAAAGCACGAAATATTAAAAAAAATAAATTCAAGTTTTCAATCTCAATAGTAACGGGAGAATTTATTATTTATAGTATCCTTATGAAAGAGTATTTTTTGAGGATTGATTTAAAAAAGCCACGAGAATTTATATTCTCGTGGCTCGCCGTATATGTCACCTATCCATAAACGATTTATGAATAGCATCTGTTATTAAGATAAACGGCTAGGCTAACAAAATGTCCTGCTTTTTAGGAAATTAAAAATAAGCAATACTTTTTCAATGCCGATCTTACTTGGTATATATCCTAACACCGCGCCATGAACCGTTTCTTTTTGAAGCTCCAAATACATCGGCTCTGGTAAATTTAAAGCCATTTTTTATCGATTTCTTAAGATTATCAAGTGTTTTAGGATCGAATTTTATGTTCGTAAAATCTGTTGATACCTTAATTTCAAAGTCCTGAATAGCAAACGCAAACTCTTTCTCGATTTTATCCTGATTATATTCTTTAGCTGCATAAGGCATCAAAACACATTTAACTTTGCCATCTGCTCCTGCTGTTTCTACCTTTTTATAGATCAAGCCTAAAGTTGCTTTGTCCAGATCTACCAGTGCGACTTCTTCAATAGTCCCATCTTTAACATTGATAGTCTTCACTTTGCCACCCCCAGGGGTTTCTAGTTTTTTCTTAAGTGCATCCCACCCTAGTTTCAAAAGAGGCTTAATTGTCTTTTCATTAATCTTGAATTCTCCCGCAATATTATCGGGACCAATCGGAAAGATATTAGGAATATCATAGGGAACTAGAATCTGAAAGATATCACCGGCTTTATATACAGGAATATAATCGGGCTTATTCCAGGTAGGATCTGTAAAACTACGCCAAGCATCTGAAGTTAAGCTCATAGGAGGAATAAGATCTAATGTCTCAAATTCTACTGCGGTCCAGCCTGCAACGATTTCTTCGGCATTGACCTTACCCCAGATTCCGAGTTGAAAAAATCCACCCGCTTTTTGCTGTTTTACTTTTATTCCGACACTTCTTGCAAAGCCATAATTTCGGTTATATAGTAAAACACTGGTTCTATAATCACTATCGTCAAAATAATTATATTCTGTACTGTTTTCAAATATTGTTTTCAATATTTTTCCTTCAGGATTATTCATCTGGCGTGCCAACAGGTTCTCAAACATAGCAGGATCAAGCTCGTTACTCGATGTGACCGGTGTTCCTGCGTTACGAGGCGGACGTGGTGTACCGTCTCCACCGCGACTTGGTCGAGGACCATTGGTAACAGTAGTGCCACCACCTTCACGGGGAGGTCGTGTAGTACCATCCGTGCCATCACCACTACGGCTTGGACGTGTAGTGCCATCCGTGCCATCACCGGAACGGCTCGGTCGTGTAGGGCCGTCATCAGGGCGGCTTTCACGAGTGGGACGACCTGTATCGGCTTCATCTTCCATGAAACCTTCTAATCTATTTGGTCTTGTAGGTAAATTAAGTGATTTATCATCGACAAAGGTGGGAATAAAGCCGATATTATCCTTTAAAAAAACTACCTCATCACCAAGGCCTAAATCTGCGCTGGTATCCATAAAAGCAGTAAGATCGAGACGTTTATAAGAGTCATCATCTGTTGTAATGGGATAGGCAGAGGCAATTGACGCGTACATTTTATTGAGGTTTTCGGTATTGTTTTTACCGGCAAAGAATGTTCCATAAGGTGTCACCTTATACAGCACATCACTGACAACAATTTCGCCGTTGCCATTCAGTACATCTTCCATGTAATTATCATCGATCACGGAAACAAGCATCTGCGCGTTGGGATCAGTGCTTGCCAGTGCTCCCAAAGAACTAAAACCTTCAGGTCCCCCAGAAGAAGAGGCTTTTAACTTTTTAACTCCACTCGCATCTTGACTCCTGGCATGATCGAAATAATTCTTTAATTCTGCCGTAGAAAAATTTAAAACTTGAGAAGATCGTAGAGAACTAAGTTCGTTCTGATTATCTTTCAATGTTTCTACAAGTTCCTTTTTACAGGATGCTAATACAACAATGCCTGCCATAAGGCACAACATGGTTCGGGTACTTCTCTTCATCATTTTTGTGGTTGATTTATATATTTATTGATTAAAATTCATCGATTTGCAAAGGGCTAAGATTATTAAGACGGGCGAGCTGGAAAATTGTCCCTCAGCTTTTTACAGTATCTGAATTAAGGATTGTGCCGAACTAATTTATTCAGTACATTCAGGAATAAATATGCCCACTTCTTTTAACTTCATCTTGTTTTCTTAATTATTCACGGGACATTTTAGTGAGATAGCCGTCTTGCTTTATAATTACTGTAAAAGATTAATGTGTTTGCATAAAGTAGAATGGCAAAATTAAAGCACAACAACATGGAAAAATGAGCAATTGACTACTGTTTAAACTTCCAAGTTAGAGTTTACGTGTTTTGAGTGTGTGTTCCTAAGCATTTTACTTAAATGAAGTTCGGACGTTCCCGCTAAAGCGGGAACTGCTGAATTCTAATTCGTTTCTACATAATCCTATTTCAAAGCTGTTCCTATCATCGCAAATTGGACACGCGACCTACTGAAAAATCAAAAGTCACCCGCACTTCAGAGGCAAATGGTTGAAAAGAATAATTATTAAAAAAAAGAAAAGCCCGAAGGAACCAATATTATGAGATATAATTAATTGTCCATAGTTATTTTTTTTGCAAAAAAATAAACAAAAGACTAGTCATATATTAAGTTAATATTAAAACTCAAATCATAATTTCTTTTACTTAGTCATTTGAACAGGGACATCATTCGCTTGTAAACTTCCTGCAGTCGTTCTTCCCTCCTCAATATATTTACCCATCAAAGCGGTCAATTCTTTAACCAATAAAGGATATAAAGCAGCAACATTATGTTTTTCTGAAATGTCTTTATCTAAATCATACAATTGTATTTGAGGTAAATTTTGTTGTGTTAAATCTTTTGTTGTCGGATAACTCCATCCACCGGAACCTGCTCCAAAAACCATTTTCCACCTACCTTTTCTGATTGAAAAAACACCCTCGCCCGAGTGATGAATAATATCCTTTCTTTTATATTCACCTTGGGACACTTCTCTCATCAAAGGGTACATACTGTAACTATCTTCGCCTTCATTATCCTTCAATGGTGTACCCACTATCTCTGCACATGTTGCCATAAAATCTGTGAGACTTATGGTTTGATTTCCTGTGCTGCCTCCTGTTATAACTGTTGGCCACTTCATAATAAAAGGAACACGATGTCCGCCCTCAAATATATCGGATTTGGTTCCTCTATATTGATAACTTGGTTGATGTCCATAATTTTCCAATTCTTTTAAACCTGCCGCTGGAGCAAAACCATTATCACTGGTAAATATAATAAGCGTGTTTTTCTCAATCCCTTGCTTCTTCAATTCGGCCATAACGCGTCCTACGATCGAATCTGTCATCATTACAAAATCTGCATACTCATTTATTCCACTTTTACCTAAAAATTGATCATTAGGAAGAATGGGAGTATGCGGCGAAGTTAACGGTAAGTAAAGAAAAAAAGGACGCGATGAACTTGCATTTTTTTGGATATAGCCCACAGCCTCATCTGTCAATGCTGTCAGCACAGCAGCATGCTTAAAATCATTAGCTATCGGTCCAGTCCTCCAAAACCCCTTTCCTCTAGCAGCATCGACAGTACTTATGGATGTTCCAGTGATACGGTCATTTCTTATATAGACATATGGCGGTATATCCAGTGAGGCGCTTATACCAAAAAAATAATCAAATCCTTTCGCTATGGGTCCATCTTGAACCGGTTGAAAAAAATCGATCTGACCTAACGAATCCCTGCCCCATCCTAGTCCTAAATGCCACTTACCGATACAGGCGGTATGATATCCTTTTTCCTTTAGTATAGATGCTACTGTGACTTGTTTTTTTCCGATAAGTGGAGTATCATAACTCCATAAAACTCCATTTTGAAGGGAAGACCGCCATGCATACCGACCTGTTAGGATGCCATAACGACTTGGTGTACATAGTGAAGAATTGCTATGCGCATCCGTAAATCTAATCCCTTCTGAAGCTAACTGATCAATATACTTCGTCTTTATCTTTGATTGATGATTAAAAGTACTAACATCTCCATAACCAAGATCATCTGCTAAAATATAGATAATATTGGGGTGAGATATTGAGGCCTCTTTTTTTAATGATTGAGCCATACAGCTTATTCCCGAGATCAAAGAAAAAAAAATTAAAAGAGCAGATTTACTCATAATAAGCTTATTTATTGCCGAATGATATAGAAAGATGAAGCTATTACTTAATTAAAACTATTAGCCGATTCGATTTTTAAATTGGATTTTATTAGAATGTTTTATTTTACCAAAGCCTCACTATAATCTTTTGCAAAAGATTTACCTTTCCAAGCTTTTTTAGAAGTCCAATCTTCAGGAGAATCTACCCAAAAGGGTGCATCAGGCTTAAGTCCAAGGGGTAAAAAGATCAATGAAGTCAAATATAAGCTACCATTGTTCGTATAGTAATCGGCAATATCGGGCTGATGGCCAACAAATCCAAGTTGCAAATATCCTTTTTTATTAAAGTTACCAGCAATCTCAAACATATTCTTCATCACTGTTGTAAGCGCATTTCTTACTTGGCCATTGCTGACACCGGCTGGCATATCATACTTCCAAGCTGCAAGAGCAAGTGGCTGAAATGCCGCCATACGATATGTCAGCGATCGGCCTATTGGAGGAAAAGTACCTTCAGGAGATATCAGTCGTTCTAGATGATTATTGTAACGCTGCATTCTTTTCAGAGCCAGTTCAGCACTAACTGCGCTAGCGATCTTCTTTTTCTCGAGCACTTCCAATATCTCCAAAAACATGGGCTGAATCACAAATGAATTATAATAATCAAAAGCATACAGTGGCCCATCACCATACATACCATCTCCCAGATACCACTCATTCATTTTATTGATGGCCATCCTGGTGACAAAACCATCCACATCTTCACCTATAAGTGCTAAAAACGCTTCGATAGTCGCTCTAAATAAGATCCAATTGTTGTATGGAGGTTGAATTTTTCTCAGATTTTTAAATTCTTGTATATAGCGCTTCTTAGTGGTTTCATCCAATGGATACCATAACGCCTCTGGAGCTCTAATAAAACTTTGCGCTATAAAAGAGGCATCGACTAATGTCTGCGATGGTCCATTCCACAATAAATAATCTGGACTTTTAGGATCGACAGCATTAGAATAACTCAACAACGCCCAATTCTTAAGCTGAGCCCGTTGTTTACCTTCTGCCGAACCATCATCAGGCAATGCTAACCAGGGAGCTATCCCAGCCATTAAGCGGCCAAAAGCTTCTATATATGTTAATTTCACATCACGGTTATCCCATCTTGGACTCACTTCTATCATCATATGTTGCTGAAGCTCGCCTTTACTCATGTTTTCTAAGATTGGTGCAGAAATCTGATAACAGAGATCTGTCCAATATTTTCTATCCGGAGCAACAGTCGTTTTTTTTTGCTGTGCATACGTGTTAAAAGCAAATAAAAATAAAAGGGTTAGAAAGGTATTTCTTTTCATTTAGATGTTATTTCAGTGTATAATTGAATCCGAATATAATCACTATTAAGATTTTAAACACAAAATCCAACAATTACTTATGTAACAATTTGGCTTGATAAAAAGAATAAATTGATACGATCAGAGCACTATATCATTTAATTTGGTTTCTTTGATCTTATTGATTAGGACTCGCTTCAACTTTTCAACTACACTTGAATAAGCTGGCAATTTCACCAAATTATTATATTGTTTTAGATCATGCTCCATATCATATAATTCGGCTCCATTTTCAGCATGCTCACCATATTGAATATAGCTCCATTTATCCGATCGAATCAAAAAAGCATTTCCCCCCTTACCCCCATTTTGACTTACTGAGAACACAAAATCACGAATTTTAACATCAGGGTGTTCAATCGTTTTTTCCAAACTTTTACCCTGAATATTTGAGGTGGGTTTTATATGAGCTAATGCTGCTAGTGTAGGATATAAATCTATTAATTCTACTAAGGAATTGCAAACAGCACTTTTCTTTCCTGGCACTTTAATAATTAGGGGCACCCGCACTGACTCTTCGTGCAAACTGACCTTCATCCAGAAATCATGTTCTCCTAAATGAAATCCATGATCGGATGTGAAAACCACTATCGTATTCTTCTCAAGTCCTTCGTCCTTTAAGGATGCTAAGATTTTTCCTACTTGCGCATCCATATAATAAACTGAAGCATAGTAAGCTGCAATGGCTTTCTTCTGTTGCTCCGGCGTCATTTCTCCATTTACAGTAGTTACATAATTAATGGCATTAGCAGGTAGATCATCCCAGTCTCCTACTACTTTAGGAGGCAATACAACTTCTTGATAGGGGAACCGATTGAAATACTGGTTAGGTGCAACAAATGGTACATGCGGGCGGACCAGCCCTACTGCTAAAAAAAAGGGTTCTTTCTTTTTAGCTCTTAAAATCTCAATTGCTTTTTGTGCTGTCCGTCCATCTGAATGTTCTAAATCATCTCCCTCAGCTTTGACAATTGTCATTACATTTCCACCTTTAATAGGAAGCTTTCCATATGGATTATTCTGCACTAATTCGCCTTCACCTTTTGCCTTCCATTCGGGACCTGGGCTATTAAAACGCTCAGTCCATGAAAGTTTGTCATCTGCGCCATGAGTACCATTTTCAATATCAATAGGAATACCCATATGAAAGATTTTGCTAACGCGAGCTGTATAATAACCATTATCCTTAAAAAGCTGCGCTATGGATTTTTTATCGTCGCCGACTTTCTCCCGTCCGCTGGTATACCCATACACCCCTGTTGCTGTTGGATAATACCCGAACATCAACGACGCACGTGATGGTCCACAAACCGGATATTGGCTATATGCACGGGTATAACGAATCCCTTCTTTTGACAACTGGGCTATATTGGGACTGTAGGAAGCTCCATTTTCATAAGACGATAACGCATTGGCAGTAAGATCATCAGCAATAATAAATAAAACGTTCATAAGTTCCTTTTGTTCCTGCGCAGATACTGAAAATCTGATCAGCAGAAAAAAGGATAAATAACTTAACTTTTTTAGTAATATTGAATTTAATTTCATTTTGGATTGATCACATAAACTACAACCTGGTAGTCCTCATATTTCATTTGCTAACTACCAGAACTTTTCTGTCCAGGTTTTCTACCCCAATTAGGAAGATCAATATCCAGATCATCATGTGCTTGTTGCATTTCAATTTTCAATAATTTCCATAAGTCATTGACACGAGCTTGCTGCTTAGGTTCATTGACGAGATTTTTGATCTCCCAAGGATCTTCTTTGAGATTGAAAAGTTGCATATGCTTATTGCCGTTTACATTATAAGCAATCAGCTTATAACCATCTTCACTCTTTATACTCCTACTCCAGTGTCCATAAATATTATAAATATTATTCCTTATCTTATTTAGTGGATTATCAAAAATTGGATATAGACTTTTCGCTTCAACAGTAGATGGTGCTGCAATATTTAACCAATCGTAAACAGTAGGTGTTATATCACTGAGGTAAGTAAAAGCATCTGTTTGGATATTTGATGGAATGTCGGGACCTGAAAATATCATAGGTACGCGCATACTATGCTCATACAGGTTCTGCTTACCCAACAAGCCATGCTGTCCTACTGCCAGACCATTATCTCCTGCAAACACTATCAATGTGTTTTGGCGCAATCCAGACTTTTCTAACGCATCAAGGATACGTCCCACCTGAGCATCCATCTCACTTACCATGTCATAATAAAGTGCAAGCTGCTCTTTTACTCCGCTCTTAGTTCTAGGGTGCGGAAGCAACATTTCATCACGTACTTTTAAATCGCCATTATTAAAGGGGTGCTCTGCTAAAAAATTGGGTGGTAGCGTTATTTTGGCAGGATCATGTTTATGCATGAATGCTGGTGGTGGTGTACGTGGATCATGAGGAGAAGTAAAAGCTACATAACATAAGAAAGGTTTTTCCCGGGCTTGCTTACTATTTAAAAATTCAATTGCAGTGTTGGCATATAATTCGGTACTATAGACATCACTTTTTTTCCCCTGATCTTTCGGATATTTTCCCTCTTCGTTATAATCAAATACATACGGATGAAACTGTCCCCCATTTTCTTCGAAATGCATTCCTCCAAAAAAAATATTTTTACCGGTGCTAAAGAAACGATGGTGTGAAGCTTTATCACTATGCCATTTGCCTGTATGAAATGTTATATAACCGTGCTCACGCAGTATTTCCGGCAATCCTAAAATACTATCGGGAACAACACTACCATCATCAGGAAGACGATTTAAGTAGCGTCCTGTAAGCATCATAATCCGACTGGGCATACATATAGCACCATGGTGCCCGCCCATCACATGAGCCTGCCGAAAGCTGAGCCCCTGCTTAACTAATTTATCAAGATTAGGGGTTTGGATTTCCGTATTTCCCCAGGCATTAATTGTGTTATAACTCTGATCGTCACTATAAATAATCAGTACATTTTTGTGCTGTGCATAAGCACTACTGGAAATGGATCCACAAAATAAAAAGCTCAGCAACTGAACTACAAAAAATGTATTTATTAAATATTTCATGAATCAATCTTTGGTACAAGGTTTATTATTTACAAGAAGTCGTTTTATAGCATGTTTCATTTCATTAAAAACTAGCATTGTTATAAAAATACATATTAGATTGTTCATAATCAAATCAAGTGGAAATACTTTATATAAAACGTTTGTTCACTCTTGTTAATTTTCCTTTTATTGTATTTATAGTTTTAACAATTCGTTCTACTTTTGTTTTACTCAGTTTTAGCTACATAAATCCATTCAATGATCGTTTTCTTTTCGCCTTCTGAATAGGTTGAAAAATAATCAAAAACACCGGGCTCATCCAATAAACAGAGCGAAAACTCGATTTGAATATCGATG
This sequence comes from Sphingobacterium sp. JUb20, assembly GCF_004342035.1. Taxonomy (NCBI): domain Bacteria; kingdom Pseudomonadati; phylum Bacteroidota; class Sphingobacteriia; order Sphingobacteriales; family Sphingobacteriaceae; genus Sphingobacterium; species Sphingobacterium sp. JUb20. The sequence goes on along the minus strand of NZ_SLYV01000003.1, from coordinate 52,322 downwards.
GCATATTTATCCCTATAGAGGTCTTTATATACATGATTTCCATCCGGTTTATTAATCGCTTTCCTGTGAGGAAAAAAATGCGCCCCATGTCGTTACAATGAAGATTCATGTACCCATGGCTTATTTTGGTGACGGACGCGAGGTTTATGAAAATGCGATATTCATCGGGAGTAATTTAAAAGATCAAGATTAATATATATAATGTAAACTGATAAAAAACTAATGGATTTAGGAAAACTAACTATCGATTATTTTAATCCGAATACTATTGATAAAAATGCTTTGAATTCCATTTTTCTAATAAATAGTCCAAAAAAAGAATGGTTAATAACTCAATTAAACCACTCCTTTTGCTATTCACCTTTCAAAATCTTGATATCAGATCCATTAAGCTTAATACTCAACCAATCTCTCAGTTTAGTAAGTTCTTTGTTGTCCAATTTTTCTTTCCCATTGTAGAACAAAACGGTTTCCATCTTGGTACTATCAGCGGTATTTACCATTAATTGCTTTCCGATAGAAAAAGGGGTTAATGTTGGAAATAATGTGGTAATCTCTTTAATTAACTCCTGATCTTCAAACTTATATGCTGTCAGCTCCTTTCTAAGATTTTGAATAGCAATATCTTTTTCAGACACATTTTCTGAACGTTTACTGATTTCTGCCAAGATATCCCGCTTTAAATCTGTACTATCTTGACGAATAAGCAATTCTGTATCATTGATATTATAAAGCGAGAGTTTACTCTTTAAATCAATCAATTCAGATTTTGAGAATTTCTTATCCAAAAATGCGAGTTCAATTTTTTTAGGTCGTTGGTTGAATTTAGTTTTTTCGTAAATCAGGGTATATCCTTTTTGCACAAGTTCATTTTGGATAAACGTATTCACTTGCTGCGTGAATTTTTTCTCTTGCAATAATGCATATGCTAAGTAAAAACTCGGCACAATCATGACTAGAATTAATAAAGTGATCGTTCTTGTAATGCGCTTTTTCTTTCCTTCATTTAAAAAGCTTACGCTCGGGTATTTCAGAAATTTGACAATAAGAAAAGTTGATATACAGATAAAGAAGCAATTAATCATGTAGAGATACATAGCACCTCCGAAATAAGATAGGCTACCAATGGCTAGCCCATATCCTGCGGTACAGAGCGGCGGCATCAATGCCGTAGCAATAGCTACACCCGGGATGGGATTTCCCTTCTCCACTCGAGTGATGGCTATAACTCCAACCATACCTCCAAAAAATGCGATCAGTACGTCATATATATTTGGTGATGTTCGGGCTAATAATTCCGATTGCGCTTCTTTAAAAGGACTTAGTGAAAAATATAAAAAGGAAACGAATAAGCTTACGAGCGTAGCAATAACTAAATTTTTTAAAGATTTTTTTAATAATCCAAAATCGTAAGTTCCCAAAGCAAACCCGGCTCCGACTATAGGCCCCATAAGTGGCGATATTAACATAGCGCCTATAATAACAGCTGTAGAATTGACATTCAAGCCTACAGATGCAATGACAATAGCACAAGCTAATATCCATAAATTAGCACCGCGAAATGAAATATTAGCGATCACATTTTCTAATACTTTTTCCTTTTGATCTTCTCCCTGATGTAGATTTAAAAAATCTTTTAACTTGCTCACAGTATTCCCTTTTTATGTTTTACTTAAATTCTAAAATAGATCTAGGTGATGACAAGATACTATAATATCTAAACATTAGCGATATTTAAATTAACAATACAGTTTAATAAAAAAATTCTCAAGCGTGAATTTTTAATAAAACAGAAAACAATATGCATTTAGCCTAATTTTTTTAAATTTGCTAAGCATTTTCACCAAATTTATGAAATGAAGTATTTACAGTTTAATAGATCCTCAATAAGTCCAACACAACTATTTATTCTTAGTTTCATGTTATTAATATTGATAGGGACAATATTACTTCAACTCCCTATCTCTTTAAATAAAGACCTCTCCGTTGTTGATGCACTATTTACATCAACGAGTGCTGTATGCGTAACGGGTCTGGTTGTTGTAAACACAAATACTCATTTTACTTTATTTGGTCAGACGGTAATCATGATACTTATTCAAGCCGGCGGTCTTGGTATATTAACCTTTTCAAGTTACTTCAGCTATTTCTTTAAGGGGGGCTCCAGTTATGAACACCAGCTGGCAACTAAAGATTATATGAATGCGGAAAAAGTAGGTGAAGTTTTTATCATGTTAAAGCGCATTTTACTTATTACGTTGATCGTAGAAGCATTTGGTGCATTGTTGATCTACTTATCACTTAATGCTCAAGTAATCCCCAATTGGGAAGAACGAATATTTTTCGCAGTCTTTCATGCCATCTCTTCTTTTTGTAATGCTGGTTTTTCAACACTGCCAAATGGACTGATGGAAGAAACGTATGTAAATAATTATAATTTACAGTTGATCATCATATTATTATTTGTTTTTGGAGGACTAGGGTTTCCGATAGTGATCAATGTGCTTAAATACTTTAAACATATAGCAAATAGATTGATGATGCGGCTGACAAAAAGAAAACAGGATAACTATAAAGCCCGAGTTCTCAATATCAATAGTAAAGTTAACCTGATCACCACATTTTCCCTTATTGTTATTGCAACAATTATACTTTTTTTCAAGGAGTATCATAATACCCTTGCTTCACATGAAGGAATAGGCAAATTCATTACTGCTCTTTTTACGGCTACCACTCCACGAACGGCGGGATATAATTCTATTAATTTTCATGAATTGCACTTTTCTTCCACCATACTGATCATCTTATTAATGTGGATCGGAGCCTCACCAAATTCAACAGGTGGTGGTATCAAGACGAGCACTTTTTCATTGGCTATTTTTAACTTTATTTCACTTGCGAAAGGAAAAGAACATATAGAGGTTTTTAAACGCGAGATCTCTGAACGGACCATTCGAAGAGCGTTTGCTGCTATGACACTATCTTTATTGGTCATTGGCTTGGGCGTATTTTTAATAACAACTTTTGACCCAAAAATGAGTTTACTTGATATTGCATTTGAATGTTTTTCTGCTTACAGCACAGTAGGTTTAACACTTGGTATTACTGAAGACTTAAGTACAGGGAGTAAATTGGTTATTATCATCATCATGTTTATTGGACGCGTAACAATGCTGTCCATATTGGTATCACTATTCAAAAAAATTAAATTTACTAATTACCGTTATCCAACGGAAGAAATGACTATAATATAAAATATGAAATTTATCGTAATAGGGCTAGGTAGTTTTGGGGCTTCCCTCGCTGAGAAATTAACAGCTCAAGGAAATGAAGTTATGGGCGTGGACAACCGTATGGAAAAAGTAAATATGCTCAAAGACAAGATTACGCATACCATATGTATCGATGCTACAGATGAGGCCGCATTTATGAGCCTTCCCCTGAAAAACACAGATACCGTTATTGTAGCAATAGGTGAAAATGAAGGGGCCAACATTATGGCTACTGCTTTATGTAAAAACCACTTTGTAAAACGGATAATCAGTAGGGCAATCAATTCGCTGCACGAAAAGGTGCTACTGGCTATTGGCGTAAACGAAATTGTACATCCGGAGCAAGAAACTGCTGAACGATGGTCAAAAAAACTTTGCCTGAATGGATTATTAGAATCTTTTGAACTGAATGACAATTATAGCATTATAGAGGCAGTTGTACCCAATAAATATGTTGGGAAAAATCTATTAGAAATTGGATTTAGAGAAAAGTTCAATATTTTAGTTCTTACCATTCTGAAGAAGACAGAACAAAGAAATATTTTCGGTACAAATAGAATGGTTGCCACTGTGCTTCAAGGAATACCGAACCCAAAAACAGTGATCCAAGAGGGCGACATATTAGCACTTTACGGCAGCAATTTAGATCTTAAAGATTTTTTGAAATAACAGATTCTATAAGTATTAACAAAAAAGAGAGCTTAAATATTTAGGCTCTCTTTAGTTTTTTGCTAGTAATTACTTAATAATTTCTTCGATCTCAGCTATTATTTTTTGTGCAATTGCTTCTGCGGCTTCAGCTGTAGGACCTTCAGAATAGATACGAATAATCGGCTCTGTATTTGATTTGCGTAAGTGAACCCACTCATTTTCAAAATCAATCTTCAATCCATCAATAGTTGAATGCTCTTCATGCTTATATTTTGCTTCCATTTTTGCTAAAAGATCATCAATGTCCAATTCTGGAGTTAATGTGATTTTATTCTTAGACATAAAATATTGTGGCAATTCGGCTCTATATACAGATACCTTTTTACCCAACTTTGCTAAATGTGTTAAAAATATTGCTACACCAACAAGTGAATCGCGACCGTAGTGTGATGCCGGGTAAATTACACCGCCATTACCCTCACCACCGATAACGGCATTAACTTCTTTCATTTTTGTCACTACATTCACTTCACCAACTGCGGCTGCAAAATATTGACCTCCATGTTTAACAGTTACATCGCGCAATGCTCTTGTTGAAGATAAATTAGAAACTGTATTTCCTTTTGTATGTTGCAAAATATAATCTGATACTGCTACCAAGGTATATTCTTCACCAAATAAATCACCATCTTCCATCATGAAAACCAAACGGTCAACATCTGGATCTACTGCAATACCTAAGTCAGCTCCATTTTCCAATACTGCCTTAGAAAGATCTGTAAGATTTTCTTTTAGCGGTTCAGGGTTATGTTGAAATTTACCATCAGGCTCACAATGAATTTTATAAATTGTTTCTACTCCTAGTGCTTCTAACAAAGCAGGAATGAACAAACCTCCTGTGCTATTAATGGCATCCACTGCAATTTTGAAATTTGCATTTTTAACAGCTTCTACATCTACCAGATCCAACGCTAAAACATCATCAATATGTTTCTGCATGTAGCTTGTGTCTTTATGAACTGTTCCCAAATCTTCGAATTCTGAAAAATCAAAATCTAAGCTTTCACCTAATGCCAGTACTTGCTTACCTTCGGCGTCATTGATAAATTCACCTTTAGCATTTAATAATTTTAAAGCATTCCATTGACCTGGATTATGAGACGCCGTTAGGATTATGCCGCCACCAGCATTTTCTTTAGGAACCGCAATCTCAACTGTAGGAGTTGTGGATAAGCCTAAATCAATCACATCTACACCAATACTCTGTAAAGTACCAATAACCAAATTACTGACCATTTCACCGGAAACTCGTGCATCACGACCAACAACAATCTTGTTAATTCCAGTCTGATTCACAATGATCTTACCATAAGCTGCCGTGAACTTCACGATATCGATAGGTGTCAACCCTTCTCCAGAACGACCACCAATGGTACCTCTAATACCAGATATTGATTTAATTAAAGTCATGTTAAATTACGTTTATTCCGTAAAAATAAAACAATAGTCCAAATATTTATAATAAAGCGTTTCCTTTTCTGAAATAATTAACATACTTTTGTTGCAACATTGTTTCTTTTACATATATATCCGCATCAAATTGAAATTATTTATACATTTGGATTCAGATCACGAAGAACTGTTATCAAATAATTTCACTTTAATACAGCAACATGATTGACCAAATAGTACATATTGATCAAGAAATTTTTTTAGCCATTAATCAGGGATTAAGTAATCCGGTATTTGACTGGCTACTTCCAATTTTAAGAAATCCATATACTTGGGCTCCTTTATACCTCTTTTTAGTTATTTTCTTTATTAAAACATATGGTAAAACGGGCATCCTGATTGTTGTTATGACATTAGCTACATTCGGAGCTTCTGATGCAGTCTCTTCTCACTTAATCAAGAAATCAGTTAAACGGGTTCGTCCTTGCAATGATATCGTATTTAAAGAAGAGGTCAATATCCGTGTGAGATGTGGTTCAGGATTTAGCTTTACCTCTTCTCATGCCACCAATCATTTTGCTTTAGCATTTTTCTGGATCGCATTATTCAGAAGAAAATGGAAGCATGCGATGTGGTTATGTATCACATGGGCAACATTAATTTCTGTTTCACAGATATACGTGGGTGTTCACTATCCGTTTGATATCTTATGTGGAGCAATTTTAGGGATACTGATCGGTATGGCAACCGGATATATCTTTAAGAAACTAAAACCAGAATTCTTTAATCCCGTTATAGCGAAATGAGCGCAATCATCTTAGTAAGTATTCTTTTTTTCTCTGCATTAGCAAGTGGTTTAGCAGTGTTCTTTGTAAAAAGAAACAATACGAATTTACTTAAATTAATTCTATCATTTAGTGGTGCCTATCTGTTTGCCATCACGGTACTGCATTTAATACCGCACGTCTATCAGACACGTACTACAGATGCAGAAATTTTAGGAATATATGTATTAGGAGGATTCTTATTCCAACTGGTGCTAGAACAGTTCTCGCAAGGAATCGAACATGGACATCTTCATCATGAAGAAGGCCATCATCATGCTTTTCCTATGGGAATTATGATCAGTTTATGTTTACATGCATTTTTGGAAGGGATGCCTTTAGCTGCTACCCATCAAACAGAGCTGGTTTTTGGAATAGCAATCCACCATATACCTGCTGCATTTGCATTAGGAAGTTTATTGATCAGTACACATCTTTCTAAAAAGAGTATTACGACACTGTTAATTGTTTTTGCTGCGATGACACCTCTGGGATTCTCTTTCAGTAAAGCAATAAGTACCGGTGAAATTGGTAATATTCAACAGTATTTTGATAAAATAATGGCTGTTGTCATCGGTATATTCCTACACATATCGACAACAATATTATTTGAATCTGGCTCGGCAGATCATCATAAATTCAATAAAAAGAAAATGATAGCCGTATTTGTCGGTGTTGCAATTGCTTTGATGAATTTTTTATTTGACGGCCATGATCACAGCCACTCTTCTTCGGAGGATACGCAAGAAATCAATCATGATGGTCATGACCACAGCCATGACCACCATGATCACTAAGTAGTTTTGGTTTCAGGTTCTAAACTTCCTCGAAATTTATCCAAGAGTTCATTTAATTGGATACATTCAGCTTCCGATAGATGATTCGGGAGAATATCACTCAGAAGCATTTCTTGTTCTAGTTCTTCGAGGATTTTAAGCCCTAATTCTGTTATTAATAAGTTGACTGCACGTTTATCTTCATTTGACTTACAGCGATCGACTAGTCCTTTTAGAACCAATCGGTCTATCAACCTCGAAATATCAGGCGTATTCGTCAGCATTCTAGATTTTATCAAATTATTAGTAACCGGTTGCGGAAATTGTCCACGCAATATCCGTAGCACATTGAATTGACGTAATGTAATTTGCTTTTGTTCTGCCCTCTTCTCCAAAACTGCAGTTACCCAATTACTTGTGTACAATAGGTTAACAGTGGCACGTTGCCACTCCGTACTAAATTTTTTCACTTGTATGGCTTCATCAATTTTCATAATTTAAATATATCACATATTTATCATAAATGCATAAGAATTACATTAGAATCATTCTAAATCAGATAAAATTCATATATTTGAAAATTACATATTAAGAGAAATAATGCGCGATAAATCTAGTTTAGACAAGCTTAAAAAGGGACAAAAAGCTATAATAGTTGATTTGAATTCGAATGACATTCCCGCTAAATTTTATGAAATGGGATTCCTTCCCGGAACCGAAATTGAAGTCAAACATATTGCCCCTTTAAACGGTCCAATCTGTCTAAATATAATTGCTAGTAACTCATTGATTGCTATCAGAAAGTCTGAAGCCAAAGTAATCATTATCGATCCAAAATAAATGAACAATCCTATTATTGCACTTTTGGGGAATCCAAATGTGGGTAAAACATCGCTGTTTAATCGTATTACGAAACTCAATCAGAAAGTTGGAAATTATCCCGGTATCACCGTTGAGAAACGCGAAGGCTCGTTAACGGCAAACAATAAAACATATAAAATCATTGATTTACCCGGTACTTACACCTTATTTCCAAACTCTTTGGATGAAGAAGTTGTATTCAATATACTTGTCGATCAACAACACAAGCTTAAACCAAATTTAATTGTTGTTGTCGGTGAACCGTCCAACTTAAAAAGATCAATTATTCTCTATCAACAAGCGCGAGAGCTTGGATTACCGGCCATTTTTGTCATCAATATGATTGATGAAGCAACGACAAAAGGTATTCAAATTGATATTCCAAAATTGGAATCCCTATTAAAGACTAAAGTTTTTTTAACAAATGCACGTAATGGTGAGGGAATTGACAAATTGATCAAAGCTTTTGATTCAATTCCACCACTATATATTGGAAACTTTAGTATTCCCGCACAATATGTTACACCTGTTGAGGAAGCAAAAAAACTATTCCCTCTGGAACACGAGTACAATACATGGCAGTATTTAGCAAAAGGTAACGTAGAATTTCTACCGGAGGAAAAAAATAATGCTCTAGAAAGTATTAGAAAACAGCATAATCTAACTCCACAGGTATTACAAAAAGAAGAATCCATTCAGCGTAATAAGAATTTAGAACATGCATTAAGTACAATCGTATCAAAAGATATCGATTCGAAAAGTGTTACGAATGGTATTGATAAAATCTTACTACACCCTATTTTAGGTTATCTGATTTTCTTTGGGGTGCTGTTTTTGATATTCCAAGGTATTTATAATTGGTCTGGACCAGCCATGGATTTCATTGATACGCAATTTGCCGATTTAGCGGCTTATGTGCAGAGTGTCTTACCAGCAGGACCACTTCCAGATCTGTTATCCAATGGTATTATTAAGGGAATTGGCGGTATCGTTATTTTTGTTCCCCAAATTGTGATCTTATATATTTTTATATCATTGATGGAAGAAACAGGCTATATGAGCCGTGTAGTATTCTTAATGGACCGTTGGTTAAGACCTTTTGGACTTAATGGTAAATCAGTCATTCCATTGATCTCAGGTGTAGCTTGTGCTGTTCCTGCTGTAATGTCTGCACGAAACATTGAAAATAGTAAAGAACGTCTGGTAACGATGTTAGTAACACCGTTTATGACCTGTTCTGCACGATTACCAATTTACATTGTTATCATTGGTTTAGTCATTCCTGACACTAAATTTCTTGGGTTCAATATTCAGGGTATTATCTTATTTGCGCTTTATATTCTGGGCATTTTAGCAGCTCTTGGTTCAGCATGGTTATTGAATAAAATTATTAAGACCAAACATAAATCTTTCTTAATTTTCGAATTACCAACTTATAAATTCCCGGACTGGAAAAATTTAGTTTTAAATGTTTGGGACAAATCATCCAGTTTCGTGTTTGGCGCAGGTAAAATCATCTTAGCCATATCTGTCATACTTTGGGCGCTCGGAAGTTTTGGTCCTGGTGATAAATTTAGAAATGCTGAAGAAATTGTAACGCAGAATAATCCGTCGCTATCGCAAGAAGATCTCGATCATGAAATATCTTCTTATAAGGTGGAACACTCCTATTTAGGATATCTGGGCATGGTAATTGAGCCTATTGTAGAACCATTGGGGTATGATTGGAAAATGGGAATTGGCTTGATATCATCATTTGCAGCGCGTGAGGTCTTTGTTGGAACAATGGCTACAGTTTATAGCATTGGTGATGATGCAGATATTGAAGATGATGCTTCTAAAAGAACAATCTTAAGTAAAATGAGAGCTGAGGTAAACAGAAATACAGGTTTACCTGCCTATAATCTTGCTTCAGGTGTTTCCCTTTTACTATTTTATGCTTTCGCAATGCAATGTATGAGTACAATAGCAATTGTAAAAAAAGAAACAGCATCTTGGAAATGGACTTTAATTCAAGTAGGATTTATGACAGGCTTAGCTTATATAGCAGCTTTAATCGCCTATCAGGCATTAAAATAAAATATTATGACGAATTTAACTATTCAATACATCATCGTTGGAGTAATCATTATCGCAGCGGTAATCTACTTTTCAAAAACGATGCGTGCTTCATTCAAAGGTAAAAAAAGTTGTGGTAAAGGTTGTGGCTGTGATATGACGCAACCGAAAGTTCAACAAAAAAATAATCTGTAATCACATTCAAATTAGAGATCATTCTTTAGTATAATATATACTCAGTATTAAAAATAAAAACCGTTGTCATGTTCGATGTCAACGGTTTTTGTATTCCATTCGGAGCTGAAATAGAAAAGTTATTTTTGTTGCTAAATAATAAAAAATTACCCTTCAGCTTTGATTAGTTGTTATTAGCTCGTATTAACATCAATACAATGCCGAATTATTGATAGATAAAAACTATATTAGTCCTATCTAATGATATCAGCCCGTATATTAACTTTATAAAAAACAATTACGTGGATCAAAATCCAAAACAAAATAACGAATTAAAAAGAGGTCTACAGAATAGACACATTCAACTGATTGCTTTAGGCGGTGCTATTGGAACAGGCCTATTTTTAGGTATCGGTAAGGCTGCTATTTTAGCGGGCCCATCTGTGATATTGGGCTATGCTTTAGCAGGAATCATTGCTTTCTTTATCATGCGCCAATTGGGCGAAATGGTTGTAGAGGAACCTGTCTCTGGGAGCTTTAGCTTTTTTGCCAATAAATACTTAGGATCTTTTGCAGGTTATGCTTCAGGATGGAATTATTGGGTGTTGTACATATTGGTAAGCATGGCAGAGCTAACTGCTATCGGTGTTTATGTGCAGTTTTGGTGGCCCGAAATACCACTCTGGACTTCCAGTCTGTTTTTCTTTTTTATCATTAATGGACTAAACCTAGCTTCTGTAAAAGTTTACGGAGAGGCCGAGTTCTGGTTTTCTATAGTAAAGGTAGCCGCGATTATAGCCATGATTTTGTTTGGTTCTTATTTGCTTATCAGTGGTACAGGCAGCCCACAATCTTCGATCAGTAATCTTTATAATGACGGGGGATTTTTCCCCAAAGGCTGGCTATCCCAAAGCAGTCATGGCACGTACGAAGGTCTACTTGCCGCGATCGCTTTGATTATGTTTTCTTTTGGTGGCTTAGAATTAGTCGGCATCACCGCCGCAGAGGCCGAAAACCCTGAAAAAAATATACCCAAAGCGACAAATCAGGTGATCTATAGAATTCTTATCTTTTATGTTGGCGCCCTTATTGTTTTGTTCTCCCTATCGCCTTGGCAACAGATTACGGCAGATACAAGTCCTTTTGTAACGGTGTTTGACTCTTTGAAAAGTTTTCAGTTTACCCTATTTGGTAAAACCATCTACGCAACAAGCTTAATTGCCAATGTGTTAAATCTAATCGTACTAACAGCAGCATTATCCGTTTATAACAGTAGTGTCTATAGCAATAGCCGTATGCTATATGGTTTAGCAAGTCAGGGCAATGCCCCGAAGTTTCTAAACAAATTAAGTAAGAACCATGTTCCTGTCAATGCCATCTTAGTTTCGGCATTATTTGCAGCTATCTGTGTTGTTATTAATAAAATTATGCCCCAGGATGCATTAGAAATATTAATGTCGTTAGTTGTTTCTTCGCTCATTATTAATTGGGTCATGATCACCGTGACACACTTCTACTTTAAAAAGGATAAAGTCCGTAGGCATATAAAAACAAAATTTCCATCTTTTCTCTTTCCGATCAGTAATTACATCTGTATTTTATTTTTAGTAGCCGTATTGGTTATCATGTGGATAACAGGAATGAAAGTACCTGTTGAACTAATTCCGATATGGATGGTCCTTCTTTATTTATCTTATCTTTTGGTGAAAAGAAACAAATCCAAACAATAAAAATATAGCGTTCATACTTTTGAACGCTTTACTTGTTTAAGATGTACAGAAATGATTCCCAAATTGATCACCACTCTCTTCAATTGTAATCATCACATAAATAAAAAAGCTTCTAAACGGTAATACCGTTTAGAAGCTTTTTATTGAATTTCTACTTTACTTTATTCAGGATCGTTGTAATTCCAGTTTTGCAATTTATTCTGCAATATTCTGGAAATTTTATTGAAATATCTTTTTTGTTTATAACCCATGACCCACTGTACCCCTTGAACAGCGTTCGTGAGAAATATCTCTTCTGCTTCTTTCATGATCTGTGGGCTTATCTGAGCTTCTACTACTTCTATTCCTTCATCAATGGCCATATCGATCACAACACGTCTCATAACACCTTCAATACAGCCTTCTGAAAGAGCAGGTGTATATAACGTTTTCTCGTAATGAACAAATATATTTGAACTCAATGCTTCGCATAAAAATCCTTCTTGATTCAATAATAAAACATCATCAAAACCCATTTTTTTCTTGTGAATTCCAGCTAAAACATAAATTTGAGAATTTAGTGATTTAATTTTTGATAAATCACTAAATGGTTTTTTATACTCGGTATACAAATCAACAATTAAACCTACTTTTTTATCCTTCAGATTAGGTTCAGGTTTCGCAACCTGAAACACGTACGAAGGTTTATTTGAATGTGGACTGTACAAACCGCCCCCATTTCTAAAAACAGTTAAGCGTATCCGGACAAGCTGACCGACCATATTATTTTTCCGTATCAGTTCCTCTACTTTAGAACGAAAGAAAAATTCATCATAAAGATTTGCATCTTCCAAATGTAAAGCGAGCATCCCTTTTTGCAACCTTTCCATATGGAAAGCTAGGAATCTGATCTCACCATCTTTAAACAGCATCGTTTCAAACAAGCCGTCGCCATAACGTACTGCCCTATTCTCAATAGAGAATATCTCTTGTTCTTCAGGTAAAATATTACCGTTAAAATTGATATATGTTGTTGGCATTTAAGTATAAATATTATTCTTCAGTTGGTTTTGATAAAGCGGCATAATTACGCCATTTCTCCAATCCTAAACGAAAATCTTCTGGTAATGGTACTTCAAATTTAATATTTTCTTTTGAAGTTGGATGTACAAAACCAATTACTTCTGCGTGAAGAGCTTGTCTAGGTAATATTTTAAAACAATTTTCTACAAACTGTTTGTATTTTGTAAATACGGTACCTTTTATAATCTTGTCTCCACCATACATGGCATCATTAAATAATGGATGACCAATAGATTGCATGTGTGCACGAATCTGATGTGTTCTTCCAGTTTCCAACTGACATTCAATTAAAGTCACATAACCTAAACGTTCTATAACCCGGTAATGGGTAACAGACCAGCGCCCATTTGCTTCACTGTCGTACATAGCCATAATACGTCTATCTTTCTGATGACGCCCTATATAACCTGTAATGGTACCATCTTCTTTAATATCACCCCATACCAGCGCAATGTATTTTCTTGTGATACTGTGATCAAAAAATTGCTTCGCCAAGTGAGTCATCGACTTTTCATTCTTCGCAATAACAAGTAATCCAGACGTATCTTTATCAATACGGTGCACTAAACCTGGACGATCAGAGTTTCCGGGTAACTGTGGCAGCTGCTGAATATGATGCGTTAAAGCATTTACCAATGTTCCATTATAGTTATTAAAACCAGGATGGACAACCATTCCTGATTCTTTGTTGACGATCAATACATCATTATCTTCATAAATGATATCCAAGGGAATATCTTCGGGATATACTTCGGTATCTCTTGGGGGATCGGGCAAGACAACAGTGATCACATCAAATGGTCTCACTTTGTAGCTTGCCTTTACAGGCTTTTCGTTCACTAATACGGACTCCGCTTCAATAGCTGCCTGAATTTTATTTCGAGATGCATTCTCTACTCTATTCATCAGAAACTTATCGATGCGCAGTAACGCTTGTCCTTTATCTACCTCTATACGCAAATGTTCAAATAACTCTTGATCATCTTGCTCTTGTAACTCTAAATTTTCAGCCATCGTACAAAAATAACCTAATTCATACAAATTCTACTAACTTTGTACATTAAAGTGTATGATATCTTTTAATTTTTATAGTCCCGAACAAAAAATTAGTTTTCCAGACTGGGGAAAAAAAACTATTGATGTCTCTATAAAGCGTGATGACATGATCCATCCGTTTATTTCAGGTAATAAATGGCGGAAATTAAAATTTAATTTGGAGCGTGCATTAGCAGAAAATAAAAACCATTTGGTCACTTTTGGCGGTGCATGGTCTAACCACATTTTGGCAACAGCTTGCGCCGGTGCTACCTTTGGTCTAAAAACAACAGCCTTTTTACGGAGTGACCCTGGAATAAATAATCCGCTCATCGCCATGTGTCGATTATTTGGGATGGAAATTATCTATACTGATCGTACCGAATTTAAAAATAAGCAAGTTCTGTTTGATAAACATTTCAGTAATAACTCAAATGCTTATTTTATAGATGAGGGAGGTCATGGACCGCTTGGTTCTAAAGGATGCGAAGAAATTATAGCATCACTACAGGAATCTTACGATCATATTTTTTGCGCCTGCGGTACTGGGACTACCCTCGCAGGATTACAACACGGTGTAGCGGCATCTGGATTACAAACTGTTGTCCATGGTGTACCTGTCTTAAAAGGAGGAGATTTTATTCATGATGAAGTGCACAAAATATATCCTAGCGATCCTGTTGCAACCCTTCATACTGGATATCATTTTGGAGGATACGCGAAAACTAAACCCGAACTTTTACGGTTCATTGAAAAATTTGTTTCCAATACAGGAATCATGATCGAACCAACTTATACAGGTAAACTCTTTTTTGCGGTTAATGATTTGATTTCTCAAGATTACTTTAAACCTGATGCACGCATTTTGGTTATTCATACCGGAGGGTTAACTGGCTTTCTGGGCATGTATGAACGTTTTAATCTTGATCTAGGTCAATAAATAACTATTTTGGAACCTTTCAAACATTATTTTGACATTTTCATAAAATTAATATTGTACGTTTGAACATCAAATAATAAAAGCTCAAAATGAAAATATTAGCATTTGCTGCTAGTAACAGCAGAAATTCAATTAACAAAACTTTCGTTACTTCAGTTTCTAAATATTATAAAGAAGTAGACGATGTAATCGATATATTAGATTTGAATGATTACGAAATGCCCTTGTATTCTATTGATAGAGAAATAGAGTCTGGCATTCCACAATTAGCATTAGATTTCGCGTCAAAAATTGATGAATCCGATTTTTTATTGATATCGATTGCAGAATACAATGGTTCTTACAATGTTGGTTACAAAAACATCATCGATTGGGTATCCAGAATTGCAGGTCGTAAAACGTTCAATGGAAAACCTGTTTTTCTATTAGCTACTAGCCCAGGACCTATGGGTGGATCTACTGTTTTAAATACAGCCGTAAATAGAATCACTTGGGATGGGGCAGAAGTTTTGGACTCATTCTCCTTACCTGAATTTGGAAATAATTTCGAAAGCGGAAAAGGAGTTACAAATATTCAACATAGAAGTAAGTTAGAAGCTAAAGTACGAGCAACTAAACGTGCTTTAAAAGAGAGAACGGCAAAGCTAGTTTAACCATAACTTAACAGAAAAAGTCATAGTCGTCTCTGACTTTTTTGTATCTTGGAGAGATAAAAAACAAATTTATGGCAAAGAAAATATTATTACTTGTTGGCGATTTCGTAGAAGACTACGAAGCAATGGTTCCTTTTCAGGCTATGGGTTCTCTAGGTATTGATGTTGATGCTGTAGCACCAGATCGCAAAAAAGGTGATGTAGTACCTACTGCAGTTCATGATTTCACAGGTGACCAAACCTATAAGGAATTACGTGGACACAATTTTGGAATCAATAAAGATTTTGATACCATTAATGTAGAAGAGTATGATGGTCTGTATATAGCGGGAGGCCGGTCTGCAGAGTATATCCGACTGAACAAACGTGTATTAGAAATAACAAAGTATTTTTTTGACAACAATAAGCCCGTTGCGGCGATCTGTCATGGCATACAAGTTTTAACAGCAGCAAAAGTACTCCAAGGACGTACATTAACGGCGTATGTAGCTGTAGGACCAGACATCGAACTTGCTGGCGGAACATGGAAAAACATCCCCGCAGATCAAGCGATTGTAGATGGAAATTTAGTAACATCACCTGCTTGGCCAGGTCATCAAGCTATTCTTAAGGAATTTTACAAACTATTAGGAATTACAATAGCAATTTAATTACAATACGTTTAAGGAAGCTATCAAGATCGTGAAATAAGTAAGGATATAAATTTCTTGCTCATGATAGCTTCATTACCATTACAAAAACAACTCGAGTACGCTGAGCTTACTGATACAAATGGAAGCTTACACTCATAATGAATAAGTTTAATGAAAAAAAATAAACGGGTATGGTTAATTATCATACCTATTCTAGCAATTCTAGCCTTCATGTTAAAGGATTCTTTAACACAAAAAAGCATTGAAGATCTACCTGGCGAATTTAAAGAGGTTGCATTTGTAAGAAATGAGCAAAATAAAGGCGGTATCATACGCATATATGCAATTTCTGTTGGCAAACCTGATGAAGCAGATTATAAGGCCTGCATAGATTTACTACCGGTAAATGATTATGGAAGCTCAACTACGGCTTACTTTTTTGATAAAAATACGCCCTATCCTACTTCACTAACTATAGAAGCTCCCCACTATGATGGGAAGAAGTTTCAAGCGATTCAAATTTCAAAAAAATCGGGTATGGATAAAAAATAAAAAGGAACAATAAATTCTTTATATTTAAAGAGAATACGCATTGTATTCTCTTTTTTTATTTTCTATAGGTTTTATCATGAAAAAAATACTCCTTTTCATATACTCATTATTGTGCTTATCGCATTCATATGCACAAAAGAAAAACAATCTTGCTCCCTTATGGATGCAGATTGACAGTCTGGCTGATAATCAATTTTGGAAAGAGATCTCTCCTATTCTTGCTAAGGTAGAAGCCGAAGCAGTAAAAAGAAATTGGTATGATGAACAGGTCAAAGCTTTTCTATATCGCCAAAAGATAAACATGCAGACTTCAGATGATTCGGATATAAAATTAAAAGTCATTCAAGAATTTGATATCAAAATTAAACAGCTCGAGAATAAAACCGCGAAAGCCATTTTAACCATTCAACAGGCCCGTAATTATAACGATTATTTCATCAGTAATTATTACAGCATTAATCAGCGTACTGAAGTACAAAACGATGTTAATAACGATTTTACTTTCTGGACAAGTAAACAATTTGAAGATAAAATCAAATCCTTATATCAAAATGCCTTAATAGAAAAAGACATGCTCTTGCATGAACCAAAAGAAAAATGGAGTAAACTCATTGAATCACCACAGCAGTCCTATCTGCCAACGCTATACGATATTGCAGTTTATGATTATATCGATCTCCTTCAACAAAATCAGCCCTACCAGATCTCTTCAGCTAGAAATCAAAAAGATAGTAATACCAAAATTGTCGATAGCTTATACCACGATCTTATAAAAATCCATGAGGGCAAAAATATAGATGCCTATTTATTTAATCAATACCAATTATTGCGTAGCAAAAATAATCCGGATTCTTCCAGATTACAAATTCTTGAAAATTGGATCGCAAAATATAAGCAGTCCCCACTCAAAGAAATTATGATTGTAGATTATATCAACATCTACAAAAACAAGGCAAATATTGTCGCGGTAAATCAACAAGAACAAATAAATATCTTACTAAGAAAAATAGAAACGTATTTACCGCTTGCGGACAGTGCTCATACAAAAACCTATCTATCAACAGTCCGTCAAAATATATTAAAACCAGAAATTCTTCTTGAATCGAAGGAATTTAATACCGCGAATAAAGAGGCATTAATGAAAGTGACACACCGAAATGTCAGTAAGATATTCTATAAAATAATACGTCCAAGAAATATCTTAGATCGTTTTCAATCCGAAATTAACAACGCTAATGATAGTACATTATGGAACAATATCCACACTTTCACCAAAAATAACAACGTTGTAAAGGAAGGCTTTTTTGATCTTAAAGATTTTAAAGATCAAGTAAGTCACGAGACAACTTTGCTAATCCCTGCACTTGATGCAGGTTCTTATACCATCGTATATGCTTCCTCTCCATTTGAAAACGAATACAATGAAAAAAACTGCTATGGTTATCTAAAATTAAATTTTAGCAAATACGCAATGTTGCAAGATGATCAAGTTGTACTGATCGTAAACCGGGAAACAGGTACACAACAATCCAATGCCTCATTGAAATTTTACAACTTACGTCAAGATAAGTTTGAACTACAATCAACTGAAGCGACAAATAAGAATGGTGTTTTTAACAATAAAAATCAAAATAGAAATCTTTTTTTAAGGATTAATGATGAACCTGTATTCATCCCCTTCAATTCATACTATTATCCTCAAGTTGATCATAAAGAAGACGCACATTACGATGCAAAAATATTTACGGATAGATCGATCTATAGACCGGGCCAGATTGTCTATTTCAAAGCAATCGTATATAAGAATTACGAAAAGATTAAATACGCAACTATGGCTGATAAACGCATCGTTGTGGGATTATACGATACAAATAATCAACGTGTTGATGAAAAAACATTGGTCACCAATGATTTTGGATCAATAGCAGGATCATTTATCTTAAATACAGGTAATGTAACAGGTCAGTATTATATACAGATTACTGGTGATGGCATAAACCAAAATTACAGCTTCAGTGTAGAAGAATATAAACGTCCAAAATTTGAAGTTACTTTTGACGAATTTAAAGATAAGAAATCATTAGGTGACTCCATTTCTATAACAGGAAAAGCTATATCTTTTAGCGGTGTTCCTATAGCTAATGCCACGGTGGCATATTCGGTCAACAAAGTTGAAAATAGAATAAGACCTTTCGATGTATATGATAGAATTATCGATCGCACATTTAGCGAGACAATCAAAATAGATACCATACGAACTGATAACGAGGGAAATTTTATCATTAGTTTCAAAAGTGAAATACCACAAGATTTTAACAGCAAGTGGCGAGTTACCCAATCATTCAACATCAATGCCTCAGTAATGGATGCTACTGGTGAAACCAATGAAAGTACCACCCGTTTAACTATCGGAAATATTCCCTTTACTTTACAGATAGATGCACCAGAACAAATTGATGCAAATGATCTGGATTCGATTACAATAAGTGCACAAAACCTATCTGGACAAAAAGTACCTGCAAAAGGTAAATTTATACTAAAAAAACGAATAGAAAATAAACGTCTTATTGTCTCCCCGTCATTCTATATTGCGCATGACTTTAGTTACTACAATAGCATTCCTAAGGATGAATTTTTACAGAAGTTCCCCTATGAACCTTACGGAATTGAATATAAAAAAGAAGAGGATTTTACGGTGGTTTACGAGGCAGATTTTGATCTTTCCCAATCAAATAAAATAAAACTTCCAAACAGCAGTAGTTTTGCAGGAAAATATAAATTGGAAGCAATTTCAATTGTTGCGGAAGATACTATTCGTAGTGAGCGGATGATTGAAATCAACAATTCACGGCTACAATCAGATGAAAAATCACCTTTGACCGTTACTGCTGACAAAGCTAATTATCAACTAGCTGACAAGGCTAAAATAAGTCTGGAAACGGATTTTGATTCTCTTCATCTCAACATGACTTCTTCCGAAGATGAAAAAATAGATTTTAAAGTCGTTTCAAAAACGAAAACAACAATTCAAGTTGAAATTCCTAAAACCATCAAGAATAGTTTGGTATTGAATTTCACTGGTGTTAAAAATGGACAGCTTTTCACTAAAACTTTGGTATTGCCAATACAACAATATAGCCCATCGCTAACAATAGAAACAAAAACTTTCAGAAATAAACTGTATCCTGGACAAAAAGAAACTTGGGAATTGGTCATTAAAGGAAAAAAAGGGGAGCAGATTGCATCAGAGCTTTTGGTGAATATGTATGACGCATCTTTAGACAAACTTAAAAATGTGACCAGCAATGATTTTTCATTTCCTCTAAATCCTTATTCATATCCTTCTTATAGAGCCTGGTATTATACCAATAATCTCAGCAGAAGTACTTTCATCCAAAATTTTGGCGAATTGAATTTTAACACAGCACTAGATTACGATCGATTTAAGAATTTTGGATTCAATATCAATAATTATGATTTTGGCCGTACCAGAAGAATGTCCCCTACTGGATCACTTAGAATCCGAGGTACAGTAGCAAAACAGGCGGCTGGAGCAGTCCAAGAAGATCTTATGCTCGCAGATGCAGCATCTCCTGTAATGGAAGAGGTAGTCGTAGTCTCCAGTCAAGCAGAAATCGACAAAAATAAAGGCGATAATCCAATTCAGATTCGGAAAAATCTACAGGAAACAGCTTTCTTCTTACCTCAACTACGAACAGATAAAGATGGTCATGCGGTGTTCAGCTTTGATTCTCCAGAAAGTTTAACCCGCTGGAAGTTTATGGCAATCGCGCATAGTAAAGAATTAGCTATAGGTACCTACACTAATTTTGTTGAAACACAAAAAGATCTGATGATTGTACCCAATATGCCACGTTTCTTTAGAGAAGCAGATCAAATAACAATCAAAGCAAAGGTCAATAACTTGTCTGCAAATGATTTAAAAACCTCTGTTTCGCTAGAAATGTTTGATGCAATTACCATGGCGCCCCTAGATCTTAACATTCCAATAAAACAAATTACGGTAATTGCTAAAGGCAGTGAAAATACGAGCTGGGAAATTACGATCCCTAAAAATATTGAAGCAATCACCTACCGTATCGTGGCAAAAGGAGGTAACTTCTCTGACGGTGAAGAATCCACTATTCCTGTTCTAAAAAACAGTATGTTAGTCACAGAAACTTTACCTATTGCTGTAAGAGAAGGTCAGTCGAAATCTTTTGAAATGAAAAGTTTACAACAGGGCTCGTCTACTTCCGAACCATACCGCTATACAGTAGAATTAACAAGCAATCCGATCTATCATGCCTTATTTGCGCTACCCTATGTCAATGAGTATCCATATGAATCATCAGAATCAATTTTCAGTAAATTCTATCTAAATTCATTTTCTGCACATCTGGTCAATCAGCACCCAAAAATAAAGCCTGTATTTGAACAATGGAAAGGTAAACAGCAACTTCAATCAAATTTACGTATCAATGAGGAATTGAAAACAATTATGATACAGGAAACACCTTGGTTAAAAGATGCAATTAATGAGGAAGAAACAATGAAGAACATTGCACATCTATTTGATCAGAATACGCTTAAAAATACATTAAAAACAGACGTCGCGAAACTTGCTGCTTTGCAATCATCCGGTGGAGGGTTTTCATGGTATCCTGGAGGTAATGAGAATTTCCAGGTCTCCACCTATATCCTTGAGGGCATCAATAAATTAAATGCGAAAGGCATCATTGCTGAATTTGATTTGACAAATATGGTTAAACCGATCATCACGAAAGGCTTCGCATTTTTAGACAATGAGATTTTACATAATTGGTCCCGTTTTCAGCAAGACAATAAGATGAAACCTAATATTGATCAAGGAATCGAATATCTCTTCGTAAGAAACAGTTATTCGCCTGAAGATAAAAATACGCAACTGGAACCAGCTATTGCATATTTTCTAAAAGAGATAGATAAAAATAAACTAACATATAGTATTAGCACGCAAGCCAAAGTAGCCCTTATTTTAAATCGCTACAACTTAAAGGAATCTGCTGCACTAGTCATCAAACAATTGCAACAAAAATCTATTGAATCTGTTGAAAAAGGTATGTACTGGAATCAAAATCAACCTGGCTGGTCTTGGTACGAAGCACCAATTGAGACACAAGCCCAACTGATAAGAGCATTTGACGAAGTAAGTCAAGATAAAAAAGCAATTGAAAATATGAAGATCTGGTTGATCAAAAATAAACAAGTACGACACTGGAATTCAACTAAAGCGACCGTCGCTGCTGTTGATGCCTTGATCAACTATGGCGAAAACTGGCTAGATGCTCCAGAAGGTCTTACCATAAAAGTCGCTGGTAAACCATTAGATGAAACACAAATATCGAAACAAATCGGTTCTGGTTACAGGAAAGAAAGTTGGATGAAAAAAGAAATTAAACCTGAATTAGGGAAAGTTGAAATCTCAAAAGCAAGTCCTGGCATAGCATTAGGAGGTTTGTATTACCAGTATTTTGAACAATTAGATCAGATACGGTCCGCCTCATCAACCATTAGCTTACAAAAAGAGCTTTATCTCAAGAAAATTGAACAGTTGAAAGAAGTACTAGTCCCTATAACAGCAGCAACACCTATTCAACTTGGAGATATTGTGAAAGTACGGATTTTGATAAAAAGTGATAGAAATCTATCATTCGTACACCTCAAAGATATGCGAGCATCTGGGTTTGAGCCAACAAATGTAACATCAACCTATAAATACAAACAAGGTTTTGGTTATTATGAAAGCACCAAAGACGCTGCAACGAATTTTTTTATCGATTATTTACCACAAGGAAGCTACGTATTTGAATATGAGTTAAGAGCAAATAATGCGGGTATATTTTCAAATGGAATAACAACTATTCAAAATCTATATGCGCCAGAAATGTCATCACATTCGACAGGTATTCAAATCAAAATAACGGATAACTAGGTCACTTAATAGTATTAAAGAGGTGTTACTACATATATATTTAACAATTATTTAATACTATTAAAATACTACATTAATTAAGTAAATTTACATTTGAGGCTAATCGCATAAATAAGAAGTATTAAAAAAAATATGGCACGAAAATTCATTCCTAGAGATGTCAGCTGGTTAAGTTTTAATAGCAGAGTTCTACAGGAAGCGGCTGATGAAACAGTACCTCTTCCTTCTAAAATAAAATTCTTAGGCATATTTTCTAATAACCTAGACGAATTTTTTAGAGTACGCATACCGGGGCTAAAACGCGCAATAGATATTAAAGACAAAGAGGCTAATACATCCTTTTTTGAAGACCCACAAATTATACTGGATGAAGTCAATACGATTGTTATAAAACAGCAAAAAAAGTTTGATAATTTTTGGGCGCTTATACAAAAAGAGATGGCGCAACAGCATGTATATATCAAAGATGCAAGTCAGCTCAACCTCAAACAAGAAGAATTTGTTCGCAATTTCTATTCAGAAGATGTCGAGTCGAACGTCATTCCATTATTGCTCGATGATAGTCGTCCTATGCCCTATCTTCGCGATAAAAGTCTTTACTTAGGAATTTCCATGCGCAAACAGGAATGGGAATATGAAACAAGATTTGCCATAATCGAAATTCCAACTACGCTAAATGGTCGTTTTGTAATCTTACCCGCCTCAGCGAAGGAAAAACATATTATTTTACTAGAAGACATCATTAAATTCAATCTACCTTATATCTTTTCTTATTTTGGATTCGACGAATTTCATGCGCATGTCTTCAAAATAACTAAAGATGCAGAATTTGATATTGATAATGATATCAATACCACATTAGCAGAGAAAATATCAAAAGGGATAAAAAACAGAAGAAAAGGTAAAACAACACGCTTTATCTTTGATAAAGAAATGGACCCTAGGTTAGTCGAATTTTTAATCAAAAAATTACAATTAACGAAAAAAGATAATATCATACCCGGGCAGAAAATCCATAATTTCAAACATTTTATGGACTTCCCTAATGTATTTAAGCAACCAAACCTGCCTATTACAAACCCAGCATTTACACATCCTCAGCTGAACAAAACACAAAGGATTACCGATATCATTATCAAAAAAGATATCTTGCTATCATTTCCTTATCACACTTTTCGTCCAGTAATCGATCTGCTCCGCGAAGCGGCAATGGATCCAGATGTTAAGACCATTCAAATCACAGCATATCGCCTCGCATCAAATAGTAAAATCGTCAATGCGTTGATTAATGCGGCACGAAATGGAAAAGATGTAACAGTAATGCTTGAACTACAGGCACGATTTGATGAAGAGAATAATCTATTTTGGAAAGAGAAACTTGAACTTGAGGGTATTCGGGTTTTAACTGGTGTTCCTAATAAAAAGGTACATGCAAAACTCTGCATCATTAAAAAAAGAGTTGGTGCCAAAACCATTCAATATGGTTTTGTAAGTACAGGGAACATCAATGAAAAAACAGCAAAACTATATGGAGATTACTGTTTATTGACCAGCAATAGAAGTGTCATGGCAGATATAAACAAAGTCTTTCATTTCCTAAAAAAGCCAAAAAGCAATCCAGCTGAAGTCATTAAAAACTGCAATAGCCTACTCATCTGCCCTACAGATATGCGTAATGGAATTATTCATTATATCGATAAAGAAATTGAGGAGGTTAAAGCTGGAAGAAAAGCGCGTATCATCTTAAAGGTGAACTCGCTCAGTGATCGGATACTGATTAAGAAATTATATGATGCCGCCGAAGCAGGTGTACAGCTTGATCTCATTGTAAGAGGTATCTATTGCGCCACAAATCAAACAAAATTTAAAAGAGCAATCAATGCTATCAGCATCGTTGACGAATTTTTAGAACATGCTCGTGTGATGTATTTTTATGCTACTGGAAAAGAAGTGACCTATATCTCTTCAGCAGATTGGATGACGAGAAACTTGGATCACCGTATAGAGGCTGCTGTAAAAATTAACAGTAAGAAAATAAGGGATGAAATTAAAGATATGTTGCAGATCCAGCTGCGCGATAATGTAAAAGCCCGTATTTTGAACAATGAACTCAATAATCGGTACGTTGAAAATGACAAGGAGTCTTGTCGCTCACAAATTGAAATCTATAATTATCTCAGGAAAAAAACAGACGAGGTATAAAAAAAGGTCAGCGATTGAATCGCTGACCTTTTTTTATTAACCTCTACTATTGTAGTTAGGAGCTTCTTTTGTAATCGAAATATTATGTGGATGAGATTCACGTAATCCAGCACCAGTAATACGTACAAATTGTGCTTCTTGCAGCTTTTCAATTGTAGCTGCTCCACAATAGCCCATTGATGCCTTCAATCCGCCCATGTATTGATATACAACCTCAGCTAACGTCCCTTTATATGGAACGCGACCAACAATACCCTCAGGAACTAATTTCTTGATATCATCTTCAACGTCTTGGAAGTAACGATCTTTAGATCCTTTTTCCATCGCTTCGATAGATCCCATTCCGCGGTATGATTTAAATTTACGTCCTTCGTAAATGATCGTTTCTCCCGGAGCTTCTTCAACACCTGCAAATAATGATCCGGCCATAATGGTATAAGCACCAGCTGCAATTGCTTTTGCGATATCACCTGTTTGTTTTATACCACCATCAGCGATCAATGGAACACCAGTGCCTTTTAATGCCTTTGCTACTTCATAGATGGCGTACAACTGAGGCACTCCAACACCAGCAATAATACGTGTTGTACAGATTGAACCTGGTCCGATACCTACTTTTACAGCGTCAGCACCGGCTTCTGCTAATGCTTTTGCAGCTGCACCTGTAGCAATATTACCAACAATAACCTGTAAGTCAGGGAATGTTGCTTTCACCAATTTCAATTTATCAATTACACCTTTTGAATGACCGTGTGCAGTATCAATAGTAATCACATCAACACCAGCTTTTACTAAAGCCTCTACACGATCTAAAGTATCTGGTGTGACACCAACTGCACCACCAACCAATAAACGACCGTGCGTATCTTTAGCTGCATTTGGATAATGTTTGTATTTTTGAATATCTTTAAAAGTAATAAGACCTTTTAATATACCTTCATTATCAACAACTGGAAGTTTTTCAATCTTATGATCTTGTAAAATTTCTTCTGCTCGTACTAAATCTGTCCCTTCTGGTGCAGTAACAAGATTGTCTTTCGTCATTAACGAAGAGATCGGTTGACTCATGACTTTTTGGAAACGTAAATCACGGTTCGTTACAATACCAACTAACTTGCCTTTTTCATCTATTACAGGAATGCCGCCAATCTTATGATCTTTCATAATTTTAAAAGCATCTCCTACTGTTGCAGTTTGCAATAAAGTTACAGGATCTTGAATCATACCGCTTTCTGAACGCTTTACTTTACGTACTTCAGCAGCCTGCTCTGCAATCGTCATGTTCTTATGCAACATACCAATACCGCCGGCTTGTGCGATAGCAATAGCTAAATCAGCGCCCGTCACCGTGTCCATAGCCGCAGATACTAATGGAATATTTAATTTGATTTTTTTTGTCAGAAAAGTACTTGTATCAACATCACGTGGTAAAACTTCAGAATAAGCTGGAATTAATAATACGTCGTCGTAGGTAAGTCCTTCTGCTACGAATTTTTGTGGATCTAATTGCATGGCAAATATGTATTGGGTTCTCTATTTGCCAGGCAAAATTAAGTATTTTCAGCGAAATATAAAAATTAATTTCACTAATTACATTTAAATGATTATCCTAACATGCAGTTAACAGCTCATTCTCATTAGCTTAATCATGCAACCTTATCAAACAGCCAACATTCCGGCATCGTGCGTAACAACTTTTGGCAGGTTATTTGCATAAGATGTCTAAATTGAATTTATATAAAACACATATTATGAAAAAAGTATTACTATCGGTAGCAGCTGTTGCCATATTAGCTCTAGGAGCACAGGAGGCAAAAGCACAATCACCACAACGCGCTGCAATTGGTGTTGTATTTGACGGTACAGCAGGCGATTTATGGGGTGTTCAGTACAAACAGTCTATGGGAGGCGCAAACAATGGACAAGCACAAATTATGTTCGATGACAATGTGGTTGCTGTAGGAGCAGATTACCAATATGCAAGACCATTTTCTGGTGCTAAAGGATTAGGATGGTATGCAGGTGTTGGTGCACAGTTATCTTTTGTTGACGCAGGTGACAATATTACTCTTGTAGCACTTCGTCCTCAATTAGGTCTAGAATTTAAAATTCCGGCTGCACCTATCGGTTTTCACGCAGATTGGAAACCAGATTGGAGATTAAACCACAATAGTGACTTTGATGCATCTACTTTTTCTTTCGGTATCAAATACACGTTGAGATAAATAAAACAGTACATTTTTATAGAAAAAGCCTCCCAAACGGGAGGCTTTTTCTATTAGATTGCATAGCAATATCGTATTCATTGCAATTTAATCGCTTTTTATCATAAGCTTAATCAAATAAAGCTTTTCATTTTACAAAATTTTTATACCTTTGGCATTCTTGGAGAATTGTAATTTTCATACAAGAATGAGTTATCAATTATATCATATAATATCAAACTAATACACTAAAAACAGACGATGCAAGGTAAAGGGCTGATTAAATTTTTGGTGATAGCGGTATCTATAGCATGTCTATACGCCCTATCATTCACTTTTGTAACCCGCAAAGTTGAGCGTGATGCTGAGAATTATGCACAAGGAGATATGGCACGTGAAAAATCGTACCTAGACTCTATCGCTGGCGAGGTTGTTTACAATTTAGGTTTTGCAAAATACACCTATAGAGAAGCTAAAGCACAAGAACTTGCTTTAGGACTTGATCTAAAAGGGGGTATGAACGTTACGATGGAAATCTCAATCGATGAGTTGATTCGTAACTTAGCAGATAATCCTAAAGACGAGAAATTCAATGCTGCACTTGCAGCTGCTATTTCGAAAAGTAAAACAAGTCAAAAATCTCTAGTTAATTTATTCATTGAAGAATATAAAGCTGCAGGTAGTACGACTCCACTTTCAACTTATTTCGCGACTAAAGATAATGCATCTTTAATCAAAGCGGGGGACTCTGATGCACAATTGGAATCTTTTTTACAAAAAGAAGCTGATAATGCTATCCAAAACTCATACAAAGTACTTCGTACACGTATTGATAAATTTGGAGTTGCTTCTCCTAACATCCAGATTCAACAAGGTACAAATCGTATTTTGATCGAACTTCCAGGTGTTAACGATGAACAACGCGTCCGTAAATTATTACAAGGATCAGCTAAATTAGAGTTTTACGAAACTCATGCTAATCAAGAAGTGTATCCTTTATTGGAAAACATCAATAAAACTTTGTCTGCAACTTTAAAAGTTGCTTCTACAGATGATAAAGCAACAACAGATTCGACTAAAAAGTCTGATGACTTATTAGCGAACCTTGGTGCTAATAAAAACACAAAAGATAGCGCTGCTGCTAAATTGTCGCAAGAAAATCCATTATTTGATGTTTTGAGACCTGCTGTTTACATGGGTGAGAATCAACAAATGGCTTTAATGCCTGGCGCAATGGTAGGTAGTGCAGATTTAAAGGATACTGCCAAAGTAAATGCTTTTTTAAACAGACCTGAGGTTAAATCTATTATCCCTGGAAATCTAAAATTGTTATGGTCAGTAAAACCAGAAGCTAAAACACCAAATATCCTTTCTTTATATGCAATCAGACCTGCAGGGGTTGATAATGGCCCAGTATTAACTGGTGATGTTATTACCAATGCGCGTGATGAGTTTAATGAGAGAAATGAACCCGTTGTTTCCATGCAGATGAACAGCGACGGTGCTCGTGAGTGGAAAAAAATTACAGCTAAAGCAGCACAAGGTCACCAATCGATCGCTATCGTTCTTGACAATGTAGTCTATTCTGCACCTGGCGTTAATGAAGAAATCGCTGGTGGTAATTCATCTATCTCTGGTTCTTTCACAGTTGAAGATACAAAGGATTTAGCGAACGTACTAAAAGCTGGTCGCTTACCAACTACCGCTAAAATCGTTGAAGAAGCGATCGTAGGTCCTACTTTAGGACAATCGGCTATTGATTCTGGTGTGAATTCAGCAGTTATCGGTATTGTGCTTGTTCTTGTATTCATGATTGCATACTATAACACTGCAGGTTTAGTAGCAAACATTGCTGTTCTTATAAACGTATTCTTTATCATGGGGGTATTGGCATCGCTGAATGCAGTATTAACACTCCCAGGTATCGCGGGTATCGTATTAACGATGGGTACTGCGGTGGATGCCAACGTCCTAATTTACGAACGTATACGTGAAGAATTAGCCGGTGGAAAATCAATCCGTCAAGCGGTTGCAGATGGTTACAAACACGCATTACCTTCGATCTTAGATTCACAGATTACAACATTCTTAGTTGGGTTGGTATTATTCTTCTTCGGAACAGGTCCAATTTTAGGATTTGCAACCACATTAATGGTGGGTATTATCACTTCATTATTCACAGGTATATTCCTTACTCGCATTATTTTTGAGTGGATGTTAGAACGTGATATGAAAATTAAAGTTTCTTTCCCTTGGTCTGCGAAAACATTGCAAAATGCAAATTTCCAATTCATCAAGAAAAGAAAAGGCCTTTACATCGTTTCTATTGTAATTGTTATCGCTTGTTTCGCATCAATCTTTATTAAAGGCTTTAGCCAAGGTGTAGATTTTCAAGGTGGACGTACTTATACCATCCGCTATGATAAACCAGTTGATTTGGAAGCTGTGCGTCAAAACTTAGATGATGCTTTCCAGAAAACAACTGAAGTTAAAGTCTTTGGTGCTGCAAATCAAGTACGTGTAACAACAACTTACCATGTAGAAGAGACTTCTGATGAAGCAGATAAAGAAGTCTTAACTAAATTGAATGACGGATTATCGAAGGTAGATGCAAGCAACAAATATGAGATTCTTTCTTCTCAGAAAGTTGGTCCTAGTATCGCGACAGATATGAAAGCAAGATCAATTTATGCAACTATCTTTGCGTTATTAATCATTGCGGTTTATATCCTAGTGCGTTTCCGTAAATGGCAATATTCAGCAGGTGCGGCAATCGCAACTGTACATGATGCCATCATTGTATTAGGTTTGTTCTCTATTTTAGATGGTATTGTTCCATTCTCATTAGATATTGATCAGCATTTTATTGCCGCTATTCTAACGGTATTAGGTTATTCAGTGAATGATACTGTAGTGGTATTTGACCGTATCCGTGAAGATGTAAACAAACCAAATGCTTTAAATAAAGATTTTGGTGAAACGATCAACCACGCCATAAATACAACATTAAGTAGAACGGTTATTACATCATTGACGATTGTATTCGTATTAGCAGTATTATTTATTTTCGGTGGTGAAGTTATCAGAGGTTTCTCTTTCGCGATCTTAATTGGTATTATTGTAGGTACTTATTCATCTATATTCTTAGCTGCACCAGCAGTATATGATTTAAGTAAAGGAAAACACTTCGAAGAAGCTCCTAAAAAGGCAGAACCGGTAACTCCTTAGTAAAAAATCAAAACGTTTAAAAAAGGCTTTCAGATAAAACTGAAAGCCTTTTTTATTTTACAATAAATCAACCAAATACTTGTTGCACTAAGTATTAAATGATTATATTTGTTGTACTAAATATTAGCAATACAAATATTTTAAATGCAAGACGAAAAATTCAATCGATACTCTTTCATATTAGAAAGAACAGCAAAAAAAGTAAAACAATTTGCACAAAATTCTTTTACAGATAATGATTTTGATATCACCGTAGATCAGTGGACCATCATGAAGACACTTTATGAGAATGATAATCTATTGCAAAAAGAACTTGCTGAAAAATGTTGCAAAGATCAACCTACCCTCACCCGAATTGTTGATCTGTTAATAAAAAAAGGATTAACAGAACGAGTGATCCATCCCTCTGACAGGCGAAGTATCCACTTGCACCTAACAGAGGAAGGTCGAAAGAAAGTAGAAAACTACTCTCCCATCGTTTCCAGCATTCGCATGAAAGCTTGGGAAAATCTCACAGACGAGGACTTTAGTTCATTCACACGTATTCTAGACAAAATTTATAATAACTTAAGTAATTAACATTTGATATGATAACAACAGACATATGTATTATAGGAGCCGGACCAGTGGGTCTATTTGCTGTATTTGAAGCAGGTTTGTTAAAGATGAGATGTCACCTCATTGATGTTTTACCTCAAGTTGGAGGTCAGTTGTCTGAAATATATCCGCATAAGCCGATATATGATATACCGGGCTACCCGACTATCCGTGCTCAAGAGTTGATTGACAATCAGATGAAACAGATCGAACCATTCAATCCCACTTTTACACTCGGCGAGCGTGTTGAAGGCTTAGAAAGGCAGGAAGATGGTTCATATGTGGTCGTTAGTTCAGAAGGAACACGTATACACTGCCAAGTTGTTGTTATAGCAGGCGGTTTAGGATGCTTTGAGCCCCGAAAACCTGAACTTGCTAATTTAGTTAAGTATGAAAGAAAAGGTGTTGATTACATGGTCAGAAATCCAGAAACGTATCGTGACAAGAAGATCATCATCGCGGGTGGTGGAGACTCTGCTCTAGACTGGACGATTTACTTAGCCGATATTGCAAAGGAAGTTACTTTAATTCATAGAAGTGACTCTTTCAGAGGAGCACCAGATTCTGCAGAAAAGGTCTATCATCTTGCTCAAAAAGGAGCTATCAATCTTTTGTTATCTCACAACCTGGCAGATGTGCATGGCTCAGATAGCTTATCGCACGTCATTGCAGTCAATAAACAAAAAGAAGAAGTCAAAATGGAGGCGGACTATTTTATACCGCTATTTGGTCTAACTCCCAAACTAGGACCTATTGCGGACTGGGGTCTAAATATTGACAAGAGTGCTATCGTAGTTAACACTGTTGATTATTCGACAAATGTAGAACGTATTTACGCTATCGGAGATATCAATACCTATCCAGGTAAATTAAAGTTAATTTTATGTGGATATCATGAAGCGGCATTAATGGCTCAAAGTGCTTTTAAATATGTGTATCCAGATCAAAAACTAAGCTTCAAATATACAACTGTTAATGGCATCAATACTTTTTAAATTATGGACAATATTATTGAAATAGAAATTGAAGATCGGGATGGAACTGTTCAAACAATCGAAGTTCCTACGGATGTCAACTTATCCCTAATGGAATTGCTAAAAGCATGCGATTATGAGGTCCTAGCTACCTGTGGAGGCATGGCACTTTGCGCAACTTGTCATGTTGAAATTAAATCTGGAGGTGAAAACTTGTCCGAACCTCAAGACCAGGAGCTCGATATGCTCGATACTTTACCCGATGCTAATGATGATAGCCGACTAGCATGCCAGCTGCGATTAACAAATGAAAATAACGGCCTAAGTATTAAAATAAGAGGAGCATTACAGTAATAAATTGTCAAAGTGTACTTTTTACACACTTTTTTTCATTTTTTGAGACAAACCGTATTAATAAACCATGCAATTAATACGGTTTACAAAACACTGATTAACAAGGAGTAATAAAACAAGAGATATATTAAAACAGTTAGTTATCAATAAATATGACAATAAAAAGCAAGTATATATAAAGATATTTTAGTTTTTTGAGTGAAAAATTAAGATATTTGCAGAAGGATTACAATTTTCCGAATATTTTATATAAATTTCAAATAATATGCTAAGCAATCGTTCAGATAGAAAATTCCCAAAAGTGGTCATTATTGGTGCTGGATTTGGTGGAATTGAAGTTGCTAAAAAGTTAAAAAATAAGGAAGTAGAAGTACTATTATTAGACAGAAATAATTTTCATACCTTCCAACCTTTAATGTATCAGGTAGCTACAGGTACATTATCTGCAGATTCGATCTCTTTCCCTATCCGTAAGATGTTCAAATCTCAGGAGAATTTTAGTTTCAGAATTGCAGAAGTTAATCATATTGACTCGTCCAACAAGACTGTTCAAACGAATATCGGTGATTTTGAATATGATTACTTAGTGGTTGCTACTGGAGCAACAACAAATTTCTTTGGAAATCAGCAAATTGCAAAATATGCGTTACCAATGAAAAGTATTCAAGAAGCTCTAAACATTCGGAGCTATGTGCTACAAAATCTTGAAAAAGCTGTTCAAATTGCAAATCCGGAAGATCGTAAATCATTTTTAAACTTTGTAATTGTAGGCGGTGGCCCAACTGGTGTTGAGCTTTCTGGAGCAATTGCTGAGATCAGAAATAATATTCTGGAAAAAGATTATCCTGAATTACGCAAGGAAGAAATGAATGTTTACTTAGTCGAAGGACAAAGTAAAGTATTAGCAAACTTGTCAGAAAAATCTTCTGAAGACTCTGAAAAATATTTAAAAGCATTAGGTGTTAAAATATTACTAAATGTTTCTGTAACGGGCTTTGATGGTACTGCAATCTCTTTTGGTGATGGTAGTTCGATAGAAACAAAAACAGTTATCTGGGGCGCAGGTGTTGCAGGACAATTTCCTGAAGGTTTCAAAAAAGAAAATATTCAACGCGGTAACCGCATTCAAACAGATGATCAATGTCGTGTGTTAGATATGGAAAATGTATACGCAATTGGTGACGTTTCAGCATTTATCACAGATGATTTACCACGTGGATTACCTGGTGTGGCACCTGTAGCACAGCAACAAGGTAAATATGTTGCCAAGCACATTAGCAATGTGATGGATAACCGTTCAAATGAAAAATTCTCTTACTTTGATAAGGGCTCAATGGCGACAATTGGTCGTGCGAAAGCTGTAGTCGATATGGGTAAAATCCATTTTAATGGATTCTTTGGTTGGATTGTTTGGATGTTTGTTCACTTAATGTCTATTTTTGGTTTTAGAAACAAAGTAATTACCTTTATCAACTGGACAGTGAAATTTTTCACGAAGAACTCGGGTGTTCGATTAATTTTCTATAAATTCAATCAACCGGCGCCAGAGGTAAAACAACAAGATCAAGTATTAGAAAATAACTAAAATGGATAATAAGACAATTGCTAAAAAATTCAAGTTATGTAGCCAACTGATGGAATTACATAATGAAAACCCATTCAGAACAAAAGCAATTGCCAGTGCATCCTTTAAGTTAGATAAAATACCTTTTCTGCTGGAAACAGCTTCTTTAGAAGAAATAAGCAGTCAGCCCGGTATCGGGAAAAGCACTGCAGAGAAGGTGAAAAAATTAGCCGAAACTGGCTCATTCGATGAGCTAGACGCGATGTTAAGCATTACTCCAGAAGGAATTTTGGAAATGCTTAACATAAAAGGCTTAGGTCCAAAAAAGATACAAATTATCTGGACTGAGCTCCAGATTGAAAGTGTTGGTGAGTTATTGTATGCGTGCAACGAAAACAGGCTCATTGAGGCAAAGGGTTTTGGCCTAAAAACACAAGAGGATATTAAAAAATCCATCGAATTCTCCATATCCAATCAAGGTTGGTTTTTATATGCAAGGGTATTATCCAATGCAAACAACTTACTAGCTTCATTACAAAAGAACTTATCTCCTACCCTGATTTCATTTACTGGAGATTTTAGACGAAAATGCGAAGTACTTAGCGCTGTTGATATCTTATTGGATACGGATAAACAAACTACTTTAGCTTATCTAAATACCAATTATGCTGATAGTCTAAAGGAAGAACTTGAATACATTTCATTTCGAGATGAATTAGGATTTTCCTTTCATATATATCTATCAGCAACAGCAGAATTTTACCAAAACTTAATATTAACCACCGGTTCTAAAAAGCACTTAGAATTACTCGATCTAACTTTGGTTACAGCTTTAGGTTCTGAAGAAGAAATCTATGCTAAACAAGGCTTAGACTATATTGAACCTGAGCTTCGAGAAGGGCTGGATGAAGTATTTTTGGCGAAAAACCATCAATTACCCAAATTGATCAATTTTGATGATCTTAAAGGAACTTTACATAATCACTCGACATATAGTGACGGTGTGCATACCTTAGCTGAAATGGCAAGATATACAAAGGAAGAATTAGGACTTAGTTATTTCGGAATTTGTGATCACTCAAAAACTGCTGTATATGCCAATGGCCTCCCTATTGAGCGGGTGCAAAAACAGTGGGAAGAAATCGATCAGCTTAATCAACAACTTGCTCCCTTTAAAATATTCAAAGGCATTGAGTCAGATATTTTATCCGATGGTTCGTTAGATTATCCAGATGAAATTCTTGCAGGTTTTGATTTTGTAGTTGCGTCCGTTCACTCTAATCTAAAAATGGATGAAGAGAAAGCAACTGCTAGACTGTTAAAAGCAATAGAAAATCCCTACACGACGATATTAGGACATCCAACAGGTCGCCTCTTATTAAGTAGATCGGGTTATCCATTGGATTATAAAAAAATAATTGATGCTTGTGCGGCTAACAACGTTGTGATTGAAATTAATGCTAACCCGTTAAGGCTTGATTTAGATTGGAGATGGCATCGCTATGCATTAGAAAAGGGCGTACTTTTATCAATTAATCCAGATGCTCACCGCACGGAAGGCTTACTTGATATGCATTACGGGATATTTGTCGCAAGAAAAGGAGGATTAAGTGCTAAAAATTGCCTTAATAGCTTTTCATTAACAGAAATTGAAAGCTTTTTTAATAAAAAAAGCTAATAGATCTATTTCTTAGAAAAGATCCCATTTTTTTAAATAGGCAAATTATCTTATATTTAACACTTATATTAAAATTATAAGCGTTGAAAAATCTATCCTATTTAATTCTATTTCTTTTATTATCTCCCTGCCTTGTAAATGGGCAATTATTATCGGACAAAAATGAATTTTCCCGCAAAGATTCTTTAAGAGGTCAACTGACTCCCTTAAGAACCTGCTACGATGTCACCTATTATCACTTAGATGTTGATATTAATATTCCAAAACGTAGCATTGCAGGAAACAATCTCATTAAATTTAAAACTATTCAAGATTTCAATCGCATCCAGATTGATCTTTTTGATAATATGGCAATTGATAAAATTCTTTACAGGGGTAAACAGCTAAAGTATACAAGAGAATTTAATGCGGTTTTTATAGATTTTCCAACGCAGATTAAAGCAAACACACTGGATTCTATTTTAGTGTATTTCTCAGGTACACCACATCAAGCCAACAGAGCTCCTTGGGATGGCGGATTTGATTGGAAAAAAGACAGCAATAACAAACCTTGGGTAGCGAGTGCAAATCAGGGTATTGGAGCAAGCTTATGGTGGCCCAATAAAGATCATCAGTCAGACGAACCCGATAGCGTCTTAATCTCTGTAACGGTGCCTAAAGAACTTATGAATGTTTCTAATGGTCGCCTCCGTAATACGGAAAGCATCGGTAAGAAGAAAACTAAATTCAACTGGTTTGTTTCCAATCCCATTAACAATTATAACATTGCAATCAATATTGGTGATTACGTACATTTTCAAGATAGCTTTAATGGTGAAAAAGGAAAGCTAGATATTGACTACTACGTACTTCGTGAAAATATAGAGCGGGCAAAACCGCATTTCGAGGCCAATGTAAAACCGATGCTAAAAGCATTTGAATATTGGTTTGGCCCCTACCCTTTTTATGAAGACAGTTTCAAACTAATTGAAACATCTCATTTAGGGATGGAACATCAAAGTGGTATTGCGTATGGCAATCGTTTTTTAAACGGCTATCTGGGAAGAGATGGTTCTGGAACAGGATGGGGATTAAAGTGGGACTTTATCATCATACATGAAGCCGGCCATGAATGGTTTGGAAATAATATCACAGCATCGGATATTGCCGACATGTGGATTCATGAAAGTTTTACCAATTATTCAGAAGCACTTTATATCGATTACTATTTTGGTAAAAAAGCTGGACAAGAATACATACATGGCAATCGAAGAGCAATTCAAAACAAAACACCGATTCAAGGACAATATCATGTTAATAATGAAGGCTCCGGAGACATGTACAATAAAGGTGGTGTACTGCATAACATGATTAGAACAATTATAGCAGACGATGATAAATGGCGATCTATTTTGAGAGGATTAAATGCTAAGTTTTACCATCAGCAGGTTGATTATGATGACATTGTCAATTTCATCAATCAAGAATCTGGTTTAAACTTCAACTCCATATTTGAGCAATATGTGAAGACAACTTTGATTCCTGTGTTATGTATTTCAGAGACAAAAGATGGAAAAGTTCAGGCGAAATGGAAAAATACAGTCGAAAATTTTGAAATGCCGGTCTATATTGGTGCCGCAGATAATAATTTAAAAGCAATTAATATCACGAACAACGACCAAACATTAAATATTCACAATCTAACCAAAGAAAATATAAAGATTGACACTTTTAATTACTACATTGACATACAGAAAAATTAATTTCTGCAGTAAAAACATAAGAAAATGCTTTAATTAACGTTTACTTGTTATCATCCTTAAAGCTCCGCAAAAGAGTTCTAAATTATCAATAAAAAAAATCAAGACTTACCTACAAAAACTAATAATTTTTAGTAGGTTTGCATATTCATAAAAAGTAGCTTAAAATACAGCAAATGGGTTTATTTAACTGGTTTACACAAGAAGTTGCCATCGATTTAGGTACCGCAAATACCTTAATTATCTATAATGACAAAGTAGTAGTTGATGAACCTTCTATTGTAGCCTTTGATCGTACGACAAACAAAGTAATTGCAATCGGACGTCAGGCAATGCAAATGGAAGGTAAGACACACGATAATATAAAAACAGTACGTCCTCTCCGTGATGGAGTTATTGCAGATTTTACTGCCGCAGAACATTTGATTCGTGGTATGGTAAAATTAGTAAATAATGGTAAAAGTTGGTTTTTCCCTTCTTTAAGAATGGTGGTTTGTATCCCTTCAGGAATCACTGAAGTAGAGAAACGTGCCGTACGCGATTCTGCAGAAATTGCAGGAGCAAAAGAAGTGTATTTAATTCATGAGCCAATGGCTGCCGCAGTAGGTATCGGAATTGATGTTGAAGAACCAATGGGTAACATGATTATTGATATCGGTGGTGGAACAACAGAGATTGCAGTAATTGCACTTTCGGGTATTGTTTGCGACCAATCAATCCGTGTTGCAGGAGATAACTTCGACTCCGATATTGTACAGTATATCCGTAGACAGCACAACATCATGATCGGTGAGCGTACAGCTGAGAAAATTAAGATTGAAGTTGGTGCAGCTCTTCCGGAATTACAGGATCCACCTGAGGATTTCGCCGTTCAAGGCCGTGACCTCATGACAGGTATCCCAAAACAGATCACCGTTTCATATACAGAAATTGCACATTGTTTAGATAAATCGATTTCTAAAATTGAAGAAGCAATATTGAAAGCTTTAGAAATTACGCCTCCAGAGTTGTCTGCTGATATTTACCAAACTGGTATCTACTTAACAGGTGGTGGTGCTCTACTTAGAGGATTAGATCGCAGGATTCAAGCTAAAACTAAATTACCGGTACACATTGCAGAAGATCCTCTTCGTGCAGTAGTGCGCGGTACAGGCATAGCATTAAAGAATATTGGCAGATTTAAGTTCTTAATGCAATCATAATTGCCACAACATAAAATTTTATATGCGATATAGTTGATTTTTCACTATATCGCTTCTTTATTAAATAGCAAAGTAATAATTATTAAACAATGAGAAACCTTTGGTTATTCCTTAGACGTTATAACGCTTTCTTTTGGTTTATCCTTTTTTTTGGATTTTCTATGTTTCTGGTTGTTACTAACAATACCTTTCAGCGTGCTAGTGCATTAAACTCTTCCAACACGATAATTGGCAATATTTACCAAAAAGTGAATTCATGGAAAAGCTACCTGTCACTAACAGAAACAAATGATCAACTTGTAAAAGAAAATGCAAGTTTGAGAACGCAGTTAGAAAACTATTTGACGACCGATACAGTCGCCATGGCTAAGAGACCGGTCATTGATAGTAGTGAATTTGGACGTTATGAGTTTATTATTGCAAGCGTTACAAATAATAGCATTCACCAAAAAAGTAATTATCTCACCCTAAATAAAGGTTCTTTAGCTGGTATTGAAAAAGGAATGGGCGTAATTGCTCCAAATGGTGTGGTCGGTATTGTGCTCAACGTAACACCGCACTTTTCGACAGTTCAGTCTCTACTTCATCCCGACACAAAAATATCAGTAACATTAGCTAATACAGATGTATTTGGTTCTTTAGTTTGGGGCAGCAACGTAGACTACCGTTTTGCAATGGTCAAAGAAATCCCGAATCACGTAAAAGTTAAGACTGCGGAAAAAGTGTTCACTTCAGGCTACTCTGGCCACTTTCCAAAAGGTATACTGGTAGGCGCAGTTGTGGAAACGGGAATATCTTCCGGAGACTCTTTTTTAGATTTAAGAATTCTCTTGAGTACTAATTTTTCAAACCTCCACCACGTATATGTTGTGAAAGACTTATTGGCAAAAGAATTAAAACAATTAGAAGAAACGAATCAGGATAATGGCTAGAATATTACTCTTTAATATCATTCGGTTTTTGGTACTTATTGCCATGCAGGTATTCTTGTTTAAAAATATCGGCTATTACAATCTAGCAAGTCCTTTTCCATATATTCTGTTTATCTTTTTGCTTCCTACCGGAATGCCGAACTTTGTATTATTTACAGTTGCATTTTTAACCGGACTTTCGGTAGATGTATTTTATGATACACTTGGAGTCAATGCCGCAGCTTGTGTTGCCTTAGCCGCCTATCGTGTATTTTTTATGAAAATTACAATTGAAAACGATATGGATACATTCATTACACCAATTTTAGGTGAAATGAATTTTAAATGGTTCTTTTCATATACTTTTTTCGGAACATTGATTCATCACTTTGTTCTTGTCACATTAGAAACATTCAGTTTCAAACAGTTTCAGTACACATTAGCGACTATTGGTTTAAGTTGTATCTTTACAATGGTTATCCTACTCATTTTTAGTTTTCTTTTCTATAAAAGAAAGAGTAGAATTTAGTAATTCCATCGCTTAAAAAGAGGATAAAAGAATTTATGAATAGTTTTTTTGCACGTAAATTTGTCATTCAAGGCATTATTATTAGTATAGCGTTATTAATAATAGCAAGGCTATTTTATCTTCAGATTATAGATGACTCCTATATACATTCTGCTAACAGCAATGTCATGCGGAAGGTTATTGTATATCCCGCACGTGGTGTTATTTTAGATCGTACAGGTCAGGTATTAGTACAAAATGAACCTGTATATGACCTCATGGTTACGCCAAGAGAAGCAAAAGATATCGATACGGCTCTATTATGTCAATTGATTGAAATTGACAAAGAAGGTTTCATTAAACGCATGGATAAAGCCCGTGCACATTCCCCTTACCGTGCCTCCATCTTTGAAAAACAACTATCATCTCGAACGTATGCCCATTTACAAGAGTATTTGTATCGATTCAGAGGTTTCTATGTTCAAAATAGAACTGTACGAAATTATCCGGATAGTATCGCAGCACAGTTTCTGGGCTATGTAAATGAGGTAAACGAAAAAGACATTGAGAAGTCAAACGGCTTTTATCGTCCAGGAGATTATATCGGCCGAAGTGGTGTTGAACGCTCTTATGAAGATTTATTAAGAGGAAAAAGAGGGGTTAAAAACCTCATGGTCGATGCCCTAAATAGACCTAAAGGTGTATTTATGGAAGGACGCTATGATACTTTGGCAGTTTCTGGGGAAGGTCTAGTATCTTCTTTAGACAAAGAACTTCAGATCTTGGGTGAAAAACTGATGAAAAATAAGTTGGGATCTATTGTCGCCATTGAACCTTCCACAGGAGAAATTCTTTCTTATGTAAGTAGCCCCAGTTATAATCCAAATGACATGGTCGGTCGTGAAACAGGTAATAATTTAATGAAATTATTAAATAATGAAAGTAATCCCTTATTTAATCGTCCAATTCAAGCATCTTATCCCCCAGGCTCTGTATTTAAGGTAGTTGCAGCCTTAACTGCTCAACAAGCTGGCGTTATTGATGAGAACACCTCTTTCTTTTGTCCACATGGTTATAGCTATGGTGGCGGAAGAGGTTTTATGCGCTGTACCCATTATCATGGAGCAACTTCTTTGATCAGATCCATTCAAGTCTCTTGTAATACCTATTATGGGTATACTTATGCCAAAATGATTGATTCAAGAGGCCTGTCAGGACCGAAAGCGTACGATCTATGGTACGATGCAATTTCCAAATTTGGTATCGGTCATAAATTAGGTATTGATCTACCAGGCGAAAAAGGAGGTTTATTATATAAATCTGACCATTTTACTAAAAGTTATAGAAACGACAAGTGGCGTTCATCTTTTAATATTTCATTATCCATTGGCCAGGGAGAAATGGGCGTTACTCCACTGCAGATGGCAAATATTATGGCTATTGTAGCAAATAGAGGTTTTTATTACCGCCCTCACCTTATCAAAGGTATCGGAGATAAAAAGATCGTGAAGAAAGAGTTTACCGAAAAAATATCAGCAGGAGTAGATGCTAAATATTATACTCCGGTAATAGAGGGATTAAGCAGAGCAGTAAATATGGGCGAAGGAACAGCCTTCGCAAATAGAATTGCTGGTATTGAAATGTGTGGAAAAACAGGAACAGCACAAAACCCACATGGTAAAGATCATGCTGTATTCTTTGCATTCGCTCCTAGGGATAATCCTAAAATTGCCATTGCCGTTTTTGTTGAAAATGCCGGTTATGGTGGTGTATGGGCTGGCCCTATTGCCAGTATGATGGTTGAAAAATATATCAAGGATACAATCACAATGCCGAAGCATATTCAAGATCGTATTTACAATGCTAATTTTATGCCTGCTCCAAAAGCAGACCCAAAGAAAGCAGATTTGAAGAAAACAACGGATTCAACTAAATCTAAAAAAGATACCACAAAAAACGTTAACCGTATTGCTGCAGTAATGCCAAAGGAAACAATTGTCCACCATAGTGCTGTAAGGAGAAATCATGAATAACCAAAAAAGTAGTTTTTTCGGAAAGATAGACTGGTTAACCATTTCTTTATGGTTAGCTTTATGTTTGATCGGTTGGTTTAATATACATGCAGCTGTCTATGATCCAGAAAATCCCGGATTATTTAATATGGCAACAAATTATGGTAAACAGTCCATGTACATTGCTTCTGCATTAATTATAGGTATTACCATCTTAATTATAGACGCTAAGTTTTTCAGTTCCGCATCTCCCGTTATCTATGCTGTAGTTGTGCTATTATTAATAGCGGTCTTGGTTATTGGTCGAAATGTTGGTGGAAATCAGGCATGGATTCCTATTGGAAGTTTCAGGCTTCAACCATCCGAATTTGGAAAACTGGCAACCTGTCTC
Source organism: Sphingobacterium sp. JUb20 (assembly GCF_004342035.1). Taxonomy (NCBI): domain Bacteria; kingdom Pseudomonadati; phylum Bacteroidota; class Sphingobacteriia; order Sphingobacteriales; family Sphingobacteriaceae; genus Sphingobacterium; species Sphingobacterium sp. JUb20. The sequence goes on along the minus strand of NZ_SLYV01000003.1, from coordinate 10,112 downwards.
CTCTTGGCCAACTACCTAAGCTCTCAAAGCAACAAAAATCCAAATATGCATACTTTAGCCATCGGTGCTGGTATAGTATTATTCCCGGTATTCCTCGTAATGCTTCAGCCTGATACCGGTTCTGCTCTAGCTTTCTTTTCCCTCATCTTTGTATTCTATCGAGAAGGATATGTCAATAACAGCTTACTTATTTTCGGAGGACTCTGTATTGTCTTATTTGTTATGGCACTACTCGTAAATGCATGGATATTAATTGGCATACTCGCTTTAATTGCGGGCTTTTTCATGTGGACGTTTAGAAAAAAGCGGAAAAATTTAATTAATATAGGAATTCTTTTTGCCGCTTCGTCGGTATTCATATTATGTGTGGATCTTGTCTACAATCATGTTTTACAATCTCATCAAAGAAATCGTATTGATATCATCCTTGGGAAAATGGACGATCCACGAGGACAGGGTTACAATTTAAATCAATCTAAGATAGCAATTGGTTCTGGACAATTTTGGGGTAAAGGCTATCTTCAAGGTACACAGACCAAATACAATTTTGTTCCCGAGCAAAGTACAGATTTTATTTTCTGTACAGTGGGTGAAGAATGGGGATTTGTCGGCTCTACATTTTTAATAGCGATATACTTAACATTATTGCTCCGCATCATTCATATAGCAGAACGACAGCGATCTGCTTTTGCAAGAATTTATGCTTATGGAGTGGCTTCCATCCTATTTTTTCACTTCTTTATTAATATAGGAATGACAATAGGAATTGTACCTGTCATTGGTATTCCATTACCATTCATAAGTTATGGAGGATCTTCGTTATGGAGTTTCACCATTTTACTCTTCATCATGCTAAAATTTGATTCAAATAGAAAAGGAGTTGTTTAATACAACTCCTTTTCTATTTTTTAAAAACGTTCTAAAATCATTTTTATAGCACGATCTACGACTTTATCTGGCTCTGAACTAAAATGTCCCGCTACACGGCTGGCTAAAATAGCATTAATAGATAGCGCTTGATGACCAAACATACGGGATAAAGCATATATTCCAGCAGTCTCCATTTCTATTTTTTCTCTTTTCAACAATTTATTATACCTTAAGTAGAAACAGCTGTGTCAGTTAATTCAATTCATCTTGACAGACCTTTAGATTGCTAATATCCTTCCGTACTTAATTCAATAGTCTACTTGAATCTTTATGCTTGAAAATTACTCTTTGCGATAATAATGCTCTGCTTTTATTGAAGTCGTCCCTCTTTTGTAAGATATTTGACGAATTATTTGGTGATTCTTTTACGGAATTCAGTACAGAAATTTTTTGAATGAAAGAATGTATCCCTTAGTTTCTAAATTTTAAACTATGGAAAAGAACACAATTTCATTACAAATTGTAAATCCTGATGCGGCAGGAATTGATGTCGGATCCCGCATGCATGTTCCTAAAAATGTAAAGGGAAAAAAGACTGATGTAATAGATGCTATTTGGATCCCAAAAAATACATTCTTTAGGTTTATTATCGGGCAGCTTTTTACCAAATGCCATTATGCAGGAATTGAAAACCTATTATAATCATCAGCATTTGATAGAACAGATTGCACGTTATATATTAAAAATGCAAAAATCATTCCGATTGATGAATGTAAGATTGGATGTCGCTTTGCGGAATATAACTGGAAAATCTGGGATGAAAATCATTGAGGCAATCTTGGCAGGACAACGGAATCCTGTATATCTGTCGACACTAGTTGATATACGTACTAAAAAACAAAAGAAAAAATAGCAAATTCTCTGCATGGCATATGGAGACCAGAGTTGTTATTCGAGCTTAAGGCCTGTCTAGAGCATTATCATTACTTTAACAAAGCTTTGACGGAATTTGATAAAATAATTGAAGAGCTTCTTGTTGAATATACACCTGAAAGAACAATAACTAAGGAAAAGTTGTTTAGAATTTACAATAGGAAAAAGACTAAAAATGCTCCAGCTTTTAACATCCCAAGAATCTCGTATCAGTTTTTTAGAACGGATCTTTCTTCTATAAGTGGAGTGAGTCATAATACTGTACTGTGCCTGATGACAAACTTGGGTGACGAGATCTACAAATTTCCAACTGCAAAAATCTTTGCTTCATGACTTACACTCGTGCCAAATAATAAAATTAGTGGTGCACGAATGTTGAGCAGTAAAGTCAAAAAAGGCAAGAATACCATTGTTACCGCTTTTAGACATGTCGCAAACTCTATAGGCAATCAACAAGATCCACGATCTTTTACCATTTTTCAAGAGAATAGCCTTCAGAAAAGGACGTATAGCAGCTACTACTGCAACTACCCGAAAGATTGCGACTATACTTTATAATATGATCGTAAAAGCAGAGCATTATTCATCGCAAAGAATAATGGCCGATCAGGAAAAATTCAGAGAGAAACGATTGAAGCACGTACAGAAGAATATTCACAATCTAAAGATCAATCGAGATGAATCGAATCAACTTATGCAACGTTGCATACTTCAGGCATAATAAAATGTTGTACAGAAAAACATTACAAACTTATATTAGTATAAGATATGATAATTTAAGGACCTATGGTGTCTACACCATAGTTTGATTTTTTGGGACAATTACAATCAATGCAAAAACAGCTAGTGCTTTTGCCGAAAAGTGATCCTGTATATCACAGATTGTTCCCTCACTGTTACTCATTCAAAAAATTGAGCGGAAGAACTCGCTGATTCTTGCTAGCGATATGTATTCTCGGGTATGCAGATGAGCGATCAGAGCGTTAGTTTGAATACCAATCGTGAGAATAACAACGTCAAATAAAAGCTGGCACGTGAGTGGTAACCGCTATTATTCATTACTCAAAATTTTTTTAATTTGTGTATTGCTATATTTATATAATTTTAACACCTTAATAATATTATATTTATTTTTTTTTATTAAAGTTTTAAGTTCCATGTTTTCACGACCTCTAAAATAATTTTTGACCTTCAGTTCCTTAATTACATCCCCTCCATCATCTGAGCCCCACTTCCATTTATATTTGGATGGGAAATAGTACTCTTGAGTACCACTTGTATCTTCGCATTTGATAAATTTAAATATTGAGCATGTACTTCGAATAGGATTTTGAATAAGATCCTCATATCTAACAATTAGTATTTCATTACTCATTTTAGATAATTTATATAAAATGCCTGTATATAAATGATACCAATAAGAAAATAATATAGGGAAAGAATAATTTAATGATTTATCTGCTATTTTAACCTTTTCATTCATGTTTTTCAAAGATATAATTGTGTCATAAGGATTTCTAATTAGAACGATTATTTTAGCATCTTTTTCCTCGATTATGGGATAATTATTAAATTCATTATAATAAGCTGGGGCTTTTATTACATGTATTTTTTCAAAATCAGATATCAAATTTACTTTTGAAAAATGGATTTCTGGTAAATTTGTGACGTCTTTTCTAGTAGCTAATAATGCTTTTAGGAGTGTTGAGCCAGATCTCATTGAAGATACAATAAATACAAGTTTTTTTTTCATTTCAAAAAGACATTATTATATAATTTACTAAAAATATCTTCAACACATCTAATTTCTGTATTTTTAAATGTATCAACTGAAAAAGAATTTACATTTGGAATTTCAAACAATGAAGTTATTCCTGTTAAATTAGTTAGAGTTCCGTTTAATCCTTTTTCATATAAGCCTTTCACATCCCTCTCTATACAAACTGATAATGGACATTCCAAATAAATATCTAATAGACATTCTTTTCCTAGTATTTCAAATACTAAATTTCTTTGATCATTTAAAGGTGTTATAAAAGAACATACAACAATATTATGATATCTTAACAACAATTTAGCGACTTCGGCTGCTCTTCTGATATTTTCTTTACGGTCCATTTGACTATATCCCAAATCAGAATTTAGTCCGAGTCTAAGATCATCACCGTCTAAACTTGCAAAAGTTATATTTGCATGTTTTAGCCTATATTCTATTATATTGGCAATTGTGGTTTTACCAGATGAGGGTAATCCATATAACCAAATTACAAATGGTTTTACTACTTGCATATTTTTTTCAATATATAGTTATATTAAGTTATTTAAGTTCCTTTTATTTAATAAATAAATTATATATATCCCTTATTTTATCGAGTTTATTATTGCACATGTCAAACCAATTTTGATATTGTTGCGTTTTAACTCCTTTAATAGGAATATCTGAATAACCAAAGTCTTTTTGAGTCGATATAAATGGATGAATAACATATTTATTTGCTGTGATCATCGATAATTTTAAATCAGCAGCATCATTTTCTGTGAAATTTTCAGATAATACAATTTCAAAAATACTTTTAAATAAAATTGTAAATTGTGTACACTGAAAAGACTCAACCCAACAAAGCTCGGAACTTACGACAATTGCTTGGTTGGTATTAGAAATACCACCTAGAATTATGTCAGCACCTAATTCTGCTCCCTGAAATATAGAATCAAATAAGATCTCTTTAGTATAATTTTTAGAAAAGAGATGATCATCTTCGCAAATTATAATAATATCTTCATCCCTTTCCTTAGCAATAGAAATAATATTTTTAATATTGTTCCATAGTCCAATTGTACATTCTTTTTCCTTCTGTACTGTATAAATTTCTAATGCAAATTCTCTTTTATTTAAAAATTGCTTTGTTATATGTTCTAGCCGATCTTTCCTTTCATCAATATTTATAATATATGTGGGAATTTGCAGTTCATTAAAATTAGCATTTTGATAGTGAAAATTTGTTAATAATAAGTGATTCTGCACTTTAGTGAATGCTTGAATTCTAAGCTGAACCTTTTTAAATAAAGTATTTATTATACCTACCGAATTATTTTTTTTTGTTACATCTGAATATCCGGTATCTTTCTGTATAGAAATTAAGGGGAATAAAGCAAAAATTCTATTTGAACACTGAGAAATCATTAAATCAATTGTGTCAATATCATTTTTAAAATCATAATTAAGTATTTGATCATAAAAATTTTTAAAAATTACTATAAATTGGGTACCTGTAAATTTATTAACCCAATGTAAATTACTAGATATTAACACACTATAATCAAACCAACTTAATCCTCCAAGTAGGACGTCTGCCTCATTTTTCATAGCAACTTCTAATTGGGAATAAAATTTATCTTTACAATATTCTTTTGTAAATAAATGGTCATCCTCAACTATTAAAACATAATTCAATTTATCTTTTTTTGCTATATCAATAATATTCAATATAGATTGCCATAAACCAACAGAACCGATTGGATTTTCTACTGCTGTATAGATCGTCAACTTAAATTCATTTCGTTCTTCAAATTCATTTATAATACTTTCAAATCTGTCATTACGATATTTTAAATTTATAATATAAGTTGGGATATACATTTGAGAATTTTAAATTTTATTAATTTCTTCATTACATCGACATTATTATTCTTTATTTACTTAGGTGATAGTATTTTTAAAAAAATTATATGTATTACTTATTCTATACACATTATCATTATTTGGTCAACTAAAGTAGTTAACCAAATAATGATATTAATTATCTAGTGCAACGGCTCACACCACCATTAGATGATACAGGAATATCAACTGGTTGACCAATATCGCAAAAACAATTACCCGTTCCCCCCGAACAAGATCCATAATAAGTAAGCCAAACACCAGCTTTATTCTGAATTACTAATTCACATGAACTCGTCGAACATGTACCATCATTTACACCCCCGCTGCCCGTGCTACCACCAAAAATTTGTCTTAATTCTTCACGAGAAAGAACACCTTTAGCATCTTTTACTCCTAATCTTAATTTTTTCATATTTTTTTTTATTAATGTTAATGATGTATATAAATTCTAATACATCTTTAGAGGTTTTTAACAGTGAACCTTCTGTTTCTTTTAATATTTTACAATATATTTAAAAATTACTTCTTAGAAAAAATTATTTAATTCACTAATATCATAACTATCTGGCAATTCTTTACCATTTATAAATAATGTTGGTGTAACTCTTATTTTCATTTGATCACACCAATTTTTCATAGCAATTATTTTATCCTTTTGATATTTCAATTCTTCATTCAATGGATATTGTTTAGCAAAAAACTCATAATTTTTTATTGGATTCATGTACCAATCATTCAGTGCTACTTGCATACTTAAAGGCCCATATTTTTCTTGAATAGCAAGAAAGTGAGATACTATGGCAGTCTTTTTATCACTCTCCTCACCTGAGGCGGTAAATATCACACGTATTTTTATATTGTGATTATTTTTTATAATTTTCTCTAATTTAGGGTGAGCTTTCGAACATGGGCCACAATACGGGTTACATATTTTAATAATTTCAATTTCTGCATTAACATTTCCCAAAACAATACCTAATCCATCGGTAGAAATATTTATAGAGGCACTATTACCTAAAATAGCTTTAAATATATCAGGATTGTATTTTAATCTCTTCCATTTTTTTTCAAAATCTTCACTATCTATTGCTTTTTTCATTAGAGGAATAATAAAATAACTTAAAAAGAAGAACATTATTCCTAAAAAAGCAGTAATTAAAATTGAATAATAATCTGGTGTAGCAAAATTTAATTGATTAGTATTAAAAAAAATCATTGCTAAGAAAAAATTAATTGTTAAAACAGCCTGAACTGCTAAACAGAGGGGGCACCATTGCTTAATTATACGCCACTGATATAAAATTGAAAAAATAATATACGGTGAAACAATAATTGATAAATAGGATGTTATCAATAGATGAGATAATTGATTTACAAAAATAATTTGGTTAAAAAAAACACATGCCATAAATGAAAATCCCCATATAGTCCAACTAATACCTAAGAATTTGGATCTGGAAGAATCCAAAACTGCATCACAATTTACACTTTTAGTTTCTGCCCCCCCGCATACCTCTTTAATAAATGGATTATGCACATCAGCTTCACGCAAGAGTAATAGCGAAGAAATGACAAGCCCTACTAAACTGCTAATTATAAAACCGAAACTAATCCATCCTTCTATTGAAGTATTTAAATTTAACAAGTGGGTGCTCGAAATAATTACCATCATTCCAATTAAATAAATCGGCAAATTCTTAATAATAACTCTATTACGCTCATTTGCAGAGTTTTTCAAGTAGTCTTTCTCGTGTTTTATTATACTTCCGTCTATTAATAAGACAACTCCCTTATCTTTATTTCCAAAGGATTGTAAAGAATGTTTTACTAAGATATTTCTGATAGGATCCAGATAAGTAATCTCATTATCACTAACCTCAGTGACAACAGTAAACCTTGGATAACTCCAATCTTGTTCTTGTATAGAACAGATTAATGGGATTTCAAAATCTGAATAATTATAATCTCCTTTTTTCATAGCAGCAGTTTCAATTCCATATACCTGTAACACATCTTTAACTGCTAACAAAGAGGGATAATCTATATGATTTTCTATTTTTGTTTTAAGATTAGTCTTAGTATAATTTATTTGAAATTTATCTAAAATAAAAGAACAACAATTGACTAGATTATTTTCTTTTTTATTTTTAACAAGGGATAATAATGGCATGTTAACTATATATATTTTAACTATTTTATTTAAACCGAAAATAAGAAATTATTATTGAAATTAAAAACAACTTTTACCGTTTGATTAAAATATTATTCCTGAACACAGTACAATCTCTAGATTTAGCCTACTGCATTAAATTAACTTGTTAAAATTTTAATAATACTAATGCTCATTTTGAAGGCTTCCTATTTTGGTAAGTATTAATATGTTTTTGCCAGCTTATTTAAAAATTTATCCATGAATTCTTTCAATCTTACTATTGTGGTTAGCTGAATCGGTTATGCAATTTGAAACAACGTGTATTGATAGAAGAAACTTTATAAAATTCCAAATGAATCCATAATTTAAAATTTCAACGATTTTGTAAGATTTAACCAAATCCTTTTAATTATAGACTGGTCTTCAGTGATGATTTCAGCATCGGCAAGTATCCCTGGTTTCAGCTTAATGATCGAGTCTTTCTCATTTCTACTCAAGGAAACTTTGGAAAAGAAAACACTGTCTCTGATCGGTATATCGGAGATGTAACGAATGCTTCCTCTCAAATATCCATATTCCTGATAAGGATAGCTCTGTACTTTGATCAAAACCTCCTGCCCTACTTTTATCTTGGATGATTTGCTCTGTGGAATCAGTATCTCGCCATAATAATCGTCTTTGTTGGCATTGACATAAAACAACTCTTCTCCCATCTTGATTAATTGATTTTCCTGTAGAAAGTCACCATAGATCAAAGTGCCCTTTGAAGGACTGCTGATCACGTATTGTTTTTTCCAATTTTCAGCATCACTGATGAACGTGTTCAGCGATTGATAAAATTTCTTTTCTTCTTCAAACATCTGATTGTTGATCTCGGACATCTCCTTATCTTTCGAAAGTCTGCTACTCTGATTATTAATGATAGTATTTTCGGTCTGTGGAATAGACTGCCTTTTGGCCAGTAAAAGAGCTTCTTTCTGTTGCAGTTCGAGCTGACTGATCACTTTTTTTTCTGCTAATATTTGATATTTGGCATATTCTTCTTCGGCAAGTGCCAGTTCTCTTTTCTGTAGATCAAAGCTTTGCTGGATTCGTTGGTTCTGTTCATTGATATACTTCACTTCATTATGAATAAAGTTCTTTCGTTTCTGGTAGATGCCTTCTTTGTTGATCGCGACATAATTCAGATAAGCAAGATAAAAGTTCTGATAGCTGTTCTGGAGCTCGCCTAGTTCCAGCTCTGTTGGTGTTACGATATCTCTGAGATCTACTAGTTCAATGGTGCTACTCCGAACATGCTTCATCTTATCTAGCAAGTTGAGTACTTGCTTATGGTCTGCAACACTTTCAACATAGGCAATATCTGTATTTTTATCTACAGCCATACCGTCCTTGACCAGAATCTTCACTAAGTTTCCGTTTACTTTACAGGTCAGCACCTTAGGAGCACTACTGGTATTGAACTTCATAGATACAGGTACCACTTCGGGATAGCGGATGAAAAAGGCAAGCCCAAAGATCATAAAGATCGTCAGCACAATAAAAGTGATTCCTCTTTTGAGCAGCCAGGACGGTGGTTTGGAAATAATCTCCTGCAGGTCTTCAGAATGGATATCTTCGTCCATGAATTTGTTCTTTGCCATAATACTTAATTTCCCAGTTCCAGTTGATTTTTAACGAGCTCATAGTAGCTTCCCCGCAGTGCGGTCAATTCCTGATGTGTTCCCTTTTCTACTACTACTCCTTTTTCAAGTACGACGATGTTATCTGCATTTTTGACGGTACTTAAGCGGTGTGCAACAACAATGACAGTACGTTTATTAAAAAACTGATCCAGCTTCTCCACGATTTCTTTTTCATTATTGGCATCTAGGGAGTTGGTGGCTTCATCTAAAAAGATGTAGGTAGGATTTTTATAAACTGCTCTGGCGATCATCAGACGTTGGCGTTGCCCTTGACTGATCCCCTTTCCAGCTGTACCTATCTTTGTTGCTAGACCAAAAGGTTCATCGGCGATGAATTGTTCCATATTGGCCACGCTGATTGCATTGTTAAGGAGTTCTTTGTCTGCGGGCTCATCGTTAACTGCAATGTTACGCTCGATGGTGTCGGCATATACATAATTTTCCTGAAGTACAGATCCGCAGCTGTCCCGCCAGAGTCCAAAGTCGATCTGATCCAATTTTTTTCCTCCAATCAATATTTCACCTTCTTCGGGATTATAATAACGTAGAAGAAGCTTTATAATCGTAGTTTTTCCACTGCCACTTGTTCCGACTATAGCGGTTGTTTTTCCTTCTGGAAAGGTCAGATTAAGCTTGCTGAAGATCGGATCATTTCCAGCTCCAAAATAACGAAAGGTCAAGTTTTTGATTTCAATGGTTTTGTTTTCTGGCAGTTGTGTGAGGTAATCTTTCTGAATATTTTCTTCCTCCTCTGTTTCATAAATCTCGTTCAGTCTTTCCAGACTGATCTTGGCATCTTGATAGGACT
>NZ_SLYV01000002.1:529134-686118 GCF_004342035.1 Sphingobacterium sp. JUb20 | reverse complement strand
TTCAACACGCACTGATACAGCTTGTAATGGCTTCTTATCTACAGAAGAAATAACCGTTCCCTGCAACACATAATTTTGTTTATTCTGAGCTTGTGAGGATAGAGCCCCGAAAGTCATCATCAAAACAAAGATTAATACTGCTGAAAACGTTGATTTTAGTGATAGCTTTACAAAACCCTCATTAATAACATCTCTAGCACCTCCTTGCACTTGATTTGAAAAGCATTTTAAACGATTAGACAGATTATTAATGCAAAACCACTCAGATGCCTGACAAAAGAAATTGGATCGCTTAAAACCTCTTATTTTAGATAAAGCGCTTTCAGTGTAGGGATAAAGTATGGATGAAGCATAGATAAAGCGTTGATAGTGCGTCAGTAGTGCGTAAATGGGTACCGTTTTACGCACTATCCATACATTACCAGTACTTAGCATACGCATTACGGACGCTTGGGCAACACATGGAAAACTAAATTCCCATACTTGCCTAGCACAAGCCATTCCAAGCACTGCCAAGCTACTAACCTCACTAGCTCTTTGGTAGCTCTCCAGTACATTCCCAGTACCTTTTTGGTACCTTTTCAGTAGGGCATTCGTGAATAAACCGTACACTGACCGTAAATCAAGCACGATTTTAGCAAGTACATTTTTCATGAAAATCATAAAAAAAGCAAAGCCACTAGTTCGGATCTTATTCGGACTTTCTTTTAACATTCTTTTACCCTTGTAGTAAGTTTCCCAGTAACTGCACAACACTTGCACCGTAGTTGCTCCGTCCTTTTCCTGGCGCAGGGACGGGAGAGGTACGGTGCATATACGGTGCAACGACGGTCGGAGGTAAAACAAGGTCCGAATCGGGTTAAAAGCAGGTAAATAGCGGGTACCTCTCAGAAAATGCCTCAATTTACTGCTTGCCACATCCAGTAAATTGCTACTAACTTTCTTTTCCCTGTCTTGACTCCTTTTTCTACTTCCACTCGGGTTTTGCTCGACAATCCTTCGACTTTTCATGCACTGTCGCCGATGAAATCCCGAAGCCGACCCGAAGCCTAGTCGCAGAAACTTAGAAGTTGGTGTGAATTTGGTTAAGAAAAAATCAGAAGTTTCTAGCTTGAGTTCCTTTTGTTTGACACCTGTTCGAGTGTTGTTCGACTCCGCTTCGAGACGTGTTCGACACTCCTTCGAGTCTTGTTCGGGTGCTGTTCGACTGCGCTTCGACTGGCCTTCGGGAACTTGCCGAACAGCAGTCGAAGAACTGCCGAATGATTTCCGAATCAATCCCGAACCAGTCCCAAGGTTATCCCGAAGGATTGCCGAATTTTCATCGAAGGAATACTGGCTAATAAAATCAACATTAGTTGCTTCTGCAATATTATTTGCTAGTGTATTTTTAACAATGGTATATTTAAGAAATACCCCGTACTTAATGCACTTGTTTATTATCGTATAAATGGATTGGAAAACATCCTTCAAATAGGCATGTACTCTCCCACCCTTATAAAAATTATTCATTTTTAAGGTTTATAATTTTGGCATTTACCTGAGAGCAATAAACGTTCAGGATAGCTTCAAAAAGAAGTTAATCAACTGTATTTAAGCTTGCGCTCGGGCATTAATAAAATGAATGGAATCGAAAAGCGCTTATATGGTCTTCATAAAGGTTATATATTGGTCTGCGTTAACGCTTTCATCGATATTAGTCATTGTAGTGACTTTACTCCGCTTAGTTAGGGGGGAATTATATTTATTGTTGTTTTATACATAGTTCTCTATTAAAATATTCTTTAATAGAGCAGGGCTGGTATAAAAAATACGGGCCTCTACTCGTTATCCTCTCCCTGGCATGTTCGATTTTTAACGAGCGAGCACCCGTACCTTATATATCTAGATGAAAATATAAGCATAACGGGGCGCACCCTATTTCTCGAAATCAACTTTTGCCAGGGAGAGTCGAGAAATATCGTGTAATAGTGCTTTCGCACCACAATATTAATGAAAATTTATTATAAATCGAAAAACAATCAACTTGCTTTTGTCAATAATTTTATATAATTTCACAATACAATATTAAGAAACAACCAATTGAATTACAACTTATTAAAGAAGTAAAATATTGAAATTCGGGATAATTTATCACTAATAGTGATAATCAAAAAATAGACTAATTATGAATGAGTTTAAAATCATGAAAATCTTGCGTGAGGCCAAAAACTATAGCCAAGATTATATATCCCAAAAACTAGGAATTAATCAAAACACGTACTCCAAATTAGAGAATGGTCAAATGAAGCTCACGACAGAGAGAATAAGAAAACTCGCAGAGCTTTATAATGTAAATCCTGATATTTTTTTATCAAAAGATCTACCTGTAATAAACTATAATATTGGTGACAATAGTCATAGCGGAATAATTGAAACATACAATAATCACACAGCTGATTATCAATTAATTGAAAAGATATTGAATAAAAAAAATAATATCATTCAAGACAAGGAAATTTAAATTCAATATTTTAAGAAAGAAATTGAAAATTTAAAACGTGAAAAAGAAGAGCTATTGAAGATTTTAATAGCCAACGTTAAATCACCCCTGACTTAGTTATTTTTATTAAATTTGAAAAACATATAAAAATGAATTATGGCAAATAAAGAACTTTTAGACCTTGAGGAAATTCAACAAGTAAGTATCGCACAAATTTTAAAAGGAACAGGAATAAGTTCAGAAAAATATAACAATTATCGAGAAGGAAAAGAAGTAATTGCACCGGATGATGCCTTGCTTTTAAGCAACTTCTTTAAAGTGCCAGCGAGCTTCTTTAATAAATATAACGTTCATAACATAAATAGTGGTACAAATAGCCATTCTGGTCCTATTTCCACTTATAATAATCATAGTAATGATGGCTTTTACAAAATAGTCATTCAACTTTTATTAGATAAAGGTCTTATTGATACTAATATTATTAAAGACGAAAGCAATAAAAGATAATTCTACTTGGATATTATCATTGATAATACTTAAGTAAGACTTTTCAATCGAAAAGGTCAATTAAAAATTAACTATAAATCAGCAGGAATAGCAGAACTATCTATGCCGACAAATACTTTGAGGGTGAAGATAAAGAAAGATAATAGCTAATTTAATAATTATAAAATGCTGTTAATTTTTAATAATTAACAGCATTTTATTTTGTAATCCTGAACGATCTTTAATACTATAGCTATAATAGGACGATACAGTTTAAATTTCGCTTCAGGTATTATTCAGTCTTTATTCGAGTCTGTCTCACTCCAGCTTCGGCAAAAGCATACCGATTATGTAGGCCAACAATAGACAATCAGTACGCTTTGGGAATAAATTTTTCTGAATCCATATCGAAAAAGAGAGCGAATATGGAGTGAACCAGGTAACAAAAATATATTTAATCCGCTGTACATCAACATGCTTATTAAAGGTAATCACTGAGCTATAAATCTCATAAAAAGGGCGGAAATATTTATTATTTAAGTGGTTTAGTTGTAAAATTCTTAAATACAGGAATTTTACCCCGTTCTAAATAACTAAAACAGTTAAAATTTTGATCAAATATTTCTCATTTTTAACAAAAAATCAAAAAAAAAGCTGTACAGTTTTATATTCGTAATAAAACAGCTATATGAGTTTCTAATTTTCAAAGCATTGGTGCTATATCCATCACCGTGATAATGACTAAGTTTCATCAAATTAGGTCGTTTCATCCTAAACATTTATTTTTACCGTCGCTATAACTATAATCCATGTTACTAACAGATACCCATACCCATATATACTACCACACCGAAAACGATTCATTAGCAGACCAAATGCAACGTTGCTTTGATAAAGATATTCATCGCCTTTTTCTTCCAAATGTCAATAGTGCATCTATAGCTGCAGTCATGAAAACTGTTGATGCATACCCAAACAACTGTTTTCCGATGCTCGGTTTACACCCCTGTGATGTAAAAGAAAACTATCAAGAAGAACTAACAAAAATCTATGCGGCACTGCAGCAACACAAAGTGTATGCTATCGGAGAAATTGGCCTAGACCTGTATTGGGACAAATCTACTTTGGAGATTCAAAAAGATGCTTTTCGTCAGCAGGTACAATGGGCTAAAGATCTTAATTTACCAATAGATATTCATTGTCGTGAGGCTTTTGACGAATTATTTGAATTATTAGAAGAACTAAAAGATGAAAAACTTTTTGGGGTACTACATTGCTTTACAGGAAACATTGAACAAGCGCAACATGCTATCGATCTGGGTTTCGCACTGGGTATTGGTGGAGTTGTCACTTTTAAAAAAGCGGGGCTTGACGAAGTGGTTAAACAGATAGACCTACAACATATTGTACTGGAAACAGATGCGCCTTATCTAGCTCCTATGCCGTTTCGAGGCAAACAAAATGAAAGTAGTTATCTGTATTATATAGCACAGAAAATAGCTGACATTAAAGAATTACCAATAGAACAAGTAGCGGCAATAACAACTGAAAACTCAACAAGAATATTTGGAATCTAACTCACATCATGCATAACATATTTATCATATACACAGGTGGCACCATAGGAATGGTCAAAGACGAAACGGGAACTTTCGTTCCCTTTGACTTTGAATTAATCAAGCGCAATCTTCCAGATCTAAGTCGATTAAATTATAAATTAACCGTACATTCCTTTAATCCCATTATTGATTCTTCCAATATGAAGCCTGAAATATGGATTGAAATGGCACAGATCATTAAGGATAATTACGATGAATATGATGGTTTTGTCATCTTACATGGATCGGATACCATGTCATTTTCGGCTTCGGTTTTAAGCTTTATGCTGGAAGGGTTACAAAAACCCGTCATTTTATCAGGTTCTCAATTACCGATCGGAGAAATTCGCACCGATGCAAGAGAAAATATGATGACTGCCTTAGAAATTGCGTCTACAAAGCATTTTGGGGTCTCCATGATTCAAGAAGTATGTATTCTATTTGACAATAAATTATTTAGAGGTAACCGATCTTTCAAATATAATTCGGCAAAATTTGAAGCTTTCCGTTCCCCCAATTATCCGGTTCTTGTAGAGGCAGGTATTCATCTCCAATACAATCAAGATGCTTTATTAAACAACAGTGGTAAAGAGTTTATTTTGCATACCAAACTTGACGATCGCGTGGGTGTTCTGAAATTGTTTCCAGGTATAAGTCCTAGTACAATCAGAGCAGTATTAAATTCGGATGTCCGTTCTATTGTTATGGAAACATTTGGCTCCGGAAATACCACTACCGATCAATGGTTTTTAGATTTGCTGAAAGAAGCCATTGATAACGGTAAGAATATTTTAAATATATCACAATGTAAGGTTGGTTCTGTTGAACTGGGGCGTTATGAGACGAGCACTGGACTAAAAGCGATTGGAGTACTCAATGGTTACGATATGACTTTTGAAGCTGCTGTAACAAAGCTCATGTACCTACAGGGTGAATGCGAAGATCAAAAAGATGTTGCCTATTGGATCGAAAAGGATATCAGAGGTGAATTGACTATCAACGATTAATTTCTTCATAAACTGAATTGAATTTGGATAAATTTTACATAGAATAAAATTCCCAGCACTTGAAGAAAATTCGAAAATTGGGTAATTACTTAACTACAATCTTGTGGCATAAAAAAGAGCGAGTAGATCTAAAGATCTGCTCGCTCTTTTTTTTTGCTTTACTTTACAATAGCTGTCTTATCAGGCAGCACATTAGTTTATAGCGGCAAGCACTTCTGATACCACAAAGTTACTTCCTCCTATAAAAATTAAATCTCCGTCCTGATACTGTTTTTTTGCTGCTTCAAAAGCTTTTACGACAGGGCCATATGCATTTCCTTTTAGTCCCAATAGATGTGCTTCAGCTGCAAGTTCTTCTGACGGCATCGCTCTAGGCATATCAGGGTTACTAAAATAATAGATCGCGTCTGTAGGTAACAATGGGAGCATATGTCCTAAATCTTTATCCTTCATTGCTCCTATTACAAAATGCAATTGCCGATAGTTTGTATGGGCTAAATTTTTCAGAACTTCCCTAATTCCATCCTCATTATGACCAGTATCGCAAATGATAAAAGGTTTTTTGGAAAGTGTCTGCCATCGACCTTGAAGGCCGGTAAAAGACTGTACTTTTCGCAAACCATTTTTTACATCGTCCTGTGACAGATCATAACCTCGTGTCCGCATATGATCAACAATCCGCAAGACACCTAATATATTTTTTGATTGATACGTTCCTTTTAGATCTAATTCGTATTGCTCGATATGACCTTCCTTATCCCTCACTTCAATAAGTAAGTGATCTTCATTAATGGCTTTAATTTCTGATTGCAATTTGTCGGATGCAAACTCAAGCGCTGCATTTTCAACCTTAGCTTTTTCTAGAAATACAGGCGCAGTATCTTTATGATATTCCGATACGACAACAGGAGTATCTTTTTTTATAATACCTGCTTTTTCAGATGCTATAGCTGGAAGCGTATCACCCAACATATTCATATGGTCAAAACCGATGTTAGTGATTAAGGATGCCAGTGGCATGATGACATTTGTAGAATCAAGACGACCACCTAAACCAACTTCAATGATGGCAATATCAACGTGCTGTTTTGCAAAGTAATCAAATGCCATAGCCACCGTAACCTCAAAAAATGAGGGTTGAATCTCTTCAATCAGTGCATGCAGATTATTCACAAAATCAATAACAAATTGCTCATCGACCATCTGTCCATTGATACGAATACGTTCCCTAAAATCTAATAAATGTGGTGAAGTATACAGGGCTGTTTTATATCCTGCCTGTGCAAAGATAGAAGCCAACATGTGAGAGGATGAACCTTTCCCATTCGTACCGGCAATATGAATAGATTTGAATTTATCTTGTGGATTTCCTAACGCATGAAGTAATGCTAAGGTATTATCTAAATCCTTTTTATAGGCGGATGCCCCGTCACGGGTAAACATAGGTAATCGAGCATATAAATACTCGATTACCTCATTATAATTATGCATTGACAATAAATTTTATCTTAGTTTAAAATTGAATACAATTCTGCCTGTCTGAGAGTCAGGCGCATTTGGCAATTGATTCAATCGAGCTCCACGAACAGCTCTTTCACATTTTTCCAATAAGCTTGGATCCGTGATGGTTGTACCTTTCACTCCGGCACGTGCATAAATGATCACTCCCGATTGGTTTACGCGGAACTCAACAGCTACTTTACCAGCCTGCTGTCCATTATCATCAATCTGAGGTCTCTGCGTAAAACTTCTGTTTTCAATTGAAAGCATCATATTACCGTTTCCAGAACCACCTTCACCATAATTACTGGCTAAAGGATCACCTAATTTACTACCTTGATTGCCAGGTACCGTTCCTGTACCATCACCAGAACCTGTGCCGTTATTCTTTTTGCCTTTATAAAGGGCATTCGAATTTACTGCAGGTTTACTGTCCTTCACTTCTTTTGTTGTTTCAGGTGCAACTGTTTTTACGGGCTTTGAAGCCTTCGTAACAACGGGAGCATCTTCAACATCTTGTGTCACGACTGCTTTGTCAGCGACCTGCTGTGCAGGTGTAGGTGTCGGTATTTCTTCTGGAACGACGCGATCTGGTTTTACATTATTAGCATTGGGATCTACAGAAGGTTCTTCAACACTCATGTAATCATCGCCCATGCCTTCTTCTGCTGTACCATAATTCACAACCATACCGCCCATACCGTATTCATCGGGCATTTTAGTTCCAAAAATGACAAAGAAACTTATCAATACCAAAATCCCCATTATAGCAGTAGAAATCCCTAATGCTTTGGGGAAGTTATTTTCCTCATGTTGAAGATGGTAAGCCATGTATTTATCTCCTATTCTTTAAAATTAGAACTTAAACCTTAAAAAAGGTTTAAAACTCTTTAATCTTTCTTTGGTTCTGTCGCCAAAACAACTTTTATTTTCAAGCGGTTGGCAATATCCATTACTGAAATCACATTCTGAATAGGGACTGAATTATCAACATACATCATGATCGTCAATTCTTCTCCTGTTCTCATTTGCGATTGGATTGCTGCTTCTAATGCATCATAAGGTACAACTGCCTTTTCAACATGGTAAGCTAAATCCGAGGTAATCGAAACCGTCAATGTTTTTTTGGATACAGACTGCTCTCCAGCACTGGATTTTGGAAGTAATAACTTCACAACCTGCGGATTGGAAACAGCAGATGCCAACAAAAAGAATAACATCAGAAAGAACATGATGTCGTTCAATGCTGAAGTATGTACTTCAGCTGCTGGTTTATTTTTTCTACTTCTTAGATTCATTATTCTAAATTTTAATTGATTAATTAGCTATACGACCCTGCGATTATGCGCCAGGTTCATCTAATAAATCAATAAATTCAACTGCATCTGTCTCCATACGTAAGATCAAACGCTCAACCATCATATTTAGGATATGGTAACCAATATATGCTAAGATACCAACTGTTAAGCCAGATGCCGAAGCTACCATCTTCACATAAAGACCTCCGGATACTGAACCAATATCAATACCACCAGCCATCTCTACTTCATGGAAAATTGTAATTACTCCAAAAATTGTTCCTACGAAACCAAGCATCGGCGCAATACCTGCAATAATACCTAGAATATTAATATTCTTTTCCAATTTAGCAACCTCAAGTTTACCTACATTCTCAATAGCACCTTCAATATCTTTGATTGGACGTCCTACACGTAGTAATCCCTTTTGCAACATACGTCCCAATGCTGAGTGACTTGAACGGCAAACTGCTAAAGCAGCGTCCAATTTACCAGAAAGCACACTTGCTTTTACTTGTGACATTAGTGAAACATCATACTTTGCAGCTTTACGAATAGTCAGAAAACGCTCAAAAAAGATGATCAAACCAATAAACAACAATAATAAAATGGGAACCATAATCCATCCCCCCTTCATCATCATTTGAATTAAGCTCAAATTTTCGTCTCTTACTACAGGTACTGCTTGCTGTGCAGCTTGATTAACGGTGTCCAAAAGATTGCTGTCGCTTTGAATCAATGACATAATAATTTATAATTTTAAAATTGTTTATATTAGACTATTTCGCTATTTTCTCTACCCATGCTCCTGAAAAAGTCTTCGCGACAGTTGCCTGGTCCCGATCTGCTTCTTCTTTTGTCATGTAGGTATCCCAAATCACACGTTTTTTATTTCTTTTAAATTTGCTATCAACTGCCCGCACAGTTTGATAACCTTTTTTACGCAACCTCTGCACTTCCTCTTCTGCCAATTCCATTGTTTTTGGCGTGGCAATAACCAATTGATAATTTGGCTGTGCTACAGGTACTGATTCTTTTACGACTACCGTTTCCTTTAGTGTTGTTTGAAGTGCTGCTGTATCCACTTTTAAAGAATCAACTATTGCAGTTGAATCTTGCTTCAATTGTATACTATCGATTTTAGGTAGTGTATCCACTGGTGCGGGAACGACGACCGGTGCTGTTGCTTGTTTCTTTCCAAACAATTGATCTTTCAATGAAGGATTAAGCAAGAAAGCAACAATAACAGATACCACAATAATGATCGCTGCTGAAATATAATACCAAACTGTATTTGATTTAGTACTTCTTTCCTGATAAAATACCGCTGGATCAGTTTCTACTCTTTCGTCAATCGTTTCCGATACAGGTTCATGTATTATCGGCGCTACAGGTATTTCAACTGGTGAAGGTGTTACCACTACCGTTTCAGGTACGATTTCCTCTTCTACTTGCTCTGTATCTGCCGGTTCATCCTCGATAATATCTTCCACGGGTTCCTCTAGTTCAGTCGGAGAAAATGGAATATTTTCTTCCAATTCACGATCGGGAATAACAGTCTCTATTTCTGGAGCAATAACATGTCTGATCGGTTCAAAATTAAAACCTGAGAGATCTAATGGTTTAAAAACTAAACTTGAACCATAGCTCACAATGTGTCCTAAGTCTTCAAGTTTAGCCTGTCCATTTTGGATCAATTGATCCTTTAAATCAGCAACAGCATCCTGCAACACCTGAGTTGCGGCATCAAGATTCAGGTTTTGCTGTTGTTGTATGTAATGAATAAAATTAAAACCACTTTCAGCTGTAGAATCAAATTCCACATAAGAAATAGGTGGTAAAAACAGGTCGCGCTGCTTATCGAACTGAGCTGCGGAATGCTTTCTTTTGAACACCCCCAAGCCCATAACGTAAACTTCAGCGTAACGCTTTAATAGATTATTGATGTTTTTACCTAAATTCATTCTTGTTCCTTATTTGCTAACGCAAAGTTATAATCTTCTTGTATTAAAAAGAAAAGTTTATACCACCAATTATATTAAAACCTAAACGTGGGTAGTATTGATAGCGCTCGTACTCTTTTCCAAAGATATTATTAGCCTTTACAAAAACACCCAATTGCTTTTTAATCCGGTACTCTGCTCCTGCATTAAAATCTGCAAAAGAAGGGATGGTTACTTTACTTGGATTTTCAGATCTTACTGTTGCACTTGTATATGTATAAGCTAAAGCGGAAGTCTGCCCTTGTGTAGATAATTCAGCATCTACAAAGAATTTATCCGAAATATTGAATCTTGCATTGGCTAAGAAACGGAATTTCGGCAATGACCATGCCTCTTCATTATCTTTCACTTGGTAATCATCGATATTAAGTTTACCGCTTAAATTAACCAATTGTGAAACACGGACATTCATCTCACCCTCTATACCAAAATGAGTTGCTTTACTTGAATATCCATCATAAATGACATCAAATTTGTAGGGAACAAAACCGCCTCCTAATTCTTCTCTACTATTCACATACAAAGGAAGTCCTTCGATCTGCTTGTAAAATGCTTTTACTTTATAGCCAAAATTTGCTCCTGCATTACCCTTTAATCCTGCATATACATTTAGTTTTTCAAGAGTATTGCGTACATCAATATTGCTATTTAAGTAAGGATTTTCTTTTGCAAAACCACGTAATGATCCTTGTTTAACACCTCCATTTGCACCTGCAAATAAGTATACATACTGCGGTACAACTGCAAAATCAGCTTCCACTGTTGGAAAAACATTAAAACGGCTGGTATCTCCAAACT
Source organism: Sphingobacterium sp. JUb20 (assembly GCF_004342035.1). Classification (NCBI taxonomy): domain Bacteria; kingdom Pseudomonadati; phylum Bacteroidota; class Sphingobacteriia; order Sphingobacteriales; family Sphingobacteriaceae; genus Sphingobacterium; species Sphingobacterium sp. JUb20. Next base: position 674,946 of record NZ_SLYV01000002.1, on the reverse strand, counting down.
CAGAAACGAGATTGGCACCCAAAGTAACATTATAATTATCACCTTTAAATTTAATGTATGGATTGATCGATGCTACATGATTTTTTGTTGCCACCTTAACATCTTCAACTGAGTTAAAGCTAGCACTTAGATTAGCCCCCACATTAAATGTATTGACTTTTTTATTCACATAACCGGATATGGCGAATGAATTTTCTTTAGCATCATATTTATCTTTAAAAAGATAAGCATCTGCTTTCGCAGAATAGCTTACCGCCCCGGCCTTATCCACATCTGCATTACTTGTCAGTTCACCGTTGAAATAGATATCATTAAAAGCTTGTGCCTCTGGCGTGGTATTGATTAAATTAGAACTGTTATCAAACACCTGTCCGTAGAAGTTTGTCGAATAACGATTATATCCTAAAGTTCCATTTACTGTAAAAGGTTCGTAAACACGACGGCCAAAAATACCGACATCCTGTGTAGCGAACTTCTGACCTTCAATACTGCCTTTTTGGTTTAAGTGCTTGGCAAATAATCCGAATCGTGTATTTTCAAATTTATCGACGGCCAAATATGCTTCTCCTAAGATGGTATTGTAGTTTCCTACACCAAATTTAACATAGTTACTTGTTTGATCAGCAAGTTGTGAGAAAGGCAATTCTTTCACATTTAACTCACGCAATCCAGTATTGATATCGAGTTTCTTATCTGAAATATTATTATAGCTCAACTTAGGCTGATACTCCCTTTTATTGGTCATATCAGGACTACGACGGATTTTTACCGCATCTGCAAGAATAGGTTTATAATCACGTACGACATCAAAAGAATCAATTGTCACTGGTGTAGCAGGATCAACTTTTTTTGGTGTTTCTTGTGCAAAGGAGTGCATTCCAGCTCCCAATAACAAGGTTGCTAATGTATATTTCTTCACTGTTGTATTGTGCAACTTCTTCATTATTTCCTATTTCTTTTTGTTCAATTTTTCTAGACGAGCTTTTGCTGTTGGCAAAATATCATCCTTACCGTCATAATTCTCAATCACACTTTCTAAAGTAGATTTCGCCTGGAAGTTATCTCCTTTTCCTACGTAAGCATCTGCCATTAGTATAAAACTTTTTGCAACCCAGTAATCATAAGATGAAAACGAATCTGAAACATCAAAAGCAGATTTAATAGCGGCTTCGTATTCTTTATTTTCATACTGCATCAAAGCAACATTATAGCGTGCTTCGGCACCAATAACTGTACGGCTCTTCAATGCCGCTAAATTAAATTCCTTCAGCGCTTCTGCACGCTTACTTTGTTTCAAATATGCTTTACCTGCATAAAGTGATGCATTTGCGATCTCTTCCTCAGATGATTTTTCGTAATTTCTTACTGCATTGGAATAATTCAATGCTTCTTTATAGTCACCGATCTCGAAATAGCTGACCATTAAATTGTTGATCGCATAGCTGTAATTAGATTTATACTCAGAAGTCAATTCTAATTTTTTCAACAGTTGTGTTGCTTCATTATATTTCTTCTGTTTCAAATATAAGCGTGATACACTCACCAAAGTACGTTCTGTATAAGCGCTTGTCCAGTCATTCAAGATAATGTTATAGTCATGTAAGGCCTCATCGGTATGACCTAAAGCAGCATTACTTTCAGCGCGGATAAAACGTGCATATTTCTCTTGAATAGGCTTAGGGAATTTATCAAAATAAGCATTCACGGCTTCAACTGCACCTTGGAAGTTTGATCTTGAGAATAGCGTTGTTGCTGTCGAAAATGTACGGCTATCCTGCTCAGATGTTGTTAAATTTCCAATATTGGTACCAGTAGCATATTTGATATAACCAGTAGCATCACTATTGTCTAAATAGATATTTTCAATAGAACGCATTGCTTGTTTAGCTTCATCCGTTGTTGCATATTGATCCACTACGCGTTGGAAAGTCTTTAAAGCAGCTTCGTTATTATCTTGATTATATTGTACTAAACCGATTGTTACCAAAGCACGAGGTACATAACTGCTACGTGGATATTTCTCCACCATCGTTTGCAGACCTGAAATAGCTTGGTCGGACTGTCCCATTAAGAAATAAGTGTATGGGATCTCAAAAGAAACGTCATCGGCATAATTTGATGTCGGATATTTAGCAATTACAGACTTCAGCGTGGCAATTTTACCTTCATTATTTCCCTGTAGTCCCTGAATGATACCACGTTGGAATAATGCGTAATCTTGACTTGCTGCTTTCCCATTAATCAATCGATCATACTGTTCCATTGCTTTACCGTAGTTCTTTGCTGAGAAATAGGAGTCTCCTAAACGAGCAATAGCATCGTTACGGGTATTCAACTCGATTCCTTTTGAACCACCTGTCGCTAAAAAGCGTTCAAAATAATTTGCAGATGTATTGTAGTTTCCATTTCTAAATGCAGCATATGCTAAAGCATAATTGGCATAATTGTAAACATCAGTTTTAGCAGCTGCTGGTAAACGTAAAAACTTATTAAAATTCGTTACGGCTTCTCCATATTTACGAACTTCATACATTGCCTCTGCTTTCCAGTAGGTAGCTAACGCATAGATTTCTTCATCATAACGATTTGCTTCAGAACGCATGAATAATGAAATTGCATTTTCAAATGCACGTTCGTTATAATATTCTAAACCTCTATAGTAAGTTACTTTTTGATAAGCGACATTTGCTTCTCTACCTCTTTTCTGAATGGTCTCTAAGATATCAACAGCTTCGCGGTAGTTCTTTGTACTCAATAAAACTTCAGCTAATAAAGTTTTCGCTTCTTCCTGACGTTTTGATTTTGGATAAGTTTTCAGATATTCCTGAGTGGAAGCTAATGCTACTTGATGGAATTCCAATTCGTAAGAAAGCTTAGCATAGTTAAATAATCCTTCTTCTTGTAGATCTTTATCAAAATCTAATTTTGAGGCTTTGAAGAATGCGTTACGTGCTGCTTGCTTATTTCCTTTTTTCAAGAATGAATCTCCCAATGTAATCATCGCACTTTGATAATATGCATCAGGTTCTGTCATTTTTTCCAATTCAGTAATCGCTTTATCATAGTCTTTTAATTTGTAAGCGATATAACCGATTTGGTAGCTGTCTTGATTATTCTGTGTTTTTCCTTGATCTTGCGCCTGGAACTTATCGTAGTAACTTTTGGATGATTTTAAATCTCCTTTAATAAAATATGTCGCCGCTAGGATACGGAATAATTCAGTTTCATTCTCCTGTTTCGTGCGTTGCATGATAGGCAATGCATAATCCAAAACGTCATCATAACGTTTATCCAAGAAATACAAAGCTGTAATGTAATAAGGATAACTTGTTTCAAATGTTTTTGAACCATTCAAACGTTCAAACTCATTTAATGCCGTTTTATACTCAGCATCTAAATAACATAAATAAGCATAGTAATAAATTGATGCTTCCTGATACTCAGACTTTTGATCTTTTAATGTTTCAAAAAGTGGTTTGGCAGTAGTATAATTCTTTGTTGTAAAGTAAGAATATCCTAATTTAAAACGGTATTCCAGACTTTCATTACCTGCAAGATTTTTACTATCGATTTTGGTAAACCACTCAATAGCTTTTACATAATCTTTCTTAGCATAGTAAGATTTTCCAATTTGAAAGTATGCTGCTTTTGCGTTAGCACTACTTGGATAGTCTTTAATATATTTCAAAAACTGTGCTTCGGCATCTGTTTCACCCAACTCTAAAGCACACACTGCTTGATAGTAGCGCACATTTTCTTTCAATAGCGTTAGTTCTTCGGTTTCATCCAATTGCAACGAGGATTTTGTCCGTAACGCTTCTACACGATTAAATTGTTCTGAAGCAGATGTAAATTTGCCTCTTTCAAACAACTCCATCCCGGACTTGTATGCTTTGTTGATTTGTTGCCATTCTGTTTGCTGTGCTAAAGCTGGTGTCGCCATCAAACTTAGCGCAAACCCTACCTGGTAAATCTTTTTATACATAATATGTGAAATATTTTATATGTTTTTATTTTGTATTGCAAGTACTTAGCTCAAAAAAGCGAAGTAAAATTCATAGTAATATTCAAAGTACTAAATTAAGCCTAAAATAAGGAGTTTTCCTCAAAAGTTATTCACAATTGTTAACATTATCCAAAGTATAACGTATTTAATACAAAAAAAATATGCCTGATTTAAAAATAAAAAATCAGGCATATTGATCTATATTGACAATTAATGCTATCCGCGCTGTCCTGCCAATAGGTAAAGTACAGCCATACGTACTGCTACGCCATTTTCTACTTGATCTAAAATAATAGAGTGCGCGCTATCTGCAACGTCCGAAGTAATCTCTACCCCTCTATTAATAGGTCCTGGATGCATAATTGTTATTTCTTTATCCAATGAATCCAACAGTGTTTTATTCAATCCATACAACATGGTATATTCTCTTAGGGATGGAAAGTAAGCGATATCTTGTCTTTCCAGCTGGATGCGTAACATATTGGCTACGTCACACCAGTTCAAAGCTTTCATTAAGTCATGCTCCACTTTTACTCCTAATGAAGTAATGTATTTAGGAATCAATGTTGTTGGTCCGCACACCATCACTTCAGCTCCCTGTTTTTGTAAACATAGAATATTGGATAGTGCTACACGTGAATGGGTGATATCACCTATTATGGCAACTTTACGTCCTGCGACATCTCCAAAGCGTTCACGAATGGAGAAAGAATCTAACAAAGCTTGAGTCGGGTGTTCATGTGCTCCGTCGCCAGCATTAACAATTTGTGCGTTAACATGCTTACTTAAAAACACACCTGCTCCGGCATAAGGATGACGCATAACAATCATATCAACCTTCATCGCTAAGATATTATTGACGGTATCGATCAATGTCTCACCTTTACTTACAGAAGAAGAGGAGGCTGCAAAATTAACGATATCTGCAGAGAGTCTTTTTTCAGCTAGCTCAAATGATAAACGTGTACGGGTAGAATTTTCAAAGAAGACATTTGCGATTGTAATATCACGAAGTGAAGGAACTTTTTTGATGGGCCTGTTTAAAACTTCTTTAAAGTTGCTCGCTGTATTTAGAATTAATTGAATATCAGACTCATTCAAATCTTTTATTCCTAACAAATGACGTGTACTTAATTGTTCAGCTGTTGATGACATTTTTAATGTATTCAGATTTTCTTTATTCTATTTCTTTTCTGTTACCAAGATAATACTATCTTGATTATCCAACTCTTGCCAGTTCACGATCACTTTCTGAGAATCAATAGAATCCACTTGGATTCCAATGTAATCGGGCTGGATCGGAATCTGTCTCGAAAAACGGCGATCAACCAGAACCAATAGTTCGATACGTTCAGCGCGACCAAATGCTTGGATTGCATCCATTGCAGAACGAATGGTTCGACCAGTCCAAAGGACGTCATCCATTAAAATGACTTTCTTACCTTCTACAATAAAATTAATGTTTGTGCTGTTAGCTAAAATGGGACCATCGTTTCCTTTTCTACGAAAATCATCACGATAAAATGTAATATCCAAATCACCACTTAAAATTGAAGTACCTAACATCTTCTCTAATTCCTTGACAATGCATTTGGCTAAGAAAGTTCCGCGAGGCTGTATACCAATTATAACTGTATTTGAAAAATCTCCATGATTCTCAATCAATTGACGACAAAGTCTTTGAATGGTAATCTGAAATTTTGGTCCATCTAATAAAATCGACTGTTTCATTAAGGGAATGTTTAAGCAAACGTACCACTTTTTTTGAAAAAATCCGAATAAAAGATGAATTTAATATATCCAACGTCCCTAATCTTTATTCAATCGGAGATGCTTTCTTTTTATTGATCAACCAATATACAGGAAGTCCTAAAATAATAAGAATAAATCCTGGCCAGGTATACTGTGGTTTATACAGGATGAGCAAAATACAGAAAGTGGCGCCAATAACAAGATAAATAACCGGAACAATGGGATAACCCGCAGTTTTATAAGGGCGATCCAATGTTGGTGCTTTAAATCTTAACCAAATAACGGCAAACACCGTGATCATGTAGAAAAGCACAATAACAAAGGATATCATATCGAGCAAATCGCCATACTGACCACTTAAACAAAGTAACGATGCCCATATACCTTGCAACCATAAAGATCTTTCGGGAACTTGATATTTATTATTGGGTATCGCTTGTTTTAAGAACAGCCCATCTTTTGCCATACGCTGAAATACTCTTGCGCCGGATAACACAATACCGTTGACACAACCAAATGTGGATATCATGACTAAAATGGCCATAATGATCGTACCTGTTTCACCTAAAATTTTATGTGCAGTGGCTACTGCTACCCGATCATTGACTGCAAATGCAATTTCATCTCTGCTTAAAGCGGCAAGATAAACATAGTTACATAGCAGATACAATACCATAACTAAAGAAGTTCCAATAACCATCGCACGAACGACGTTTCGTTTTGGATTTTCAATTTCCCCAGCTATAAATGTGACATTTTCCCAGGCTACACTGCTAAAAACCGATCCGACCATTGCCGCAGCTATACCTCCTAACAGAATACCACCACTGATATCTGTCCAACCGAGGCCCTTTAAATTTTGATAGGAACTTAAACCATAACTCAGGTTTTCTGAAAAATGATTCTCCTTAATCATAAATATACCACCTATGATCAACAGAATTAATGCAATTATTTTTGATGATGTAAAAAAAGACTGAATCATTTTACCACTTCGCACTCCCTTCGTATTAATAAAGGTGAGGGCTAAAATAATGAACATGGCTAATATCTGAATCCAGGTGATCTTAAATGATCCATTTTCATATAAGGGCGGGGCATTATTAAGTTCAGGAATGAGATAGGCTGTAAATTTACCGAATGCCACAGCAACCGCTGCAATAGTTCCTGTCTGAATGACGGTAAAGAGACTCCAACCATATAGGAAGCCCGTCATTTTTCCAAAAACTTCTGTTAAATAGGTATATTGACCTCCTGCTTTAGGAAATAAAGCCGATAACTCACCGTAACAGATTGCTGCCGATACAGTCATTATTGCAGTAATAATCCAAACAATAATCACCCACCATCCGGAACCCAATTGCCGCATCATGTCCGATGAAACAATAAAAATACCGCTTCCAATCATTGATCCCATTACAATCATAATGGCATCCCAAAGTTTGAGTTGTCGATTCATATATTTTAGGTTGGTTACCTGACAACAAACTTACAAATATTCCTGAAAAACAACAGGTTGTCGAAAAATAAAAAATGCCTTCATTTCTAACTAAAATAGAAATGAAGGCATAACAGTTTTGCGTATATTTAAATGCTTTATTGAAGTGAATTTTAGTCCTATCCAAAAAACTTAGATGGATCAAAACCATGCTCTTTCAAAACATCGTCGGGCACACCTGTCCACACTCCTGGTGTGTTTCCTTTAAAACCGATAGCCTTTACACCGATTTCACTGGTATAAAATCCAGAAGACGTTAGGTTACGCATCAGCGAGAAAAAAGCAACTCCTTGTTGCATTTCAGGTCTTGCTAATTCGGGATATGCAATATCATCTACAATTGCCAATTGCTCCTGTTGCTTACAGTTTACAAATGCTTGACCATATCTTTTTTGACTGTGTACATCCAGCCATTTCAGTCCGCCACGCATCGGGATTTTATTATCCGGTAAATCTTTAACGATAAACTCGATAAAATCTGGTACTCCGGCATCCGTAGCACTTCCAGAAGATGCATCCTTCGGTATGATGATATCTGCTAAAACAGTTATTGTTGCAAACTCATGTTCATTAAAGAATTTTTCTTCTTGTAATGCTTTAGTACGTTCGTATTCAAAATCCTGAATTCCGGGGATTCTGTCTGCTGCATCTGCAACAGCAGTTTTACTATTATCGGTTTTACAGGAGCCTGCCAATAGACCAGTCCCAGCAGCGATCAGCCCTAATGCTTTTAGTGATTCTCTTCTATTCATGAGTTCTAGCTATTTAAATTTTTCTTTTCCTGTAAAATATATTCTGCTGTACGCATTGACAGGGCCAGGATAGTCCAAGTCAAATTTTTATCACCCTGTTGTACAAATGGCCCGGCATCTACAACAAACAGATTTTTACAATCATGTGCTTGCCCCCATTTGTTCAGAGCTGAAGTTTTAGGATCATTTCCCATACGTGTGGTGCCACCTTCGTGGATAATTTTTCCTGGTGCTTCTAAACCATACAATGTATCTGCTCCCGGAATCTTTGAGGTTATCACAGCTCCCATTTCGTGCATAACAGACTGAAATGTTTCTTGCATATGCTTTGCCTGTGCAATCTCCTCGTTTGCCCATTTATAATGGAAGCGCAAGACGGGTATTCCAAATTTATCGACTTTATTGGGGTCTATTTCACAATAATTATCTATTCTGGCTAATGCCGTTCCTCTTCCTGCCATACCTACATTAGCACCGTAAAAACTGTTATAATCCTGTTTTAAAGATTCTCCATATCCACCTAATGGCTTTTGCTTACCATCAGGACCTTTTGCATTGTTATTTACATTGGGCACCCAGTTTAAAAAACCATAAGAAGGCATGTGTAAACCTCCTCCATACTCAATATGATAGCCACGAGGAAAATTAAGCTTCTTATTATCTTCCCACCATGGTGAGTAGATATGTACGCTACCAACTCCATCTTCATTATAACGTTTACGGTCTAACAATTGTGGTAAAAAACCGGAGAGACTTGCTCCCGTTGAATCATGAAGATATTTTCCCACAACACCACTGCTGTTCCCTACACCTCCTGGATGTGCTTTAGATTTCGAGTTAAGCATAATGCGTGCACTCTCACATGCACTAGCTCCTAATATGACTGTCTTTCCTTTCACCGCATATTCCTGCAAATCTTTGGTATCAACATATGAAACCCCGATAGCAATCCCTTCATCATTGGTCAGTACTTCACGAACCATGGCATTATCGATTACTTTTAGATTTCCGGTCTTTATTGCTGGTATCACCAAACAGGAAGATGAAGAAAAATCGCCATATACTTTACAGGCACGTCCACACTGCCCGCAATAAAAACATGTACCTCTACCTTTGATTTCTTTGGATACTTCCGTTAATACTGCTCCACGCCCCGGAATAACAGGTACCCCTGCTTTCTTTGCGCCCTTGGCTATATACAGCTCATTCAATCGTGGTTTTGGTGGTTTCATAAAGATACCATCAGGTTCGTTATGTATGCCTTCGACTGTACCATATACACCGATCATACGATCTACACGATCATAAAAAGGTTTAACTTCGTCATAGGTAATTGGCCATGCATCAGTAACACCATCTTTAGGTTTGAAATCATCAGGCCCCATGCGCAATGATATTCTGCCCCAGTGGTTGGTACGACCGCCTAACATACGGGCACGAAACCATTCAAATTCAGTACCTGCTACTTTACTATAAGGCTCTCCTTCAAGTTGCCATCCTCCGTATGCGGCATCAAAGTCGCCAAAAGGACGGGTCGTCGAGGCACCGCGTCGGGGAGATTCCCAAGGCCAGCGTAGCTGTTGAGAATCTTTTGCTGGGTCATAAAAAGGACCGGCTTCCAACATCAGCACTTTAAGGCCTGCATTGGCAAGTATATAACCCGCCATACCACCACCGGCTCCCGAACCGACGACAATAGCATCATAGACTTCTGTACTTTCCTTTATTTGATAATTTACCATAATCAATTTTTAATTTTCTTAGAAGCCGTTTATCTTACGATTGAAAAAAATAAAACAACATGCACTTCAAATCTGTTTGGTTATAATTAATTGTATAGATGAAAGGACAAATTAGGTAAAATTACTCAAAATCACAAAACCGTTTTATCGTTTTAGCGCTTTGTAAACAAGCCTTTACAATTACCCTCCCATCATCCCCTTTTTATGACCATAAACCATATCAAGACTAAAATAAAGTTAGTATAAAGGTGCAGTTAAGAAAATGACTTTTTAAAATGTCAGTATTAATGCTTGTTCATTCAAATATTTTTAATCTTGTAAAAAAATACCTCCATGGTCGATCACTTGTTCTAGTAGTTGTCTGCTAACAAAAATAATAGAGAAAAAAAGAGGGGCTTGCAAAACTGCAAGCCCCTCTTTTTTTCTACTAATCCATTATATTCCAAACTGCTTTTTATAATTTTCTTCAAGCTGTTGTATTTCTTGTAGTAATTTCGTCTCTTTTGTCTGAGATAAAATACTCTTATAAACACCCAGTGTTCTTAAGGCAGTTTCAATATTTGAATATTCCAATTCTGGTTTTGTCTGCGCAATAGCATTATAATAAGACATATTTTGAGTTAAGAACTGCAAATTACGCTTAACAATGTCGTTTGCTTTTTGAGTTTCACCGACACTGTATAAAACATTAATGATCGGTGTATAGTTTAAAACATCTCGCATCAAGAAAACACGTTTCGGCATTTTGTCGTACACTAACAAAGCTATTTCTTTCGCTTCTTTCTCTTTTCCTTGTTCCAAGAGCTGTGTTGCAGTACTTCCGGTTATTGAGTTGACAATTAAACCAATCATACGGTATGATTCTGGATCCAAGTAAGGTGATGTTGCCATATTTCCCCAAGCATACTTCTTGGTAATATCAGTATAAGCGGCTTCAGTATTTACAAGCGCTCCTGCATTTTCTTTTGCAACCTGAATAGGCATCAAACGATATGCAAAACCTTCCTGCACTAGGTACTTGTCTAGACCTAAGTAATTATCATTTGGAACTGTAGCTGCAAAGTAAATAGGTCTTTTCCAATTGTTATCTGCTAAAATAGATAAGATCGACAGTTCGGCTCTGGTTACATAATTCTTATTATAAGTCCATGCTAAAGTATCTGGAATCGTATTTTCCCATTCCTTTGGTACTGTTTTATTTTGGATAACCGCATTTCTATCTACCGCTAAAGCAAGATTTTTAGTTGGTAAGAAGTTCTCAAATTCACCAGAGTTCAACTGTGCCTTATTTTTAGCATCATCCGAAAGCATAAACTGTAAAACTAAATTTAAATCAGCATGTCCTGGAATTTGAACATCTTGAAAGTACATCACATCACGCACTCCTTTTTTAAATTTCTCTTTATCAATATTGATCGGTAACGCATCAGCATCATTTGCCTTTTTCTGCATTTGAGCCATATACCAATCGGCACTTAATAAACTTAAGTTTACGACACGTACATCTGTTCGTATACCTTCCACTTCCTGTGCATACCACAATGGATAAGTGTCGTTATCCCCGTAGGTGAATAAAATAGCATTAGGAGCACAGGATTCTAAGTAATCTTTAGCTAGATCACGTGCCGTTAATTTATGTGAACGATCGTGATCATCCCAGTTTTCTTTTGCTAATAAAACGGGTGCTGCAAGTAAACAAACCACTGTCGTAAGTCCTGCCGCTGTTTTAGGATTCATTTTCTTACCTAAGAAATCTGCTATCGCAAAGACTCCTAGTCCAATCCATATGGCAAATGCATAGAACGATCCAGCATAGGCATAATCACGTTCACGTGGTTGTAAAGGACTTTGATTTAAATAAAGAACAATAGCTAAGCCTGTAAAGAAAAATAACAATCCAACAACACCAGCATCTTTTTGTCTTTTACCGAAGTGCCAGAAAGCACCTATCAATCCTATAATTAGCGGTAAGAAGAAATACTTATTATTTGATGGATCGGTATTTAAAGAATCAGGAAGGGCATCCTGTCCACCGACCAACATTTGATCGATCGGTTTAATTCCAGAGATCCAGTTTCCTTCTGTAAAAGTACCGTGTCCTTGCTGATCATTTTGACGACCTGCAAAATTCCAAAGGAAATAACGACCGTACATATGACCGATCTGGTAATTAAAGAAGAATTTTAAGTTATCACCAAATGTTGGAGACTGTCCTTCACCCAATCTTAAATAGTCCTGATAATAGCCAGGATGACCATCTCTATTACTATACACACGAGGGAATAAAACTTCTTTATCGTATTGGTAAGTAGATCCTGTCTGGATTTTTGTATACTTATCTTTATCTTTTCTGTAAGAATAGGTAGGTTCTACTCCTGTAACTTTAGAATCAAAGTTAGGACCTTTAAATAAAGGCTCACTTGCATATTGCTCACGTCCTAAATAACTTAAGAAAGTAAAGGCATTTTCTGGATCACTATTATTTAACGTTGGATTTGCTTTTGCACGGATCATAATCATGGCAAATGAGCTGTATCCGAAAATAATAAAAGAAGCACTGATCATTACGATATTTAAGATCGGTTTTACTTTTTTGATCGAATACCAAATACCATAAGCTAATAATGCAACCAATAACACAACAAAAAATGTGAATCCTGATCCAAATCCCAATCCTAATGTATTGACGAAGAATAAATCGAAATAAGCCGCGAATTTAACCGAGTACTGAATGATACCCCATAAGATCACCGCTAAAACCACTACTCCTAATAAGAATGACTGAATAGCTCCTTTGCTTGTAATTGTCTTTGCTCTCTTAAAGTAAATAACAACTGCAATAGCAGGGATAACAAGTAAGTTTAATAAGTGAACGCCTATGGAAAGTCCCATTACGTATGCGATAAAAATCAACCAACGGTCAGCACCAGGTTCATCTGCATGGTTTTCCCATTTTAGAATACCCCAAAATACGACAGCTGTACATAAAGAAGACATGGCATATACTTCGGATTCTACTGCTGAGAACCAGAATGTATCTGAGAATGCATATGCTAAAGCTCCTACCAATCCTGATCCGAAGATCTTGATCAAATCTGCACTTGAATATGTTCCATCTACAGATTTTGTGACCACTTTTCGAGCTAATGCTGTAATAGTCCAGAATAAAAACAAAATGGTAATACCACTGCATACTCCAGATCCCACATTCATCCAAAAAGCAATTCTTGTAACATCTCCCCCTGCAAGGTTCGAGAATATATTTTGAATCATCAAAAATAACGGAGCACCTGGTTGGTGAACCACCTGCATTTTATATGCTGAGGCGATAAACTCACCGCAGTCCCACCAACTCGTTGACCTTTCTGCGGTTAACATATAAGTGACGGTAGCAATAATTGCGCAGGCCCACCCTAAAACATTGTTAATTTTAGTATAGTTCATATAATTATACTGTATAAAGATTATAATACGTTCCGAAAATAAGGATATTTAATAAGAAACGAATAAATTATATTTTTTTATACGCTTAAACTCAAATTTGTTACTGCCAGATAGGCTCTATACTAGGCAAAGAACTGGTCTTTCAGAATAAATTAAAAAATTATTAGCCTGAGAATCAATTAAAAGGCATTTACCGTTCATTTTTTATTTGCAGAAATGAAAAAGCGCCGTATATTTGCATCATCAAAAGTGACCAACACGCTTCCATAGTGTTACACTTTTGAGAATGTTTGCCCGATAGTATAAGGGTAGTACGACAGTTTTTGGTACTGTTTGTCTTGGTTCGAATCCAGGTCGGGCAACATTAAAAAAGGCTTACTTCGGTAAGCCTTTTTTGTTTTAATACATTTTCAAAAATACTTTCATGATGTATTAATCCAATCCTGTCTAAAGGGAGTATGTCCATAATGAATACTACCCCTAAAAGATAGTTCTCAATATTATTTCCACCAGTAGTAAATATGACACCTGTTAGTAGATACTATTCAAAAGAGTTTATCATACAATATACAGCTTGAGATAGGATTTTGAAATTCTACACTTTTTTAACACTAAAAATATCGTGGGTAACAGTCGAACTATTATAATAACAAAATTATGCAATCTGCTTGACTTTTACTTTTTCCTGCTCATAATGAGGCATTATTTAAATTTTTACATTTTTTTTTCGATTGAAATTTTGAAATTAAAAACATTTATCTAACTTTGCACCATCGAAAGGATAAAGGTTGACATGTCAATCGAATCTATAAGATAGATTGCTCGATAGTATAAGGGTAGTACGACAGTTTTTGGTACTGTTTGTCTTGGTTCGAATCCAGGTCGAGCAACTTTAAAAAGAAAAAAATGGATTGTTATAAAAACAATCCTTTTTTTTTAAGTCATTAGAAAGTAATTGGCAACATACAAACAGAAAATTCTATTCTAATCCACTATATCAAAAATAAAAAACCATGCCTTTGCAATTCAACACGGTTAAGTTATTCGCCGGTTCTGGCACTACAGAATTAGCAGAAAAAATCGCTACCTCCTACGGGAAACCTCTTGGAGATAAAACGTTATCTCGTTTTAGCGATGGAGAAATCCAACCTTTTTACAATGAATCAGTTCGTGGAAGCGATGTATTTATTGTTCAATCAACAAATCAACCAACAGACAATTTATTTGAATTATTGTTGATGATTGATGCAGCAAAGCGTGCTTCAGCCCATTACATTACTGCTGTAGTTCCTTATTTCGGTTTTGCACGTCAGGATCGTAAAGACAAACCACGCGTAGCCATTGGTGCTAAAATGATTGCTAATTTAATTACCGCAGCAGGTGCACACCGCATCATGACAATGGATCTACATGCGGCGCAAATCCAAGGTTTCTTCGATATTCCTGTTGATCACTTAGACGGTTCGATTATCTTTGTTCCTTACATCAAATCATTAAACCTTCCTAACTTAACGATTGCATCTCCAGACATGGGTGGTTCTTACCGCGCACGTACATTTGCAAAATTCTTCAATGCAGAAGTAATCATCTGTGACAAACGTCGTAAACGTGCCAACGAAATTGAATCAATGTCTATCATTGGTGATGTTACTGGTCAAGACGTTGTTTTGATTGACGATATCTGTGATACTGCAGGTACTTTATCAAAAGCAGCAGCTTTGATCATGGAAAGTGGCGCTAAATCTGTAAGAGCAGTATGTACACATGCTGTATTATCAGGTAAAGCTTACGAAACAATTGAAAACTCTGTATTATCTGAAATGATTGTTACCGATACCATTCAATTGGATCCAGAAAAAATGAAACAGTCGACTAAAATTAGAGTGTTATCTACTGCAGAATTATTTGGAAAAGCAATTAAGAATGTTAACCAACACGGTTCTATCTCTGATTTATTCGAAGTTGAATAAGTTAACCACTTAGAATTCAAAACATATAAAAAACCTTTCTCTTTATGGAGGAAGGTTTTTTTTGTTATAATATTAGCAATTACAGTAACATTATAACAAAAAAAACATATCTTTGCACCTTAAATTTTAATCAAATTAAAGATGAAATCAATTGCTATTAGCGGTTCTGTAAGACAGAGCGTAGGGAAAAGAGATGCGAAAGAATTGCGTTACGAAGGTAATATTCCTGCAGTTCTTTATGGTGGTTCTACACAAACTCACCTTTCTGTATCCGCAGCTGATTTGAAAGCAGTACTTTACACTCCAGAGGTTATCTTCATTGAATTAAACCTTGATGGAAAAACTGTAAAGGCTATCGTTCAAGACGCTCAATTCCACCCATTAACTGACTTAGTTACTCACGTTGACTTTTTAGAGTTGAATGATGAGAAAGAAGTTACGTTAAATATCCCTGTAACATTAACTGGTACTTCTCCAGGTGTTAAATTAGGAGGTAAATTAGTTCAAAAATTACGTAAATTACGTGTTAAAGCTTTACCTGGAAACTTACCTCAAGAAATTGCAGTTCCTATGGAATCTTTAGAAGTTGGTAAATCATTCCGCGTAGCTCAAGTAGTTTTAGAAAACGCTAAAGTTTTAAACAACTCTGACGATACGATCGTATCTGTTATCATGTCACGTGCTTTACGTCAAGCAGAAACAGAAGCTGCGAAAGCAACTAAAGGTGGTAAAAAATAATCTTTCGGGATTTATTAAACAGCTTATTAAAAGGCATCGAATTATCGATGCCTTTTTTTGTTAAGAAAAGTTTAGGGAATTAATTCTTAACACCATCTTAACATTGAATTTATCACGAATTAACAGTGTATCATTACTTTTGAGATCATCTTCAGGTCTCGACTTGTTTTATAAAAGTAATGAAAAAACACATTTTTGGATATCCTCAGATATTTCTTTTCTCCATCCTTATTTTGATTCAAAGTTGTGCTGATTCCGATCATGCGATCAAAATGAAAGGTTCAGACACCGAAGTGAACTTAGCTGTAAATCTTGCAGAAGAGTTCTCTAAAGAAAACGCTGATTTTAGTATAGCTATCTCCGGCGGAGGTTCAGGTCTAGGTATCACTGCTCTCCTCAATGGGCAGGCTGATATTGCAAATTCTTCACGTCCACTTACAGAGGACGAGATTGATCTCTTCAAAGAAAAAAATATTCCTTTAAGAACGGTTGTGTTTGCGGAAGATGCTACGGCATTTGTGGTGAATAAAGACAATCCTATTGACTCCATCAACCTAAAAGATCTAGCAGAAATTTTAGATGGGAAACAGGATTTCTGGTCTAAATTGTCAAACAGCAATTTACCGATCACCATTTACGGTAGACAGAGTAGTTCTGGAACTTATTCTTTTGTCAAGAAAAAATTAAAAATCAAATTCAGTCAAGCAGCGAAGGAGATGACTGGTAATTCGCAGATTTTAGAAAGTGTAAAACTGGATAAATCTGGTATTGGGTATGTTGGCGCAGGTTATATCTCTCAAAACACCAATGTTCAGCAAGGAATCAAAGTTTTAAAAATCATTGATAAAACGAATACAGCTGTATCGCCATTAGACCAAGAGGCCATCCGTCAAAATCGATACTACTTCCAGCGTCCGTTATTCCAATTTATTCCGGAATCATCATGGGAAAAAGTAGAACCGTTCATTTCATTTGAAAAAAATGCGAAAGGAAAAGCTTTAATCGAATCGTCGGGGTATTACGTTATTCATTAATAAAGGTTATGAAGTATAAAAATAGAATTTTAATTGATCGTGTCGCCCAGCACACTTTCAAATTGACAGGATATCTTGTGTTGGCACTTTTAGGTGGTATCTTCGGAATGTTACTCTACAATGCTATTTCTTTCTTTTTAGAAGTAAAACCATTGGATTTCCTAACGGGACGTGAATGGAACCCTACAGCTGCAACTCCTACCTATGGTATTTTACCATTGATCGTGAGTACAACAATTGTTGCATTTGGCGCTATGGTAATTGCGATCCCTTTGGGAATTGGTACAGCAGCTTACATTTCGGAATATGCAAGTCCTAAAGTTAAAAATATATTGAAACCCTTAATCGAAATGCTTGCTGCTATTCCTTCTGTTGTCATCGGTTTCTTAGGAATTGTATTGGTAGGACCCAAAATAGCATCGCTTACAGATCTTCCAAATGGACTAAATGCTTTAAACGGTTCTCTTTTACTTGCTATTATGGCATTACCGACCATCATCACCATTTCTGAAGATGCCATCCATGCTATTCCAAAAACTTATCGTGAAGGTAGCTATGCACTTGGCGCAAGTAAATGGCAGACGTTGATCAAAATTACTATTCCAGCAGCAGCTCCGGGAATCATTGCAGCCGTTATGCTCGGACTTGGAAGAGCTATCGGTGAGACCATGACGGTATTGATGGCAACTGGTAATGCCGCACTTTTTCCTAAGGACTTTTTTGACTCGGTCAAAACCATTACAGCAACAATTGCTATAGAAATGGGCGAAGTGCCTTTTCAGACAACACATTACTTTGCTTTATTTGCCATCGCAATTGTATTGTTCTTCATGACTTTAATAGCCAATCTGGTTGGTGAATATTTTATTAATCGTTTTAGAAAATATCATGCGGCTTAATTTTAAAAAAATAACTCCCATTATTGAATGGGGTTCATTATTACTTTCTACTGGATTAGTCTGTTTTTTCCTTATTGTCATCCTTTACGAAATTTTTTCAAAAGGCTGGTCTGCGATCTCGTGGTCTTTCATCACTGAATTACCAACCGATGGTATGACTAAAGGTGGCGTGCTTTCGCCAATAATCGGAACAGTTATCTTGACATTGATAACGGCGCTATTTGCAATTCCTTTTGGTGTCTGCTGTGCTATCTACTTAAATGAATATGCCAAAAACACATGGCTGACACGTACCATCAGAGCTTCTATACGTAACTTATCAGGTGTACCATCGATCATCTATGGTTTATTCGGATTAGCATTATTTGTGCAGGGCCTACATTTTGGAACTTCACTTTTATCTGCTGGTTTGACATTGGGGCTTTTATCCTTGCCCTATATCATAACGACAACGGAAGAGGCGTTACTACGTATTCCTGCGAGTATGCGTGAAGCGGCACTTGCTGTTGGGGCTACAAAATTTGAATCGATTAAAGATGTTGTGCTTCCGGCTTCATTGCCCGGTATCCTCACGGGTGTTGTTTTGACATTATCGCGGGCGGCAGGTGAAACAGCGCCAATTTTGTTTACCGGTGTTGCATTTTACATTACAGATGTGTCTGTTAACACTAGTCAGGAATTTATGGCTTTGCCTTATCACCTTTACATGCTGTCGACACAGCATCAATCTATAGAAGAAGTGCGTCCATTGGCTTATGGAACTGCACTCGTACTTATTATCGTGGTTTTCTTAATGAATTTAACCGCATTTTACATTCGTTATAAATACAGAAAAAATGACCAATAATTTATATACCAAAGATCTGAATATCTGGTTTGGCTCTAAACATGTTTTAAAGGGAATTGATATTGAGTTTCCTGAGAAAAAAGTAACGGCATTGATCGGTCCTTCCGGATGTGGGAAAAGTACTTTACTTCGCTCCTTTAACCGCATGCATGACCTCGTTCCTGATGCTAGAATTGAAGGAACTGTCAGTATCGACGGTCAAAATATTTATGAAAAAGGTATCTCGGTTACGGATATACGCAAGAGAATCGGCATGGTTTTCCAAAAAGCGAACCCATTTCCAAAAAGTATCCAGGAAAATATCGCTTACGGTCTGAAGCTGAACAATCTAGATGCAAATCCTGCTGTTATTCAAAAAGCTCTTGAAGAGGTGTATCTGTGGGATGAGGTGAAAGATGATCTTAAAAAACCGGCAACCCGTTTATCTGGTGGACAGCAACAACGTCTGTGTATTGCCCGTGCAGTTGCACTTCGTCCTGATGTTATTTTAATGGACGAACCTTGTTCGGCTTTGGATCCGGTGAGTACCCTAAAAATAGAGGAGCTGATCCATCAGTTAAAAGAACAGTATACAATTGTTATTGTGACACATAATATGCAGCAGGCACAACGTGTGGCTGATAAAACGATCTTCATGTATCTGGGTGAAGTGAAGGAAGAGGGTGCTACTTATGATATCTTTAACAATCCGCAACATGAAATTACGAAAAACTATATTAGCGGACACTTTGGATAAGAACTGAGTGTGCTATTTTGTTTGTTAAAGCATGGAAGAACTATTGTATATGAAAAGGTTTCCTTACTTTTGCAGGCTAAGTATTAAACAATGAATTATCTTATCGTAGGATTGGGCAATATCGGAAGGGAATATGCCGACACACGTCATAATATCGGTTTTATGGTCGCAGATCAACTTGTTAAGGAAGCTAATGCTTCTTTTTCAACGTTAAAACTTGCGGCATATGCGGAGTATAAGCAACGGGGCCATAATGTATATGTAATCAAACCTACTACTTTTATGAACTTAAGCGGTAAGGCAATGAATTATTACATGCAACTGCTGAAAGTTCCTATCGAAAATACGCTGGTTATTGTGGATGATCTTGCTATTCCTTTTGGATCCTTACGTATCAAGCCTAAGGGCTCTGCTGCAGGACATAATGGTTTAAAGTCTATTGAAGCACTATGTGGCGGGCAGGCATACCCGCGTCTACGTTTTGGAATTGGTGATAATTATCCCAAAGGCAGACAGGTGGATTATGTGCTTGGGCCATTTGATCCTGAAGAGCAAAAAGAACTGCCACAGCTTATCGATCATGCTGTAAAGATGATCAATAGCTTTGTCAATATCGGTATTGAACTGACCATGACCAATCTGAATACAAAATAAAACAAAGCCGTTAACCTGTTAACGGCTTTGTTTCTTTTATAAAGCGATGCTCAAAAAAGCGCAAACGTTTGATATTCAAAAGCCTGGTTTTAATTTAAAATGATTTTCTACCTTTAAGCAGACTTAAATCAATATAAAACCGACTAAAGCATGTTTTATTTCCAAAAAACAAAGCAGAAATGTCTTACTATATTAGCCATTTTATTGCTTTCTCATCACGTAGAGGCCCAGGATTCGCGTTATTCTATTATACCGAAACCAAGTGAGCTAACTGCTCAAAATGGAGCATTCTCTATAAACTCCGGCACCACAATATTCATCAATAAGGAAAATCGATCTGAAATACAGGAACTTGCAGGTTTAATAAAAATCGCTACAGGTTTTACTCTTAAAATAGAACAGGAAAATACCGGTAAAAAAGGGATACACTTTGTTTTGGACAAGGGCTTAAAAAACAGTTCAGCAGAGGGCTATACGCTGGATGTTAAATCGGATAATATTGTTGTGAAAGCTAGAACTGCCACAGGTTTGTATTATGGTGCCCAAACGCTCAGACAGCTGTTACCAAGTGCTATTGAAAGTCAATCTACTATAAATACGATTCAGTGGTCTATTCGCAACGTGTCGGTAAGTGATGCTCCAAGGTACAACTGGCGTGGCTATATGCAAGATGTAAGCCGGACATTTTATAGCGTGGATGTGATCAAAAAATATCTGGATGTAATGGCACTCTATAAACTGAATACTTTTCACTGGCATCTAACTGACGATCAGGGTTGGCGCATAGAGATCAAAAAATATCCTAAACTAACATCTGAAAAAGCAACAATTTTCCACCATACAACTCACCAACCTGCTGAAAGGAGTGGTTTCTACACGCAGGAGCAAATTAAGGATGTTGTGGCTTATGCCAAAGCAAGACATATCACGATTGTTCCTGAGATTGATGTTCCGGGACACTCCTGGCCAACGATTTTGGTATATCCGGAACTCGGCGTTAATAATAATAGCTACCCCAATCATGTATTTCCTTTTGTCTCTTCTTGGGGATACTGGGGAAATCAATTTACACCGAATACTTTAGACCCAACAAAAGAAGCTGTTTATAAATTTCTTGATGATGTATTTACGGAAGTTACCGCATTATTTCCAGGCCAATACATACATTTCGGTGGTGATGAGGTACGACACGACCTATGGGAAAAGGAACAACACGTGATCGACTTCATGAAAAAGAATAATATTAAAACGGTTACTGAATTACAGAGTTACTTTGTGACCCGCGTTTCTAAAATTATCACGAGTAAAGGGAGAAAACCATTGGGATGGAATGATATCTTGACAGATGTTAAAAATCTACCTAAAGAAACAGCTATTATGAGCTGGCTCGGAGCTGATGCGATCAAAAAGGCTGTAGAAAATGGATTTGAAAGTGTAGCAACGCCAACTGATCCTTTGTATTTTGATATTACACAAGCAGATCGAAATGACGGTACTATGAGTGATCTAGCCTACGGTAATATCAATACGCTTGAAAAAGTATACGAGTATGATCCGAGTAAAGGATTAACTAAAGATGAGGAAAAACTGGTGTTAGGTGTACAGGCTAATCAATGGACTGCATTAACACAAGAGCTAAAGGATATGAATATCCATAACTTCCCGCGCTTACTGGCACTAGCTGAGACGGGATGGACAGTGAAGAATAAAAAAGATTTTGCAGATTTTACAGCCCGATTGGAAAAACATTATGATCGATTGGACGAACTGAAAGTCGACTACTATAAAAACGGTGGTTATACAGTAGCTAAGTGGAGTCCTGCAACAGTTACTGAAGAGTTTAAAGAAATGACAATTGACGTGACTAAGAAAGTGTATACTACTGGCCGCGTGCAGGCGGGCTTCCTCTTTACAGCAGGTAAAAACTTTTTGGAAATAGATGGTGTCGAACTTTTGGAAAATGGTCAGGTGATCAGTGCAGACAAACATCACGCATTAGCAGATAAATTTAGAGGGACAAATAAGATCAAACCATTCTTCTTCAATTTTGAAGTGAAACAGTACAATCCCAAAGCGAAATACACCGTCAGCGCTAAAGTAAGAAGTGTTGGTGGTACAGATTCTAATGGAAACTTTACTTTTAACCTAAGTCCTTATCAACCCTTCACGGTAGCTGAACCGAGATAAAAGTTCTTTCACAAAAAAGCCTCAAAATTTATGGATTTTGAGGCTTTTTCATAAACCATTAACATCAGGGTCATTTGATCACAATACGCGGATTTTGATCACCTTCACTGACCAGCAACTTAATTTCCTTACCATTCTTAATTACAGAGGCACTTGCACCCCGAACTGCTTTTTTATTAGTGGATGATTCTAATGCCAATAGTCCTATTATATTTTTCGACAACTCACTATTTTTTGCTGTTAAATCTGTAGCCATTACTTTCGTAACTGTTTTGGCGTCGACTTCCTTAAGATCCGATTCTCGGGCAACTTTACCATTTATTACTAAAACATAACCGTCTTTTGGATTGATATTTCCTTTGTTATCATTTAAAAACTTTTTTAGTTTTTCCTGTTGCAAAGTTGTCGCATAAAAATCATCCGCTGACTTTTTGTATCCCGTAACCTTTATTTGATTAACTTGACCACCCTTTAGCGTCTTAACAGAATCCTGACGGATTCTTTCTTTTGAAATCTCACGATTAATAATTTTTTTTATATCAGTTTTCAAGGTATCTGGAATTTTCTCTGCAGATGTTTTAGTTGTGACTATTATCACCCCATTTTCACCTTTACTACCATAAAGAGCATGAGCAGAAGGACCTTTTAAAACTTCAATACTCGCTATCATACTTTGATTAATCTTATTGATATTACCTTCATAAATTTTACCATCAAGTACATACAATGGCTGGGACTGTAATGGGTCTCGCTTACCAGTAACGACATTAGTCAGTAATGGGGTATATGTTGATTCAATTTTATTTGAATTGTCCTTAATACGGGATTCGGGAATTATTGTTTCCGAAGGTTCTCCGCCCTTAGATTTTGTCGTTATCAAAACTACGCCATTCTTTGCCTTTTCTCCATATTTTACAATTGCAGCATTATCCTTAAGAACCTGTATTTCTTTTATATCATCAGGATTAACCTTATTAAGATCATCATTATCAATTTCCTTTCCATCCAGAATTAATATGACTTCTTTTCCTGCAATTGGATTTCCAATTCTCACAACAGACTTTGTAACAATCCCATCACTTGTCTTAAATGAAGAGCCAGATGGTACACCTGTAATTGATAGAGAATTATCGTTTACATTTAAACCGATCACCTCGCCTCTTAAAGACATAGTTCTTTTATTGGATGCATCTGTAAGATCAATATTTTTTGTTTCAGACAGATCATTCGAATTAGTTGACATTTCAAGAACACCATTTTTTCCCTTTTCTCCATATTTAGCAAATCCATCTTCTTTTTTTAAAATCATAAAAGATGCTATTGTCTTCGTATCGATTTTTTTTAATTCATCAAGAGTTATCTCCTTACCATCTAATAAAAACAATTTGGCTCTTTTTCTTGCTTCTTCTTTTAATCTTTCCTTTTCGGCTAATGCCTTTTTCGTGTATACGATGATTAAACCATCTTTATCCAGGTCATCAACATGTGAAACGCTAAAATCTCCCTGCTTGTAATATTTTACACTAACAATTTCATCTTGTTTCAATGCTTTAACCTCTTTTGCAGGTACAGTCCTAGCATCTATTTTAAAAAGATAATTTTTCTTAAAATCAATATCTTTCAATGAAATTTCGCCGATTGCCAAACTATCAATTTTAATTGAGTTATCGATCAGTCCCTTTAGTTCCTTTTCATTCGGTAATTGAATTTCTAAATTCATCTCCTTAGCTGCGTCTACTGCTGCAGTGATCTTAGCCTCGGCCTTATTTAGAGTAAATGCCCCAGCTGTCAATACAAAAATAGGCAACATAAATGCGTACTTTCCGAGCTGTATTTTTGCAGATCTTTTTTTATTCATCATCATTATCCTTCGCTTTAGTGTCTTAAAACTAAACTGATTTCCTAATGTCGCCGACCCGCCGCTAGCATTGACACGTAGCAAGCTATACTGGTAGGTCTGTCTATCTACGCCATTATTGAGTACTTGCTGATCTGTTAGAAATTCCAAATTTTCACGGATTGCCTTTCGCATGAGCCATACAAAAGGATTGAACCAGCTGCTGATTAAAGTAAACTCACTGATCAGGATATCAATAGAATGCAAACCCTTTACATGAATATCTTCATGTTTAAAAATATCCATGAGCTCCGGTTCTGGATGATGATCTCTGTTAACGTATATTTTATTTAAAAACGAAAAGGGTACAATGGGTATAAAAACATTTCTAAAAAGATAAGATTGCCACTGTGCAGGTTCAGAATAAATATGAATTCGCAATAGGCTAATCATCTGAATTAAGAAGCGAATTGATAAAATCGTTACCCCTATGAAAAGTAAAAGGATCAATACATTATTTAAGGTAAAGACCGATTTGTCCACCTCTTGTCCGAGATCCATTGACCAATCCATCGCGATCTCCCCTACGGATGGAATTGGTTTTCTAAACCAAGATTGAATATCTAAGAACGGATAGGTAAATGAAAATAAAATACCTGTAATAAAATACATGCGGTTAAGCAGGTAAAATGTCAGGTTCTTTAATAACAATACATATCCTAAGTATACAACACTTAGTAATACATTAATCTGGATCGCATAATTTAGGATATTTTCCATGGTTACTAGCTTTTATTTTCCTTGATCATTTGCATGATTTCTTCCAATTCGGATGCAGATAGCTTTTCTTCTTTCACAAAAAATGTAACCATCTCCTTATATGAATTCTTAAAATAGTCTCCTACGAAAGAGTGCATAAATGTCTCTTTATAATCTTCTTCAGAAATCAACGGTTCGTATCGATTTGCATTTGCATACTTAACTGACTTTACGAATCCCTTTTTTTCTAGATTTTTAACTGTAGAGGCCAATGTCGTATAAGGCATCTTCTCGCCTTTGATATTGTCCAAAATCTCTTTCACAAAACATGCCTTAAGATTCCAAATGGCCTGCATCGCCTGTTCTTCTTGTGCTGTTAACTTTTCCATACCTGATTATTAAACTACTAATTATACACAAGTCTACGAAATAATCGTAATAATTCAAATTAATAATTCTTTTTTTTTATTCTCTGGATTTTCAAATACTATTTCTCCATTGAAAAAAATGAAACACGAAATGCCAAAGCTGTCCTTGCTTATAGTTTAAGAGCATTATTATCAGAATTCAATATTGTGATCAAGTTCAAGATATCCACCTTGTGTAGTAATTCCCGATAAAAGTAAACTGTCAATAGATCTATGGCTGATAAACATGCTTTGACTGGGCCTGAATTAATATTCTAAATCCAAACCATATTCTATCATGCTATTCAAATCTTCAATAAATTTGAAAACAACTTACATTTATAATTGTGACAATTTTGTTAATAGCTAAAAACGCATTCAATTTTTTTTAGATTTGGTTCTATACATTTCATTACGATAAGGGTATTTCATTTATGGATTTCGATTTTAGGTTAAAAGTTTTTTACGTTGCAGCCAATACGCTCAACTTCACAAAAGCGGCATCAGAGCTTTTTATCTCACAGCCAGCTGTAAGTAAAAATATACAGGAGATTGAAAACTCCATTGGTACACCGTTATTTGAACGATTAGGCAACCGGCTTGCCCTTACTCCTGCTGGAAAGATTCTTTATAAACATGCGCAGGTCATTTTGGAACAATACAATCAGGCGACTTATGAAATCAACGAAATAACAGGAAAGCAAAATGGAAATCTCTTCCTGGGAATCAGCACAACGATTTCTCAATATGTAATTCCTAAAATGTTAGTGGAGTTTAATCTCCATTTTCCACAAAATGAAATAAAAGTCACGCAGGCTAATTCAAAACGGGTTGAGCAACTTCTCATCAAGAACGAAATTCATCTGGGGATTACAGAGGGATTGCCAGATAATAGATCATTAAAATTCACACCCTATATCAAAGATGAAATTGTTTTGGTCACCCGCAATACTAATCCTTTATGTAAAGAAGAGAGATTTGTCTTAAATGACATCTATAAATTAGCATTCGTATTCCGGGAACCTGGATCTGGAACTCGTGATATCATCGATTGCAAATTGAAAGAAGCTGGAATTTCGTTACAGCATCTCCATACAGAAATTATTTTATCATCCTCCGAAAGTATTAAAAGGTATCTTAAATACAGCAATACAGCGGCATTTCTTTCGATCCATGCGATACAAGAAGAGCTTAAAAACGGTGATTTAAAAATCATTGAGTTAGAAGATTTTAGCATAGAGCGTTATTTCTACATCACCCATTTGGTTGGAGGACTTGCGGGCCTTCCATTAAAATTCATGAACTTTATTCAACAGCATAAGGGTAAAATCTACTCATAACATTTCGTTATAACAGATAATAATTATGAATTATAACAGCATTCTGTAATAGGGTACATTTGCTTAAAACCTAGTATGAATGGAAGAGGATATTAAAAAAATTAGGAGGAGTAGCAATACCATTATTATCGTGACGAGCATATTATTATGCTTCATTGTTTTATCTGCTTATATGACAAATGCTTTAGCGCATAAATCTCCTGATAAAGAGTCTGAACAGAGCGAAATAATTAACCATGTTGATCAATTAAAACTGACACCTTATGCTGACAATGCCGAAGATAAAATGGCAAGCTATGGTGAAAAACTGATAAGGGAGACTTACAACTATTTTTATGAAAAAGATGGAAGTAAAATTGGTAATCATCTAGCCTGTACCAATTGCCACCTCAATGGCGGAACAAAATCATTTGCGGCTCCCTATGTAGGGCTTACAGGTGTTTTCCCGATTTACATTGGCAGAGAAGATAAAGTGGAATCACTAGAAGAGCGTATCAACGGTTGTTTTGAACGTAGCATGAACGGAAAAGCTATTGATGTGAACAGTACCGAAATGAGGGCAATTGTTACCTATATTAAACATATCAGTAAAGATACGCCAATTGGAAAGCGAATTACTGGGCAGGGATTTGTCAAAGTGACCATTCCGGAAAGAGCTGCCGATCAAAAGAATGGAGCTACTGTCTTTCAACAGCATTGCCAAAGTTGCCATGGTACAAATGGAGAAGGCCAAAAACTTGCTGGAACTAAAGGATATCAATATCCACCTCTATGGGGAAATGATTCCTACAATGATGGTGCAGGAATGGCACGTATGTTAACTGCAATGAAATTTATCAAAGCAAATATGCCTTTAGGTGCTACTCACGACAGTCCAATTTTAACAGATGAACAGGCATTTGATGTGGCTGCTTATATCAATTCTTTTTCTAGACCAATCAAAGCAAATAAGGAAAATGACTATCCTAACTTAGCAAAAAAACCAAAAGACTCACCTTATCCACCTTATAACGACGAGATAAGTGCAATACAACATAAATTCGGTCCTTTTAATTTTTAAAAAATGAATAAAACAATTATGATTATGATCCTTGCTATCTGTAGCATGGGTAAATTAGCGGCACAAACGCAAGAGGAAGCATTGGTGAAAAATGCGTCATTTCAAGGAGCTGTTGCTGAAAAAAAATCGTATCATGCGATCTACCAATTGGATAGCAATGATCCAAAAACAATTGAGAAAGCAATTCGCAACATCAACAATGTGTTGGACGATCCACGATTAAAAGGAAAATTAACGCTTGAGCTGATTGCTTTTTCTGGTGGTACTGAGGCATTTTTAAAAAGTACTTCTAAATATGAAGAACAGTTCAAAAAACTAATCGCAAGAGGGGTCCAAGTAGCACAATGTACCAACTCGTTAAAAGAACGTAATCTGACCAAGGAACAACTGTTTGATTTCATCGGTTATGTTCCCAGCGGTAATGGTGAATTGGTGATCAGAGCTCATCAAGGCTGGACAATTGTTAAACCATAATTTGAAAACAAGACATGCAAAAACTCACTAAAACTATACTTGCTTTGTTACTTGGAACTTCATGTTCCTATGCACAAGATCATCAATTTCATCCTCCTTGGAATACCCCTCCTGAATCTGCTGTTAATTTTACGATCCCTGGGATTGACAACATCCCTGATCTTTATGGTGAAATTGAAAAGCCACAATTGGTTATTTTCTTTGCCGGAAACCAGTTTATGGTTATCGATGATCTGATCAAAACTTTCAAGAAAGAACATCCACAGTACGAGCGCATATTTGTCGAAACATTACCTCCGGGAATACTGGCAAAACAAATTCAAGGTGGATCACTAACAATCGGCAATTTGAAGATTACGCACACGCCAGATATTTACACTGCGGGTCAAAGACGGATCACAGAGATGGCTGACTATTTTGATCAGACTATTGCTTATGCAACCAACAAACTTACCTTAATGGTTCCAAAGGGTAATCCGAAAAACATCAAATCCTTGAAGGATTTAAAACGTAAGGATGTTCGTATCAGCATGCCGAATCCAGCTTGGGAAGGTGTTGGCGAGCAGATAAAAACCGCTTATCGCAAAGTTGGTGGAGAAGAACTCGTACATACCATTATGGAAGACAAGGTTGCAGATAAATCTACTTATCTCACTAAAATACATCATCGAGAGAGTCCACTTCGAATATTAGAAGGTCAAGCCGATGTTGCTCCAGTATGGTACTCAGAGGCATTTTTTCAAAAAATGATCAATCATCCGGTAGAAAGTATTACCATTCCGGATAATGAAAACATTACGGCGAAATATATGGCTGGTAAATTGAAAAAATCTAAAAATAAACAAGCTGCTAGTGATTTTATGGCTTACCTCCAATCAGATTCTGCAAAAAATATTTATAAAAAATATGGTTTTCAGGTAGATTAAGCTTTAGCATTGCCTAAATTTTGTTTCAGGTTTCTGTGTGGAAAAATCAAAAAAGTCTTTCCTTTTATACTCATTGAAGAGTCAAATTGGAAGGGCTTTTTTTGTATTATGTGCATAAGCAACATTATGCTTAAAAAATTAGATTTTTATCTTATGAGCCAATTAAAAACTTTTGGATAAACAAATGGCGCGTATCAGTAATAACTCACATTTTAAATTAAAAATAATGTCAAAAATGCTTAGATTATGGCATTATTATTACGAAAACCTAGTATATTAGCCCTCAATTTTATTACATTTGCATAAACACATGATAACATAAGAAGCTTATGTCTGAAACAGCATCTATTATTTTAAATGGTTCGTCATACGAATTTCCAGTTATTACTGGTACAGAAAACGAAAAAGCAGTTGACATCTCTAAATTGAGAGATCAATCTGGATATATTACATTAGATCCAGGTTTTAAAAACACTGGTGCAGCAAAAAGTGCTGTCACTTTCCTTGATGGTGAGACAGGTATTTTAAGATACCGTGGCTACCCTATCGAACAATTAGCTGAAAAATCAACTTTCTTGGAAGTTGCTTATTTATTGATATACGGAGACCTTCCAACAAAAGCAGTTTTAGAACAATTCAGAACGGACATCAAATCACAGATGATGATTCATGAAGACATGAAAAACTTCTTTGCAGGCTTTCCTTCAAAATCCCATCCAATGGGACAATTATCGTGTCTAGTTGGAGCTTTATCAGCATTTTACCCTGAATCTTTAGATCCAAATCCAACACCTGAAGAAGAAGACAAAACAATTATCAATTTATTGGCTAAAATGCCTACGATTGTTTCTTGGATTCAAAAGAAATCTTTAGGTCATCCAGTTGTATATCCTAAAACTAATTTAGGTTATATCGACAACTTCTTAAATATGATCTTTGGTGAAGTCAATCAGGATAAAACTTTTGATCCTGTTGTGATTGATGCAATGCATAAATTATTGATTTTGCATGCTGACCACGAACAGAACTGTTCGACTTCTACAGTACGTATTGTAGGTTCATCAAACGCAAATTTATATGCTTCTATTTCTGCTGGTATCAATGCCCTTTGGGGACCGTTACATGGTGGAGCAAACCAAGCTGTAATTGAAATGCTTGAAGCGATCAAAAATGATGGCGGAGATGCTGAAAAATATTTAGCGAAAGCAAAAGATAAAAATGATCCTTTCCGTTTGATGGGATTCGGTCACCGTGTCTATAAAAACTTCGATCCTCGTGCTAAAATCATTAAAAAAGCATGTGATGATATCTTAGAAAAATTAGGTGTTAATGATCCTGTTTTAGATATCGCTAAAAAATTAGAAGAAGCGGCATTAAATGATCAATACTTCATCGATAGAAAATTATATCCAAATGTTGATTTCTACTCAGGTATTATTTACCGTGCATTAGGATTCAACTCGGAAATGTTTACCGTATTATTTGCTTTAGGTCGTCTTCCGGGATGGATTGCACAATGGAAAGAAATGCGTGAAAACAAAGAACCTATCGGTCGTCCAAGACAAGTATATACTGGTCCGACGGAACGTGATTATGTTGAAATAACACAACGTTAATTCTTAAAATATTTTAATAAAAAAGCATCTTTCGAGATGCTTTTTTTATTTCCACAAACAAATGTCTATTAAACCAGTATATAATTTGTTTTTCCTTCTCTTAATTCATACCTTTTCATTAAATTTGCCTACTAGAATTTCACTTATTAATAATCATTACAAATAAGAATTGTTAGATTTATTCATCCATATCCTTGTTCCTGTTGCTATATTCATGTTTATAGCAGTTTTTACGTTGTTTGCGGTATATGCGGAACGTAAAATTGCAGGCTTTGTTCAAGATAGACTTGGTCCTATGGAAACGGGAAAATATGGATCTCTCCAGACCATAGCAGATATTTTAAAGCTCCTACAAAAGGAATTGATTACTCCGCTACTAGCGGATAAAATTTTATTCCGCATGGCTCCTATTGTTATTTTCGTAGCTGTTTTCACGGGGTTTTCTGTTATGCCATGGTCTAAGGATTTTATTCCAGTTAATACACACACTGGCTTATTCCTAATTATGGCTATAGTCTCCATAGATGCTATTGGTATCTTAATGGCCGGTTGGGGTTCTAACAATAAATTTTCATTGCTTGGTTCTATGCGTGCAATTGCACAAATGGTTTCTTATGAAATTCCTGTAGGATTATCCTTAATCGCAGCCGTGATGCTTACGCAGACGCTAAATCTGAATGATATTGCGACGAATCAAGGTGTATTATCAACAGAAGAAATCAAGTTTTTAGGTATTTGGTCTGTTAAAAATGTCGGTGGTATATTTGCTTGGAATATTTTTCAAGCACCCCATATGATCGTCACCTATATTATATTTTTTATAGCGACTTTAGCAGAGTGTAACCGTGCTCCTTTTGATATTCCGGAAGCAGAATCAGAACTTGTTGGAGGCTTTCATACCGAATATGGAGGGATACAGTTTGCATTTTTATTTCTAGCTGAATATGCTATGATGTTTCTGGTATCCATGTTGGGTGTAGTTTTATTCTTAGGCGCTTGGAATACACCTCTTCCGAATATTGGCCCATTAAAACTGGCTGACTGGACAACAGCCTTTGGCTGGGGAATATTTTGGACTTTTTCCAAATCCCTCTTTTTAGTTGGGGTTCAGATGTGGATCAGATGGACTTTACCGCGTTTACGTGCAGATCAACTGATGAATTTATGCTGGAAGGTTTTAACACCTCTCGCGTTTTTATGTATGGCTATATCAGCGATCTGGAGAATTTTAGTAATTGTTTAATTTGGTTAATTCGATATGATATTCAAAACGGCTTTTCATGCATTAACAACTGCTTTCAAGGGACTATCTTTGACAGTAAAGCATCTGTTTGGTGCTCGAAAGGCACGTCAAGAACTGGATATTACAAAAGATAATTATTTTGATAAACAGGATGGTATTGCAACAGTACAGTATCCGAAAGTCAAAATGCCCATTCCTGAGGTTGCGCGATACCAGCTTGAAGTTGAGATCGACGACTGCATTGTCTGTGATTTATGTGCTAAGGCTTGTCCTGTCGATTGTATCGCTATTGAAGCGATCAAATCTCCGGAAGCAATCGGAAAAACTTCAGATGGTAGTGTTAAACGTCTTTACCCAGCTCAGTTTGATATTGACATGGCAAAGTGTATGTACTGTGGATTATGTACGGTTGTATGTCCTACAGAATGTATCACTATGACAAATCAATATGACCGCAGTTCAACGAAATTAACGGATCTGATTTATGGATTTTCGGATATGACCGACGATCAAGTTGCGCAAAGAAAATCTGAATGGACCAAATTTCAAGCTGAAAAGGAGGCAGCAAAATCAAAATAATGACTTTAGAGCTTTTTTTATTTTATGCTTTTGCACTTTTAGCTGTAGGTTCTGCCCTATTAGTAGTAAGCTTAAAAAATATAGCACGCGCGCTATTTTTATTTTTCGTTGTTTTATTTGCTATGGCCGGACTTTACTTATTTGCTTTAGCAGACTTTGTGGCTATTACGCAAATCATGGTATATGTCGGCGGTGTATTAATCTTACTGCTTTTTGCATTTATGCTTTCTAACAAAGAGCTGTTGCAAGATTTACAGCAAACAACAGGTTCTTTATTCTCCCTACCGACATGGAAGGTGCTACCTGTTGCTCTCGCCTTTTTTGGAGTCATGATTTTTGGCATTCTGGAATGGCAAAAATCTTTCCCAGCTTGGATGGCAACAGCTATCCAAAATAATACGGTTATCAAAAGTACAGACAATAATATTCATCAATTAGGTATTAAGTTTATGACCCAGTATGTGCTTCCATTTGAAGTTATTTCCATCTTTTTGATGATGGCTTTGATCGGAGCATCACATCTTTCACGAAAGGATTTACAAAAATGATCACCTTAACACACTTTCTAGTTGTCTCGGCCTGTATTTTTTGTATTGGTCTATATGCCGTTCTCGCAAAAAAGAACGCCATTATGATTTTAGTTGGCATTGAATTGATGATCAATGCGGCTATTCTCAATTTTGTAGCTTTCGGAAAGTATGATAAAATTAATTATGGGGGTCAAATATTTGCACTGTTTGCCATTGTCCTTGCAGCAGCTGCTGTTGCAGTTGGATTGGCCATCATTTTAAATGTATACCGACAATACAGAAGCATTAATCCGGATCAAATTCGTGAATTAAAAGACTAGCATTGAACTATTTATTTGACATATCACCCATTAATACAGCATTGTTTGCTTTGGCAATGCCTTTGCTGGCTTTTCTATATCAGGCTGTTGTTGGTAAAAAAGATCAATCTGGCCTTGTTGGTACAGCGGCGATTATTTTAAGCTTCATCTTTAGTTTAATTACCTTTCTGGATGTCTGGAACGCGATGCCTTTATCATCTGAGATCAGATGGTTTACAATAGGAAATACCACTTTTACAGTTGGTCTATTGCTGAATAACCTCAGCTCTTTGATGCTACTGTTAGTTTCGACAATAGCGGTTCCGGTGCATATTTATTCTAAATCATATATGCACGATGATACCGGCATACATCGTTATTGGATGTATCTCAGTCTATTTTGCTTCGCAATGCTCGGGCTTGTCATCATGAACAATTTACTGCTTATGTATGTGTTCTGGGAACTTGTCGGGTTTGCATCTTATCTATTAATTGGATTCTGGTATACGAAGGATGCTGCCGTGCAAGCAAATAAGAAGGCTTTTTTAGTCAACCGAATCGGTGATCTGGGCTTCTTGATCGGCATAGCGATTGTCTACGCTCAATTTGGATCCCTCAATCTTGTCAATCTATTTGGAAATGATGGACTTATCGCTAATACTAGTATTGAAAACGGCCTATGGATATCTCCACACAATAGTATGGATGCGATCTGGTTGACGATTACTGGCCTTGCATTTTTCTTAGGGGCGATGGCAAAATCAGCCCAATTTCCATTACATGTCTGGTTGCCTGATGCTATGGAGGGGCCTACATCTGTTTCATCTTTAATACATGCTGCGACCATGGTGGCTGCCGGTGTATTTTTAATGAGTACTTTATTTCCTTTATTTAACGAAACAGTCCTTTTGACTATTGCTATCATCGGTACCATCACTGCTACTACTGCTGCATATTTTGCTTTGGGACAATATGACATCAAAAAAATACTTGCTTTTTCGACAATTTCCCAATTGGGTTATATGATGGTGGGAATAGGTATCGGCACCTGGGATGCGGCCATGTTTCATTTATTGACACATGCTTTTTTTAAGTGTTTATTATTCTTATGTGCTGGGGCTGTTATCCATGAAATGGCACATCTGAAAGCGCATAGCAAGCATGATTTCGACCCACAGGATCTGCGCAATATGGGTGGACTTCGTCACTATATGCCACAAACATTTGTACTGATGACAGTAGCTTCCTTGGCACTTGCGGGTTTTCCGTTGACTTCGGGCTATTTATCAAAAGATAGTATCATTATTTCTGCATTCGAATGGGCATCAACAAAAGGAGCTTTGTTTCAGATCGTGCCAGTGACATTGATTATCGTCAGTATTATGACTTCATTTTATATTGGACGTCTAATTTTTAAGGCCTTCTTTTCGGAACTGCGTATCAAAAATCTATTGGGATCATCTATACATTTGAGTGAATCGCCTAAGCTTATGCTTTGGCCAATGTATTTCCTGGGCATATGCTGTTTCTTTCCTCTATTTTCGATCAATCCAATTTCTTATCATGACTCGTGGATAATGGATGGATTACTGGTCGATTACCCTTACGAAGCAAATCATCTTGCCCATCTGGTTATTCCTGTATTATTAACAGTCGGTGCATTATCGGTGTGGATATTAGGATGGAAATGGTATGCAAAAGGTCAATATCCACTGAATGAAAATAGTCTTGCAAACCGGTTATCCTTGCATCAGGGATATATGAATTCATTTAATGAAACAATTATTGTCAACAGTATTTTGAAATTAAGTGCTCTTTCCTATTGGTTAGATCGAAATATTGTTGATGGTTTTATACACAGCTTAACAAAATTGATCCAGCAGCTCGCGCATTTGAGTCATTGGCTTGACAAACATATTGTTGACGGTATAGTTAATGCTATTGGAAAATTCGCTCTTCTGTTAGGAACTTTTGTGCGTTCACCGCAAAATGGGAGACTACAGACTTATTTATATTCTGTATTCTTACTTGTTATAGTTGGTTTAATTTATCTTTTATTACGTTAGAAAATGCCTACACTATCCTTATTAATCTTTTTACCTCTACTAGCGACAGCGATTATACTAGCACTTCCTAGTCGATTCAAGGATGCTTATAAATATATTGCCCTTGCTATAACTGCTATTCAGTTTCTACTGGCAGGAATGGCCTACTTCTCGTTTAATCCAACGGCAACAGGTATCAATACACTTGAAGGATATCAATTGGTAGAGCAACTGCCGTGGATCCGCTTAGATCTTGGAACTATTGGTAAACTGGAGATTGACTACCTGCTCGGGGTAGATGGGATTTCTATGCCTTTATTGGTTTTAAGCGCATTTGTGATGTTGATGGCAATTGGTGCTTCCTGGAATATCCAGAAAAGTATGAAAGGTTATTTTGCCTTACTTATGCTTTTGAATATGGCAGTCATCGGTATATTCTGTGCTTTAGACTTCTTCTTATTCTATTTATTTTATGAGGTGATGTTACTCCCTTTGTACTTCCTCATCGGAATCTGGGGTGGCGAGCGAAGAGAATATGCTGCCATGAAGTTTTTCATTTATACATTATTCGGTTCTGTTTTCATGCTCTTGGTCATAGTAGGCCTTTACTTCTCGGTGATCAATCCTGTTACAGGTGCTCATACTTTTAGTATGATCCATATGATGAATCCGGACAATTATGTACAAGGTTCTATTTTTGCACTGGATGGTTATCAGGAGATTTTTGGTATATCAGCCCGTCTGATTGGATTTATCGTACTTTTCTTTGCTTTTGCTATTAAAGTTCCTATTGTCCCGCTACATACCTGGCTGCCTGATGCGCACGTGGAAGCTCCGACACCAGTTTCTATTATCCTAGCGGGTATCTTATTAAAGATTGGGGGATACGGTATCATCCGCGTTTGTTTCAGCATCTTCCCTGATGCTGCAGCCACTAGTAACTGGTGGCTGGGTCTTATCGGGGTGATTTCGATCTTATATGGTGCCTTTAATGCATTAGCACAAAAAGATTTGAAACGAATGATTGCTTATTCTTCTGTATCCCATATGGGATTTGTGCTCTTGGGCTTAGCTTCTTTTACTGCAGAGGGTATTTCTGGAGCAATGTTTCAGATGATTAGTCATGGTTTTCTATCTGCAGCCTTATTTTTCTTGGTCGGTGTTATCTACGACCGTGTACATGACCGTTACATTCCACATTTTAGAGGATTGGCCAGTATTATGCCTAAATATACGGCATATATAGCTATTGCATTTTTTGCTTCTTTAGGTTTACCTGGTTTCTCTGCATTTATTGCAGAGGCATTTGTAATTATCGGAACATTTAATTCGGCAAGTTTAGGTACTGGTCTCCCAAGATGGATGGCTATAGCTGGATCTGTTGGAATTCTAATGAGTGCGGCCTATCTATTATGGACATTACAAAGAATGTTTTTTGGAGAAACAAGATTAAAAGGTGGAGATTCTTGGCAACAGGCCCTAGTCGATCTTTCCGTTAGGGAACAGCTAATCTTGTTCCCCACTTTAGCACTTGCTTTACTTTTAGGAATATGTCCTTTTATTATATTCGACCAAATGAATGCTTCTGTCATCAATTTGGTTTCCTTTATTCAACAGTATAACTAAAAACATGGCCGCATTTGCTTCATCAATTTCGTCAATTTTAGACCATATCATAGTAAGTATCCCTTTATTCAAGCCGGAACTTGCACTCATGATTGCTTTTGTATGCAGTATATTTTGCAGTTTATTTATAGACCGAATTTGGAAACAGAGTTCATTTGCTATTACCATAATCGGTTTATTACTTAGTTTATATTTCCTTTTTGATCAGAATAGCCTACTTACTGGTGAATCTGGATTTTTTGAGATGATCAAAATTGATAAATTATCTATTTTATCCCGAATCATCTTATCGCTATCAACTATACTTATAGCTGTATTCATCCAGCAACGTTTTTCAAATCAGATCCGTCCTATTGGTGATCTTTATGCAGTATTGCTCACAGCTACACTAGGACTGCACTTATTAACGATAAGCAGCAACTGGTTGCTGATTTTTATAGCGATTGAAACTTTATCGATCAGCTCTTACGTCATGGTCGGATATTTCTCTAAAACGAAATTTGAGGCTGAAGCGGCAATGAAATATGTTTTATTTGGTTCCATCTGTGCGGCGGTCATGCTGTATGGTCTATCACTTATTTACGGTTTCACGGGAAACTTAAATTTTGATAGCCAGCAACATATCCAGGGACTTATTGAAGCTCCAAAAGTCATGACCTGTATTGCATTTCTGTTTTTACTAACCGGAATTGGTTTTAAATTAAGCTTTGCCCCTTTTCATGTGTGGAGTCCTGATGTTTATCAAGGTGCTCCGACCCCGATAACTGCCTATCTATCAACAGTACCAAAAATTGGAGCACTGGTTCTGTTATCGCGTTTACTGGCGAGCTGGACTGCTAGCCCTTTCTTCTACTCAGAGTTCTTAATCTCCGTTATCATAATCATTGCAATCGCTACAATGCTTATTGGAAATCTAGCCGCATTAAAGCAAAAAGATATTAAAAGAATGATGGCCTATTCTTCTATTGGTCATACTGGTATACTCTTGATGGTGGCTCTTGTTTATATTGACAACGATCCTGATGTTCTATTATTTTATCTGGCAATCTATGCTTTGATGAATATCGCAGTCTTTTTATTTATTGATCAACTGGAACAAGGTCTTGAAAGTACCACTATTGAATCTTATAAAGGTTTGGGTAAAAAATACCCGGTGATATTTGTGAGCTTCTCTATTCTGTTGATCTCACTAATCGGACTCCCTCCTACTGCGGGATTTATCGGAAAACTTCTCGTATTTTCTAAGGTATTTGAACAGTATCAGACGTTAAATGAAATACCTTTATTATTCCTACTTATTGTAGGAGCCTTAACTTCTGTGATCTCGTTATTCTTTTATTTTAAAATTCCACTACTTGCATTTTTAAGAGATAATGACACGGCTATAGCGTTACCAAAGTTCAACAGATTTTTAGTTCTTATAGCTGTTTCGATCAGTATTTTGGTTGTACTCCTCGGAATATATCCAAGTCTGCTTTTAGATTTATTAAAATAGGCTTCCTAATTATTCTTTCATCAATTAAGAAGTTCTTTTCGGGTCTAGCGGCTAATACCCTAACAGCATTTCCTAAAACAGATTCTGGCAAATAAATTTGTTTTAGATATGACGCAATTAAGATTGTAAATAAAACAAATTTATCTAAGTTTGTACTATGATAAGTGCATTAGCTAACACTATTTTTCAACGTGCAATCGCAGATTATCACGTTGAAAACGAAATTGATCAAGTTGTTCAAAATCCTTTTGAGTCGTCATCATTGGAACATTTACTGTATATGAAATGTTGGATTGATACCGTACAATGGCATATGGAAGATGTGGTCAGAAATCCTGAAATCGACCCTAAGGTAGGTTTATACTGGAAAAGAAGGATCGATGAATCCAATCAGCATCGTACAGATACTGTGGAATATATAGACAGCTACTATCTATTGAAATTCCAAGATGTTACTCCAAACGAAGATGCTAAAATCAACACGGAAAGTCCTGCTTGGGCAATTGACAGATTGTCAATACTAGCTTTAAAAATCTATCATATGGAGCAAGAGACTTTACGTAATGATGTAGCACAGGGCCATATCGATGCTTGTCAAATTAAATTGAATATTCTTTTAGAACAACGTGTTGATCTCTCTCAGAGTATTGATGAATTGCTTTCTGATATCCAAGCTGGAAAAAAATACATGAAAGTCTATAAACAGATGAAAATGTATAACGATCCGAGTTTAAATCCTGTATTGTATCAAGCATCAAAATAATGTCTTTACCATCCAAAATAATTGTTACGCGCTTCTCTGCCATGGGAGATGTTGCCATGGTTGCTTCAGTCTTGAAGGAATTTGTGCAACAGTACCCTGCTGTAATGATTATTATGGTAACCCGTCCACCTTTTAAGGCTTTTTTTGAAGGTATTCCGAATGTACAGTTCCATCCTTTTAATCCCAAAGAACAACATAAGGGTTTAAAAGGTATTGTGAACCTAAAAAGAGAATTAACTTCTTATGGTGCCGATGCAGTTGCTGATCTACATTTTAATTTAAGATCTCGAATTTTAGCAGTTCTTTTTAAGATATCGGGACTTGTGGTCAAGCAATTGGACAAAGGCCGAAAAGAAAAAAAAGCACTTACCCGATTTCAAAATAAGGTTTTGAAACCGTTAAAACCGACTGTTGAACGTTATGCCGATGTATTTCGTGATCTTGGTTTTAAATTTATATTGCAGAATAAATTAGAGCCTACTAAGTTGGCATTACCCAACTTAGCACATGCTTTATTTTCGGATGATGAAAGCAGAAAAATTGGAATCGCCCCATTTGCACAACACTCCTATAAAGTCTTTCCTCTTCCAAAAATGCAGGAAGTAATTGCTTTCTTATCCCAGAACAACTTTGACATATTCATATTTGGCGGAGGGAAATTGGAACAAGCACAAGCTGAAAAATGGCAAGCACTATATCCCAGTGTCCACAGTACAATTGGTCGTTTCAATCTTAAAGAAGAACTTGCTATTATTTCTAATTTAGACTTAATGATCAGTATGGATTCTTCAGGTATGCATATGGCTTCTTTGATGGGTGTTCGTTGCTTGTCCGTGTGGGGTGCTACCCACCCTTTTGCGGGATTTCTTGGTTATGGACAATCCATAGAAGATTGTGTTCAGGTAGAACATCCGAATAGACCAAATTCAATATATGGGAATAAGCCCTGTGATTGTGATGGTAAGGAAGCAATTGATTTAGTCTCTTCGGAAATGATTATTAACAAAATAAAACAGCTAATATAAATGGGAAAAATCGGTTTCATTACCGTACGTTATGGCTTGGATGTAACTGGTGGTGCTGAATTTCATTGTAGAATGTTAGCTGAAAGAATTGCAGGTCAATACGATGTGGAAGTATTAACAACTACGGTAAAAGATTATACAACATTTATTCCTGAAGTAAAAGAAGGGACTTATGAATTGAACGGAGTCAAAATCAGACGTTTCGATAATAATCCTTTTAACAGAACGTACTACGAACAATTACAAAAAAAATCGAAAAAGGCAAGTAAAATTAGACGATTGATTTATCGTTTAAATTTATCCAATATTATATTTCCTATTTTTCCCATCTGGAACTATCAAAAAGATGTTGAATATAAGCTCATGAAAAATTATGGCTTTTATTCAGATAATTTACTCAACTATCTTAAAGAACATAAAGATGAATATGATGCGCTAATATTCATCACCTATGAAAATGCTCTTACACAATTGGGAGATTTTATTGCGCCAGAAAAGACTATTCTGATACCAACAGCACATTTAGAAAGCATGCTTTTTCGTTCTATTAACTCTCATTTATTCACAAAAGTGGGTTATATCGCATTTAATACCGATACTGAACGAAAAATGTGTCAGAAAATCTTTCAGCATAAACTAGCGCCGAACGATGTTGTCTCTGTTGGTGTAGACATTACTTCAGCAAGCAAAGAAGAAATTGAAAAAGTAAAAGATCATTTTCCTAAGCAATATCTACTTTTCTGTGGACGTATTGTCGAAGGAAAATTGAATAATTTTCTTGATTATTTTCTAGCATTCAAAAATAAGTACAATACAGATCTAAAGTTAGTTCTAACGGGTGATCTATTTATGCCTAAGGTAGAACATCCAGATATTATTTATACGGGTTTTGTTACTGAATCTGAAAAGACAGCTTTAATCATGAACTCTTTTGCTGTTGTCAATCCGTCCATATATGAAAGTCTTTCTTTAATTGCACTTGAGGCTTTATCTTTAGGGAAAATGGTCATTGCCAACAAGAAATGTAATGTAATGATCGAACATGAAGCTAAAAGTAATGGCGCTTTAATTTGCTATAAATCAGAAAATAACCTACACAAAATTTTATTAGAGCATATTGAAAACCCTTCTTTAATGGAGGAAAAAGGTCGTGCTGGCATAAAATATGTATCTGAAAATTATCAATGGGATGTGATTATTGATAAACTACTTGCTGTGATTGAAAAATTTAAATTAAAAAGATTGTAATGTCAAAAATAGGGTTTGATGCAAAACGTTTTTTTAATAACTATACGGGTTTAGGAAACTATAGCCGTGATTTGATCCGCATATTACGTTCGAATTATCCTGAACAGGAATTCCTATTGTATACACCGCAAACCGGAATACCCCAATATAGTAATCTTGTACCCAATAGTGTCATTAGACGTCCTTCTGGTATTCTTAACAAAATCTTAACGAGTAATTGGCGCACGAATCGTATTGTTAATGATTTGAAAAGAGACAAAATTGATATTTATCATGGCCTTTCTGGAGAAATTCCAATCGGTTTGGACAAAACATCAATTACATCGGTCGTAACAATACATGACCTGATTTTTATTCGTTATCCTGAACTTTATAAAAAAATAGATCGCACTCTGTATCATAAAAAATTTAAATATGCGTGCGAACACGCAGATCAAATTGTAGCGATTAGTGAGCAGACCAAATTAGATATTATTCATTTTTTTAACATTCCTGAAGAGAAAGTTAAAGTCATTTATCAAGGATGCAACGATTCATTTAAATCGGTCAAATCGGAACAGGAAAAGCAAACCTTAATTAAGAAGTTGGGTCTTCCTCAGGAATTCATATTGAATGTAGGCACGATCGAGCCTCGAAAAAATGCATTTTCAATTGTCCAAGCAATTAAAGATAAAGATATTCCTTTGGTAATAGTTGGTAAACAGACAGCTTATACAAAGGAAATAAAATCGTTCGTGGCGGCTCATAATATGGAAAATCGCGTAATCTTTTTACAAGGATTGACAATGAATGAATTATCGGTTCTCTATAGCATTGCTAAGATATTTGTTTACCCTTCAATTTTCGAAGGTTTTGGAATACCTATCATTGAGGCATTATATAGTGGAACCCCTGTTATTACAACAAATTCTGGCGTTTTTCCTGAAGCTGGAGGACCATTTTCCCACTATATTGATCCGAATGATATAGATCAATTAACGATTAGTATTGATGCCATCCTGAATTCTCAGGAAAAACAGGAAGAAATGCGTCAAGAAGGATTAGCATATGCGCAGCAGTTTAATGATGAAATCTTGGCTGCTCAATGGATGAAGCTTTACAAAAAAATTAGTAAATGAGAATAGGTTTTTTTAATTCGATAGAGACGTGGGGCGGAGGTGAAAAATGGCATTTTGAGTCTGCAGTACATTTTGCAAAGCTTGGTCATGATGTTTATTTTTTTGGATCAAAGAACAGTAAATTAAAAACAAAGCTACTTGCATTCCCTGCAATCACATATATTGAAGTCCATTTAACTAATCTTAGTTTTCTAAATCCGGTAAAGAGGTGCTATTTGACTTCGACATTTGAAAAGTTACAGATTGAAGTCGTATTAATCAATAATCCGAGAGATTTAAAAATTGCCGCTTACGCTGCTCATAGTGCAGGAGTTCCTCGTATTATATACCGAAGGGGATCTGCTATTCCTATCAAAAATACATTTCTAAATCAGCGTATTTTTGGAAACTATATCACTGATGTACTAGCAAATTCCTATGCAACTCGAGAAACGATATTAGCAAATAATCCTCAACTGTTTCCAAAAGAAAAAATTAGAGTAATTTATAACCCTATCGATTTTCAAAAATTTGATCAATTAGTTTATAAAAAAATAGTTCCCGATCGCAAAGATGATGCATTAATTATAGGAAATCTAGCAAGACTTGCTCCACAAAAGAATCAGAAGTTTTTAATCGATCTCTCTTTAGAATTAACCCGACTACAGATTAAAC
The DNA here is from genome assembly GCF_004342035.1 of Sphingobacterium sp. JUb20. NCBI lineage: Bacteria > Pseudomonadati > Bacteroidota > Sphingobacteriia > Sphingobacteriales > Sphingobacteriaceae > Sphingobacterium > Sphingobacterium sp. JUb20. The sequence goes on along the minus strand of NZ_SLYV01000002.1, from coordinate 631,643 downwards.
ATCAGATTTACATTACAGGAAAAGGTGAACTGGAAAGCGAATTAAAAACTTATAATATAGAAAAGGGGACAGATAAGAATGTTCATTTTCTAGGATTCACAGATTCCCCGAGGAGCTTTTTAGTTGATATTGATATTTTTATATTAAGTTCACTATGGGAAGGTTTTGGATATGTACTAGCAGAGGCTTCTCTAGCAGAAAAGCCTATTATAGCTTTTAACAGTAGTAGCAATCCTGAATTAGTAAAGGATAACATCTCTGGCTTTTTAACGGAAGTAAATAGTATTCCACAAATGGTGGAGAAAATCAAAAAACTTCAAGACATTAAGCTTCGAAAAGAAATGGGTATATCAGGTCGGAAATTTATCCTAGAGTCTTTTGATAAAAATATAATCTACAAAAACCTCGAAGATTATATTTTGAAAGGCTAGTTCCTTGTCTACTTTTACTTAAAGATCTAAATATTTCAAAAAAACACAGGAAGAAACTTGGTTTACTTATTTAAAACTTGTTCATAAAGATTCCAATATCTTTTTGCTGCCATATCCCATGAAAATTTCCTGGACCAATTTTTTATTTCAGTACTTCTATCTTGAGAGTTAATCAAATTCATGATATGAGATTTTCCAAAATTCATCATATAATCCTTCTCCGTTGAATCTAAGAAAAAAGCTTCTGAACCTCCTATTTCAGGCAAGCAGGTGTATTTAGACAACAGGACTTTTTTACCAAATGACATGGCTTCTATAACTGGCAGACCAAATCCTTCTGCAATTGAAGGGAAGACAAACATGGCACAGTTACTTAGATATTGATATTTTACTTCTTCTGTAATAGGTCCTGTGATCACAACGCGGTCCAATACGCCTAATTCTTTGGCTATACTTAATATATACTGATCATATCCAACTTCATCTAATACACCACTGATCACCAACTGTAGGTCATTTCCAACTAACAAATATGGCAAAACATGAAAATTTTTCTTTTTATTTACAGTACCAATAGTAAATAAAAACTGTCTTTCACCTTTGTTCAAAGGATTTTCTACTTGAAAATTACTAACAATTTTATGATCAATATTATTTCCATTATATACCACCTGTACAGACTTGCCTTTTAAATCACAATATTCTTCTAAATCATTTTTAACATAATTAGAAATAGCAACAATGCAATCTGCTTTATCCAAATTAGCCTGCAGTTTTTTTAAATAGAACTTCTCTTTATCAGGAGTTTTACCTTCTTTAAGAAAATTAAGGTCATGAATGGTCGAGATGATCTTAGTCTTTTTACCTTTCCTTGGAAAATAAGAGCTTAATTGATAGGTAGAATGCCACAAAGAAATATCATCAAAATTTGGCATCCAAAATTTATGAAGGGATTTTTGCTGAACATATGTAACCTCACTACCAAATTCTTGAGAAAGCGGGTCTGGAGAGTAAAATAACAGATCAGCATCGGTTGAACGATTTTCCAATAATGCGGATCCCAAATGTTTACAAAAGAAATACAAGCCTGTATGCTTGTGTTTCATTCTTTCAGTATCAAATATAATTCTATGACTCATTGACTAAATGTCAGATTTTCAATTAATAGTATTTTCTCTAGCAAACAAACGAATAAGTAATCATAAATATTATCACATTTAGCCTATGATACTTAAAACTAGCCCTGAGCAAAAGAATATTTATTTTTTTCTATCTCAAAATGATTACACTATACTACATAATAACGGTAATTGTTACCGAAACGTAACACATATCTTAAAAGATTTACATATCTTTTTCATGAAGTGATAAAACCATATTTAACAACACTCTTTATAATACTTATTTTATATTTAGAATAGAGCCTCACCCTTAAGATAAAACTCATGATATTAATCAATTATTAAAAACGCATCATTACTTCTATGGCAAAAGAATTCTCAGCTAAGATAGCAATTCTGTCAATTCTATGTAAAATAAAAGTAACTTTTATTTTACATAGAATTTTTAACAACTAATAATCAAAGGCTTACCCTTCTACTTCAATCGTGCTATCACAAAATTTTTCTACTATTTTTTCCTTAACATAAAGAAATAAAAATTACTAACTCGGAATAAACAGATCATTAAGTATCTTATCCTCTTTATCTTCATGATAATTTTGAGAAAAATAAGACAATGCTTCTGCACACGTTTTTGAATAAAGCTGTTGGTCGTTTAATAATTGTTTGATATTATTTGCAAAGCTTAGTGGATCATCACTAACCATACAGCCATTTTGAGATTTATTAATCAAGCCATCTACTCCACGCCGCGTTGTTACTATAGGCAACCCATAAGACAAGGATTCTAGTACTTTTATTTTAACTCCTGTACCCGTAATCATAGGACAGATACAAATTCGTGTATTTTGATATATCGCATCCAGATCATCCACAATGCCCAATTTAATGATATTAGGACTGTCTTCAATAAAATTGCAAATCTTTCCAACGATATAAATATTTACATTTTCTAATAGGGGGAAAACTTTATCTAAAAACCACTTGAAACTATTTACATTATGAGGATTAGCACTTGCAACATACAGAACATCATACTTGATCGTTCTCTTTTCATTCAGATGAACTGTTGGAAAAGAAACTGGCATCAGTGTAATTTTTCTATTTGTAAATTGTTCAAAAATATACTGCTCTTCAATGGAATATGTCCATATTTCATTGAACTTTTTGAGTATACTCATTTCATTTCCAAAAAGTTTCCCAATATTTATTTTTTTATGACCTTCGTATCTAATTTTATATTGCAGTGCCATAAAATCATGTGTATCTATAATAAAATAAGGACCATGAATATTTTCAATCACATTTCCCCAAGTAGAATAGCTTATCACTACAATATCATAGTTATTCTCCTGAATGTCTTTCTTAAATTTATTTCTAAAATAAGGAGTGCTGGAATCCAGGGGGTTTCTTCTTATAGCTCTGGAAATTTTCTTCGGAATTTTGTCCTTTATTAAATATTTTAAAATATTTGATTTGGGCAGATTAAAAAGAAATATTTTCAATTGTATGTCAGGATATTTTAAATGAAATTCTTCTTTACTTTCGTTATCCCAATCAATAGAAGATATAAAGTGCACATCTAGTAAATCACTATTCTTTTGGAAATAGGATAACATTTGATTGCACCTGGTTAAATTTCCTCCTTTTCCTTTTAAGGGATTATCCGGCATATAATATAAAACTTTCTTTTTTGACATAAAACAACCCTCAATTCTGCTTGAATAAGCTTTCTATTTTAGTTACAAATTCATTCCAATCATGTAATACTTTACTTTCACTAAAAACTTCTACAGCTTTTTTTGCATTTGTACCTAAGTGATCTCGTAGGTGGGCATCTCCCATAAGTTTATCTAATTGAGATGTCATTTCGTCCATGTCTTCTGCAAGAAATCCTGTTTCTTGATGTTTTATCAACTCATTTACTCCAGAGCAACTTTTAAAACCTAGACATGGAAGACCTACCGACATAGCCTCAACTAATGCTAATCCGAAACCTTCATATTTACTTGGAAATATAAATACATCAGCTTCACTCATTTTTACAATAGGACTTTCAGTAAAACCTTTCAAAAAAATTCTATCCTTCATCTTAAGGTCTGAAATCTGCTTCTCCAGTCTATTCCAATCTGGACCTATACCCCATAATTCAAAATCCCAATTCATATATTTATTTGATAGTTTTGAGAAGCAATCTATTGCCAGATGTTGTTGCTTGCAACCTGTATCCAATCTTGCTATATGAATGATTTTATAACGATCTTTACTTTTAAAATGGTCTACTTGATATAGATTTTTTGAAACTGGATTAGGAATTACGACCACATCTCCCTTAAAGCTTGACGGTAAATAGTTACGATAGCTATCAAAAAGTATTTGAATTCCTGATAAATTTTGAAAAGATTCTTCTAATAATTTTACTTCAAATGGTTTCCTTCCGCCAAAAATATTTGTGAAATCATAATCTGGTCTTCCATTTACAGAATCAATAATTGGAACATTTAAATTATTTCGATAAGTGATCTCAAGCAATGAACCTATTGACATTGTAATAATAAGATCAGGTTGTACCTGATCAATATAATTCTTCCATGCTTTTGCCCGATTTGCTAGATTATAGATAAATAAATTCTCTTCACCATTCATGCTCTTTTTTAAAAGCGTATTATATGCTTTGGCATACTTCTTCCTTATTTTATGGACGAACCAAAGAAATGGATTCCTTCCTATATAGTTGACAATCGGAATCAGCTCTTTTTGATGAACAGACGCATCATAAATATTTGTTACAGTAACTTGGTCGTCTAATTTAAAAACGGCCTTTCCGGAAACATGCTCATTCGTAGCAATTTCAACCTGATGACCGTTCTTAACAAAACTATTTGCAAGAAATGAACAGATTTTTTCTGTACCACCTGTTCCGTTAATAAAATATAAATGCTGAACGAATAATATCTTCATAACTGATGAAACTTTCTACTGAATTTCTTTCGTAAACTTCTTCTAAATTTAGATAATGGTATAAATTTTAATAAAAAAAGCTGCGTTTTAAACTTTTTTGTTTTCTTCCGTTTATAGTCAATATAAAAAGTATCAAAGCTTTTTAAGTCTTTAGATTCTAAGAAGTAAAGAAACGGTACACTTAGTTCTGCCTTCTCGTCAGTATTTAGGTTTGGGAGAACCTTTTCATGCATAAAAACTTTTATTAAATCGAATAATTGCATTCTTTGCTCATCATCAAACGGCATTCTTATATAACGCAGTTCAAAAGGTTCATGTTCAATAAATAATGCTAAATGTAGCGCGTGTGACTTATAGAAATTGTTCCTTGTATAAAATTCTTTTAATAGATTCAACCATTGAGGAATCTGAGCTAATACCTTTGATGTATTTTGATTGATGATAATGTGATTTTGAAAATCATGCTGTCGGTAATGATATTTTCCTTCTGGATACAGACTAACTTTGTCTGTTAATGCTAATAATTGATGCGAAAACAATCCATCTTCACAGGGTTGAATGCCAATAGGAAAGTTAATATCAGGATGTTTTTTTAGAAAATCTGTTTTTAAAAACATAGCACAGGTAGGTAGAGCCATCATATGGCGCGAGCGAAAACAGTAATCTTCTCCTATCGCTACAAAATCACTTTCATTATTTAGTGCTATTGTAAGTGCTTCTTCTAAAAATTCTGTAGCAATGGTATCATCTCCGTCTAAAAAAAACACATAAGCTCCGGTAGATTCTTGTAGTCCTCTATTCCGTGCTACAGATACACCTGAGTTTACCTGCTCTATATAGCGTACATTACCATATTGACTACTATACTTTATGCAGATATCTAACGACCTATCTGTACTACCATCATTGACCAATATTAATTCTACAAAGGGATAACTTTGTTTTAAAACACTTTGAATTGATTCTTCAAGAAATAATTCTTGATTATAAATTGGTATTATTACGGATATCAATAATTTATCTGACTGCATAAAAACATTTTATTACTTTACTAGCAAATAGCTTGTAAAGGTAACGAATAGAAATAGGCAAATGATAAAATTATTTCCAACAGTTATCAATCTTTTCTTTACTAAGTGTAAATTCCCTATATCTAAATTCTCCTGATTTTGTAGCGATCATGGCCCCCATCTGAATAATTTTCTCATCTGTCTTCATTGGGAAAATTGCCGATCGGTAGGCATTCTGTTCAAGGATAGCTTTTGGAAAAACCTGGTAGTTAATACCATCTTTAGAATAGGCTACATAGAGTGCTTCGGATGTGTATTTTTTAACATCTCCAATAGCTATACATAGAAAATAATATCCATCAACATAAGTTGCCTGAATATGCCATGGTGAATATGCAGCATTTAGTTTTAACCAAGGCTTATTTAGAAAATTTACTATTTTACTTTGTTTAAACTGATCAAAATTTAGTCCGTCACTAGAGGTTCTACGGATTACATAAGAAGGATTATTTCCTCTAAAACTTCTTTTACCCATATTTAACTCAATTTCATAACTCATAAATTTACTTCCATCATAAATAAAAGATGGAGATAAAACATGGTTATTGCGGGGAGAAAACGGAGGGTTACTTGTAAAAGCTATGCTCATTGGAGACCAGTTCACCCCATCTCCGGAAGTTTGTCGGACTATTGTTCTTTGGGCATTAGCTTCTAACTTCTTAAAATTTTCATTATTTTTCTCGACTTTCTTTCTTAGTGCTGATGCAGAAATAAAACTTGCTCGGTAGTATAAATAAAATTTATTATTTACATAGAGCCAATCAACATCTGACCAAAATCCTTGTTTTGGATCTTGATTATTTTCCTTGATGCTTTCATTCGGATTTGGAGCAGCAGTAATAGGGTTTATTAAATTGGGAGGATTTGTCCAATTGATCCCGTCGTTAGATACAACAATACTTGGGTTTTCAAAACGCTTAGAATTTTGATTTGTTCCTACCGCACCAAAGTAAGGAGTAAATACCATCCAATATTTAAAACCATTCAAACCGGTAGGAAAATACAGCACATCGGGATGACAATAACTATGATTATCATTTGCAATATTTAGCAAAAATCTTGTATCATTAAAACCTAAAAAATTAGCATTTGCCGTAGTATGGATATTAATAAGTCCTTTCTCATCATCAAATGTGACAGAATCTAAAGGTTTAGCTTTTAAATCAATACTATCAACATCTTCTGCGTATATACTTTCATCAGAACGGCTACATGATAACAATAAATTTAACAGACATAAAGCTGTTAATATACTTTTAAACATAAAATTGAAACCAAAAAGATTAATTAAAAATTCAATAATAAGCAACTTAGTACAGCCTACTTATCGCAATTTTTTTCAATGTCCAAAAGTATATTATTAATATTAAATTTTACAACATCTCGAACGATTTACCGGTAAAATTGTACATTAATTTATTCATATGGACAGAACTAAAAAATTTACACATCATCATATTTTAAAAGCCTAAAGCTATTTCTGATAATCAGTGGTTTTCATTAATTTAATGTTAAACTTTCCTAATCTTTGAAATAAATAAATCGATTTTATTTATATTTATATGGATAACTTCAGAATATGTCTAAAAATCTCTATATCGTCCGTCATGCCAAGGCTGAACAGTCATTTTCTAAGAAAGATTTTGACCGTATATTATTAGACAAAGGCATAGAAAGAGCACAACGTGTTTCCCATCAGCTTGCTCTACAGATGCAAGCGGATTCTACTACGCTCTGTATTTCCTCTTCTGCAATTAGAGCATCTGAAACAGCAGAGATATTCATTAAAGCAATTAAATATCCTCAGATTGCTTTAATTAAAGAAGATCAGCTATATGAGGCTACTTATTTGGATATTCTTAAACTAATTAACCAAGTTCCACCACATATTCATACACTATTTATATTTGGCCACAACCCTGGTTTATCAGATTTTATTGAATATGTGAGTAATGAATCTGTCCCTTTATCAACATCGCAAGTTGTACATCTGATTCTTGATGAAGGTTTTGATTTTAATACCCTAACATCCAATACTGCTACGCTTTTAAATACCATAGTATAATTCATTTTTGTACCTTCGGGTTATGGCAAATCAATTGCAATTTGAAAATTCTCCTTATTTGAAACAACATGCGCATAATCCGGTTCACTGGATGCCATGGGGGGAAGAAGCATTAAAAAAAGCACAGGAAGAAAATAAATTGATCATCATCAGTATCGGCTACTCTGCCTGTCACTGGTGTCATGTGATGGAACGCGAAAGCTTTGAAAATGATGTGATCGCACAGACCATGAATAAGTTTTATGTTCCGATCAAAATAGACAGAGAAGAGCGTCCAGATATTGATCAGGTCTATATGACTGCGGTACAGTTGATGACAAATGCTGGTGGATGGCCATTAAACTGCATCTGTTTACCTGACGGTAGACCCATATACGGTGGTACTTATTTCAAAGCTCATGATTGGCAGAATATTTTAATTCAGATTGCCCGCATGTGGGAGGAACAACCTGCTGTAGCAATGGAATATGCTGACAAATTGACAAAAGGCATTCAACAGAGTGAGCGATTACCTATAAATGCAATACCGGAGCAATATAAGTTTGAAGATTTAGAAGATATTATAAAACCCTGGAAAGAATTATTTGATCCAAGGGACGGTGGCTACCATCGCAGTCCAAAATTTTCGCTTCCTAACAACTGGTTATTCTTATTGCGTTACGCTGTTTTAGCGCAGGATACTGAAACACTAAGCCATGTTCATTTTACGCTCCAAAAAATTGCTTCTGGAGGTATTTACGACCACATCGGAGGTGGCTTTGCGCGCTATTCAGTCGATAGTGAATGGCATGTCCCACATTTTGAAAAAATGCTGTACGACAATGGCCAACTCATTTCCCTGTATGCAGAAGCTTATCAACAGCAACCCCATCCTTTATATAAACGTGTCGTTGAAGAGACAATTGCTTGGGCGCAACGCGAAATGTTAGCTCCGAACAATGGCTTTTATGCAGCTTTAGATGCCGATAGTGAAGGCGTCGAGGGAAAATTCTACACATTTGACATCGCCGAAATTAAAACGGTGTTAGGTGAAGATGCTGATTTATTTATAGCTTATTACAACATTACTGTTGAAGGTAACTGGGAAGAAGAAAAAACTAATATATTGATTTGTGACATTGATGCTGATGAAATGGCTAAGGAAGCTGGCTACAACACAGAAGAATGGGAAATTTATCTACAGTCAATAAAGAAGAAACTATTTGACTACAGAAAAAATCGTATTCATCCTGGACTTGACCACAAACAATTAGCAACATGGAACGCGTTACTACTAAAGGGGCTGATTGATGCATACCGCATCTTTGATAAAAAGGAATACTTAGAGCTGGCTTTACTGAATGCTGAATTTCTGAAGAGTGAATTGATTGCCGGCGATTTCAGTATGTTACATCAGCCACAAGATTCAAATCGCAGTATCCCCGGTTTTTTAGATGATTACGCTTTTACGATCACTGCATTTACAGCACTTTACGAAGCTACTTTTGAAGAAAAATGGTTACAAATAGCAACCTCTTTACTCGATAAAACAATCGAATTATTTTATGATAGCAACGAAAAAACGTTTTACTACAGTGCATCGAGCGCAGAAAAATTAATTGCCCGAAAAAGTGAAGTCATGGATAATGTCATTCCGTCATCTACATCAGCAATTTGTCATCAATTAAAAAAAATAGGGCTACTAACTGACAATGAGGAGTATACAGCAATTTCAGATCAGTTATTTGCCAATGTATTCCCACAAATCAAGACATATGGTTCTGCATATTCAAATTGGGCAATATTATTGTTAGAAGAATTGTATGGTTGCAATGAGATTGCGCTAACTGGAGAAGATGCACATGCATTTCGTAAGGAGCTAGATCATTATTACATTCCGAATAAAATTGTATTGGGTGGAACAAAAAGCAGTCTGCCATTGTTATTAAATAGACAGGGTTTAAATTCAAAAGCATACCTTTGTCGAAATAAAACATGCAGTCTGCCACAGAATACAATTGCAGAACTTATAAAAATAATAGAATAATAACGGGGGATATCCCAAAAATCAAAACAAATGGCAATAGTAACTAATGACGTAGTAGCGTTAACTTACAAACTTCACACAATCGAAAACGGCGAAAAAGTATTCGTAGAAGAAACAACAACAGAAAATCCTTTAGACTTCTTATACGGTGTAGGCATGATGCTTCCTAAATTTGAAGAAAACATCGCTGGCTTAAATGTTGGTGACACTACTGCATTTGAATTATCTGCAGAAGATGCTTATGGCGAAAAAGACGAGCGTGCTGTTGCCCAATTACCAGCAGATATGTTCAAAGAAACTGGTCTACCTCCAGTAGGTGAAGTTATCCCTTTACAAGATAACCAAGGTAACCAATTCCGTGCAGTAGTTGTAGAAGTAACTCCTGAAGTTGTAGTTGCAGACTTAAACCACCCAATGGCTGGTAAATCATTACATTTCGAAATCGAAATTTTAAATGTACGTCCTGCAACTGAAGAAGAGTTATCTCATGGTCACTCTCACGGTGTAGATGGTACTCAAGGTCACTAATTCTGACCAAAATATTTATAAGAGACGGATGTTGGTTCAAACCAGCATCCGTTTTTATTTGTAGTAATTATAACGTGTTGTCTAATTTCAGAAAGGAGCTAACAGTTCTGACTGTTGGTTAATAACTTCAGCGAGAAGAGAAAGGGTAATTTTTCATCGATTTCGCACTATGGCGGCCTCATTTCGTCGCCAGTATATGACATTTCCGCACGTGGCGGAATCGTATTGACCACTGTATGTTTCATTTCCCCACGTGGCAGAATCGTTTTGTCCTATGACTGCATCATTTCACAGGTTATAGAATCTTGTCGTAGGTTGCATGCATCATTTCCCCAAGTGACAAAATCCTGTCGTCGCCTATCCCTGCCATTTCCTTACGTGGCAAACTCGTTTCGCCACCTGTCTGTTTCATTTACCCCTGTGGCGGAATCGTTTTTTCCTTTGTTGAAAGCCTTCCGCCATAATGCGAAACCACGCTCTTATTTTGCAATAACTCTAAAATGAAGCGTAACTCATAGCCTCCATAGCGTGTTCTCTAGTATAACTACCGCAAATACTACATATCCTTCTTATTCATTTCAAAGTAGTCTGACTCTTAATTGTCTCCAAACCATAAAATGGTCATGACAGTTACTTGGTCCATATTCTTGACTTGAAATGATCGAGACCCCAAGGACAAAATGAAAGAAGAATACGGAAAACATCTTCCTATCTGTGGCCTAACTGCACCGAATCGCCCAACTCACAAACCTATAACTTTTGAGCTTAAAAAACTTTAGCTAAATCCTATTTTTTAAGAATTGTCTTTATAATCATATTGTTGTAACTTTCATATTCACAACCTACTATTATGAATCATTGCCTTAAACCTTTGTCGCCCGTAACATCTCTCTCTTCCCTGGTGCTCCCGGTGCTTTTTCGATCGTAAATCCTAGTGCTTTCATGCTTCTTTTGAGATTGCCGGTAATAGCATAGGTAACAAAAACACCTCCTGGTTTTACAAATTTTGCAACATGGGCCAAAGCCTCATCTGACCACATTTCGGGTTGATGAATAGCAGCAAAGGCATCAAAGTATACCAAATCAAAAGTTTTATCTGAACCAAAATCCATCAATAAGGTATGATCGATATATAAATTCGTATTTGAATCAATTTGCGTAGTTTCATTTAGAGCTTGTTTATATCCTGATATATAATTATTCCAGTTTTCTTCAGAAACGAATGCATCATAACCAATTTGCTGAATAACCTCCAGTGACAATGGATAGCCTTCTATACCTACATAATCTACCGAAATTTCTTTACCAGATGTATAAGCGAGCGTTTGCGTAAAGTTTAAGCCTGTTCCAAAACCTACTTCCAAAATAGTGATATCCTTTAAGGAGTGTTTCTGAATGTAATAATCAAGTCCTGTCTGAATAAAAACATGTTTACTTTCTTGAACAGCTCCATGTTTGGAGTGGTAGCACTCTCCTATTTGTTCATTAAACAATGTTTTTGAACCATCTCCTGTTGTTACAAATTCCATTTCACGCATATATAACAAAAATAGAATAAAATGAACTTAATTGCTATGGATATCCATATAATCAGTCTTTATATTTCATTGAGGTTATTTAAAGTAAAAAAACAATACCTCATAAAATTGTTTGTTCTTATCAAGAAAATTTAAAAACCTTTCATTAAAAATGAATAATTATTTATATATTAACATCTTGTAAACAAAATGATTATGAAAAATTACATCCAACAGTCACTAAGTTATATGAGCATATGCTTATTGTTTGGGTCTACGCAATGCAGTGTGGCTCAACAGAAATATTTTAATGATGTGACGTTAACAAATATTCCACAAGATGCAAAAGCCCATGCTTTGGATGTAATCCTTATCGATGTTGATGCTGATGGAGATCTTGATCTTGTACTGGCTCTAGAATCTGAACCCAACAGATTATACCTTAATGATGGAAGTGGTAAGTTTTCTTGGAAGAAAGGTGTTTTTGCTAATAAACCGCATGATACCGAGCATGTAAGGGCGGCAGATTTTAATAAAGATGGTTTTATAGACTTTATTTTTGTGGCTGAGGATGATCAGAACCATGAGTATTATTTAGGTAAAGGTGATGGCACATTTATCGATGTATCCGATCGAATATTAGGCAAAAGCGAAGCTAACGGCCTAGACATAGCAGATGTCAACGGAGATGGCCTTATGGATATTGTTATCGGCAATTCGGGTAAATCACCACAAAATTTTTTATGGATAAATGATGCTAAACGACCTGGTTATTTTTTAGACCATACTTCAATTTCACTTCCACAGGTTGAAGATCAAACTCAATCCATCAAATTTGCAGATTTGGATGCTGATGGTCACATGGATATGATTATTGGTAACGAAACTCCGCCAAATCGCTTATTATTTAATGATGGGAAAGGAAATTTCATAGAACATACCGCAGGATTACCGCTCATGGTCCCCTTACACACGCGCGAGGTGATTGTATTTGATGCAAATGGCGATGGGAAACCCGATATACTTTTCGCCAATCTAACAAGTAATGGGGGCGCAAAAGATAAAGATCCCAGAGCCCGATTGTTTATAAATCAGGGCGACCGTCGTTTTGTAGATGAAACAGAATCTAGAATGCCAGAACAAACATTTTCTACGTATGCGGCTACTGCAATTGATTTTGATCATGACGGACACTTAGACATTATACTGAGTGCAATCAAGATTCCTCCTTTTGAAGAGATGCAAGTGCAAGCTTTAAGAAACGATGGAAAGGGTCACTTTTCTTTTGTTACTGACAAAACAATCCCTGAAATTACACGTGGTAGAAGCTGGGGTATTGCAGTTGGCGATGTCAATGCTGATGGAATAGCTGATATGGTGATCGGCGGATGGGGCTCTCAGGTTCGTCTGTTATTAGGTCAAAAATAAATTTTAACAAATAGGCTGGGAAAGTCCCAGCCTAAACATTCATTTATAAAACAATAGTACTTTATTGTGCTAATATCTTATTCTTCTTTACATCATCATAAATGATGCTGGTCTTATTTCCTTCAATAAGTAATCCACGACTTTTGCCTCCTAATCTATTTGCTTCATTATTCACATTTACAGCAACAACGCGACCTTTATAAAAAGAGGTAACTTCTGGAAAAATTGTATGTCCAAGATATATTCTTTTTGCACTGTAAATCTGCAGTATTTTTTCTAAATCTGCTTCGCTTAAAGGGTGATACTTTTCTTCTTGACGAACCATGCCGCGATACCACAAAGGTCCTTCACTACCAAATAGAAAAGTACCTGCACGCGACTTATGTCTCTCTTCTTTGGTTTGAAACAAATAAAAACGAACAGAATCATTTACTGCAGGTATTGTCCATTGTGGATCTAGCATGGTATGACTAAGTCCTGCATGTACAAAAAGATGATCCCCTATCTTCTCCATCGTATTTTTACTTTGTAGCCATTTTCCTAATTCAGTATCTAATGACCAGAAATCACGATAATCTTTTCCAATAGCGTCAGCAAGCATTTTATACTTATCTTGGGTGTATTTATAATTACCTCGTAAGATCATTTCTTCATGATTGCCCAAAAGGAAGTGCACCTTACCGCCAGCTTTTTCAGCCTCGTTTTCCAATTTATAGATTAACCAAAAGATGGGTAATACGTCTTTACCGCGATCAAATACATCTCCGATAATGACAAGGTTATTTTTTCCAAAAGTCCATTGATAATTACTTCCTATTACTTTCTGCGCTTTTAGAATAGCATAAAAAGATTGAAAATCGCCGTGAGGGTCTGACAAAACAAGCATCTTATTACTTTTTGGAGAATTCCAGCTAGGTGTATTATGCGGGTGTAGCTTTATTTCAAATTGATGTTCACCATCTTCTGTCATTACTTTAAATGATGAATTGACCGGCACTTCACTTCGAATATCACCATTCTCGACACGCACAAGCTTCGTTCCTCCATTTTCATAAAAGAAATAGGGGCCATCGTTATTTCCCAATGTCGTTTGACTATGTGTATCGGCAATCTGAAAAAGAATAAATACCGCTGTCAAAGCACAAGTTATACTGATCCTCCTAGGATCAGTATAACTCGTTTTTAAAAAAAATTTAATGCTATTATACATCATAATATATATTAATAACCGTCGTTCTGAACGATATTTTTATTCGCATCAATCTCAATTCGTGGAATCGCCATTAACGTTTTGAAAAATGTGCGATCAAACGATTTGGTTTCCAGTCTTAGTGATGGCGAATTATGAGCACTACCTTTACGTTCTATGCGCATATTGTTGCGTAATGCATCAAATAGTCTATGCCCCTCACCTACAAGTTCACGACGGCGCTCTTCCATAACTCGTTCTAGAGTAACGACACCAGAAACAGATTTTGCAGGATTAGCACGAGAAACTATAGCATTAAGATACTTCAAAGCATTTGCATTGTCGTTTATTTTAACTGCTGCTTCAGCTGCAATTAAATATCCCTCCGAAAGACGAAGAACAGGAACATCTGCAAATTCAGGATTTTCACCATCAGCAGTATTTCCTGGATATTTGTTCAAATAATAATAGTCAACCTGTTTACTGGTATATTTTGTAATGACCTTATGGCGGACATCATTGGAGTCATCTTTGATTAATTTCATGTAATCGTCCGATAAAATAATGTCATTATATCCATTTCTCCACAATAGGTACCCTATTCCTTCTTTTCCAGGACCGTTTTCAGTCTTTACAATAGATAGCTGAAACAAAACTTCATTTGTAAAATCCTTTGACCAAACAGAAGCGTATTCACTATTTGTCCATAACAGATATTGACCTTTAGTCGAGCTCTGGGTTGTTTCCGCTTCCTTGATCAATTGCATCGCGGCAGTTAAAGCTTTGGAATTTTCGCCCATATAAAGATAAGCTCTTGCTAATAATTGCTGTGCACCAAATTTATTAAATTTGCCATTTTTTTTCGCAGTACTCAATAAGGTTACAGCATTTTCCAAATCATCTACAATCTGTGTATAGACTTCTTTTACTGAATTACGTGCAGGTTTATTAGTTGAATTATGTTTTTCTATTTCAATCGGTACCCCTAGTGAGGCCCCGTTGTTTTTTGTATAAGGATCTCCAAACACTTTAACTAAATCAAAATGTGCCAACGCGCGAAGTGTTAATGCCTGTCCTTTTATGTCATTGAGTTCATCGGTCAATTGTTCTTTCTCAGCTCCATTAACGAAGGCCAAAACACCATTCGCATTTCTTAAAACACGATAAGGCTGATACCACAGTGATGAAGGAGTATTGTCCTTGTTAAAATCAAAAAGATAATATTTTGCCGCACGTTTTGTGTCACCGTTCGACAACATATCTTCTCCAGTTACATCGCCATAATAAGTCATACGAGCTCCATAATATTCAGAACCACGTAAAATATCGTAAATGCCATTTAAAGCATATTGAGCTTCTCGGGCAGATTTAATTGCTTCAGAACTTTCTGTAGAAGTACTTGGCTGGGATTTCTCCAGCCATTGGTCCCCACATCCAACTAACAAAGTACAAGATATCAGAACCGTTGATAATATAAGTTTCATAGTCTTTTTTTAGAATTTAATATCCAAACCAAAAGTAACCGTCTTCAGTTTTGGGGATTCAAAATATACTGTACCATTTACAGGTACCTCAGGATCATAATTATTATAAGCTGCAAAAGTCAAAAGATTGACTCCTGAACAATATGCTCTGATATTACTCACTTTAAGACGACGTGCAATGTGTTGCGGAAGAGATACTCCGAAAGTCAAGTTTTTCAATCGGATATGATCTGTTGAATGAACACGACGTGTATTGGCTACACTGCTCATATCGTAAGTATTTCCAACCATAAACATCTCGATATCGGTATCATCACCTGGCTTTTGCCATCTGCGTTCATAATATTGCGGAATATTATCATAACCCGTTTTTCCAGCAAGCTCTGTTTTACTCGCACCGCTATCGTATGAATAACCACCCAGAGAATATGTCCATGTAAAGTTTAGATCAAAAATCTTATAACGAAGGGTATTAGTAAAACCACCGATCAACTTAGGATCAACACTTTTATAAAGAATTCTGTTTGCTTTGGTATAATCTTCTGTGATATCTCTCGAATCTAGATTAGCTGGATCATTGATGTAATATTGTGGAACACCCGTTTCCTTACTTATCCCCGCAAATTCGATCAGATAATAGCTATACCATGGTTGGCCGACACGGTGAATCAATGTACCGTCCCTTAACTCAGAACTTCCATCTGCTAATGATACGGTCTTATTTCTATTCATTCCAAAATTTAGATTTGAAGTCCATTTAAATTCAGAATCTCTTAAAATATCTGCATTCAAATCAACTTCTATTCCTGAGTTACGAAGTGCTCCAATATTGGTTAGATAAGCAGAAAAACCTGTTGTATAGGACGTAGGCATATCGTTCAATAGATCTGACGACTGGCGTCTGTACCATTCGAAGGTAGCACCTAAACGATCAAAAAGACGAAGATCTAATCCAATATTTAGATTATTTTGTTTCTCCCATTGCAAAGCCGGGTTTCCAATCTGAGTTTCTCTTATACCAGGATTATTAAGATAAGGAAAACCAAAACCGGTCAAATCCATATAAGTATAATACGTATTGGGTAGAGTACCATTAGTACCATATGACACCCGAATCTTACCGTCAGTTACAACGTCATTTACTGATTCCATAAAGTTTTCTTTTGAAAACTTCCATGCTCCTGATAAGGACCAGAATTTCCCCCAACGGCTATCACGATGAATACGAGAGCTACCATCCATACGAACGCTACCACCAAAGAAATATTTATCATCATAATTATAGTTTGCTCTGGAAAGGTAAGACAACAAACGCCATTCTGAATTGGAACCAGAAAGATCTGTAATTACAGAACCATTTGAAAGAACAACTTTATCTACTGAAGGAAAATTATCTTTTGCACCATCAATTCCATCTTTGCGAAATTTATTAACCTCATATCCGCCCAATATATCCAAATGATGTTTGTTAGCAAAAGTCTTATTATAAGTTAAACTATTCCGCCATACGATCTGATTATAATCTGTAAAACTTGTAGTTAAAGAACCATTTGTTTTCTCACCGTCTGATGTACGTGGATCTGACCAAGAATTATATTTGGTATTGGTATGGTCTAAACTAAAAGTTGTATTAAAGACTAAACCATCAAAGAACTTATAATTGGCAAATACGGTATTAAAAGAACGATCACCCTGTTCTCTTCGGTAATTATACAAGGAAGTTGCTTTAGGATTACGCGGTCCATTAGAAAAGAAATCTGTGAAAAATGAACCATCTTCATTGTACACCGGCTCCGAAGCTGTAATCTTATGACGAGTTGAATAGATCGGTGAAGTATAAGCTCCTCCCTCTGAATTCACATCTTGAGCAATGTTTGAGTATAGAATATTAGCTCCAAGTTCTATTTTATCGCTCATTTTATATTTAACATTCAAACGGCCAGTTATACGCTCAAAACCAGATTGATAAGACAAACCTGTTTGATTGACATACCCCATCGATGTGTAGTAAGAGAGCTTACCATCACCTCCTGAAGCAGAAAGATCTGCATTTCTAAAAGGAGAATTTTGGCGAAACAATTCTTTCTTCCAATCTGTCCAACCACTCCAAGGTTTAGGTGCATACTTATCGATGTTCGCTTGTGCATATTCTTCTATTAAGTTATCATCGACCACCTTATCGATGTAACGAGCACGGTTTCGAAGTCCTTCCAAAAGCATCTCGCGTCGTTGGGGACCATCCATGACCTCACGGAAATCTGTTGCTTGATTTGAAAGACCATAAGCACCCTTAAATGAGAATACTGGCTTTCCAGCTTTTCCAGACTTTGTGGTAATCAAAATTACTCCACCAGCAGCACGTGATCCATAAAGTGAAGCTGCTGCGGCATCTTTAATTACTGTAATCTGCTCAATATCGGCATTACTCAAAGTAGACATGACATCCAATCCAGCATTATTTGAACTACTTGATGAAATATCATTAGACATTACCGGAACACCGTCGATGACAAATAAAGGTTTGCTAGAAGCATTAATAGATCCCATTCCTCTAATACGGATATCAGTAGCACCACCTGGCTGACCGGAAAGTGAATTAACTTGCACCCCAGGCGCATTTCCCTGAAGCATTGTCGAAAAATCGACAGCAGGCACGTCGGACATGCGCTCAGTACGGATTGTTGAAGCAGATCCAGTATAATCTGATTTCTTAAACGTACCATACCCCGTTACAACAACCTCTTCTAAATTTGCTTGACTAAACTGCAGGCTCACATTTACGGTCTCAGAAACAACTTCTACTTCTTTTCTTTCATAACCTAAAAAGTTAAACTGTAAGATAGATCCTCGTGATGCCACAATCGAAAAATTGCCATTTTGGTCGGTTCCTACAGTATTTTTTGTTCCTTTAATCGAAACACTGACACCAGAAAGCACCTGTCCACTTTGGTCTGTTACTTGTCCATGTACCGATTTTTGTTCGCTTAAGATTGTGATTTTGGAATTCTTAATAGTTTGTTGGTTATCAAAATCAGGTTTACCCGATTTAACGACGATAGACTTTCCATCTTTAATATAAGTCAGTCCACGTGGAGTTAGCAACTCGGAAAGGGCACGGTCTAACGTTACATTATCAAAATCTACACTTACAGAAGGCGTATTGTTGATAATTTCCGATTTACAAAGAACTGTATATCCAGTCTGCTTTTTTATTTCACGGAATACGTCAACAATAGCACTATTCTTCTTCTTAATACGTACCGTTTGGGCAAAACTTCCTGCATGAAGCTGTCCCACGGTAAACAAAAGAAGCATAATAATCATTTTCATAATAATGAGGTATTTATACTTTTTCATTACATTTGGTTGGTTTTGTTAGTTTAATAAATAGTTAGCAAGTATTTTTTAATTTTCGAACCAATTGCTGGGGAAGTACCACCTTCCTCAGCTACTTAAGATTACGAAATATTAGATTCTGAGTGTAATCATTATTTCATAAGCTTTACCCTCCTCCCTTCGATTTGAATTTTAATTTTATCGTCAGTCATTTTTATAATTTTTAACACTTTATCAAAAGTATCAAGTCGGGAAACGGATCCCCATAGCGTAATTTTTGAAAGACTAGGGTCTATATCGATATCTATATCATACCATCTTGCGACCTGTGTCAGCACTGTACCTAGAGGTTCATTATTAAACATAAACTCATCATTTGTCCAAGAGATACTTTCATCTATAGAGACTTGTTGCACACGAAGGTTTTCTCCATTGACCACTGCCTGTTCGCCTGGTGCAAGTACTTTCTCTTCCCCAGTGGGAACAGAAACTTTAACTTTACCTTCTTTTAAAGAAACTTTGGATTCTTTCTCATTTGGATAAGAATAGACATTGAAATGAGTTCCTAACACTTCTATTTTTTCCTTTGCAGTAATAACAATAAATGGTCTACCTTGCGATTTCGCTACTTCAAAGAAGGCTTCACCATCTAATTCCACTAAACGTTGCTGTTCTGTAAATTTATCGGGGTATTTTAGACTTGTAGATGCATTTAGCCATACTTTTGTACCATCCGACAACTGAATCTCATATTGCCCTCCCCGCGGAGTTGATAAGGTCATCATCTGTCTTTTATCCGTCGAGCTACCTAAGGCTACGGAACCATCATTATAGGTGATACTACTGCCTATAACTATTCCATTATGGCTTTGATCTAATCCTAAACTGCTCCCGTCAGAAAAATGAAGTGTTGCTTTGTTTCCACCAGGGTGCAGGTTTTCTGCTAATTTTGTAACATCAATATTGTTATTGTGATCTTTACTTTTGATGGTCCAAATACCAAATATTGCTAATCCAATGATACAAGCAGCAACTGTATACCATAGTGGTAACTTTTTATAACTTGTCGTTTTCTTTAAAGATGGTTTCTCAATTTTTGTCATGATATTAGAGAGTACTCGAGATTCTCTTTTTTCGATATCTTTGACGTGCACACTATAATATTCTAGTTCTTGACGCAAATGATCAGCATTTTCCAACTTTTCCACCATGATTCGTAAATCTGGATATTGCTGAAAAAGCATCCGAAGCTCTCTATCTGTAGTTGGATGAATATTCCCTTTCAAATATTCTTGCAATAGGATTAAGGTGTTGTCTATATGATGCTTCGTGTTTGCCATTATTCATTTTGATAATAGAAACACGAGTAACTTCACAATCTTACAGCATATTTGAGAAAAACACCTAAATATCTAAGAATGAGTTAAATAAAATATATATTTACTTTTGGCCAACAAAAGATAAAAAAGCAAAAAGTGCTAATGTATTTTTTGTCTTTAACAGGTGTCTAATTGTGTTAATTGCCCGAGAACGGTTAGTGTATACGGCGGAAGGACTCATTGCCAGTTCTTCTGCAATTTCCTCAACGGTCTTATCTTCTAGGAAGGTTAAATTAAAAACTTCTTTTTGTTTTTCAGGTAATTTTTCTACTTCTGTAAAAATAGCATGAACAAGTTCGGCATGTATCAAATTCGAAAAGGCATCCTTGTCATCAACTAAAAGATCTTCATAGTCTGATAAAGATTCATGAATACCTTTGGAACGTTTTGCCCGAATCGTGTTAAGACTTGCATTTTTAGCTGAAATATAAACAAATGCCCGAAGGTTTTCCATAGTGGGGAAATCCATCCGACGATCCCACACCTTAACAAATACATCAGCTACGATCTCTTCCGCAATATCTGCTTCTTTAATATACTTCAGTATAAAAAAGAATAATTGCTTATAAAATCGATGATAGATGGTAACAAATCCCGTTTGATCGTCTCCTTTCAAACTGTCTATCAATTGTGAATCTGTCATAAGGCAGTGTGAAATAATACTATTTTCTCAAAAAAACGAAAAGGCATCTATTTAAAGTGATACATAGGTTAGAGTCACTATTTTGGACTAAAATAGAAAAGACTTTTTAGAATAACAAGTTGTTAATAATTATTTAAAATACCGGCATCATACCGTTAACCGTGCAGAGGCATTATACTACCAATAAAATGTACAAACCTTTTAACCATTAAATCAATAATAAAATTGCAAGCTGTTCGAGGTCTACCAACAATTAGACAAATCATATTCAAAATCAAACTAGTATAAACTGAAAATTTTGAATTTTAAGTTCCGTTCACTATATATTAAATGATATCCGTTCACTATATATTAAATGATATATAAATAAAAAAAACTAAATTAGTATCCACAATGACATACACAACCAACATATTTCTCCAAAATTATGGAAGCATCATCCTACTTATTGTAGGTATCCTTGCAGGGAGTATCTTAGGAATATATTTACCTACTATAGTTCCATATATCAAGCCTATAGGTGATATTTTCCTGAACTTGTTATTTGTTGCTGTCATTCCTCTAGTTTTTTTTGCTATCTCATCATCTGTAGCTAATATTGAAGGAACAAACCAACTCGGCAAGATCATCGGGGCAATGACCGGCGTCTTTTTAATGGGTGTACTCATCTCTGCCTGTGCTACGATTGCCGTCCTTTATTTCTTTCCTCTTGACGCTCCCATAGTACCAAATGGTTCAGAACTTCTAGACAATAATCCTGATGACACCTGGAGTGATAAGATGGTTCGCTTTTTAACCGTTTCAGAGTTTGGTAAACTACTATCACGAGAGAATATGCTTGCTCTTGTGATTTTCTCATTTTTAGTGGGTATAGCTACGCGAAAATCAACTGCTGTTGCACAGCCATTCCTATCTTTCTTAAATGCTGGAAATGAAGTGATGAAAAATTTATTGATCTTAATCATGAAAATTTCACCGATCGGTTTAGGTGCTTATTTTGCTTATCAAGTCAGTAGTTTAGGACCACAGCTTTTTGGTTTCTATGCCAA
Source organism: Sphingobacterium sp. JUb20 (assembly GCF_004342035.1). NCBI lineage: Bacteria > Pseudomonadati > Bacteroidota > Sphingobacteriia > Sphingobacteriales > Sphingobacteriaceae > Sphingobacterium > Sphingobacterium sp. JUb20. Next base: position 609,416 of record NZ_SLYV01000002.1, on the reverse strand, counting down.
ACCTTTAGGGCTTTATTATTTATTTGGAACCTGTTATTTTTTTGTGGGTTTCACTGTCTTTGCATTTATTGCGAATGGCAAATATGGAATTACCTCTTATTGGAAAAATAATATTGTTCCCACGCTGACTGCATTAGGTTCTTGCAGTAGTTTGGCAACAATGCCTGCTAACTTACTGGCTGCAAAAAAAATTGGAGTTCCAGATACTATCGCTAATGTGGTCATTCCTTTGGGAACAACGCTACATAAACAAGGATCCAGTATATCTTCTATTTTTAAAATATACGTTGCATTTTTGTTAATAGGAAAAGATTTTTTTGATCCGATGACGCTCGTTATGTCCCTCGGAATTACTGTTCTAGTTAGTGTGGTAGCAGGAGGAATTCCTAATGGCGGATATATTGGAGAAATGTTAATGATCTCTGTGCTGGACCTTCCAATCGAAGCCGTTCCAGCCGTAATGATTATCGGAACGCTCGTTGATCCATTAGCGACCATATTAAATTCTACCGGAGACACTGTAGCAAGTATGCTCGTGACAAAATTTACCGGAAATAAATATCAGGTTGTTACAGCGGAGGTTTTAAAATCGTAATCCATAAAACAAGGATCCATATTGATGCGTACCATAAAGCATTTCTTTCGCTTCTCGTGATTGAAAGACATAGGATAATCCTAGGGTTGATCGACCACTTGCCAGCATAAATCCAACTTTATGGCTAGGCATGAATTTCTCAATCGTATATTGATCTCTGAATGTTTTATCATGTCCAATCCCGCCTTGAATAGTGGAATTATAGCCGTGATAATATAAGGATGGTATATAATAGAAAAATAATTCTCGATCGGTCTCCGTACTTTGAACATGTCCCTTAGTAAATGCAGAATGATAAAATGACCGTAAGCGCCCCCATCTGATAGGCAAACCAATATTTGCATTTACATGGTTCATTCCTAATGTTCCTGAACCTACACCCGAAATTTCGAAACTTCTGCCAGATGATCTATAGAACAGCCTTTGATACTTTAATCCTAGATCAACACCAAATGCATTTGGGATCTGTCCTTCCCAACCAGATACTTCATAAATATTGAATACCTGATGGATAATTTTTTGCACCTCCTTTCCTTTTGCAAGTGGTCCAACCTGCCCGAATTCAACTTTTAAACTTAATACCTGTTCCTGTCTATAATACTGATTCAATTCACCCGATAGGTATAGATAGGCTGCAAACGGTCTATCCCATTGTGATGATCTATTATTATACAAATTAACCCCGTTGTACATCTTTTGTCCAAGCTCAATATCCAACACACGATTTTTAACTTTCGAAATATCTGATTTTAAACCTAATCTATAGTTTATATTGATTCCATTTGTATAATAACGGTCCTGAGATGTTAATAAATAAACGTCATTATCATTTTGGAGAGCAATTTCACTTTTTAAAATTTTGCTTTGCGATAAAGCAAGTTGTAAAGGCAATATCCCTACGAGCAAACACACAATACGCAATACGATTATTTTCATTCGATCCAAATGATTGTAAAAATTAAGATATAAACTAAATTAAAGATATTTAATAAGATTAAATGTATGTTGCATAGAATGATTTAAACCTATTTTCAACGCATTATAAATTTATTTAGAAAGGTTATAAATAAACGATCCCGGTTGCAAATTTAGTTACTTCGCCAATCTATTCGTAATTTTGTATTCGATAAAGTGTTAATTTTTTTTAAAAATGAAACCATCATGAGCTTAAATCAGCTCATTAATAAAATGAATAACTGCTCATGATAGCTTCATGGCCTTTAAAACCGAGTGTTAGCGAGCTCAATAATACAAATAGAAAGCTGACGCTCATTTATTAAACAAATTATTCTAATGAAAAAAAGTTCCATTATTCTAATCGCCCTTATTGCTGTTGCAATTGCGATGATTCTTGTAATTTACACAGATTCAAGCACCTATTCAACTTTTACTGAAGCGAAAGAGAAAAAAACAGAACTCTATGTTGTAGGCGTACTTAATAAGGAAAAAGCATTGCATTATGATCCAAAAACTAATGCAAATCACTTTTCATTTTACATGTATGACAATGATAGTACAGAATGTCAAATTGTATTCAATGGTTCTAAACCTCAGGATATCGAACGATCTGAACAAATCGTATTAACAGGTAAAATGGATGGCAATGTATTTCATGCGTCAAAAATATTGATGAAATGTCCTTCGAAATATAACCAAGATAAATTCGAGGTTACAGAAACTAACGCTACAGCATTTAATAACTAAAATTCATAATCACCAAATAAATGGACGTAAACTACGTAGGCGAGAATCTATTGCCTGGAAAAATAGGTCAGTTTTTTATTGTTCTCTCATTCGGAGCAGCATTACTATCTTTCATTAGTTATTATTTTGCTACTACAAATAAAGAAGAGAAATCTTGGTTAAAAATTGCCCGGATTGCTTTTTGGACGAATGCCGCTTCAATCATTGCGATTGCTGCAACGCTTTTTTTCATTATTCATACTCATTTATTTGAATATCATTATGCTTACGCGCATAGTTCTAAATCATTGCCTACACATTACATCATCTCCAGTTTTTGGGAAGGTCAAGAGGGTAGTTTTTTACTCTGGATGTTCTGGCAAAGTGTATTAGGATCAGTTTTACTTTTTAAAGCTAAAGATTGGGAAGGCCCAGTTATGACATTCATTATGCTATGTCAAGTTTTTCTAGCCTCTATGATTATTGGAGTTCAAATCTTCGGGTTTCACCTCGGCAGTTCTCCATTTATTTTATTAAGAGAGGCAATGGATTGGCCAATTCTAAAACAAGGTGATTATTTATCATTAATTCCTGATGGTCGTGGATTAAACCCATTATTACAAAACTATTGGATGGTTATTCACCCCCCAACGCTATTTTTAGGTTTTGCTTCTATGGTTGTTCCCTTTGCTTATGCGGCGGCTGCTTTATGGACCAAACGTTATAAAGAGTGGATAACACCAGGATTACCATGGGCACTTTTTGCTGTCATGATATTGGGTGTAGGTATAATTATGGGATCATTTTGGGCATATGAGGCACTTAACTTTGGTGGCTTTTGGGCTTGGGATCCTGTAGAAAATGCATCTATTATTCCTTGGTTTACTTTAATTGCTGCGGTTCACGTAATGATCGCTTATAAAAACTCTGGGCATTCTTACTTTACAGCTACATTCTTGGCATTAATCAGTTTCATTCTTGTTATCTATGCTTCCTATTTAACAAGAAGTGGGATTCTTGGAGAAACATCTGTGCACTCATTTACTGATTTGGGATTAAATGTTCAACTTATTGCCTTTAATGCGACCTTCTTTATAATTATGGTTGTGGCGTTGGCTGTCCGTAAAAAACAAATGCCGACGACTCAAAAAGAAGAGGATATCTATTCAAGAGAATTTTGGTTGTTCATAGGCGCTTTGGTTCTAACTGTTGCCTGCGTTCAAATGATCTCTTCAACTTCAATTCCAGTCTTCAATGCTATTTTTGGAACCAAGGTTGCTCCACCTTTAGATCCGATCCAACATTATAACAAATGGCAGTCGGGATTTGCGGTCATTATTATGATTTTAACTTCAATCACGCAGTTCTTGAAGTATAAAAAAACAGATCCTAGAAAATTTTTCGCGTCCACCATCGCTTCTTTAATCGTAGCTATTGTATTAACTGCTGCAGTTTCTTACATCACGAAAACATACACAAATTTAATTTTCATCTTAATTACCTTCTCTTCTTTATTCTGTATTCTCGCGAATATTCGCGTATTAGCAGATGCCGTAAAAGGAAAATGGAAATTAGCGGGGTCAGCAATTGCGCATATTGGGTTTGGATTATTATTAATCGGAGCCATGATAGCGGCATCTACCAATGAAGTGATTTCAATCAATAATACGGGTTATATTGCTGTATCTGGATTTGACAAGGTTGAAAAACCTGGTGACAACCTGTTCTTAACAGAGGGTGAACCGGTGCAGATGGGTGAATACCGCATCACTTATATTGGTGATAGTGTAGCACAACCCAATGTGTTTTATAAGATAAAATATGAAGCAATCGATGAGGAAAGTGGAAAAGTAAAAAATTCGTTTGTACTTATGCCGTTTGCTCAGAATAATGAGAAAATGGGAGGCTTGATCGGTACTCCTGCGACAAAGCACTACTTCACACATGATATTTACACCCTAATAACTGCGGCGGCTTCGGACTTACAGGCGAAAAATGCAAATATCCCTGCCGATCAGAAAACAGGCTTTGAGGATTATGAAGAACCGGCAACTTATGAGGTCAATGTTGGTGACACTCTTCGTTATAGAAATGGTTTCTTTGTCATTGAAGGTATTAACAGAAATGCTCATTTAGAAAACATCCCTAAGGGAGAGAAAGATGTCATTGTAGGATTAAAAATCAAAGTTATCGCTTCTGATAAAAAAGAATACAACGTTGAACCGGTGTTCTTAATCAAAGATGGTACCTCATATGATTTTAATAAAGATGTAAATGAAGAAGGACTACGTTTCCGTTTTTCAAATATCTTGCCTAAAAAAGATAAATTAGAAGTTATGGTTTACCAAAAACCACTTCCAGAGAAAAAATGGATTGTATTTAAAGCGATTAAATTTCCATATATTAATTTCTTCTGGTGTGGTACTATTGTCATGACAATCGGATTTTTCATGTCTATTTTTAGAAGAAATAGTGAGGCAAAAAGATTAGATAAAAAACAAAGCTAATGAATATTGTCATCTTGGGAAGTGGAAATGTTGCAACACACTTTGCAAATAACTTCCATAACAAAGGTCACAAAATCTTGCAAATATTCAGTCAACAGAAGGTCAATGCTCAAGCATTGGCCTTTGCTGTAAATGCAGAGGCTATTTCTAAGGTATCAGAAATAAATAAAGAAGCTGATCTCTATATGATCGCAATTGCTGATCATGCTATTCCATCACTTATTGAAACCATACCTACAGCTATCTCCGGTGTTGTGGTGCACTGTTCTGGAGCTACAGATATACAAGTATTAAGTAAATTTCAGCATTATGGTGTAATATATCCTCCGCAGTCCATTTCTAAAAATGATCAATCCGACTTCAGTCTGATTCCATTTTGTATCGAAGGAAATAACTCCATAACATTTAATATTCTGATGAAGCTTATGGCTACTATAGCACCAAAATCTATCGCTTGTAGCTCAAGTCAAAGATTAGCTATTCATATAGCCTCAGTATTTGCGAATAATTTCACAAACGCGCTCTTTCAAATCAGTTATGATCTCTTACAGCAGCACGATTTACCGTTTGATATAATCAGGCCAATTATTCTTGAAACTGCACAAAAGGTACAATCTAAGCTACCTAGTCAAGTTCAGACCGGACCAGCTGTTAGAAATGACGAAATCACGATAAAAAAGCATTTAAATTTTATCAGCGAACATGATGATTGGAAACAAATCTATCAACTATTGTCACAAGAGATTGTAAAAAGAAAAAGCTAAATATCATTTCTTTACCAAGATTTTAAAACTTCTTCATAACGGCCATTAATTTTCTTTTACAACAAGTAACTTAGTACTTTTGCTTTGTATAAAATGAACATTGGTTCAATATTTGAAAGCATAGTAAACATTAAAATTGTAACAGTTCAATCGATTACATTTGATTGATATTTGATCAAATTTTTATTAAAGTAAGAGTCTAAATACTATTTAAATTATGACCGTTAGAAAATTAATTCTTGGCACCATGACTGTAATCAATTTGATTATAATCTCTTTTGGGCTTATTTTTACACCACAGTGGTTTTGGTTGTTAGTCATACCGATGCCTCTTTTATTTGTGGCGATATATCACAGTTTCCAACATAAACATGCAATTTTAAGAAACTATCCTTTAGTTGGATATTTCCGTTATTTCTTTGAATCCATTCGTCCAGAATTACGTCAATACTTTTGGGAGTCTGATACTGATGGACGTCCTTTTAATAGAAGACAACGTTCTATCGTTTATCAACGCGCTAAAAACCAACGGGAAACTGTTGCTTTCGGTATGCAGACAGATCCACAAACAGTCGGTAATGAATGGGCAGCTCACTCTGTCTTTCCTTGTCACATTGATAATCATGACTTACGTACTACTGTAGGGAATGCAGCTTGTAAACATCCTTATAGTTTAAGTGTTTTTAACATTTCTGCAATGAGTTATGGCGCATTGAGTAAAACAGCTATTACAGCATTAAATAAAGGTGCTCAATTACAAAATTTTGCACACAACACTGGAGAAGGTGGTATCAGTGACTATCATAACAGTGGTGGCGATTTGATCTGGCAGGTAGGTACGGGTTATTTTGGTTGTCGTACGCATGACGGTAAATTTGATGGTGAACTTTTTAGAGAAAAAACTTCACGTCCTAATATCAAGATGATTGAACTGAAAATATCACAAGGTGCTAAACCTGGCCATGGAGGTATACTACCTGCAGCCAAAAACACACCCGAAGTTGCTGCAATTCGCCACGTCATCCCAGGTACAGATGTCATGTCACCTCCTGCACACAGTGCATTCTCAAATCCAATTGAAATGATGGAATTCATTCATAGATTGAAAGAATTAAGTGACTTCAAACCTGTGGGATTCAAAATGTGTATCGGTGATAAACAAGAGTTTATTGAAATCTGTCGTGCAATGCAAACAACACAGATATTCCCGGATTTTATTGCTATTGATGGTTCCGAGGGTGGAACAGGTGCAGCGCCACTCGAATTTACAGATAATCTAGGAATGCCATTATATGATGCTTTAGCTTTTGTTACAAAAACTCTAATTGCTTTTGGTCTTAAAAGACATATCAAGCTCTTAGTTTCGAGTAGAATCGTCACTGGTTTTGATTTGTTAAAAGTAATTGCTCTCGGAGCAGATGCATGCTATAGTGCCAGAGGAATGATGTTTGCATTAGGTTGCATTCAAGCTTTGAAATGTAACGAAGATACTTGTCCTGTAGGAGTTGCAACACAACAGCCCCACTTGTATAAAGGATTAGATGTTAACGATAAATATGTACGTGTCGCACAATTCCATCGTAACACTTTACGTGCCACTGTAGAGATTATGGAAGCTTGTGGATTTAAAACTTTATCCGATGTCAGTGCCGATAAATTTTTCAGAAAAGTTGATGCTGTTAACACATTAAGTTTTCAAGACATCTATTTTGGAAGAGAAGGTCGTCTAATCGAAAGTCATACTGATTTTGAGGCAAAAATATTTTAATAATAAAGAAGGGCTTTTCATAAAAAAAAAGCCCTTCTTTATTATTTTCTCAAATTGCAGATAACTTGTTGAAGCGTTACTTGCGCCATATCAATTGTATCTGGAGATACCCCATCCAATGCTTCAGCAATAGTCTTATTAGCTTGTTGCATACCCATCTCTTTTAACTTACGGGCAGACTTAGTTAAATAAATCAAATTTGATCTACGATCATCTTTATCATTTACTCGGATAACTAAATTTAATTTCTCCAAATTATTAATTAAACGCGTAATACTTGGTTTATCTCTAAATGTTCTAATGGCCAACTCTTGTTGTGTAAGTCCCTCTTCTTGCCATAAATTGTACAAAATACTCCATTGCTCAGCCGTAATATTGATTCCCACATCTTTTAAATTACGCTGCATTCTACGCGATATGGCTGTAGTCGCTTTTCCAGTTAGAAAATCATAGAACTCTATCTTTCCAATTAAATCTTCATTAAGCATAATAATCAAAGTCTTTTTAGGTTATACTATATCGTACTTTTTAGCCAACGGATATTTATTTTCAAAAAAGATAAAATTAACTATAACTCGTTGGCCAAATAGGTTTATATTATAAATATAATGCTTTACATGGTATAACAAAAATTAAATTGTTTTTTTTTGTTATCTTCATGCTATGGAAAAGTTGATACCCCTATTAATTGCATTAGCAATCTTTGGTTTTAAGTCATATCAGAACTATATGAAAGAGCAAGAGGCTGCGTTAAAAAGAAGAAAGGCGAATGCCCCTATTCCTAGCAAAAGCAAAACAGAACCATCTGCATATCAACCCTCTCAGAAAGAAAAGAATGTGGTTACCCCACCACCTTTTTACTCAGAAAAAATAAAAGACACAAACGAAATTCAGCGATTTAAAAAAGAAAGAGAAGAGCAACGTTTAGCTTTGAATAAAAAAAATAAGTTAACTCAATCTTTACAAAAAGAACCTACAGTAACAGAGGATTTTGATTTAAGAAAGGCAGTCATAATGTCTATCATTCTTGATAGACCCTACAAATAATGCCATTAATCTATTGTGAAGCTATCTGCATCCTGTAAAAAAGGAAAAGATTTTCTTGCTTCATGAAGATCTTTGGGATGAATAGTAAATGTATACAGATCTTCATCTTCAGGTTTATAATAAACCACATCTCCTACGGGAGAAATACACATAGAACCACCTGAATAATAAATATCATTACCATCGTGACCTACACGATTAACACCAATAACAAAAGCTTGATTTTCTATAGCACGGGCTGGAATTAAGGTTCTCCAATGAGCAGAACGTTTATCTGGCCAGTTTGCAGTATATATCAATAAATCATAAGCGCCACCAATATTTCTTGACCATACCGGAAAGCGTATATCATAACAAATCATAGGACATATATTCCAACCTCTGATGTTTACAATAATACGTTCTCGTCCAGCTGTAAAATAGAGGTCTTCTTTTGCCATTGCAAACAAATGTCTTTTATCATATTTTACGTAAGTTCCATCTGGAGACATCCAGACAAAACGATTAAAGTATTTCCCGTCTTCTGTTATAATCAATGAACCTGCTATCACACAATTTAAACTTTGGGACATGTGGAACAGCCACTGCATGGTTTTACCATCACTTGGTTCTGCACACTTCTCTACATTATTTGTAAATCCGGTGTTGAACATTTCAGGCAAAATAATAAGATCCGTTTTTTCTCTTAAATTCGAGAGTTTAAGCGCGAGATTACTCAAGTTCTTATCGACATTTTCCCAAAAGATATATGCTTGAAAGATTGTTACTTTTAACGGTTCCATTGTAGTTGTTTCGTAAATTATGATGACCTAAGTCTACAAATTAAGAATTTTTTAAATAAATAAAGATTAAATAGACAATTAATAGCTATTACTATTGTTCCCTGATGAGGAGTTGAGTCGATAATGTTATTAACGTCTCTTTCTTGTGATTTGGTATATTAATCGCCGATAATCTTTCAAATGCACGTTGTGTATATGCATCTTTTAATTTGTCTGCATATTCTTTAATGTTATAGCTTTGGTATAGTGATAACATATCAAGCAATTTGTCTGGATTATCTTGGATTGTTGCGTTTAATAAATTCTGAAGCCTTGGAAGATCCTCTTCCTTTATAATTTCCATTAATTTGACCAACAGATAGGTCTTTTTATTAATTAGAATATCTCCTCCAATCTGTTTACCAAAAGTTTCAGGATTACCATAAGCATCTAGGACATCATCTTGAAGCTGGAAAGCTATTCCTATATATTCTCCAAATTCATAAATTAATTTTTGATCACTAAGATTTGCTTCGGCCAATATTGCCCCCATCTGTAGTGCACCTCCTAACAGTACTGAAGTTTTAAGCCTAATCATCTCAATATATTGATCCATACTAATTTTATCAGTATGTTCATAATCCATATCCAGTTGTTGGCCTTCACAGACTTGCATAGCAACTCTATTAAAAGTTTTAAGGAGATCTGCTATATAAAGCGGATTGCTATTAGCCAATTCATCATAAGCTTTTACTAATAATCCATCTCCTGAAAGGATAGCGACATTTAAATCCCATTTCTCATGAACGGTTGCTTTCCCTCTTCGTAGAGGTGCTTTATCCATAACGTCATCATGAACTAAAGAAAAGTTATGAAAATATTCGATCGATTTTGCAGCGGGTAAAGCATCTGTGATTTCCCCAATATCAAACATTTCAGCGGCAACTAATGTCAAGGCCGGTCTAATACGTTTACCACCTAAACTTAAAAAATAGCGAATTGGATCGTAAAGATTAGTCGGTTGATTCGGAAATTGACTGTTTTGAATCGAGTCAGAGATTAGTTTTTGTAAATGCTGCATAGTATCTAGTCATCTTCTCCTAATGATACGCGAAGATAACAATTATAAAAACAAACTTTTACTAAGTACCGTTGAAAACAGTTTAATTCATTTCAAATAGTATATATCTCCTACACCTACTTTCTTAGTGAGAAAAAGATAAAATATTTAAAGTTAATGAATCGTGAGCAGATAGATACCTTACCTAGGATCGATTATATTTGTTGTTACTGCACTGGAATTAAAATTGCACATAAAACAAATTTATCTAAGTTTGTAAAAAAGCAAGCATATATGCGCATTCTAATCATCCATACTTTTTATCAAGGGCCAGGAGGTGAAGACACCGTTTTCAAACAAGAAAGTGAATTACTCGCTATAGATCATGATGTGGAGACGCTTACCTTTCAAAATAAAAAAGGATGGAAAGGTGCTTTGCAAACACTTTTTTCTTTTTGGAATATTGCAGCGGCTTATCGCGTACGAAAGTGCATTAATAATTTTAAACCTCAGGTTGTCCATATTCATAATACACATTATGCAAGTGGTCCTATCATTGTAAGAACAATTCACAAATTGGGCGTTCCACTCATCATGACCTTGCACAACTTTCGTATTCTTTGCCCTTCTGCTATATTATATCATAATCAGCAGCTATTCCTTTCCAGTTTAAAAGAAAATTTTCCATGGACAGCCATTAAAAAGAAAGTACTAGACGGATCTACTGTCAAGACTTTTGTGCTTGCATTGAACTATTGGTTTCATAGACGAATTGGAACATGGAATATGGTAGATCGATATATAGCTTTATCAAGTTTTGCGAAAAAACTATTTATAGATTCAACCTTACATGTTCCTGCACAAAAATTTACGATCAAACCAAACTTTACCTTTCCTATTAAAGATACAATCGATGCTCAGGAAGACTATTTTATATATATCGGAAGACTTACAGAAGAAAAAGGTATCGTAAATCTATTGAAAGTATTTTCAAAAACAGATAGCAAGATCATCATTATAGGTGACGGACCTTTAAAACAAACAGTAGTCGATACTGCAAATCGTCATGCCAATATAAAATATATGGGTTTTAGAACCCGTGATGAAATACTGCCATTAGTTGAAAAAGCCGAAGCATTGCTCGTGCCCTCAGTATGGTTTGAGGGGATGCCAATGACGATCTTAGAGGCTTTCTCGGTCGGAACCCCAGTGATCGGCAGTGATATCGGGGCTTTAAGTGAATTAATTATCCCAGATAAGACAGGATTACTATTTAACCCACAAAGTGTGGATAATATGTTAAAAACTGTACAGCAATGGAAAAATTACAGTATTAAAGAAAAATATAACATTAGACAAACAACAAAAGAGTTCTATTTTAGTAATTTTACTCCAGAAGAGAATAAAAAGAAATTGCTTGAAATATATAATGAAGCAATTGAAGATAACATAAAACGATCTTAAAATGAGTATTATAATTTTAGATAAGTTAAATATTGCGCCAGCTATCCAGGAAGCATTAGAAACTGTTTATGATCCAGAATTAAAACCGGCAAATATTGTCGATTTAGGATTGGTATATGAAATCATAACCAAAGAAAATGGAACCGCTAAGATAGTGATGACATTAACTGCGCCAGGATGTCCAGTTGCTGGTCAGATCATGGATGAGGTACAAAGTAAGGTTGCTGCTGTACCTGGTGTTACAGAGGCTCTTGTTGAGCTAACATTCGATCCACCGTGGACAAGGGATATGATGAGCGAAGAAGCAAAATTAGAATTAGGCTTCTTGTAGTGGTAAAAAAGGGAATCTATAATAGATTCCCTTTTTTTATAATGTTTGACCAGACTCCAGATCACTTAGTCTTTTAACTGTTTTTGGTTTAATTTCATCCTTACCGAATAATTTTGTCCATAGATTACGGGATTCTTTTGTTAACAGTGGTGATACAATTGACAGAATCAGCACATACACAACGACAAACGACTGGATAACAGGCAATAACCCTCCTGCCTTACCGATATTGGCCATGATAATGGAAAACTCACCTCGAGCAGATAATGTAAATCCGATATCAAAAGCTGTTTTATTCTTCATTCCTGAGAACCTTGCCGCAAAGTATCCTGAAGCCAAATTACCGAGGATAGTAACCAGAGCAGCAATTGAGGCCCATAATACCGCACCACCCAAGGATAGTATATCTATTGATAAACCAAAGCTAAAAAAGAACATTGCTCCAAAAAAATCTTTATAAGGCAATACCATCGCTTCAATCTTCTTAATATATTGCGAATCTGCCAAAACTAATCCTGCCATTAATGCTCCAATGGCTTCCGCAACGTGAATAGTTTCAGAAAATCCAGCTGTTATAAATAGTAGTGCAAAGATAACAAGGACAAATAGCTCAGAAGATTTAACCTGCAATAGCTTATCAATTGCAGGAACTAGCTTTCTTCCCAGAATTAGAAATGTTAAAATAAATCCCAATGCTAGCAATGAAGTTCCGGCAACAGTCCAAAAGGAACTACTTCCCGTTAGAATCAATCCCGAAAGGAAAGAAATATGCATGGCAATAAATAAATCATCAAACATAATCATTCCCATAATCACTTCTGTTTCAGGATTTGCAGTTCGTTTCAAATCTGTCAATACCTTTGCAACAATGGCTGTGGAAGAACTTGTCATAATACCACAAAGTACCATCATCTCTTTAAATGGCAGATCCATCATCCATCCAATGAGTAACCCAGACACAAAATTGAGTAAAACATACACTGTTCCACCTGTCACGATTGATTTTCCGGACTTAATTAATCGGCCAACCGAGAATTCCAGTCCGAGATAAAACAAAAGAAAAAGTACGCCTAAGCGCCCCATAAAATCAATAAACGGTTTACTTTCCGTAAATGTCAGGTCTATATGACCAATTTGGGGAGCATGCTGGCCCAACACCATACCTATCAATATAAAAAATGGAATAACTGAAAACTTTAACTTATTGGCGATTAAACCAACAAATGCGACAAGGCCTACTGCGATTCCAATTTCTAAAATAAGTGTGTGTGATGGCATATATATTTATTTAGTTTACAATGTTTACAATAATATCTCTTTCAATAATTTAATATTATTCTTTTTTCCGGCAATAACTAAGGTAGTCCCTGGACTAATCATATAATCAGGTCCTGGATTAATAACCGTATTATCACCTAGTATTCCAGCTATAATAGATGCTCCTGTACGTTGACGAACCTCCAATTCGCCAATCGTTTTATTGGCTCCTTCAAATTTGCCTTCAACTTTATACCATTCAATTCTTAAATCATCTAAAGCGACTTCAATTGTTTCTAAAGCTTTAGGCTTATAGGACAATCCTCCGATAATACCGGCAACCTGTCTTGATTCCTCATCGCTTAAGGTCATGACACAGCGAGACTCACTCTCTTCCTCATCATAACGATATAATTCTCTTCGACCATCGTCATGAATAACCACGACCATATTGTCTCCAGCTTCAGTTTCAATTTGATACTTTTTTCCAATACCAATAAGATCCGACTCTCTTACAATAGACATATTTTTTTGCTTTATTATAAAACTTAATTTTTCAATAGCTGAAGTAAAAAGGCATACTATACAGCTTTATACAAACTTAACCAAAAATCCAGTCATAATAGAATTTATATGACGTGACCATCGGATTAATTCAAATACAGATACAATGAAGTCCTTGTACACAGGTCTTCCTTAAGTTAAGAAAAGATGCGGTATTTTTTATCTTTTCTTGATTTTTATTTTGCTTCAATCACTGTAAAACTTCCATCAAACTGCATGGTAGGCTTTCCTATTGCTATACTTGTGGCATGATAAAAAAGATAAATCCAATCGTTTGGAGCTCCGTTTTCCCAGTACTCCTGACGTAACTTTTTTGACAAATGTCCATCATAATCATATTTTGCGCTATGATTTTTAAAGATCATCTCTGGTTCCGGCAGGACGTCTCCTCCAAAAAAATAATGATCTTTTCCATTATTAATGTGGAAGGTCTGATGATGTTGGGTATGCCCGCCACTTAAACAATATTCAACTTCTTCATTAACTTTACCATCTCCTTCAACAAGATTCAGATTACCGCTCCTTTGCACAACATCAAAAATTTCAGTACGGTAAGAGCTATTGATTCCGGAATAAGCATCTTCCCATTCACCTCGCTGCACTATATATTCTGCTTCGGGAAATGCAATCCTTCCGACCTGATCAGTGAAACTCACCATACCACCAGCATGATCTTTATGCAAGTGTGACATCAATACATACTTCACATCTTTGGGAGAATAACCTAATTTTTCAATATTTTCATAGAGAAGTAGTTTCCCTTCACTGTTTGTTAATCCAAGTCCAGTATCACATAAAACCAATCCATTTGTGGTCTCGATTAGAAACGGATGCACTTGAATAAACATAGAAACTGGACGATCATTTTTACTATCAACAGCAGGGTCAAAGGGAATAAATTTTTTAGAAACATCGACCGAAAATGAGCCTTCGAATAAGGAATATGCTTGTAACATCTTTAATTTATTGGAAACTTGCGTGTTAGACACAACGCTATGATTACCCTAGTGTATAATTAGGTTAGTCAATAGACAAAACGTATATTTACACATAATTACGATGCAAAGATATGCAAAAAAGGTGGGTACTAAAATCTAAAAGTGAGGTCAAAAAAGTTAATCAATTAGGCAATGAACTTGGTATTAATCCAGTATTAGCAGAATTGTTAGTCAGTAGAAATATTGAGACTTTTGATACTTCAAAACAGTTTTTTAGACCTTCTCTAGACCAACTGCACAATCCATTCTTAATGCAAGATATGGAAAAAGCAATTGCGCGAATTACGACCGCAATCGGCCAGAATGAAAAGATCTTAATTTATGGAGATTATGATGTAGATGGCACTACTGCTGTAGCTGTTGTGTATAGTTTTTTTCGAGAGTTTCACTCGCGCATTGAATTCTACATTCCTGATCGTTATGCTGAAGGATATGGTATCTCTACACAAGGTATAGATTATGCTGCAGAAAACGGTTTCTCATTGATCATTGCACTTGACTGTGGTATAAAAGCAAACGATAAAGTTGACTATGCCAATTCTAAGAATATCGACTTCATTATTGGTGATCACCATTTACCTGGAGATGAACTTCCAAAAGCATTTGCTGTACTTGATCCAAAAAGAAAAGACTGTGCTTATCCATACAAAGAATTATCGGGCTGCGGTATAGGATTTAAACTTATCCAAGCCTTTATCATGAAAAATGATATGTCTTTGGATATTTGCTATCAATTTTTAGATCTTGTTGCGGTAAGTATTGCATCGGATATTGTACCTATAACTGGAGAAAATAGAATTCTGACGCATTTCGGACTCATTAAATTAAATACCAATCCTTGCTGCGGTCTTCAAGCACTTGTTGATTTATCCACCAATAAAACAAAGACATTCACAGTAAATGATATTGTTTTTCAAATAGGTCCGCGGATCAATGCTTCTGGTCGTATTGATCATGCTAAAGATGCGGTAAAATTATTAATATCAAAATCACTGCAAGAAGCAAAAGATTTTAGTATCAATATTGATGATCAAAATAATGTTCGTAAAGATTTTGACCTTAGAATAACCGAAGAAGCTCTAGCGATTATAGATCAAAATGACTCGCTAAAAACACGAAAATCAACTGTGCTCTATAAATCAGATTGGCATAAAGGTGTTATCGGCATTGTGGCATCAAGGTTGACTGAAAAATATTATAGACCAACGATTATTCTGACCGAAACCAATGGTCATATCGCAGGTTCCTGTAGATCTGTAATTGGGTTTGATTTATATGAAGCCTTAAGTGAATGTAGCGATCTATTAGATCAATTTGGAGGGCATAAATATGCAGCAGGCTTGACGATGCAGATCGGAAATATCAAATTATTTCAGGATCGTTTCGAAGAGGTTGTTTCTAAACTCATTACTCCTCAGATGTTAATACAAGAGATCTTAATTGATACTAAACTGAACCTGCAAGATATTGATGCCAAATTTCACCGCATTCTAAGTCAATTTGAACCATTCGGGCCTCAAAACGAAAGCCCTATTTTCCTTAGTCAAAAAGTTAGTTTAATTGGACCGGCCTATTTAGTAGGATCGAATCACTTAAAAATGACCATCAAACAAGAAAACTCTCCTTCTTTTGATTGCATTGGTTTTGGATTATCTGAACATATACAGGCTATTAATAGTGGTAAGCCATTTGACATCTGTTATAGCATAGAAGAAAATGTATGGCGAGGCAAAAAGAATTTGCAATTAAATATAAAAGGAATCCGATATTAAATATATTTGTAATTATCAGATTGTTTTTTTGAGTTAAAACACGAATCAAATGATACTAAGAGCAGAACATCTAATCAAAAAATATAAGCAACGCACTGTTGTAAACGATGTTTCTTTCCAGGTAGAGCAAGGAGAAATTGTTGGTCTTCTAGGACCTAACGGAGCGGGAAAGACGACTTCTTTTTATATGATTGTTGGATTAATAAAACCTAATGAGGGTCATGTTTATTTGGACGATCAAGAAATCACACAGGATGCCATGTACCAGCGCGCTCAAAAAGGAATCGGTTATCTTGCCCAAGAAGCTTCCATCTTTAGAAAACTATCGGTTGAGCACAACATATTATCTGTACTGGAGATCCATTATCCAAATAAAAAGGAACGCTTAGAAAAACTGGAAGAACTTTTAACCGAATTTAGCTTGCACCGTGTTCGTAAAAATAGAGGTGATCTTCTTTCCGGAGGAGAAAGACGTCGTACAGAGATCGCACGGGCATTAGCGGCAAACCCATCTTTTATCTTGTTAGATGAACCTTTTGCGGGTGTCGATCCAATCGCGGTAGAGGAAATCCAAACAATTGTCGCAAAGCTAAAAACACGTAATATCGGAATTTTAATTACCGATCATAACGTACAAGAAACGTTATCCATTACAGATAGGGCTTACTTATTGACAGAAGGTAAAATTATGCTTGCTGGAACTCCAGAAGAAATTGCCAGTAATGAAATGGCTCGTACATTCTATTTAGGCCAACATTTTGAACTCCGTCGCAAAAAGATAATTATTTAACGTTAATTCTACCTTTATATGGCAATATTAGACTCCCTACTTACTTGGTTCATGAAAAAACGGATTCATCAGATTGAATTATTCATGAAATATCCACATGATGTACAAGAAGAATGGTTTCAAAGTTTAATATCATCAGCCGAAGCAACAGAATGGGGAAAAAAATACGATTACAACAGTATTTTAACGCCTGAGGAATTTAAAAACAGAGTTCCAATTCAAGATTACAATTCATTGAAGCCTTATATCGATCGGATGATCAAAGGCGAGCAAAATATACTATGGCCATCTGACATCAAGTGGTTCGCCAAATCTTCGGGAACTACCTCAGACCGTAGCAAATTTATCCCAGTCAGTGAAGAGTCTTTAACAGAATGTCACTTTCAGGGTGGGAAAGATATGTTGACAATTTACTTCAACAATAAACCCGAAAGCCAGATTTTCTGTGGAAAATCGGTCGTATTAGGAGGGAGTTCTCAGATTAACAGTTTTAGTTCAGACTCTTATTATGGTGATTTATCTTCTATTCTGTTGCGAAATCTCCCTTTTTGGGCTGAATTTAAGCGTACGCCAAATTTAGAAGTAACTTTACTTCCTGATTTTGAGGAAAAAATAGAAAAGGTGGCCAATATCACCATCCATGAGAATGTTACCAATCTAGCTGGTGTTCCAACATGGAATATTGTTCTTGCAAAAAAGATATTGGAAATCACTGGTAAGAATAATTTGCTGGAAGTCTGGCCTAATCTAGAATTTTATACACATGGTGGCGTAAGTTTCAAACCTTATCGCGAACAGTTTAAAAAACTGATTCCTTCTGATAATATGTATTATTTAGAAAATTATAATGCATCTGAAGGATACTTTGCTCTTCAAGATCTACCCGACTCAGAAGAATTATTATTAATGCTTGACTACGGCATTTATTACGAATTCTTACCGATCGAAAATTTATATGATGAGAATCCGCAAACATTAGGATTGCACCAAGTAGAATTAAATAAAAATTATGCTTTAATCATTTCGACCAATGCTGGTTTATGGCGGTACATGATCGGTGATACCATCAAATTTGTCACGCTATCCCCATACCGTATTCAAATAACAGGACGGACAAAACAATTCATCAATACCTTTGGTGAAGAACTTATCGTCGATAATGCAGAGGATGCTATAAAGAAGGCTAGTGAAAGTACACATGCAATTGTGAAAGATTATACTGCTGGACCGATTTACTTTAAAGAAGGTGAAGCTGGAGCTCATGAATGGATTATTGAATTTGAACAACAACCTGATAATTTTGAAACGTTTTGTAAGATATTGGATCAAACATTGAGAGAGATCAATTCGGATTATGATGCTAAACGTTATAAAAATATGGCATTACAATTTCCGGTTATTCACAATGCCCCTGCATACACATTCTTTCAATGGATGAAATCAAAGGGTAAGCTTGGTGGACAAAATAAAGTACCACGACTATCGAATAATCGTGATTACCTTGAGCCTATATTGGACATAATAAAGAAGTAATGTACCTTAAAAGTTTATAGGGAAAGATTTTAATAAAAAATGAGATTGATCAGTTTATGAGCAATCTCATTTCAATTTTTAGTACCTACTAAATTTGAAAAATAATAAAATACCCTAGGGTTTGATAGCCGTTTTATAAAGAAAAACAAAAAAGCCTAAAATAAAATTTAGTGAAAATCCTTTTTTCTCCACAGCTGTTTTTTGATCAAACTCTAATTCATCATTTTCCAATGCATTGTTTTTACTGTTTAATCGGTGCATGGTTTTTAATCGTTTAGTTTGTTTTTTATTAGTGAATATCTGTTTAGAAGTGTTAGCCCTTTTTAAAACCTACCATTTTTGATGATAGATTAGTGTTTCCGTTAATCCAAATAACATGCCACTTTACAATTACTGTGTTAATTCATCTAAAATTAACACAGAATAAAGGAAAAGGTAACAAAACAGCTAAAAAAGCCTAAAAAATGATAATCTCTAGTAATTCAAATGATAATCTGTCCATAAAATAAAACGTAAAATCCTAAAAAATAGACAAATTTACTGTGTAATAATAAAATTTTCTCACTCAGAATAATATTTGATAAACAAGAGGTTTATCATTCAAATTCGTGGTTTTTTTCATACTTTAGCATTTGTAATTAAAATACAATGAGCGCGACAGAAAATTATTCAATTCGCGTAGAGCCCACACAACAATCGAGACTCTCGCAAGTAGATTTTAACAATCTAAAATTTGGAAAAATATTATCCGACCATATGTTGGTCGCTACCTATGAAGATGGAGCATGGACTGATGTCAGTATTGTGCCTTATGGTGATATTAATGTAAGCCCTTCTATGTCGGCTTTACATTATGGCCAAGCAATCTTTGAAGGTATTAAAGCATACAAATTTCAAGATGGAACTATTAGTATTTTCCGTCCTGACAAGAACTGGGAAAGATTCAATACTTCTGCAGCCCGTCTGGAGATGCCAGAAGTTCCTGAAGAAATCTTTTTAGGTGGATTAAAAAAACTATTAGCCACCGATAATAAATGGATTCCAAATGCTCCAGGCACATCTTTATATATCCGTCCATTTATGTTCGGTACTGAAGCGGCTTTAGGAGTACACCCTTCTAATTCCTACAAATTTATAATTATCACTAGCCCTGTAGGTGCTTACTATAGCAATCCTTTAAAATTAAAGGTAGAAACACATTATACCCGTGCAGCAGAAGGCGGAGTAGGTTTCTCAAAAAATGCAGGTAACTATGCATTGTCATTGTACCCTACTCGTTTGGCAAATGATGAAGGTTTTGATCAATTGATGTGGACTGATGCTTCGGAACATAAATATATTGAAGAAGCTGGAACAGCCAACCTAATATTCCGTATCGGTGACAGTATTATTACTCCTCACGGCGACACGATCTTACATGGTGTAACAAGACGTACAATTATGGAACTGGCGGCAAGCTGGGGATATAAAACAGAGCAACGCAGGGTATCTGTCAAAGAACTTATTGATGGAATCAAAGCAGGAATTGTCAAAGATGCATTTGCTGCTGGTACAGCTGCAACATTAACACCAATTGCCACTATTGGTTATGAAGGTGAATTGTTTCAATTACCTCCTGTAGAAGGTCGCGATTTCTCTAAAAAAGTATTAACCTATTTAGATGATCTTCGATATGGCAGAATTGCTGACGAATTTGGATGGAATTTGATCGTGGAATAATTATATTTCATTTCGTAGAAAAAAGGGCTTGATTACCATTGTAATCAAGCCCTTTTTATGTTATCAACAGAGTTATTAACATAATGTGGATAACTCTGTTGATATCGTTTAAAATTATGATTGAATATAATCTATAATCTGGTTTTTGTCCTTAGGATCAAACCAAACTGTACTTATATCTTTCTTAAACCAAGTGAGTTGCCTTTTAGCATACCGTCGCGAGTTTTGCTTAATTTTATCTATTGCTTCTTCCCAAGATATTTTCTCATCTAAGAAATCGAAAAGCTCAGAATAACCGACAGTCATTAAAGCAGGCTTATGTTTAAAAGATATTAATGACTTTACTTCATCCAATAAACCATCTTTCACCATCAAATCGACACGCATATTAATACGTTCGTATAAAGTTGTTCGGTCCATTGTAAGTCCAACTGTCATGATCTTAAAGGGTCTCACTGCTTTTGTCTTTTGAAGAAAGTTAGAAAATGGTAATCCAGTAGTTTCAAATACTTCCAAGGCTCGAATTACCCGTTGAACATTTGAAATATCTACCTGATCATAATAAACAGGATCGACTTGTTTTAAATAAGCTTGAAGTGGCACAATTCCCTCGTTATCAAACCTGTTATTTAACCGTTCTCTTGTTTCCGGAAGGGCCTTTGGTAAATTATCCAAACCTTCACATACTGCTCTCACAAATAAACCAGATCCGCCTACCATAATGACTATATCCTTTTTTTTGAACAGCGAGCTTATTGTTTCTAATGCCTCTTTTTCAAAATCACCTGCAGAATAATCCTCTTCTATAGAATGTGAATCAATAAAATGATGAGGCGCCTGACCTAATTCAGATGCAGTAGGTTTGGCCGTACCAATACTCATTTCACGGTAAAACTGTCTTGAATCGGCTGAAATAATCTCCGTATCAAAATATTGAGCAAGCTCAATTGCCATAGCAGTTTTCCCTACTGCAGTAGGCCCTACTATAGCAATTAAAATTTTATTATGTTGATCTGCGGAGCCTAACATTAATATTCGTCAAACGAACCACTACTTTCCTCTTCAGACTTTTCTCCACCTTCTTCTTCATCATCCCCGTCAAACAAATCAAATTCTTCGTCATCATCAACGCCATATTGCGTTTCATCTACCAAAACTTCATCTTCGTCATCGTCATCCAAAGGATCTGCAACAGGAAAATTCGCTGCTGCTAAAGATTTTGGAGCTTGACCCACCGTTTTAAAAACAGTAGGATAAGTTTTGCCTTCCTCTTCTTTTAAAATTTTGATCAATTCCACATGAAATTCATAAGGTCTATCAAAATTATAGATGTAATAAAACTTTTGGTGAGGATCGTCAATAAACTTACTTAAACGAATATTTTCCATTAGTAAAACACCATCTGAAATTTTACGAGCAATTGGTAAAAGAGCAATTTCAGTTCCTTTTTTCCATTGATCGTTACTAACATAAAAGGAAGATGAACGGTCAGCTTCATAAGCAGTTGTCTTATGAATAGCCTCATGTAATTCTAAGAAAGTTTGTTTCGAAAGCATATCGATTTCTCTATACACATCCTCATAATCTTCAAAAGTGATTCTGAATCTATAAATAGCCATTTCTAATATTCGTTTTGTTTGTTAACAAGATGAGCTTCAATAAGAATTGAAGCGATTAAAGTTACTTTTTTTATTTAACTGTTGTATTCAAATCCCATGCCTTTCTAATAGTCAAGCCTAAATCTTGGGCTTTGTTGACCATAAAATGATATGCATCCATCTTAGCATTAGGAATCTCACCTTCTAAGATCGCTTCTCGGATTGCATTTTTTATTTTCCCAACTTCACGACCTGGCCCAATTCCAAAAACTTCCATAATATCTTCTCCAGAAATTGGAGGCTGCCAATTTCGAATCTGATCGCGTTCTTCAACATCTTTTAATTTTTGCTTGACCAATTCGAAATTTTGACGATACTTCTTCTTTTTATATTCATTTTTTGTTGTTACATCGGCATGGCATAATTGCATCAAAGCATCAATATCATCACCGGCCTCAAATAACAAACGACGTACAGCAGAATCAGTAACAATATCTTGAGCCAGTACAATTGGTCTTAGATGTAATAAAACTAGTTTCTGAACAAACTTCATCTTTTCATTCAATGGAAGTTTTAACTCAGCAAATAATTTAGGAACCATTCGTGCCCCTTTATCTTCATGACCATGAAAGGTCCATCCTAGTTTTTTATCAAATCTTTTTGTGGGAGGTTTTGCAATATCGTGCATAATAGCAGCCCATCTTAACCACAGATCATCTGTTGTTTCACAGACATTATCCAAAACTTCCAGCGTATGGTAAAAATTATCTTTATGTCCTTTTCCATCTATGATTTCTACACCGTGTAAGTTTTGCATTGCAGGAAAAACCAAAGCCAATAACCCTGTATCAAATAAGTACTTAAATCCAATAGAGGGTTTTTCTGACAAGATAATCTTATTAATTTCGTCAGTGATGCGCTCTTTTGATATAATACGAATACGATCTTTGGTATCTGTAATCGCTTGAATCGCCTTTGTATCAATCTTAAAGTTCAATTGTGTAGCAAAACGAATAGCACGCATCATACGCAAAGGATCGTCGGAAAATGTCACGATTGGATCTAATGGTGTACGTATAGTACGTAACTCAATATCCCCTACCCCATCAAATGGATCAAGCAACTCACCATAATTATCCTTATTCAGTGAATATGCCATAGCATTGATGGTAAAATCACGTCGATTTTGATCATCAACTAAAGTTCCGTCTTCAACAATTGGTTTTCGGGAATTAGCACGGTAAGATTCTTTACGAGCTCCTACAAATTCCACATTTAATCCTTCAAAAACTAACATTGCTGTTCCAAAACTTTTGTAAACAGCAACTTTAGTTTTCAATTTATTTCCTAAAGCTGTAGCAAACTCAATTCCACTTCCAACAACAACAATATCCACATCATTTTTAAAAGGCCGGCCCATAATATGATCGCGTACATAACCGCCAATGACGTAGCACTCCGTATTTGTTGTTTCGGCTAACTCTTTAATGATTGGGAAAATAGGATGTTGTAAATTATCACTCATAGCATGAATCTAGGTCCTTAAAAAAACACTAGGATGCAAAAGTAAGGAATTTATTATAAAATAGATATTAGTCTTGCGATATAAGCGCACAAGACTAATAATATTACTTCTTTATATTTAATCGCGATCGCGAGAAAGCTTGCGGAAAGCTAGTGGGTTTTGAGATAGCTCTGCTTGTTCACGACGACGTTTTACAATGTGAACTGCCTGAAATATAGCTTCCATGAAAGACTCATGAGCGGCAATATTTTGCCCAGCAATATCATAACCCGTTCCATGATCTGGAGAAGTACGAACAATCGGCAAACCAGCAGTAAAATTCACACCATTACGATTTGCAATATGTTTAAAAGGAATCAATCCTTGATCATGGTACATGGCTAATACCGCATCAAATTTTTCGTAAGCATGATTAGCAAAAAAACCATCTGCAGGATATGGCCCAAAACACAATATTCCTTTTTCTTTTGCTTTTTCTATCGTTGGTCGGATAATCACATCATCTTCAACACCAATAACACCATTATCCCCTGCATGTGGATTTAATCCGAGTACAGCAATTTTAGGTTTCTGAATCCAGAAGTCTTTTTTAAGACTCTCATTCATTAGCTCCAATTTATTTAAAATTGCTGCTTCTGTAATATGATCGGAAACATCTTTTACAGGTATATGGCCTGTAACAACACCCACCCGCAACTCATCACAGATCATAAACATCAACACATCATCCGCATTTGTTTTTTCCTGCAAATACTCCGTATGTCCTGGAAAATGAAATCCTTCCTGCTGGATATTATGTTTATTTATAGGGGCAGTGACTAAAGCATCTATCTTTCCTGCATTTAGATCTTCAACCGCTTTTTCTAATGAAATAAAAGCATATTTACCACCGATCTCATTTTCTTCGCCTAAAGTTATCTTGACATCCTCCTGCCAGCAATTAATCATGTTAGCGCGTTTAGGATTTGCCTGTTCAGGATCATTGATGACATTAAAACTAAAATCACTGACACCTAATGCTTTTCTATGAAATGACGCAACTTTTGTATTACCGTAAACAATCGGAGTGAAAAATTCTAAAACACGATTGTCCAATAATGATTTTATAATTACTTCCAATCCGATACCATTGATATCGCCTACTGTAATACCTATTTTTAATTTGTCAGCCATAGTAAAAAATGAAATTATTGACTCAAAAGTAATTAAAATTATATGAAATAGTCAAGCATCACTTTAATTTCCAATTCATATAAACCACCTTCAAGAGAAACAGATGATAAATTGCCACTCATTTACCTTACCTGTTTATTATCCTCCACAAGTTAACTATATTTGTACCAAATTCGAGCATATATGAGTACAGTAAGAGCCAAGAAACATTTAGGACAACATTTTTTGAATGATAAAAATGCGGCAAAAAAAATAGTTGATGCTTTGGATCCAAAATTAGGATTCACGCAGGTGCTTGAAGTCGGTCCTGGAATGGGTGTTCTTTCCGATTTTCTTCTACAAAATGATGCTTACGAAACATGGATGATCGATGTGGATGATGAATCTATTGAATTTTTAGCAGATAAATATCCACAGCTGGAACACCGTCTGATTCATGGCGACTTTTTAAACTTGGATTTTTCACAACATTTTGGCGAAAAGATGGCCGTTATCGGCAATTTCCCTTATAATATTTCTTCTCAGATTTTATTTAAAATATTGGATGAACGCAACCGGGTTGTACAGATGACCGGTATGTTTCAAAAGGAAGTTGCAGAACGCTGTACAGCAAAGGCAGGTAGTAAAGAATATGGTATTTTAAGTGTGTTCTTACAGGCTTACTATCATGTAGAATATTTATTTACCGTAAAGGCTGGTGCATTTAATCCCCCACCAAAGGTACTTTCAGGTGTCATTCGGATGACCAGAAATGATCGCACTGAGCTGGCATGTGATGAGAAATTATTCTGGAGAGTTGTAAAATCTGCTTTTAACCAAAGACGCAAGACCTTAAGAAACTCGCTGTCGGCGGTAGTTACAAAAGATAAAATGTCGGACAATCCATTATATGAATTACGCGCTGAGCGATTAACGGTTAATGACTTCATCGTTCTAACAAACGAAATTGCGAATGCCTAAGATCTAGCTACATGAAACGCTTTAGCATTATCGGAGGTGGTGTTGCTGGTTTGACTGCAGCAATCGGCCTCAACAAAATTGGTATACAGGCCACTATCTTTGAAAGTGCTAAGGCATTAAAAGGAATTGGAGCTGGTTTTGGTTTAGCTGCCAATGCCATTCAGGCATTAGAATACTTGGAACTTAAAGCAGGTGTCATCCCCCTAGGACATTATTTAGAAAACTATAATATTCTGGATAAGCAAGGAAGGATTCTTGCAGCTCCCGAAACCAAAACTATTAGTGACAAGTATGAACAGGATAATTTTGCTATACACCGTGCAGATTTACATCAATTTCTACTCGCACAAATTGAACATGAAAACTTACACCTTGGAAAAAGAGCTCTTAAAATAGAATACCAAGATGGAGGAATTGACATCATTTTTGAAGATGGAACTATACATCAAACTGACTATCTGATTATTGCCGATGGTGTTAATTCTCGATTAAGACAACAATTGATTCCAGGGTCAGCACCACGCTATGCAGGTTATACCTGTTGGCGCGCAACCATTGATAATGCTCATATAAACCTCAGCACCGGTTCGGAAACATGGGGAAATAAAGGACGCTTTGGCATGACTCCTCTTGTTGGGAACAAGATCTATTGGTATGCTTGTATAAATTCTCCCGCTCATAACAAAATATACAGTCGTTACACAATCAAGGATCTGCAACAAAACTTTGCGTCTTATCATGATCCGATTACAAGCGTTCTTGCTGAAACAAAAGACCAGCAATTGATCTGGAATGATATCATTGATATTAAGCCTTTAAAAAATCTAGCTTTTGGTAATATCTTGTTTATTGGCGATGCAGGACATGCAACAACCCCCAATATGGGTCAGGGTGCATGTCAGGCAATTGAAGATGTAGCCGTATTGATAGACGAATTAAAGAAAACGACAGATGTTGCTCTTGCTTTTCAAATATTTGAAAAAAGGAGGTTAAAAAGAACACGTTATATTACCGAAACATCATGGTCTATCGGAAAGGTCGCACAATGGGAGAATCCGATTAGTATTATCATCCGAGATACATTGATGCGCATATTACCTGAAGAAGTTAAGCAGTACAAGCTGAAAAAACTGCTAAGTATTGATTTCATGAAATTGTAATTATATTGAATCGCATAAACCAGTATGGATCTCCGGTTTATGATCACTTCATTGCTACTAAACTATAATTTATTTTAATGTTAAAAATAAATAATCAATATGAAAACAAAAGTATTAATCGTTGATGACGCGCATGCAGTGCTTACTCAAAAATTGGATCAAGCTGGAATTGCCTACGATTACAAACCTGAGTTCGATCGCGCAGATACTGAAAAATACATTTCTGATTATACGGGATTAATCATCAGATCTAAATTTCAAGTCGATCAGCACTTTATAGATTTAGCAAATAATCTCCAATTTATAGCACGTTGCGGAGCCGGTATGGATAATATTGATGAGGCTTATGCACAATCAAAAGGAATTGAACTCATAAGTGCAAATGAAGGAAACTGTGATGCCGTTGGTGAACATATGATCGGTATGTTGCTTTCTCTTATGAATCACCTTAACAGAGCCAATCAGGAAATTAAGACCGGTTTATGGCGTCGTGAGGCCAACCGTGGCTTTGAGTTACAAGGTCGAACTGTTGCCATTATTGGTTATGGTCACAATGGACAGGCTATGGCAAAGAAACTCTCTGGCTTCGGTGTAAAAGTTATTGCATATGACAAGTACAAAACTAGCTTTTCAGATCAATTCGCAAAGGAAGTCTCCATGGAAGAAGTTGTCAAACATGCAGATGTACTTAGTTTTCACATTCCGCTAACCAAAGAGACAAAAGGACTGATCAACGAAGAATATTTATATCATTTTCGCAAACCCATATTTTTCCTTTTAGGAGCTCGTGGTGGTATTGTTCAAATTCCTGCTGTATTAAAGGCAATGGATGAAGGAAAAATCATAGGAGCTGCTTTTGATGTCCTTCCCGTAGAGAATTTTCCTGCCCTTAAAGAGCAATCTTGGTTTTCAGATCTAACAAGTAGAGACAATGTTATTTTAAGTCCTCATGTTGCAGGATGGACATTTGAAAGTTATTATAAATTATCTGATGTAGTTGCGGATAAGATCATCTCTTTTTTGAACAAGTAATCATCTTAAAATAAAATCACACAAAATTTTTAATAAACACAACGATTAAAAATTGGAGCACGAGACTTACATCAAGTAAATAAGCATAATGATAGTGTTCATTTGTTCTGAAAACAATAAATCTTAAAATGAGGTAAATAATCGTGTTCGTAAAAAGAAGACCAATTTTTATGATCAGTAAATAAGGAGCACATAAAATCAAGAGACTATGTATGCACAGTAATATGTAGCATAGGCTCTTTGCTCTCCCCTCTCCAAGCATATTGGGCAATGTTCGGAGATGATAATAAGAATCCTGCTTGATATCACGAATGTCAAATGGCAACGTACAGATAATCAAGAAAACGAACTTTAAACCAGCGAGGTAATACAATAAATGCAAGTTTACCGGAATAGCATTACTGTAAAGCTCTATATAGGGAAGAAAAACACTGCTTAATACCCATACCAATGCAATATGAAAAATTTTCATTGCCGGAATCTGTCTTAATCCCCCCCATCGATCTTTTAAAGGAATAATAGGAAGACTATACAATACGCTGACCAATCCAATAACACCTAAGAAAAAGATAGAGTAAACGTGGATATGAAAAAGACACCATAGGCAAATACCTGTTGCTATAAATGTGTTGATCCATAAAATACTTTCATATTTAAAAACCCACCTGGTACGGGCATAAATTGATTGTTCCGGATATTGTGGTTTAGATAAAATCAAGCTAAAATTGTAAAGCGCAAGTGTAGCCGCTCCCTCAATTAATGCGATATAACCATTAATCTCCTGATCAAGTATAATGTACGTCAACACACACTGCGAAGCTGCCGCCAATGCAATTAATATATTGCTAAAAATTAAAAAATAGTACATTTTTTTTAATACATCCATATAGATCAATCTATTATATCATGAGCAATATAACAATAGTGTTATAAAAAAGTTAAATTTCAAATTATAAATTTTATAAATTGGCAATTGTCTCAAAAAAAACTAAATTAGCTGATTCCAAATGAACTTGTTTAATCAACCAAATAAGTTTTAAGGGATTGAATTTAATAAAACCAAAATATGAGTCTACAAATCAAATCATTTGAAGAATATCAAGACGTTTATAAAAAAAGTGTAGAAAGTCCGGAAACTTTCTGGGGAGAGATAGCGGAAAACTTTTTTTGGAAAAGAAAATGGACAAATGTTCTGAATTGGAATTTTACAGAGCCTAATGTAAAATGGTTCGAAGGTGGAAAATTAAATATTACAGAAAATTGCCTTGACCGCCATATCTATAATTTAGGGGATAAACCTGCGATTATTTGGGAACCAAATGATCCAAATGAATCGCATCGTATTTTATCTTACAAACAACTTTTACAGAAAGTTGAGCAATTTGCCAACGTTCTAAAAAATAACAATATCCGCAAAGGAGATCGTGTATGTATTTATTTACCAATGGTTCCCGAATTGGTTATTGCGACTTTAGCCTGTGCACGTATCGGTGCTATTCACAACGTAGTCTTCGGAGGTTTTTCCGCACAATCTATCGCTGACCGTATCAATGATGCGGCCTGTAAAGTAGTAGTGACTTCTGATGGTAGCTACCGTGGTCCAAAAGTATTAGAATTAAAGAGCATTGTTGATGATGCATTAATGCAATGTGATTCTGTTGAAAAAGTTATTGTATTAACAAGAACACGTACACCAGTCTCCATGATTAAAGGTCGTGATGTATGGTGGGAAGATGAAATTAAGAAAGTAGAAACACAAGGAAATCCTGCTTGTCCCGCAGAAGAAATGGATTCAGAAGACACATTATTTATCTTGTATACTTCTGGTTCTACAGGCAAACCAAAGGGTGTTGTCCATACCACTGGTGGCTATATGGTCTATACTGGTTATACTTTTGCAAACGTATTTCAATATCAGCAAGGTGAAGTATACTTCTGTACTGCAGATATTGGTTGGATTACAGGTCACTCCTACATTGTTTATGGACCTCTTTCGCAGGGAGCTACTTCATTAATGTTTGAAGGTACACCAACCTATCCTGACGCTGGCCGTTTATGGGATATCGTTGATAAATATAAAGTCAATATTTTATATACAGCACCAACAGCTATCCGTTCACTGATGGCTTTTGGAGACTCATTTATTGATGGAAAAGACTTGAGCAGTATCCGCAAACTGGGATCAGTTGGTGAGCCTATTAATGAGGAAGCATGGCACTGGTATAACAACAAAGTAGGTAAAGGAAAAGCTCCAATTGTTGATACCTGGTGGCAAACTGAAAATGGCGGTATCTTAATCGCTCCTATGGCTGGTATTTCACCAACTATACCAGGATATGCGATGTTACCATTACCAGGGGTTCAGCCTGCACTTATGGACGAGAATGGAAAAGAAATTGAAGGAAATGATGTTTCCGGAAATTTATGTATCAAATTCCCATGGCCAGGTATGTTACGCACCACTTGGGGAGATCATGAGCGTTGCCGTCAGACCTATTTTGCAACTTATGAAAATATGTATTTCACAGGTGATGGCTGTTATAGAAACCCTGAGGGTTATTACAAAATCACAGGTCGTGTGGATGATGTATTAAACGTATCTGGACACCGCATCGGAACTGCTGAAGTAGAAAATGCAATCAATATGCACTCTGATGTTGTAGAATCAGCTATTGTTGGTTATCCGCACCCCGTAAAAGGACAAGGTATCTATGCTTACGTTATTGCCAATCATCATATTGATGAAGAAAGTACACGTAAAGATATCATGCAGACGATTACAAGATTAATTGGTGCTATCGCTAAACCAGATATCATCCAATTTGTATCTGATCTTCCTAAGACACGTTCTGGAAAAATCATGCGTCGCATTCTTAGAAAAATTGCTGAAGGTGAAAGATCCAATTTGGGAGACACTTCCACCCTTCAAGATCCAGCTGTCGTTGAAGCGATCATTGAAGGTGCAGAAAAGATGAATAAGTAATTATATTATATTTCTAACTGAAGAAGCCTGCGCCTGCGCAGGCTTCTTTGCTTTCTATTTGCTAAGAAACCATTTGGCAAAATCATCAATCTTGTCCTTATTGATAATTAATTGTTGCTCCAGCGGATAATCTAGGTCTAGTTTAAAGTTTTTATCTGCTCGCAATTCATACCCTTTTACTATGCTTCGAGCCACTAGCTCCCATCTCGATATTTGATAATATTCGTTAACATCAAGCCTTTCAATCAGATATTTTAAAGTATGACTATCAAGAATTGGAGTGGTATTAGGATTGCGCTCATAGATCGTATTCATACCATTATTATTACATATCAGCACGATATCCAGATCCAATAGCCGAATATCTTTTCCCTCACGAATGGTAATAACTGGATTTTCATCATAAATATCATGCGTAAGGTCTTTAGATTCATTCTCTTGGAAAACAACCCTATCACTTAAATCCTTTTCAACTTGAAATTTTAAAGAACTTTTAATCGTTAGCATATATTCAGTATATAATGATATTAGGCTATAGAACAACGTATAAATTAACGATAGCCATAAAAAGAAGGGAAATTGCATTATATTCTGTGTAATCCGAAATAAACTTCTCTCCGTCATTTGTAAATAAAGATGATCCATCACTTGCAAGAAAAGGATTGAGGGTAAGAATGCAAATAAAATCTGGACGAGTAACCGTAACAGAAATTCATTTTTCCAAGATTGCTTTTTATCAAAATATGCTGTTACCTGTACTGTCCAATAAACCATCAACGACAGAAAAATAAAAGTCCAAAAAAAATCGATATAGAAATGAGGGCTGGCCAGAGAATATTTTAAAACATTCCATCCTTCACCTATTTGATGCCCTATATAAGCATTAAAAAAAGAAAAAATCAAAACCCATATTGTTCTCGATTTCCAGTGATCATCCGAGAGATCACAAAGTTCGTCCGTATTTTCATTATTCTTTATTACTTCCATAATAGGTCTGTTTGTTTAACTGGCTAGTTAATTAACACTGATATTAACCTCTATTTTATTAAAAATAAGTTAAAAAAGCAAATATTTTCAATATTCTTCAAGTTTTTCCATGTTTTTCTATCACCAAAATGAATAAATACCAAAAAATATGGAAAAAGATGAAGCTTGCTGTTCTTTTGTTTTCAAGCAATGTAAAATAATAGAAACTAGGATCAGTAATGGTCTGAATAAAAAAATGATGATATGCTATTAAAAAAATGGCGAACGTACCGATGCTAAATGCACTCCGTTTTCCCGACGGAGCGCTCTAGATATCTTCGGTATGTTCGAAGAGGATCGGTTGGGGTATTTAGAGCAAATTAAAAAAGGGACGCGGGTACAGTGATAAAGTGCAAAAAGAAACACAGGGCAGGCCGCACCAAGGATGTGCCGCTGCGCAACAGGTTATGGATAGGTAAAAATGAATCAAGATGAAAAGTCTAAGAACAGCAAACAAAACAATCAAATCACTTGGCCAATCAATATGGTCAGTATTCTTGTCCCTCTGGACGAAGCTATCTTGGCGGTTTATGCTTCAGTTCAGGTGCCGTCAAGTTCTTTTGTTCAAAGAACAATACAGTCCCCCTATCTGTCTATCCTTGGCCCTAAAGAGAGTCACTGACAGAATATTGTATCCCCGTAAATTCGCACTATTCCGGCCTGAACAGCCGAAGATTTCAGTCAATGGTCAACCGCATTACGGGGAGAAATGCATGACCGCATACGGAACCCTCGATCGCATAGCTGTGAGGCAAAACCGATGTGCAACCAATAACAAATATTATATTTAAACTTAAAAGAACTGCTCATGAGCACTTTAAAAATAAACCGGTTACGTACCGGTATCATATTATCTTTCTTATTATTAATCGGTACATTTTTCGTTGTAAAGGCGATGGACAAGAAAGAAGTGGTTAAGAAAACCACTACGCAACAGCAGTGGTATAGTACAGATGCTTCTGGACAAAATATTGTTGCGCTCCTAACAACACCACCTCCAAATGTTGGTGGTGAGGGGTGTGATCAGATGAATAATGGGGATTTCTGTGCTAAATTATTGGAATTTGACGAAAATGTCAATCCAACACAATTGGAAGGTAATTCGATAAGCGATATTGAGACCAATATCACAGCTATACAGGAAAGAGGTGCTGCAAAGCATGAATCCACTAATTAAATTTTGATCAATAAAGGAGAACTTCTCAGAAAAGAATATCTTTTCTGAGAAGTTCTTTCTAATCTTATTATCTTGGATTGTTCTCTAAACCAGACTGCAAAATAGATGAATAAGGAATTGGTAGTACATATAAGTTGCTATTAGGAATTAATTCATACGTCTCACCATTCACTCTTCTTTTCAATACAGTTGCATATTCTGTCTCCAGGTTCAATCTTTTTAGATCAGACCAACGAAGCCCTCTGAAAAACAACTCTTTTCTTCTTTCTTCAATAATCCGTTTAAGCAAGATTTGTTTATCTTTCCCTAGCACTGTTTTAAATGATCTATCGTAACGATTTTTCAATAAAGAATTCAGGGCATCTGCCGCAACTTCCAATCTATTCAAACGACAG
The DNA here is from genome assembly GCF_004342035.1 of Sphingobacterium sp. JUb20. Lineage (NCBI taxonomy): Bacteria > Pseudomonadati > Bacteroidota > Sphingobacteriia > Sphingobacteriales > Sphingobacteriaceae > Sphingobacterium > Sphingobacterium sp. JUb20. Next base: position 575,774 of record NZ_SLYV01000002.1, on the reverse strand, counting down.
GCGGATTCGGCTTTAATCAAGAAAACCTCATCTACTGCCAGACCTGTAAACCATAAAGGAACACCCGTGTATGTACCTATAAATGCATCGGTACCGTTCCTACCTCCAAAATATGCCTTTTTTCTTAGATCGTTTTCAGCATAGCTTCTTAACAATATCGAATCGACTGTCAAGCTCCCTCCCATAAACGAAGTAATCATTGACAGTGTTGCCGAACTGCCCATAAACAATATTTCAGGATTGGAATCACGCATACCATCAAATGTAAAATAAGATCCGTTCGCATTCGGTAGCCCAAGATTCTTGATATCATTGAAATCCATCAATGTCCCACCTTCATTTAACGCAAGTTCCGCATACTCAAAGGCTTTTTCAAAGTTAGACTGCTGTAGATAGACTCGTGCTAATAAAGCTAGAGCAGCACCTTTATTTGGTCTTTCCCGTATCAGAGTTTTATGTGGCAACAGTGAAACTGATTTCTCCAGATCAAGGATAATCTGTCCAAAGGTTTCTTCCAGCGACGCTCTTTTCTGTACGATGTTAACATCAGCTTCCAGACGATGTGGAATTCCGGGATCCTCTTTGGCTTTGCCCTGTTCATATTGCTTGCAGAATAGCTGACTCAATTGAAAAAAAGTAAATGCTCTTACAAACAATGCAGAACCAAGAATAGCGTTTTTATCGGATTCATCTAAAGCATCGACCTTCATAGCCGACACTCCGTCGATCACAATATTCATATGTAGCACCCTTTTATACGCATGGTTCCACTCGCCAACTTCTTCTGTCCCAAAAATATCTTTTTGCCATTTATAGGCATTCTTTTCAAATGTTGGTCGGTTTCCGTTAAAAATGACATCACGAACATAGATTTCATCCCCACCCAATATTCCAAGTCCAAATGCCATATTGTTGTTAATAACTTGACTATTATCCATTATTGCCTGGTAATCTTCCAACGTTTGGGGTATAACCTGACTATAGTCATATCTTTCTTCCAGAAAATTTTTCATACAAGATGGTAGCATCATGGTCAACAATACCGATCCAATACACAATCCCTTACATTTCATTAATATCGATTTTTTCATAAGTTTATGAGTATAATTTAAAATGATGCCTGCAATGAAATTGAGGTCATACGGGAATTTGGAAAATCACCGCCCTGATATTCTGGATCAATGCCATGCTTATTTGCTTTCCATAAAAGGCCCACATTCCGAAGATTCAACAGCATTCGCAAATTGGAGAATGTTGTCTTAATTTTTGAATTTCCTTTCCATTCATATCCCAATTGTACATTCTGTAAACGAATATAGTCGCCCTTTACAATCAGCGCATCCGAATATTTGTAGACCTGCCCTTCATAATACGAATCACTCGCAGTACTGCTCGTATAACCCACTCCAGCAGGTACATTTGTTTTAAGTTCATCTCCCGTTGCTTTCCACCTGCGCTCGATATCCTGATGATAGTAACCAGAACTTAGATATTCATACCCCGGCAACATCGACTCCCTTCGCCAGATATGGCCAGCTTTCCAGAGGAAATGAAAACCCAACGAAAAATTTTTATACCGCATCTGATGGAGCCATGAACCGAAATAAGGTGCTCGGGTTACTCCGGCAACCTGCATCTGTTCCAAAGGATATTTTTCATAATAGGCCCGATAGTTTTTACCCTCTGCATCATCAGGCAAGTTTACACGTCCTGTTTCACCATTCAATCCATACCAGGGCAACGTATATAGCGTGTTTAGCGATTCTCCTTCACGGGGTGGACTCTTGGTGAACATGATATTCACATCATTTTGCTGTGACATGTTATAGGAAGTTACCTTGTTGGTATTTTTACTAAACATGAAGGTCATATTCCATTTGAGAGCTTTGTCTCGTAAAACCATCATATTTAACTGCATGTCCAGCCCACTTGTCGATAGGCTTGCATAATTGACCATATTGTCTACCCGGGGCAATATGGTGGTCACGATTCCTGTTGTCGGATCTAGGATATCCTCACCTATAAGATCGCTGGCAGATTTTCGGTAATATTCGATCTTTCCCGACAGTCGATTCTTCCATGTAGCAAAATCCAAAGCAATATTCCACGTCCGTACACTCTCCCATTTTAAGCCGGGGTTTCCAACACTTTCCAAGGTACCCATGGGAAGGTTTGTCTGCTGATCTGTGTTATAGCTTAAAATGTTGTACACAGAAACCGATCGATTGACATTACCACTGCTGCCATAAGAAGTCGTGATTCTAAGATTGTCAAATAACGCCCCTTTTATCACCTTACTTTTTACCAGATTCCAACCGATACCTGTCGACCAAAGTGGAATCCCCTTTTGATTTGTCTTTACCCCAAACAGATTAGATGCATCCCACCGCAAACTACCAGTCAAATCAAAAGCACCATCCCAGTTGATCCCAGCATTTGCATAATAAGATATAAACCTGTCCACAATTTTTGAAATCCCTATCGGTGAAGTCGGAATCGATGCGGTCGAAGTTGGCCTTGTTGCATATCGTGTATTGTAATCAAATTTATTTGTAGCAGTCATTACGTTGGGATCATAATTGTAAAGAAGATACCTAGGTATTCCTTCGGTAATACCCTGTCTTATCTCAGCACCTGATAAGGCCGATATATCCACTTTTCCGAATTTTTGCTGGTAATCTACCTGCAGACGTGCGTTATGCACTTCGCTTTTAGAACTTGTATTATCGCTGAGGATATCTCCATAGGGAATGATGCGCTTACCATCCTCTTGTGTAAACCGGTTGACAAGGTTACGTACGTAAAAACTCTCTTTAGTATAATGCGTCCAATTTTTATCCTCGTCCGCAGTATATTGATACATCAGACTAAAATTCAATATTTTCCTTAATCTATACTTTAAGGTCCCTTGCACCTGTATTTCGGCCCCTTCCTTTCTATTATCAATAAGCTTCCTTTCATCCAGAGGTCTGTACATCCAGTCCAGAAGACCGATAGTTTCAGCTCGTTGCTGGTAGGCAAACCGATAGGTTTTGGGAAAAGCCATGCTATTACCGTCATCATCCTTCAACCTTGCATAAGTAGGAAAGTCAGCTACACTTAACGATATACCATTGGAAGCAGATCGAACCTGTGTGTACCGCAGGCTGGTATTTAGATCAAGGTTGTCTACCAATCTAAACCCGTTCTGAAAAAGCGCATTCATTCTTTTGTACCTGTCACCGACAAGCTGGGCACTGTTTCCATCATAATTTACCGATGCGTAGTAATTATGCTTTTCAGTACCACCCCGAAAGTTCAGCGCATACTGCTGATTGATACTATTTTGGTACAAAAGGTTTTTTGCCTCTCTCCTGATATCGTTTCTTAACAGCTGATCCTTCTGCTGCTCAAACTCCGAATCACTGATTAGTCCATCCCGGGCTGCAATTAAAAGCTCCGCATATAGCGGTATAGCGGTTTGGTCTCTAATAGCGTATCCACCGTTCTTAAAGATTTGCTCCTCGATGTTCAACTGGGTGTAGGACGAGATTCGCTTTTTGTTATAGAATAAATCTGGCCTACTGCCTATAGACAGGTTTCCCGTAAATGAAACAACATGCTGCCGATTATAGGATCCAGCTTTTGTGGTGATCACAATTACACCATTACCTGCCCTTGCGCCCCATATGGATGCAGCCGCTGCATCTTTTAGTATCGTAATACTTTCAATATCATTTGGGTTGATAGTTGAAAGCTCGCCGTCATAAGGAAAATTGTCCAGAACAATAAGTGGAGATGCATCCGATTCAATCGTAGACAGGCCACGTACATTCATCGGTGTAGTATATGTTTTACTGCGGTCAAAGTCAAGCCCCGTAGCGAGGCCCTCAATTTTATCTTGGATATTTGTCGCCACGATAGCATCGAGTTGCTTATTACCGATGTAAGAATAAGATCCAGTGGAACGCTCCTGAGGAATCTTAAAATACCCTGTATTGATCACAACCTCTTCAATTTTGGTCTGTATGGTCTGCATCATAATTTGAAGATTTGAGTCTTCAGATTCAACCGGTAATGTTGCTGGCCGATAACCAAGTCGCTTAGCTGTTAGCAGCTTACTATTGGTCTTCTTTAGTAACCTAAATCGACCTTCAGCATTTGTCATCGTTACTTCTGTCCCAAGCTGGACGGTCACCTTTTCCAGAGGTTCATGAGACAAAGAATCTTTGACAATGCCTGATAAATATTGTTGGGAAATTCCCTTTAATGGTACGATCAGAAATAACAGAATAATATATTGTATGTGTTTCATTATTGTTTAGTTCTTATTATGGGAGGATAGTTGACCAAGTTTAGATTATCATATTGGTCACAAAGTAAAGACTCCAAATTCTCAATGGTAATGGATTCCTTACGTGGCACTGCAAAAAGTTTTTGATCTAAGATCCATACAACACCCAGATAATCTCTATAGGAAGACATCAAAATTTCATCTAGCATCTTATTGTTGATAACAGAAGGAAATGGCCAGTCAACTTTGTTAATGAAGGATTGCATTCGAGCTTTGTTGTCATATCTATTTATTGGCAGTAAAGCTATCTGGTCAGAATCAATCTCAGTGATAAGACTGTCAATATATATGATCGATTTGATGCATGGAGCGCACCAGATAGCCCAAAAATCCAATACAATAAGTTTCTTATCTCTATAATCATTCAACGTAATAGTATCGTTTCCTTCAGGATGATTCACAATCTGCAAAGGCATGCTCCAGACCGCTTCGGGTATAGAATCTCCAATCTTTAATGGTTGGATCTTAATAGGCCCATCAGCCCCGCTGTCCTTGCGGGGCGTCTGAGCTGATAAACTAAACATATGAAACATAAGGACTAGTAAAGAATAAGTCCTTATGTTCTTCAATACCGTTAAAGAAAAATTAAAATTTTGAAAAACTGTAAGTGTCAATAAAAGTATTGCCCTTGCAGTTTTCAATTCCTTATACATAGCACTCATATTAACAACATCCATAACATCTCTTTGCATTTGACTCAAGAAGTATTTTAAGCTACTAGATACATTAATGTTGTAAAACCACACCTTAACCCATCTTAAGAATTTAAACATCTTAAATGCTCTCTTTTGAGATACGACCTTCTTACTGTAGCGATTAAATTCCGAATCTTTACTATTTGCTGTTTGAATATCCGCTGTCAAACTACTGCTCTTAGTAGCTCTTTGGTAGCTCTCCAGTACATTCCCGGTACCATTTTGGTACACTCTCGGTAGCTTAACGGTACCTCTTCGGTAAATTAACAGTGTCGCAATAGTGAATAATTGAAATATCAAATTAATACCCTTTCCTAACCAACTTCTGCCTTTACTCGACTTTTCTTCGACCTGGCTTCGACTTTTCATGCACTGTGGTCGATGAAATCCCGAAGCCAGGTCGAAGCGGACTCGAAGAAAATTAGAAGTTGGTGTTAACTTGGTTAAGAAAAAACCAGAATTTATTCTTGATCTGTTTGCTATGGTCTTTGTCAGCCTATTGATTGCTGTTTCTCTGCTATCTTTTTGGTTATTTGTTACCGATTCGTTACTGTTTAATTGGTGTTTCATTACCGATTCATTGCCATTTCTAGGCGCTTTGGTTTGTATTCCTAGGCTTCTCCATAAGGTCTGCATTGCACTTTGCTTGCTTATTCTCTGCTGTTTTATTGCTATCTCCTTGCTTATTATTTGGTTATTTAGCAATAAATAACCAAGGGAATGGCAATCCATTCCCGAGTCAGGTACAATGCTTCCCCAAAGGATAACGGAACTTTCACCGTAGTACAATCGAAGCTTTAAATCAACATGAGTTGCTTGTGCAATATTATTTTTTAAAGCATTTTTAGTAGTAGGATATTTAGATAAAATTTCCGTTCTACTGCATATGGTCTTTATGGTAAAAATGGACTGGAAAATACCCTCCAAATAGGCATGTACTCTCCCATCCCTAATAAAATTTATCATTTTATCGTTAGTTAATTTATACTTAATGGCACGAAAGAAATCGCTTCGCTAAGTATTTAAGGTTATAATTTTGGCGTTTTCTGAGGGCAATAGACATCCATCTTAGCTTCAAAATGAAACTAATCAGCTATCCGCTAGCTCGCGCTCAGACTATAAAAAAAGGGATCGAAAAGCGTTAAATGGTCATCATAAAAAGGTAATATATTAGTGTTCGTGACGCTTTCATCGATTAAGTCATCGGAATGACTTATAAACCTTAAGATTAAGGGGGTATTTTATTTGACGGTATAAATAGTTTGTTTAACTCCATATTTTAATTAATTCAAAAAGAAGTGAATAGCCCAGTAGTAGAAAATTATAATAATTTCCAGGACCAAATACGTAAATTACACTGTTTATTTAAAATTGAATAAAAGATTGAGGTTTAAAAAAGAAATTATTCTGGAGGGGATTTAAGAAGACAAAAAATGCCAATCCAATCCATAAAGGACTGGATTGACAAAAAGTCGCCCTTCAAATATTGGGCATCCTTTAACTCAATTCTGAGCACTGAAAAACCGACATCAGATTTGAAGTTAAAATTACAGGAGCTTATGTTATTTAGAAATATCCTTTTCATTGTTTCCTCTATTCGTTATGTTTTTCAGGCTTCAGAACGAGGAATGAGTATGTGTTTTATAATTGTATATTCAAATATAAGAAATAAAACAATCGTATTCAAATACCACTACAAAATATTTTTAATTTTTATTGTCATTTGATAGATGGAGTTTGATGAAGAAAAATTTTCAATTGATTTTGGACGACACTTACAGGATATCCGTGAGGGTAAAAAAATAAGAATTGGAAAAAAGATCAGTTTAAGAAAATTAGATCAATTATCAGGCATAGATCACAGCCACATTCATAAAATAGAAAAGGGAACGAGCTCTCCTTCCCTATTAACCTTGAAGACCTTAGCCCTTGCTTTAGAAATTAGCATGGCCGATTTAGTACGTTTTGAAGACTAATTATTTTAAGCTCTCAATTCGCTCTTTGCATAATCTATCCGTAATAGCTAGCATCTTTTCCAACCTATGACTAATTTCCTGAATATCTTGCAAATCGACTTCAAAATCAAGTTTATACTTACCACTAATATAAGCTCTATTCAATAGATCAAATAATCGACGCTCATTACTATCCTTTACTTCGGGAAATATTAAATTCAAATCTGAAGAAATCGAATTTACAGCGTTTCGATATTTATATAGATTATGAAGTTTTGGTTTGATTCCCATAAACACCAATAATAATGCACTATAAATTGATTCAACAGTTTGAAACAAAAACCAAGCATTCATACCAGATCTAGATTTTCCTTGTAGCATTAAATCATAATCAAAATGAAAATGAGCATAGAAAGTGTTGGCGTTACCTATCCAAAATTTATAGTTACTTTCAATATTGATTCTGATTTGTTCAATACTTAAGGGGGTTGGTTCGACTAATTTACTATTAGCATTATCATGTAGTAGAATTCCTTCATAATACACCGGTACAAAAAAGAAATTACCAGTTGATAACTCACGGTTGAAATAATCAATATCATACATGAAGAAGTTAATATCAGGCCGTGATTTAATCCTCCGCTCCAACTCTTCTGCCAGTTGATATTCCTTTATATTGGTTTTATTGGTAATAACTATTAGATCATAATCGCTAATGTAAAAATAACGAATGCCATCCTTTACATAAACCTGATCTTTATAATTCCCTCTTGCATAACTACCATACAGGATAATCAGATCTGGCGACACAAAGTCACTTATCACTTGTTTAATGGCTTCAATCTCCTTAAGCTTATGCTCGGGTAATGTTGTGGGCAATTGAGTATTCATACTTTAAAGATACGGATAAGTAAGTCGAAAGACAATAAATCTAATTACAATTTAAAGGGTGATTACGTAATCTCCAAAAATCATAATTCCAACACTCATTAAATTAAACAAACCACTCATTATCCATCGATAATGATATGATCTTCTAATAAAAATTTGAAAAAGAGCTATCCCTAATAATACGACGACTGCTAAAACTGCCGGAATCATCATTAAATTACCCAATACTCCGGATGTAACTGAAAGCCATTGTGGAAATCCTGAATAAGATGTAAAAGAAATAATTACCCACGTAAAATAAACGAATGTAATTATGGAAGCGTAATAGACTAATTTGGCTTGTTGCTTTTCTTTCATAATAAACTAAAGATTTATTACTTGAATCTTTAAGTACGATCTCTGTAAAATCTGCTAAAGATTGGGTAATTGATAAATTTGCCAATGAATATTTTAAAGATGCTTTACAAATTCTAAAAGATTGTGAGAAAGAACTAGTAAAATCCTGTACGCCCACTATTTGTTGCAAATGCATTAAAAGCATATAACAGAACAAAAGGAAATCCAAAATTGATAAGTACCAAGGATGGTAATGGAAGGTTTGTTTAGGAGGGAATTTAGTCCTAAACAAATCTTTCATTATTATTCAAAATAAATATCCAAATTAGTTAACGCTGTTTTTAGTTTAGCTATATTCTGTATTGAAAAAGTGACTTTCTTCTTATTCTCAAAACAGAAAGTAACAATATCATCTGAACTAAAAATGTAAGACCAACCATACTTCTTGCTATATCTTATTCCCCAGCCACCAAAATCTCCTAAAGCAGATATGCTATCAAATTTGCAACTGTCAGTATTTTTTAAATCATACTTTCTCTTAAAAAGATAAAAAAATGAATTTGTTAGAATACCATTATCGTTCAAGATTAACTTACATCTGCAAATAAACAACAAAACACCTATGATTATCGCTGGAAAATGATAGTACACTGGCATCACATCCATTTTTAAATAATATAGTGTTAATACCACATATTGAATCATATATATAATCAGAATAAATTTAGGAAGTTTATGTTTTTCCTTAAAAATGATCATAAAAAAGAATTCTTTATTTTTATTAAATTTTGCTTAATACTCAAATCCATACGACAAAGATATATAATTAAACATCCTAACATTGCGACAAAAAAAGTGACTAACCCATGAAATACTATGATAGTGAAATGGAAGATTACACCTAAACAAAAAAAAACATATTTTTCCCTTTGTTTAAAAAATAAGCTGAATGCAAGCAAAATTTCCAATAAAATAACACTCCAATTCAATAAAGACACAGTTAAATCATTTTTAAACAAAAAGCCGAACACCTGTTGTGTACTTTCTGATGCACCAAACATGGGGTCAAAAAACCAATAGTATACAGCAGTACCGTTCATCCAGTCTGAAGCAAATATTTTTGAAACACCTGCATTAAGATAAAGAACGGCAATTTGAATTTTAATAAAATAAAGTGCAATTTGAGCATTATATTTTAATAGATCATGTATTAATCTTTTTTTTCGTTCTTTAACGCTACTTTCTCGACCAATGGTGGATATCCAACCATTTTGTCTATTATCTAGTATTGTAATTGGAACAAGTAGCAAAGACAGGATTACATTTATTTGATCGCCCCCCTCAACAATAAGTGTTGAATAAAAAATAGAATATGCTATCCAAACTTGGAAAAAACAGAGAACTCTAGGATAAAAACCCGCTATAACAATTATTAAAACTATGATTGAAAAGATATAAGGTAAAAGAGCATTGTCAAACCAAGTAAAATAATTCAACTTCATCAACCAAAAATCACTTTCTGAAATCTTATCCAAATGATATTTAGGAATCAGATCATTTACATCCGTAAACAATAATGTAATAAAAAAATTGAGGGCAAGCAATGAGCGTACTAAAGTTAAAGTATTTTGTTGAACAATTTTATCTATCATTTGGCGAATTTATGTGTACAGTAATATATTTTATTGGTATATTATTAAATTGTTCTGCTTTAGCCCAAGCATAAGGTACTGGTTTATATAATACAAGAAGAAAAGTACCATTGGTCAAATGTCTATTATTCATAACTTCTATTTTATATAGTTTATTAAGGTCTAATTTTCTCAAATGCCCCATGACATCTTGTTTCCAAACTAGCTTCATCGCTTCATTTGCGAGCATTGATGCTTCAAAGCCAATGATTCGAGAATATCTAGATAACCCATACATATTTTGGGAATTATGATTATTCACAGTTTTTAAGACTAAATTTCCATCAATAATCTGATATACAGCTAATGATTGAGTCTGAGGGTTTTTAGTAAAAAAACTCCAACCCTCAGGAAAAAATGTAGAAATAATTTTTTGTGTTTTTTTGGATAAAACAAGTTGTTCCTTCAGCGAAGAGAAGAAAATTAGAAAAACCATAACAAACCAAAATAACAAAATTATTTTTTTACAAAAGCTAATCAACATTTTGAAAATAAGAATTTATTTCCACTATAGCCTGTCCCTTAGTTATTGAAACCTCAGCACCGTTGCCAAGTGGATCAGGATTCTCTATTACAGGTTCAGGTTCATCTGGGAGTGGCTCAACAGTAACAGGAGGAGGACCGATCTCTGCAGTAGGATCCCAGTAAGCTACCTTTGTTACGACACTGTATGCCGCAACAGCAATGGATACAACTGCAGCTCCTAAATAAGCTACTGCAAGTGCAGCCGCAAAAAACACTGCCTTTTTTGTATTCATAGTTTTATTAGGATTAGATCCTGCTATAAGTTTAAATTCCTTCTGACCATCTAAAGTTGATAGATCAAGAGATTGTGCTTTTTTAAGAAGAACTTTGTCCTGACCAATAGCTAAACCTACACGAACGGAATTAGCATAGTTATCATTACTCAATAATGCCTGTTCAATAAGCTGAGCGGATAAATTAAGCTGTTTATTAATTGCGAACAAATCGCCTGAATAAATTTTCTCTTGTAAATCAGAAAAAAATGTAGGATATTTTTCATCTATGTATTTTGCAGTAATATCAGAAATATTTTTAAGTTCTGCTCGGACCTCCGAACTAGATCTCAAACCATCAATCTTTTCGTTGTATTCTTTTAAAAAGGAAATACTCGTCGAAATCCCATTCTGAAAGAAAAACAATCCTTTGAAAATATCTACGCCCGAATACTTCGATTCCTTTTTATTTTTAGATTCAGAAATCACTCCTTCCTTAGCACAACTAAAAAATAAAAAGCAAATAATTAACGAAAAAGAAAAGATTGAATTTGAAGCTATTTTTTTGAAATAACAGATCATAATATAATTAGTTTAGTTTTTATTAAATTAAATATTTAAACATTAGACATACTTTTCAAGACATTATAACACCACAAGATAAACCAATCAAAAAAATGAGAGAAATGTAAAGTATATTGTGTTATCTAGATTGTATAAATTTACTTCTAGAAAACAATTGTTTTACCGAAAGTATATTTAAGCTATCTTAATCTGGAAAATATTTAAAAAGGTGTTTCCTTTATTTGTAGGAAACTCCTTTTTAAATATTTAAATTCACCCTTAATTATTAAAAGGATCATTTATATCTTTTAAAAATACCTTGTAAGTATTTGTTGGGATTCCAATATCTGTTAAAGTTAAAGCAGTAGGATTTGGAGTACCATCAGAAGTAATTTTAAACGTCCGTCCGTTAAAAGGTGTAGTTATGTTATTTATACCCCCTGTCCAGTAAGCAATAGGAAAGTTTCCTATTACATATCCTTCTAATTCAATATAAATTTGATCCTCAGTCCCTTTTACAGGATCAATAAAATGACTAACACCACCTACAACAGCTCCATTTTGTAGAACATAAATCAATCCAACATTACTTGTTAATTTGCCTATAAAAGCATTATTAACAACAATCCCGTTTGTCTTTAGTGCTGTTTTTGCTCTATCCCAATATATTTTACCTGTAGGTCCTGTATTGCTATAAGACATGGACCATAGATTATTTCTAAACCAAATATTAAGCGGAGCAGTAGCTGGTACAATCTTAATAGCATTGCTCTTATCAGTATAGTAACCATTTGGATAAGCACTTGTAGGTTGTACATAATTCAAACGATCAAAAGACTTACCTTCTATTATATATTCTTTATAAAATTCCAATGCTCCAGGAATTACGCGGAAAGACATCGTTCCTGTAGCTTGATCATTAGGGTTACTAAATACACGGTATCTAGGATCAAAATCTAAATTAACAACTTCACTACCAGGTGTTTCTAATTTATAAACTAAGAATTGATTAAATTTATTAGTTGCTTCTTGATAAGTTTTAGATAGGCTTTCAAACTCCTCATTTTTTAACGGAAGCATGACCAAATGACTACCAGTTTTCTTTCCCTTCAATACAACTGAATCGGCTGTTGCCTTGAGCACAATAAACTCAAAATCACCCTGCATGCCACTGTCATCTGGACCAATTCCTCCATCACCTACTACACCTCCGTTATCCATTCCTGGTTCCGAAAACCAATGTATACTCTTATTATAGCCATTAAATGTGAGCACGGGTCCTGATTCTGCAACAACAGCATAGGAACTGGTCTCGACTCCTGCTATTGGATCGGAAGCTATTGATACCTTTTCATTCGATATAAACTTAGTAAAAATTGTATAGCCACCGAATTCCTGATTTTTACTTGGATAAAATTTCATCATCCAGCCCGCTTTATTACCTTGTAAAACGGTATATGCATTTTGTACAGCTTCAGTGATCCGTACTGTTGCATTTGTATCAAATATCCTATCCTCTTCCCGTTTGCATGAACTAATCAACAAAATGGGAAGTAAAAATAAGATCAATAAATATTTCAATTTCATGATTTCCTAATTTAAAGATGTTTGATCAAAGTTGGCTAAATCTGCTTGTCTCGCTAATATTTCATCACGCAACTCATCTAAATCAATATTCCAAATATTTTGGAAGTAAGTACGTACAATATCGAGCTTAGCTTCTATCAATGCTTTCCCCTCTACCCCACCACTACTTATACGTTGATTCCATTGTGTTGGAGACAACGTAATATAATATGAATATGTTTCTACAAAATCTTCATTGGGTTCTTTGGATGCGTATGGAGAAATAAATCCAGCTTCAGCTGCGCTTTCTTCTTCATAAATATCATTCCATGAATCCCCAACATAACCTGCCCCAGTAATCTGCTCAAAAGAAGCGGGATATCCCTTGGTTTGGTGCAAAATATGTGCAAACTCATGATGCATAGTATGGAAATAGTAAAAGTTTAAAAATTCGACATCTTTACCTGTACTTTCATCAAGTTTATTCAACAAGTATAATGTAATCTTCACTCCACCCTCTGCGGTACCTAACACAAATGTTCCATTATTACGATAAGCAGGTGATCCAATATAATTTAATAACTTTGGAAAATAGGACTTTATAAATTTTTTGCTTCCTGTAATTTTATTGTAGGGATCAATACCAAGATGAAACAATAATTTGGTCATTCGAACTGAACTCTCATAACTTGCAGGACTCAAATTATAATCCAAATCAGACTCTTTTTCTACAAATTTATATAGGATCGCAATATTGTAATCGTTGGTATAAGTTTTCTCGATATACTTATCTAATTCATTTTGTTCTACTTTTTTATCAACAAAGATACTTTCTTGGTCCAGTTTATCTTCAGAACAAGAAAACAATAAAACCGGAAAAAATAGTAGTAGACTAATCTTATTAAATATTTTCATAATTATCTTGGATTAGGAGTTAAACCAGCACTAATAACTTCAGCAGGCAGTTGTAGGGCTGCTCTCTTATCACGTGCAATTAATTTTGTTGCTGTTTCTACGGAAGCTACTGTAGTTCCTGAACTCAGCACTCGTCTTTCGATCTCAATGCCATATCGCTTGACATCGAACCAACGTAAGCCCATTTGTAAAGTCTCGACACGACGGATATAAAGTAAAGCTTGGAGCATATTCTCTTGTGTACCTATCTCAAAAGGGATCATCTTTGGGTCAAGCTTTTTCTTAGTCGTTGATTGTAAAGCAGTAGAATATGCTATTCCATTAGCCCAATTATTAATACTTTCAACTGTAAAAGTTGCTGGTTGTCGTACCAAGGTATTACCAATCCATCGCTTCATATCAACTAAGGCCTCATCATAGCGTTTTAAGTGAATAAGAGCTTCAGCACGTACCAACATAGTCTCCTCAGTCGTAAATGGTGCATATGCTCCCCGAGCATATCCAATACCTGCAACAGGATCCGTATATTCAAACATGTAAGAAACACGAGGAAACAACACCTTATCTAAATTTGTACCTGCATAGACAAAGGCACGGAGCTTATAACCATTGGAAGCTAATTTTCCATACGGACCGGCCGCTAAGGAGGTTTCATTATTACTTAACATAGCGCCATGAGAATATCTCGACCCAAAACTATAGGGACCAAAGATAACGCCGTGCTGTGTCGCCGCTGTCGCAACCATCAAATTGGCTTTTTCCTCACTCTTATTGTATGAGATTGCGCCATTACCAAAACCACTAGAGCCAACTGCATCATTAGCAATTCTCACGTAATTCCTTAAAAGACTTGTCGGATTTGCACCGATTGACGCATTGGCAAAACTAACAGCTTTCTCCCAGTCTTGCATATATAAGGCAACCCTTGCTCTGAATGCGTTAGCGGCTCGAGAATTCATATGATATTTTGGAGTAGAGCCATAAGATGAATCATCAATCAAAGGAATTGCCTCTTCTAAATCACTAACGATATAGTCATAGACTTCCTGTACAGTATTACGCTGATATTTGACATTTAGCTCAATCTCAGGTTTCATCATATAGGTAACACCAAGATCAGTGTTTGCCTGACTTTTATTGTAGTGCTGACCAAATAGGTTAACCAAAATAAAATGATTATATGCTCTTACCGCTAAAGCTTCTCCTCTCTGCGGATTCAAACTTGCTGGATTTCCCATTTCCTCAATGGCTTCTAAAGAGGCATTCGCACTTGCAATCGCTTTATAAGAAGCTTCCCAAACATCTTTAGGACCCTCATCCTGATTATCCGTCACATCCTTCCAGTTAAATAATTCCTCCATAAAACGTTCACTGTTAGGATTAGTCGGCCCATAATTATCGACATTATCAGAAGAAAGCTCTGCAGTGACTAAATAAGCAACTTCAGGGTAAGCAGAAACCAAAAGCTTATCAATTTTTGCTTCATTATCGAGTTTTGCACGATTATCGGGCATTTCATCCAAAAACTTATTACAAGAAGATAGACTTACTCCACATATCAGCGCAATCGTTATATATTTTTTGTTAATTTTTTTCATTTTGCTATAATATTAAATTTTCGATTAGAGCCCCAAGCGTAAAGTCAACGTATATTGTCTAGCGATCGGTGCAGCCACACCTCCAGCATTGACAAACTCAGGATCTTGTCCATTCAATTTTTTATCAGCATAAATCAAGAACAGATTGGTTGCATTAAATCGCAATCCTAAAGAGTTTATTTTCCATGCTTGAACCCAACTTTTAGGTAAATCATAGGTTAAAGAAACATCTTTCATACGGATAAAATCACCTTTCGCTGTACGTATAGATGAATAGTTATAAGCACTATACCCATATTTTAAATCATTCCCATAAGCTCGGTTTTGTCCAGTAGTGGCAATAATCGGAACATCTGTAAAATCCTCATCACCGCTCACCATCCAACGGTCAGCAAATTCTTTTGTCGACGCGGTAAGATCAGAGTATTCATTAGAGAATACTGGATTCAGGCGTACAACATTTCCGAAAGAATAAGTCATAAATACGTTCAACCCAAAATTTTTATAATTAAACATATTACCAAAACTACCGGTATGAATTGGGTCAGTTGGTCCTTCATATTTTAAGTAAGAAACTTTATCGCGCTCTTGAAAATTAATAGCTGTAACCGTTTCCTGATTTTTTTCATTTAAAAATACTGGTAAACCCTCGTCATTCAAACGAATAAAAGGAATAGAATACAATCCTCGTACAGGACCTCCCTCAAGAGCAAAACCAGTTCCTGTAATCAAATCCATCACTTTACTTCGCGTATCCAAGCGTGTCACTTTAGTTTTCACATTGGAATAGATAAAATTCGATGTCCATTTAAAATTTCCATCTCGTAAGATATGACCGGTCAAACTTAATTCGGCTCCATGCGATTTCATATCTGCCACATTTCCGAATTTCGAAATTTGTCCACCTAAACCTTGTGTGTTGACGACTCCGATCAAATCAAAATTATTCCTTTTAAACCAGTCAAATTCTAAGTTGATTCTATTATCTAGAAATCCCATGGACGTCCCAATATTTAGCTCATGTTTTTTCTCATAAGTCAATCCATTGTTAGCTAAGTCAGCTATTTCAAGTCCAGACTCACCATCTCCAGCCGTAGGTCTCCAGGGTGTATAAGAACGATAAACTGCATATGAATTTGTTACATTTGAAGGACCGCGATCTCCTGTTAAACTATAGGATCCCTTTAAGGTAAAATGTGAAAAAGCAGGTCTTAAATTTTCAAAGAAATCTTCTTCATGCGCATTCCAAGCTCCAGAAAGATTCCAGCTAGGCATCCATCTTGCAGAGGTCGCTTCTCCTAATTTATTTGCGCCTTCATATCTAACTGTACCATTCACTGTATATTTACCAGCATAAGAGTATGTTACATTACTAAAAAAGGCAGCTTGTCTATACCGTGTATTTGTAGGATCATTTTTACTATTCCGATTAACTGAGAAATATGGAGAGTTTTCTTCCTGTCCACGTTTAAAAACCCTATAATCCGTAAAAGGACTCTCTCCTAAGTCATATTGAAGCCCCCATCCTCTAAACCACGTATTATTACGTGTCGATGATGTAAGTTCTGAACCAGCAAAGACATTCAGGATATTATTTTGATTAAAGGTTTTATTATATTGAGCAGTAAAACGGAATAACTGTTCGAACATCGTATAATCTGTTCGATTATAAATTCCACCTTCTGGCAATACAGAAATTGGTCGAGCATATGGATTATCTGGATCTTTGTATAGAAATGGATTCTTGTCCCTAATTGTAGTATTTTCAGGTTCCGAAATTCCAGCTCGATATGCCATTGCCTGGTTTGAACGATCCTTAATGTAATGGTGCTGTGACGTAGATTGATATCGCACAGAACCAAAGGCCCCTAATTCCAGACCTGGAATTACTTTCCATTTCAAGTCACCTTGAAAACGTAAATCTGCTACATCGATATCCATGTAATTATTCTCCAATTCATGTAGAATATTGAATGGGGCATAGTTACGCGTATAAAATGCATTTGGATCCAAAGTACGCGATGAATTCATTGCATAAGCATAAGGGTTGATATCAAAATCGCGCTTTACTTGACCAAATACTTCATCTTTAGATTGTCCCAATGTACCAGGTGCCTGCTGCTTACGATAAGATCCATTGGTTATAATATTGAGTTTAAGTCGATCAGAAATATTATAGTTCGCATTCAGATTTCCAGTATATCTATTTACCTTACTACGTTTTGTCCATCCTGGATCAACTAAAGCACTGATAGAGGAATAATACTGTGATTTTTCTGTTCCAGATGACATACTCACAGAGTGATTCTGTTGTAAGCTAGGTTGAAATAACTCGCCAAACCAATCCGTATTGCGATACTCTGCAGTACGCAGAAATTCATTTACATTATGCCTATTGGTAAATAGATCGTTCGGAATTTCTCCTGTCTGTATACGTTTATATAAATCTCCATACACACCACTATTACTAGCTACAGGAACGGCTCCAAAACCGAGATATCCTTTATTATACATGTCATCATAAACAGACATCTGTTCCTGAGAATTCATGATATTAAATTCTGAATATAGCGGCGTAGCACGCATGGTGTATTCTCCTGTATAGTTGAGTGAACTACGACCTGCCGTACCTTTTTTCGTTGTAATAACAATCACACCAGCCATGGCACGAGCACCATAAATAGATGTAGCCGAACCATCTTTCAAAATTTGAAACGATTCAATATCATGTGCATTCAAACCAGCAACAGCGGAGCTAATCAGCGTCAACGCATCACCAGATGATAGCTCATCTGAATTTACATCGGCAACATCTTCAATAATTACACCATCGACAACCCAAAGCGGTTTTGAACTACCATAGATTGATGTTGCCCCACGAACGCGAATTTTTGGTGCGGTACCAAATGTTCCTGTCACATTTTGCACTGATACCCCAGCAACCCGACCTTCGAGTCCACGGCTTGGATCAATCTGTCCACCAATTTGCGCGGCTTCTCCAGATATCTGAGAAGTAGCACCGGTAAATAAGCGTTTGTCAACACGTTGTCCCATACCCGTCACAACAACCTCTTCGATTTGTTTCTCATTTGAAGCCAAAACAACAGGAACAACACTTCGACCTTTAATACCTATTTCAATAGTTTCATATCCAACATAGCGAATGAGTAAAGTAGCATCGGCCGATGCATTTATTCTAAAACTACCATCATTTGCTGTTTGCGTATTGATATTACTTCCTTTTACTGATACAGTAGCACCTGCCAAAGCTTTTCCATCTTGATCACGAACGGTACCCGATACAGATTGTTGAAGTTCATTATTACCACTATTCTTTATACTCGCAGTATTTACAGAAATCGTATTGGCAATAATCTTATACGAGTAATTGTTTTCATTTAAAACTTGCTCAAGTGCGTCTTCTAGACTCACATTTTTCAAGTTTAAATTAATAAGTTTTGCCCCTTTTGTGACATCATTGCTGTAAAGGAAGCGATGCTTTGTTTGTTTGCCGATAGCAGACAACGCATCCTCAATCTTAACATTTTTAAGGTTAAGATTGACCTTTTGTGCGATACCATTAGCCTGAACACCGGTAACAAAAGCAAACATTAAAAAGGTACTAATTTTCATAATACGTATAGGTTTGCAAAATAACGAGTCTTGAGAATCCCAAGGTCGTTTTTTGCCAAATGGTAAGTTATTCATACATTTACATTTGGTTAAAGAGTTAATTTTATCTGGTTAGCTTCTTAATTAAGAATAGGTACAGGGATGCTGCAACATCTCTGTACTCTTTTATTGACTTTTTGATTCTAGTATCAGTTCTCCATATTCATTATTTATTGTTTACGATTAATTTATTCCCGTCTATTTTAAACTTAATATCACTTACATATTCTATCATCTCCAATACCTGAGAGAGTTTTACATCACGGCTTATAGAGCCTGTTATCATTTTATTCTTGTTAACGGCCTTATTAAATTGCACTTCCACATTATACCAATTAGATAATTGGTTGAGGATAGACTGGAGATTATCCTTCTTGAAATAAAATTCGTTATTATACCAGGCTAAGTCCCGATCAAGATCAGCAAAACCTTTTTTCAGATAACCATCCGAGGATTCGCAAAATTCTCCAGGCTTTAATATCATCGTTCTACTTGCACTTGCAACTTCTACTCTTCCTTCTTTCAAGGTTGTTCTCACGACACTTCCATATGCATCGACATTAAAATGAGTTCCTAAAACTTTTACATCAGTTCCTTCAGTATGCACTATAAAAGGACGATTGGCATCTTTTGAAATTTCAAAATAAGCTTCTCCTTCTAAGTCAACACGTCGCTCTCCACTAGAAAACAATTCTGGAAATTTTAATTTTGACATTGCATTTAGCCAAACTTTACTACCATCTGAAAGTTCAATTTTATAGTATCCTCCTTTGGGTACAATGAGGGTATTATACTTCAAGGCCACTTCCGAAGTCATTCCTTTTACATATTCCAACTGATCATTTTTAAGTTTGATATTTGTTCCAATGGAATCCGTATGAACGGTCGTTAAATCTAGTGTATTTCCATCGTCTAGAACTAAAACCGCTTCGTTGGATGCAGGATTTACATCATTCTTATGAATGTTTGATTGAATGGCTATAATCTTGGTATCAGGCTGTATTGAACTCTCTTTAAAATAAAAAATATAAAAACATAAAATAAAACATGAGGCAATAAGTGGGATCCAAATTTTAAGATTAAAATTATTTCCAACTTTTTGCGTGCTATTTTGCTTTTTTTCTAAATTATTCCAAGCTTGATTAACATCAATTGATCTTAAAAACTCTAAATCATCTTTAACTTTATGGGATTGCTTAAAACTATTGTACAATTTTTTGTTTTCATCCGTTAAGTTTATCCAATTTTCAAGCACAGTTTTTTCTTCATTAGACAGTTCCCCGACTAAAGACTTTTTGATGATTTCAGCAATAATAAAAGGTTTACTCTTCATAATATATAATAAAGAAACTTTGCCCGCCCTAATGGGTGACAACAATTTGAAAAAAAAATAAATTTCTTGAAATAATAAAATAAAATAGGATTATAGCACCATTAATATAAATGTATATTGGTGATTCATAAAAGATATGATATCAGCAAAATAACTTGCTTTTTACTAATAAAATACCGGGATGAAAAAATCAATTTGAGGAGGATCTGTATAAAAGACCGAGAACCATTTATCAGAGCATGCTATAGAAAATCAATGCTAACGGTAACAATTCAGGATTCATTTTCTTCATAATTGTTTTTAACCCACGTTGTTTCTGCGTTTTTACCGTGTTGATACTTATATTTAATTCTTTAGATATCTCCTGATTGCTTAATCCTTCGAAATAACCCATCTTAAATACGACCTGACAACCAACCGGCATGCTTTCCACTATTTTATACACTTCTGCAATAACTTCCGAATGAATAATACTTAATTCTAAAGAATCGTGACTGCACTCGTTAAATGGAGAATTTAACCAATACTTCTCAACAACCCTTTCTTTCCGCTTGCTATTTAAAAATGCATACCGTACAGAAGTATAAAGATAATTCTTTATAGCACCCTGATGTGTAGAAATATGATCTTCATGGTTATAATAAGAAATGAATGCATCCTGTGCCAGATCTTCAGCTTCTGTAGCGTCCCCACATAGCTTCCATGCAAAATGGCATAGGCTTCTATAATGTTCTTCAAATAATTGTTTATGGACGTTACTGTTCATTTAAAAACACAAAATCTAGTGAAGTAAGAAAGTAATATTTAAGTTGTCGGCAAACGGATTAGCATGTTACTATAAAACGAAGTTAATGTTAAATTTTGTTAAATACTAGAGTCTTTTTAAATTATTTTTTGTCAAAGTTTAGATTTCAAGACTAAAAAATCGTCAATTTTTCTTATATTGTAGCCTTTCACAAATATTAAAAACAAAGACTAAATGCTATTTACTGTTCTAATAGGACTAATAACATCGAGCCTTATTGTTCCATTTGGCAAATTCGTAAAAACTAAATGGGGAATTATTCTCGCATTCATACCGCTACTTTTATTTCTTTATTATCTCCAATATCTACCATTAATAAATTGGGATAAATCATATGTACAGCATATTGACTGGATACCCTCACTAGGTATAAATTTTGATTTTAGACTAGATGGATTATCACTCCTTTTTTCTTTATTAATAACAGGAATCGGAACCTGTATATTTTTTTATGCTAAATCATATTTAAAAGATGATCCATATATCGATCGTTTTTTTGGATACTTATGTATGTTCATGTCAGCTATGCTCGGCCTTGTACTGTCTGACAATATTTTTCTATTATTTACCTTCTGGGAACTGACCAGCATCAGCTCGTTCTTCTTGATTGGTTTTAATAATGAAAAAATAGAATCAAGAAAAAGTGCCCTGACAGCATTAAGCGTAACTGGACTAGGAGGCTTCTTTTTATTGGCAGGTCTTGTTTTAATCGGCAATATTGCCAATACCTATTCCATCTCCGAGCTCGTAAGTAAGGCTCAACTTATTCAGCAGCATCAGCTATTTCCTTATATCTTAGGTTTGATCATCTTAGGTGCTATGACCAAATCTGCACAATTTCCATTTCATTTTTGGTTACCTGGTGCTATGAAAGCGCCTACACCAGTATCTGCCTACCTGCACTCAGCAACTATGGTAAAAGCGGGCATCTACCTACTTGCACGTTTTTATCCCATTTTAGGCAATAATACCGCGTGGACGTATAGTCTCATGATTATTGGTGGAATCACAATGCTATATGGAGCTTTTCATTCTCTTTTTAGAACTGATATGAAGGGCGTACTCGCTTATTCAACTATATCGGCATTGGGTATTTTAGTTTTTTTATTAGGTCTTGGCACCCAAGATGCCATAATCGCCGCTTCTGTTTTTATTGTTGTGCATGCACTATATAAAGCAACATTATTTTTAATTACAGGCATTATTGATCACGCCACACATACAAGGGACCTATCTGTACTGCAAGGCTTGAGAAAGGTTTTATTACCTGTGGCAATTGCTGGGTTTTTAGCCGCAATATCCAGTGCCGGAATACCTTTAACATTTGGATTTATTGGGAAAGATTTAATATATGAAGCAACATTACACAGTGAAAAACATTTAGCTATTTACCTGACTGCTGCGGCAGTGATAACAAATATTTTATTAGTCTCAGCAGGTTTCATGGCCGGTATCAAACCGTTTTTCGGGAAACTTCCTGAAAATTTTGAGAAAATAAAACTTCCTGCAAAATCGCTCTGGGTACCTCCATTTATACTTGCACTCTTAGGAGTCGTATTTGGTTGTTTCCCAACTTTTATTGGCGACCTGATCGCACAACCCACCGTAAATAGTATCATGTCCGTTAAAAGTGATTTTCAACTCAAGATATGGCATGGATTTAATACTATTTTACTATTAAGTGCCATAACTATAGTACTGGGCACAGTTATCTATTTTATCAATAAACCTAGTGAACGTAAATTAAAATGGATAGAACAATTAAATTTCATAGCACCGATTACCATTTTTCAAAAATGCTATCAGACCATCTACAATTTCTCGACGAGTTATTCGCATTATTTCCATAACGGATATCTTCGCTCTTACCTATTGAAGATCATCATATTTGCAGAGGTTCTTTTAGCTTATCAACTTTACCTTGGTGGTCCACTACATATCAACTGGGAACTACTATCAGCAGTAAGCGTATACGAAGTGGTTACTATTCTGATCGTATTTGGAGCTGTCGCTCTCACCTTGAGCACTTCTTCAAGACTAACCGCCGTAGTTTCAACTAGTGTCATTGGATACGGAATCTGTTTACTTTTCGTATTCTACAGTGCTCCGGATTTGGCTATGACACAATTTACAATAGACACGCTAACAGTAGTTCTATTTGTTCTTGTCCTCTTTAAATTACCTCCATTTCTAAATCTTGCCAATAAAAGAGTACTGATAAGGGATGCGGTGGTTGCCATCATATTTGGGATAATCTTAGCTATGGTCGCCATTCGCGTACTACATGTTCCGACGAATATTGCTATCAGTGACTTCTATGGTAAAAATGCATATCTATTAGCGAAAGGTAGAAATGTCGTAAATGTACTGCTTGTTGACTTCAGGGGTTTTGATACCATGTTTGAAGTTGTTGTATTGTCGATCGCTGCATTAGGTGTGTACAGCTTATTAAAATTACGTTTAAAATCATCGGAGAAAGAATAATATGAAAAGTACTATTTTACAAACAGCTTCAAAATATTTGTTGCCCATACTTCTTTTATTTTCCTTCTTTCTTTTATTAAGAGGACATTATTACCCTGGAGGTGGTTTTGTCGGAGGTTTGGTTGCATCCATCGCTTTTGTCTTACACAGTTTCGCTCATGGTACTGAAGAAACAATGAAGATATTGCGTTATAAACCCTTATCCTTACTTCCTATCGGATTAGGAATATCTGCATTCAGTATGTTTATGCCAGCACTTTTCGGACTGCCTGTAATGACTGGATTATGGCTGGAACATCCAATCCCAGTTATTGGTATGATTGGTACAGCACTACTCTTCGACCTTGGTATTTACCTTGTGGTCATCGGCGTTGTTTTAACCATTTTATTCACCATTTCACTCAGTTCAGATTAGCATGGAAATACTACTTATTTTACTCATAGGCGTATTATATGCGACAGGCATATATCTTATTTTAAGAAGAAGTATGGTTAAGCTACTTCTAGGAATCATGCTACTTGGAAACGGCACCAATATTTTGATATTTCTCTTGGGTAATATCACCAAAGGAAAACCGCCGATCATTAGAGATGGATTGAAAGTCTTTCAAGATATATATGCAGATCCAATACCTCAGGCATTAATTTTAACCGCCATTGTCATTAGCTTCGGCTTAACTTCCTTTGCTATTGTACTCTTAAAACGTGTATATGCACTAATTAACACGGACGATCTAGACAACTTAAACACACCCGAAGACGAAGATATATGATTGATAATCAAATTATAGCAACAGTACTTGTACATTTATTTACTGCAATCATACAGTTAGGTTTTTGGAGAAAAACAGGTCCACAACGTATCCTCAGCATTGGCGGCAGTTTCATAAGTTTAATTTTTGCCATCAAATTATTTGCTAAAGTATTTAATGGAGACATACTCATTATGCATGCGGCCAATTGGGAGGCTCCTTTCGGAATTGTATTTGTAGCAGATTTATTAAGCTCCACTTTAGTTCTGCTCACAGCGATAGCGACTTTAGCAGTATCTATTTTCTCTGCAACAGGTATCGGCCGGCAACGCATACTCTACGGTTACTTCCCTATCTTCCACTTTTTAGTGATGGGATTAAATGGCGCATTTTTAACCGGAGATATTTTCAATCTTTACGTATTTTTTGAAGTTATTATTATTTCATCCTTTGTATTAATGACCCTGGGAGGTCGGAAAGCACAATTAGAGGGCGCTGTAAAGTATATGGCGATGAATATACTCGCTTCTACTTTCTTCTTAACTGGAATCGGTATTCTTTATGGTATATCGGGATCTTTAAATATGGCCGATCTAGCACTTATAGTTCCCAAGATTGAAAACCGTGCAATAGTTGATATTACTGCTACTTTCTTTTTAATTGGATTTGGCATCAAGTCTGCGATTTTCCCGCTTTACTTCTGGTTGCCATCATCCTATCACACACCTCCTTCTGCTGTAGCAGCTATATTTGGTGGGCTACTCACTAAGGTAGGTATATATGCCTTATTCCGTGTCTTTACCTTAATTTTTATTCCGAATGAATTTATTCGGAATCTGTTGGTAGTATTGGCAATTTTGACCATTTTAACAGGTGCATTCGGTGTATTGATCAAGACCAATATAAGACGGCTATTTTCTTACCTCATCGTATGTCATATCGGATTTATGATAGGGGGATTAGGTATTTATAGCAAGTTGGCAATTCTCGGGGCTGTATTTTATTTAATTCATGATATCATGGTTAAAACAAACATCTTCTTAATCGCCGGATTGATCCGTCAAATGAGAGGATCTATGGATATGAAAAAATTGGGTGGATTGTACGCTGAATATCCAAAAATTTCATTGCTGATTGCCATAGTACTGTTTTCACTGGCAGGTATACCACCCTTGTCCGGATTTTGGCCGAAAATATATCTATTGCAGGGCGCTTTTCAAACAGAACATTACTTTTATGCAGGAGCCCTTATACTAGGTAGCTTCATGACTTTATTTGTACTCGCAAAATTTTGGTCGGAAGTGTTTTGGAAAAAACCACAAGACCCCGATGCAATTGAGGACAAATTTAAAGACCTGATAGGTATTCGAAAGGTCGCATTGATTTTACCTATCTGTATACTTGCAGCTAGCTCCTTATATATCGGACTCAATGCAGAAAGTATTATTCAGGTAGCGGACCGCATATCATCAGAAATGTTAAACACCAAACCTTATATTCAAGCAGTATTAGGTAAATAAAGTAAAATATGATCAAACAGTTTTTAATGAACCTGCTGCTTTCTTTTATCTGGGTAGCATTAACAGGTTCGATGTATTATACGAATTTTCTTTTTGGCTTCTTACTTGGTTTCTTCATTCTATGGGTCATGAACCGAAATGAAGTTGATCAGCGTTATTTTTATCGTGTCCCAAAAACGATTAGCTTTCTATTTTTCTTTTTGTATCAAATGATTATAGCTAATCTGCAAGTGGCTTACGACGTGATCACACCTAAGTATTTTTTTAAACCTGGAATTGTAAAATACAAGATGGATGCTAAGTCTGATTTTGAGATTAACTTACTTTCTACCTTTATTTCACTAACACCGGGAACATTAATCCTGGATATCAGCGAAGACAAAAAGATTTTATATATCCATGTCATGTACCTACATGATAAACAAAAATTCATGACAGAGTTGAAAAACAATGTTGAACGCAAACTTTTAGAAATTTTGAGATGAGCTTAACTGAATATTTAGATTATGTGATTCTGCCCATATTAATTTTGTCTACAGTAATTACATTTATACGTCTTTTCAAAGGACCCGATGTGGCCGATAGGGTTATTGCTCTAGATCTAATCATTACCACAGGTATTGGGATTATTACGGTCTATAGTATCACCACATCTCAAGAAATTTTTCTTGACGTGGCCATGATACTTGCCCTGATTGCCTTTTTAGGAACAATTGCTTTTGCCTATTATTTAGAAAAACAAGACTATAATGACTGATATTATTATTGCAGTGCTGAGTACCATCGGCGCCTTAGCGATTCTTTTTGCTTCCATTGGCATCCTAAGAATGCCTGACTTTTATTTACGACTTTCTGTTACGGTTAAAGCTGCAACTCTTGGTGTTGGTTTGCTTTTGCTTTGTGCCGCAATTGTCTTTCCAGACGTTTCTGTAACAACTAAAACGATAGCGATCGCGTTCTTTTTAGTACTAACAGCTCCAGTTGCGGCACATATGATTGGAAGGGTTGCCTATATAACGGGTATTAAATTGTGGAAAGGAACAATTACAGATGAGTTGGAAGGTATGTATGATGAAGAGACACATGAATTAAAAAGTAATCCTGACGACTCTTCATCAACAGATGATACCACTAAAAAATAATACAAACTGGAGCAGGAACACGAAGTGGTTTTCCAGTCTCTTTTAGAAGTCCTGTTTTTTCATCCCTGCTAAAAGTTATAATTTGGTTACTTGTTTGATTGGCTACTAATAGGAATTTACCGTCAGGGCTAAAATTAAAATTGCGCGGTCCTTTTCCGGATGTACCCTGATTTGCTATTTTAGTCAATTTTCCGTCTTTAGCAATAGCGAAAATTCCAATGGTATTAGCATCACCTCTGTTTGATGCATACAGAAATTTTCCGTCCGGAGAGACTTTGATATCAGCGGCACCATTTTTCCCTGTAAACCCATCAGGATTAATATTAACAGATTGATCAAATAACCAATCTTGTCCATCCCGTTTGTATACAGCAATGTCTGCTGTCATTTCGAGTACGACATACATATGCTTTTCTTTCTTATCAAAGGCAATATGTCGAGGACCACCACCTGCTGAAGAGAATACTTCTGCAGGATCTGTACCTAATTTAACATCCTTTGATTTTGGATCAATTAATTTATAGATCGAAATTTGATCTAGACCTAAATCTTGTACAAAAAGTTCATTGCCTTTTTTTGAGAAGAACGCAGAATGTACATGAGGACCTTCTTGTCTAGCTTTGTCAACGCCTTTACCTTCATGTTGAACAAAATCTTTTAGATTACCGATAACACCATTGGGTTCTAATCCGTAAAGTACAAAAGAGCCACCACTATAATTAGAAGCTGTGATCAGGTTTTTATAAGGACTTACAGAAACATGACATGGTGCATCTCCTTTTGTAGGAACTGTATTTAAGATTGTAAATTTACCTTTGTTATAAGAATAGGCAGTTAAACTTCCTTTATTATTTCCCTGCTCACTAACGGCATATAAAATATTATCCTTTCGAGCTAGAAAAGAGGGATCCACTAATGGAGTGGTCGATACTAGCGCTATTTCACCCGTTTTTACATTAAAATCAAATGCATAGATTCCTTTACTTTCGGTGTTAGAGGTATAAGTACCTACAAACATGGAAATGTTTTGCGACCAACCAAAAAAAGGAAAACAGGTCAAAATAAAAAGTATAATTTTTTTCATGATTTCAAAATTAAAATTTTGTGGGAAAATGTAGTGTTAAATTTGGTTAAAACTACTTTTACTACCTTGTAAATACTTATTTTAGCTGTTCCAGAGCCGTTCAATATGTTATTATTCATAATAAGCATATAAACGGGATAAGACCTCGGAAATAATATTCAAATAAAATTAAGAATAATTAATATATTCTAATAATTTTGTGCAAGCTTTCAGAACTTTAAGTTTGAACAGTTATATTTTTAAAAAGCATTTAAATTACATTCCACGAATGAAACCATCATGGGCTTACAATAGCTTACAAACCGCGAGTAGTAACCAGCTCATGATAGCTTCATCACCATTAAAAGACATATTATTCTAATGAAAAAAAACTTATATACGTTGCTATTATTGGTATTTGTGACAGCACAAACAGTATTTGCTCAAAAACAAGTAATCGATCGAGTAGTTGCGACAGTAGGATCTGGTATTATTTTACAATCAGATGTTGATATGCAGTATGCACAATATCTTTCAGGGGGTAATAAACCAAATGCAGATTTCAAATGTGAAATGCTGCAACAGTTGTTAACACAGAAATTACTTTCTCAACAAGCGGTAATTGACTCCATCGAAGTGGGCGAAACTGAAGTTGATGATAACCTAAACAGCCGACTACGCTATATGTCTCAACAAGCAGGTGGTCAAGAAAGATTAGAAAAATTCTTAAACAGATCTCTGTTGCAATACAAAGAAGATATGCGTCCTAGTATATATGAGCAATTGAAAGCAAATAAAATGCGTCAGAATATTGTTCAAAAAGTGGACGTTACACCTATAGAGGTAAAACGCTATTTTGAAGGATTAAATACCGATAGTCTACCTTATTTTAATACAGAAGTAGAAATTGGTGAAATTGTTATGTTCCCCAAACTAACTGTTGACGAGAAAGCTGAGTTTAAAGCAAAAGCAGAGGGACTTCGCAAACAGGTTACAGATGGTTCTGATTTTGGTACAGTTGCACGTTTATATTCTGAAGATGGATCTGCTCCTTACGGTGGTGATTTAGGTTTTAATACACGAGATAACTGGGTTAAGGAATTTGCTGCAATGGCTTTTAAATTAAAAGCGGGTGATGTTTCTCCTGTTTTTGAAACAAAGTATGGCTTCCACTTTTTACAAGTATTAGAAAGACGTGGAGAAGAAGTGCATGTTAGGCATATTTTGATTAAATTTAAACCAACAGCTGCTAGTATTGAGCGTACCCAAGCAAAGATGGATAGCATTTACAACTTAGTGACAACAGGGAAATTGGATTTTTATCATGCAGCAACAACTAACTCTGACAGTGAAGAATCTAAATTCAATGGGGGAATGGTCCTTAACCAAGAAGGGGAAAGCCGTTCAACATTAATACCTGTAGATAAATTAGAAGCTTCTGTATTTCAAGCTATAGATCCATTAAAACCTGGAGAATATTCTAAACCGGCACAATTTACAGATCGTACAGGTGAAATTGGTCTACGATTCAATTATTTAAAATCACGTATTGCTCCTCATAAAGCAAACTTAGATGAGGATTTTGTAAAAATCAAAGAAGCTGCACGTCAAGATAAAGTAAACCGCAAATTGAATACCTGGTTTGAATCTAAGAGAGAGAACACATATATCAATATTGCCGATGACTTTAAAGACTGTAATGAACTTAAAGTTTGGATCTCTAAAAAATAGTTGATCGGATAAGATAAAATAGAAAGGGCTTCAAAATTAATTTTGAAGCCCTTTCTATTTTATAAATAATGTGAAAAAATATTATCTTTCAAACATCATTTCTACAAGTATATTCCAATTTGCTTTCGATACATCATCCTTAGCGAGTTCACTCAACTTCCAAATACGGATATAATTGTATTTAACGACCTTATCCTTAATATTGACAGTTGCAGTACCGAATGAATATGCATATTCACCGCTATATGCTCTACCTACTTTTTCAGGAGTAGTTAGAATATTAATACGGGATTTCTTTAAATATGCTAATATTTCTTTTTTACCCTCTATCGGTTGTATCCAAGGAAAAAGAAATCTTGCATCTTCATTCAAAAACTCTTTATAACCCGCCTGATTATCAGCCTTAAGAACCGTTGACAAAAGCTTATCGGTTTCAAAAACAATCTCTTTACGTTGATCTAAACGTACCTGAGAACGGTGCTTCAAATACCAAGCTTCACTAGGTTCATAAAACTCCAGTTCAGAATTTTCCTTATTGCCAAAATTTTCGACTTCAGCACGAATATCCACCAGCCACTTACCTTTTTTATTTCTTTTCCAAACCGTTAAGTACTGTCCAAAACGCTTTCTCGCTCCTACTTTCTGAAATTCCATAGGACCAGTAGTAACGCCAAATTCTTGACTTTTCGAAACCATAGCTAGCGCTGGTTCCCAAGTTAGTACATCGGGTATATTCGGCCTGTTATTAAGATAATCTAAAGCATTGACCTCGGAAGGAACAAAAAATTTAGACTCTTTATCGACAATCGACAGAAAAGCCTGATGCGGAGTAGTTGTCTTAGAAATCAATGCAGCCTCTTTGTCGGCATTGATTAAACTACCTACTTTATCGGGAATCTGTGCATACACTTGTGCTGAAAAGGCACTCATGAAAACTATTGCCGACATTTTATTCCATATATTCATGTAATGTCTTTATTTTAATTGGACACTAACTATCAAATCTTATTCCAAAGCGTTCCATCTTTGCTATCTTTTAGTTGAATACCGATAGCATTAAGTTCCTCACGAATACGATCAGATGTAGCAAAATCTTTATTTTGCTTAGCTCCGTCACGTAATTTGATCACAATAGCCATAATTTCATCCACATTATCATTGCTCGATAATTGATCATCTTGTAAGCCTAGAATATCAAAAACAAAATGTTGTACAAATGCTCTTAACTCTTCTAGATCAGCAGTGCTGATAGTGGCTTTTCCATCGTAAATAGAATTTATCGAACGAACGACTTCAAACAATTCTGCAATTAAGATAGGGCTATTGAAATCATCATCCATAGCAGCATAACATTTCGCCCGTAAATCAGCTACATCAACAGCAGACTTACCTTTTGAAGGTTTCAGCTTATCCAATAGATTAACGGCTGTCATAAGACGTTTGAACCCTTTATCTGCAGCATCAAGTGCCTCATTCGAGAAATCCAATGTGCTTCTATAATGTGCTTGTAACATAAAGAAACGAACAGCCATAGGTGAATATCCACGTTCTAACAGAGGGTGATCACCGGTAAACAGCTGATGAGGTAAAAAGCCATTTCCTGAAGATTTAGACATACGTGCTCCATTTACCGTCAACATATTTGTATGCATCCAGTATTTGGCAGGTGCAGTATGATTACATGCTTCAGACTGGGCTATTTCGTTGGTATGATGTGTTGCGGCTAAATCCATACCTCCACCATGAATATCAAACTGATCGCCTAAATATTTACGGCTCATCGCCGAACATTCAATATGCCAACCTGGAAATCCCACACTCCAAGGTGAAGGCCAGCGCATAATATGTTCCGGCTTAGCTTTGATCCATAATGCAAAATCCAGACGGCCATGTTTTTCATCTTGGCCACCAAGCTCACGTGTATTATTCAACATATCTTCCAGCTTACGATTAGTCAGAATAGTATAATCATAATCTTTCACATATTTCTCTACATCAAAATATACAGTCCCATCTACCTCATAAGCATAGCCATTAGCAATGATCTTTTGGACCATTTCAATCTGCTCAGAAATATGTCCTGTAGCGGTCGGTTCTATACTTGGAGGTAAAGTATTAAAAAGACGAAGCACATCGTGGAAACCAAGAGTATATTTTTGAACAATCTCCATCGGTTCCAATTGCTCCAATTTTGCCTTTTTAGCAAACTTATCATCACCTTCATCATTATCCCCTTCCAAATGGCCTGCATCGGTAATATTACGGACATAACGGACTTTAAATCCGAGATGTTTTAAATAACGAAATATCAAATCAAATGACACAAAAGTCCGACAATTTCCTAAGTGAACATCACTGTATACGGTAGGCCCACAAACATACATCCCTACTAAAGAGGGATGTAATGGTTGGAATTTTTCTTTCTTACGTGTTAACGTATTGTATAAATGAAGATTGTTTTCCATGTCTAGAAAATAGCTGTTTCTATTTTTGTCTAAAATATATTTGAATTGGAACACCTTCAAAATCGAAGTGCTCACGTAATTTATTTTCGATATAACGTTTGTACGGATCTTTTACATACTGTGGTAAGTTACAGAAGAATGCAAACATAGGTGTACGTCCTGGTAATTGCGTTACGTATTTTACCTTGATATATTTACCCTTTAAAGCTGGTGGCGGATAATTTTCAATCACCTGCAGCATCACTTCGTTTAATTTTGAAGTAGGTATTTTTTTCGTTTTATTCTCATAAACTTTTGCTGCTACTTCTAGCGCCTTGAAAATACGTTGTTTTTCAGTAACCGAAGTAAAGACAATAGGTATATCTGTAAAAGGAGCAATTTTTTCTTTGATTCGAGCTTCAAACTCTTTCATCGTTTTATTGTCTTTATCAATGGTATCCCATTTATTGACAATGATCACAATACCTTTTCTATTTTTTTCTGCCAAATGGAAAATATTGATATCCTGTGCTTCAATTCCATCATTTGCATCTAACATTAAAAGGACAACATCCGAATCCTCTAATGCTTTAATTGTACGCATCACAGAGTAAAACTCAATATCTTCGTTTACCTTAGATTTACGTCTCAAACCTGCTGTATCAATCAATAAGAATTCATGTCCAAATTGCTTATAATGAATACGAATCGAATCGCGTGTCGTACCTGCAACAGGTGTTACAATATTACGATCAACACCTAACAAAGCATTTGTTAAAGAAGATTTACCTACGTTCGGACGACCTACGATTGTATATTTCGGTAATGTGGTATCATCTTCCTCTTCGTCTTCAAAAGTTGAAACTACAGCATCCAATAATTCTCCTGTTCCAGACCCCGTAGCAGAAGAAATATTATAAATTTCACCTAAACCAAAAGCATAAAACTCGACAGAGTCATGGTGTAATTTAGCGTGGTCAACTTTGTTTGCAGCAACATATACCGGTTTAGAGCTTCTTCTCAAAAGATCTGCGATCTCATCATCTAAATCCGTAATACCTGTTGTTACATCAACCATAAAAATGATCGCGGATGCTTCTTCTATTGCGATATGAACCTGGTCACGAATTGCTTCTTCAAAAACATCATCCGATCCATGTACAAACCCACCAGTATCAATTACTGTAAACTTTTTCCCAATCCATTCTGCCGTTTCATAGTGACGGTCGCGCGTCACTCCACTAAAGTCATCAACAATAGCTTTTCTACTCTCCGTCAGACGATTAAAAAGCGTGGATTTCCCAACATTTGGACGACCTACAATTGCAACAATATTTGCCATATTTTTACTATATATTATTCTCGTTACCTCACGGCAACTTATTTAAATACAATTTAACTCAGTGGGCAAAGTTACACAATATACCTGGTATTTTTGAAAATCAATCTAATCTTATCGTAATCTCTACTATTTTTTCAAACTAACAACAACGATCCGGTATTATGGTTAAACAGACTTGTGATCCATTACAAAATTTTAGAGTAGAAATTCCGTTTATCCTCTAGCGTTATTATACTATATCTGGCATAGGGTTTCAACAGAAAAGCCCCAGCTAAATAACAGAGGTCTGTATCAAAACTTCTTTTAAATGAAATTACTGCAATACCAATTCAAATTTTTGAATCTTAATGTCAATAACATGATCTGTCAAGTTAATAAGTCGTGCTAATTTAGATTTAGCCGATTTAGATATTGACCAATTCTCTCCGTCTTCACTAAATTCTAATTTCAGAAATTCTTGTTTCGGGATTACTTCATAATGTACCTCTTTTATAAATTGTGAAGAAACAATCTCCATTCCTATAACATCCTTAGGATTCAATTTAATAACCTCCAAGATTGGACTTAATTTCAGTAACTGTTGTGGCTTATTACCTGTGATCACATCATTCAATACAGGTAAAGCTTTTAAGGGAGCTAAACTTGCAATTACTTTACCACTAGCTTGATCAACAGCTTGCGGTACTGAAAAACCTTTATTTCGGAATAATTGTGCAAAATGAAAATATGATTTCTCCACCCAAGGTAAAATATGTCGACTTCCTGTAACAATACCTGGTTGATACGGATTCCGATTATTATTTCTGTCAATATCGACCATATTATTACGCTCTATTTGCAATTTCAGAAAATGCGTGTAAGCCTCCTGATCATCCTTCGAATTTAGTATATCTAATAATGATAAACTTGCTTTGCCTAAGCTTGAAAAATGTAATAACCAAGGTTTTATTTCTGTCACTAATTTTTGATTGCTGGAATTATCCAAAATCTCCTTTACAGCAGGCGCAAATTTAGAAAACTCAGCTTTTAATAATGCGATATCCACCCCCGATGAAACTATTGGGAAAGCAGTTAATTGTGGCGTTACAACTAATAAACTATCAATCGCCCCACTTATACCGTCAGATTCAATACGTCGATATTGATGATAACTCGGTCCTGGATCTGTATTATGCTTTGAAAACAATGCGTATGACATTTCTATTTCAGGTAATATTTCATGTATAGCACGTATCCAAGAAGTATTTGAGTCAAAGGAACGGATATTCCAAGAATAATCAGCAACTGAAAAAATAGCGACTTTAGAAGTCTCAGCTTTATCCATCGGATTAGTAACAAAACCCGACATATCACTTTTAATATCTTTATCTAATCCATAAACCGGCCCTAATAATAAATGATTACGAACATAATCGCTTACTGGAAAATTCCACCAAACGAATGATGACCGTTTAATACGATTATTGACCCAGACCTGACCTTCTTTTGTAATATCATGAATAACTGAATTACCAGTCCACATGATCTCCACTTTTTTGTTCAGTTGATCACCCAGAATATCCAAATAGGAATTCGGTTCAAGATTTGACCATAATTTATTATACTCTGTCGGACACATGATCAATGCACCTACATCGTGTTTTTTTTCTACAAACTCTTTTTGAAGATAATTCAATAATCCGGCTTGCTTTTCAGCCTTTGTTCCTTCACCGGAGATATCATCAAAAAATACAGCAAAATGACGCACTCCCATCTCATACATTAAATCGAACTTACGCAAGACAGCCAAGCTATCCTCTTTATTCCATTTAATATCCTTCCCTGGATGAATGGCCCAGTAAAAATCAACTTCATTTTCATTTGCAATGCGCACTAAATCTCTTAAACGCTTCGCTTCATCCTGCGGATAAGGTTCACGCCAATTAGGAGAGGAATGATAAGGATCATCTTTGGGGCCATATAGATAGGTATTCATTTTCCATTTCCCATAAAATTCCAACTGTGAAACCCGATCTTGAAAACTCCATGGCTCACCATAAAATCCTTCCACTGTACCACGAAATGCCACATCAGGAAAATCATAAATTATCTGCTTCTGCAGTAAAGAGGTTTTTTTAGCTTGGTCCAAAAGCTGTCTCAAAGTTTGTGTTGCATAAAAAGCACCTCGATCGCTCAAATAGTTTACTTGAATTCCTTTTGAATCGATAGACAGTTCATATCCTTCCAAACCAACTTTTTTTGACCTATTAAATCGTACAGGAATACCAGACTTATCAACATATGGAATGAGTTGAGATGAAATATGTTTAATCAATTTCCCTTGCAAACGGATACCGTTATAAGGCAATTTCCCTTCTTTCAAGACTATTTGTTGTGGTAAGGGATAAATTTGCTGTGCCATACCATTTGTACAAAATGTAAGCATTATACCGAATAAAATTAAAAATCTTGAGATCATAGTTATTCTAGAAATTGAGATCAGGTTAAAGTAATAACAAGTATAACGCTATCAAACGAATGTCGCAAATAGCATCGATATGAAATCGTTTGCGTGAAAACATTATGGAATAATCTAAGATGCATACAAAAATGGCTTTGCAAAACTGCAAAGCCATTACTTTATTCATCAAAACTTAAACTATTGAGTTGGATTTTGTGTTAAAACTCCAGGGTAAGAATTGATCGCACTTTGTGGAATATAATATACTACGCGAAAGTCTGTCGGAGCAATAACCTCGGACTGATTGTGCGGTCCTGGATATTGACGTGTCAAGGCCTCACCATTACGGAATACATCATAACTGCGTTCTGCTTGAAAGGCTAATTCCAATTCACGCTCTTTATCGATTAATTTATTTGCATTTGATGCATTCAAAGAAGAATAAGCTCCATTCGCAATTGAACGCGTTCTTATTTTATTTAAATCCGCTAAAGCTGCACTGTAATTACCAAGTTTTGCTTGCGCTTCTGCTCTATTTAAATAGATCTCACCCAAACGGCTGATTACAGGAGAATGCAATTGAGAGTTTTCGCCCTCTTTAGAACATTTCGTGATATAAAATTGTGGATATACACGGTTTAATGAAATATAGTAATCCAGCACGCCTTTATAGGTTTTACCATCTTTATATGTCAAGCTATAAATTCCCTGACTTACATCAATTACAGTTAATGCATAAGATGTTCTTTTCTCCTTTTCCGTTTTTGTTTCTGGGATTACTTCTACAGCATTGATTGTATTTCCAACTCGCTCAATAACAAATTGAGCATAGTTTAAAGTACTCACTCCATCTTCTTTTACAAAACGAAATACTTCAGAATACTTACCTGTTTTTTCATCTTTTGCATAAGTAGGCTCTATAAAAGAAGCACGAGCATCAACAATCCGGTAATTATCTGGACGCCAATCGTTACGACCGGTTTCATTCAATAAATCGATATACTTTGCACTTGCATACATTTCACCCCAGCCCATTCCACCAATATTGGAATACATTCCACCTATACCATAATAATGATCATCACCTGAGAATTCAGAAGCAACTCTTTTAATTGCAAAAATAGTTTCATTATTATTCTCTGGAGTAAACGTATTATATTTCATAAAGCGCTCTCTTTCCAACAATGAATAAGATCCAGAATTGATTACCTTATCCGCATACTCGACAGACAATCTTGCATATTCTGCATTAGGTGATTGATATGTTCCACTCATATATAAATACACACGTGATAACATCGCTTGTGCTGATCCCTTAGATGCATAAATATTACCTTTATTAATTGTCAACAAAGACTCCGCTTTCTTCAGATCACTTATCGCTTGCGCATAAGTTTCTTTAACTGTTGAACGGTCTGGTAAATGTAAATTATCAAATACGTCATCCGGTGTCCCATTTACAATGGGCAAGCCTAAATTTGTTTCCGGATTTTGATAATAAGGACGTCCATATGCACGAACCAAATAGAAATACATCATCCCACGGATATAGTAACACTCTCCCAATTGATTGTCTTTTTCAGCACTTTCTCCCTCTTTAATAATTTTCATCACATTAGAAGTCTGCGCAATCGCTTTATAACCTGCATCCCAAAAACTAGACAAACGTCCATTATTAGGAGTACGCGCATAAGAAATAAACTCATAAAATGCATCCGTTGATGCACCCCTAATCATCATATTATCTCCTGCATATTCCCCTGCACGATGCATAGGGTCTGACCATGCTTTCAGTTGTGCATAAGCACCATTGATCATCGCATCTGGATTATTTGCAATAACATCCGAATCCATCGAACTATAAGGGAAGCGGTCGATATTACATGAAGTTACAGTAACTGCCGTCAAGAGAACAAATAGTATCTTTTTCATAAAATTTTCTTACTTTTTAACTAAAATGTCACATTAAGACCAAACATAAATTTACGCGTTGCGGGATAAATTGCAGGACCTGCAGAACCCAAAACAGCACCTGAATCATTCACAGACATTTCAGGGTCTACACCTGAATAATTTGTAATGGTGAACAAGTTTTCACCCGTAAAGAATACACGTACATTTTTCAAGTGATATTGTTGCAATTTCAAATTATATCCCAAGGTTAAAGAACGTAACCTTAAAAAATCACTATCTTCTAAATAACGAGTAGAAGTAGAATTTCCTTTGTCGTTATTATTATATTTCGCTATCGGATGTGTTGCTATATCGCCAGGTTTTTCCCAACGAGACCAACCATCTTGCAACTTCATTTGATTTCTATCCGTATATGTTCCATCAGAATCGTATTCTTGACGAGAATAATTATAGATTTTACCACCAATTGAATAGCCAAACGAAGCATTCAAATCAAATTGTTTGTAAGTTATTGAAGTATTGAATCCTCCAAATAGATCTGGAGATGCTTTCCCTGCCTTTTGCAGAGTAGCTTCCGCATATTTAGACGTTTTTACCTGTGTCTGATTACCATTTTGATCGGTTTCAACTTTGTACCATTCAGGTGCGCCGGTTTCTACATTGACTCCTGCCCATATCGGCATATAATAAGTGTCAACTGGTAATCCAGGCTCTAAAACTCGACTTGCAGAACCAGCAATTCCTAAACCATCACCAATGATAAGCGGTCTAACGACATAGTTTCCACTAGCATCTTTACTCTTGATCAATTGCGTCAGTTTATTTTTATTGTGACCAATATTAATATCTAAACTCCATGTCAAGTCGTTTTTACGAATGATATCACCTCCTAAAGTAAGCTCCACCCCTCTATTCTGCATCTTTCCAATATTCTTATACACAGAAGTAACACCAGTTAATCCACTAATTGGCACATTGTATAAGATATTATCGGTCTTTTTATCGTAGTAATCAAAACTTACACGAGCTCGATTATTGAACATCGTAGCATCAAATCCAACACCTGTTGTAAACGTCCGCTCCCAAGTCAAATTCTTATTTCCAATACGATAAATTAAAGCTCCAGAGTTTTCATTATAGCCCGATGATGAGGATACAGAATATAAGCTGTATTGCGGATATAATTCACTTGGACGGTTACCCACAGAACCATAAGATGCACGGAGTTTTAAATTATCAACCCATGATGCATTGAACCAACTCTCGCGATTCATGTTCCAGCCTCCACTAACAGAGAAGAAGTTTCCGTATTTCGCATTGTCACCAAAATTAGAGGCGCCGTCACGACGGAACGAAAGCTGTCCTAAATACTTTCCATCGTAAGCATAATTTG
Source organism: Sphingobacterium sp. JUb20 (assembly GCF_004342035.1). Taxonomy (NCBI): domain Bacteria; kingdom Pseudomonadati; phylum Bacteroidota; class Sphingobacteriia; order Sphingobacteriales; family Sphingobacteriaceae; genus Sphingobacterium; species Sphingobacterium sp. JUb20. Next base: position 536,458 of record NZ_SLYV01000002.1, on the reverse strand, counting down.
CATTCGATAGCATGGATTGAACCGCCCATTCATTGATTGCTCCTTTAGTTCTCTCTGGTTTAGAAACTACGTTTAAAACTTCAAAACCAGGAATGAAACCTGTTCCATACACATCTAATGTTTTATCCCAATAGTCATTAAATTCATAGGCAGCTAAAGCATTTACAGCATGCTTACCCCATGATTTATTGAATCTTAATATTTGACTGGTATAACGACGGGCATATTCCGAACGATAATCGGTTAAACGACCTTTTACACTTTCTCCACCATTAGAGCGTGGATCAGTATAGCCAGCAGCACTATACGTATTATAACGATAGTTATTAACGGATGAAAATGTTAGCCAATTCGTGAATTTGATATCGAAGTCCATATTACCACTGAACTCATAATTTGTGTTGGCACTATGATCCCATTGTAGGTCATATAAATAATTGGTAGTCGCATTATTCACCCAGCTACTTGAACGATGACCAACCAAATTACCATTAGCATCATATGGATTATCCCATGGGAAGTTTGAATACATAGCAGTTGTAGAATACTGTCTATCTTCCACTCCACGACGTGCCCCTACCAAAGTTGGCTTAACAGTCAACCATGTGGTAGGTTTATAAACTGTATTCATACGGAAGTTATAACGATCGTATTCATAACCTTTTACAGCACCTACTTCATTATAATAACCTAATGACAAGTAAGACTGCAACTTCTCCGTACCACTTTGAATCGAAACATTATGATTTTGCGTAAATCCTTGCTGAGTAGCTACTTTCCACCAGTCAAAATTGCTATCTCTTAAATCTGCATTCCAACGCGGAAATTTGATTGCACTTTGGTTTGCAAAAGAAGCATAATAATCATACAATTCTGCACCGTTCATCATTTTCATATTACCATTGGTAAGCTGATTGAATCCAATTTTTGTAGAAAAATTGATTGAAGTGCCGCTTGCAGATGGATTCTTAGTCGTTACTACAACGACACCATTTGCGCCTTGGGAACCGTAAATAGCAGTGGAAGCTGCATCTTTCAAAATTGTTAATGTTGCGATATCATCTGGATTTAAATCTCCAGCACTAGATCCAAGAATCACACCATCTACGACCCAGAGCGGACTAGTTGTGCCACTTAAAGTAGCTTGACCACGAATCACGACTCCTCCTTTTGCACCTGGCTGACCCGATCCGGGGGCAACATAAACACCAGCAGCTTTTCCATTTAACATATTCTCCACATTCGGAGAAGTTGTACCTCTCAATTGATCACCCTTTACAACTTGTAGCGCTCCTGTTAGACTCTCTTTCTTTTGAGTGCCATAACCTACAACTACAACTTCTTCAAGTGCTTGATTGGACTCTTGTAACTGCACATTTAAAAATGCACCTTCCACCAGTTTTTCAGTTTTGTTAAATCCAATGGCTGAAAAAATCAAAGTTTGACCAACTTCAACTTGAAGAGAATAGCGTCCATTGGCATCAGTTGAAGTCGCAAGAGTAGGTTTTTCTTTCACAGAAATAGTCACTCCACTTAATGGGCCTGTACTTGATGTAACAGTACCAGAAACTTTCTGCTGCATACTATTACTTGTTACGCTAATCAAATTACCATAATCATTGGCCATCACCATATTTGGAGCTACAAGAGCAAACATTAAGGCAGATGTAATCGGGTAAAATTTAGTCGTAAAAAAAGGTTTTGTAAATCTTTTATTCATAAACTTAATTTCAAGATAATCAGTATATTAGTTAATTATCATAATTTATACAGTGCAAAATAGCGTAAAGATTACTTAATATAAATTTAATACGTAACGAAATCGATTGCATAAATTCACGCAAACGATTGTTATGAAAACTAAAATATAGTTACCTCAGAAACTACCGAAATAAACTACTTATACAAACTTCTTCATAATGAAATAACAGCTCGGTTATTGTCTCACAATAAACAATAAAAGCAGGTACCTGTGGAGATACCTGCTTTTATTAATCGGGTTAAAATAAATTAATAACCTGTGTTCTGTTTCAGAACTCCATAAGATAAATCAATTTGGCTTTGCGGAACAGGCATTAGATATAATCTATCATTCCAAATTCGCTCTTGAGCTAGCCCATTTTTTACATCGTAAATATTTTTCATGACATCAGGAGCGGTTTTCCAACGACGGATATCATAATAGCGCACACCTTCTAACACCAATTCAACAGCTCTCTCATTACGAATTAATTCCCTTAACTTACTTTGACTTCCATATGCTCCGCGATCGACTTTAGGCAAACCTGCACGAACACGAAGTTGGTCCAAAGCATCAAAAACTGTTGCATCTGGTCCAGATTTTTCATTTTGAGCTTCTGCGTAGTTAAGTAAAACTTCAGCATAACGAATTAAAATAACATTAGCATAAGAATCAATCTGATCTCTATTAGATGTTGGATCTACTAATTTTCTAAAATTATATCCTGTTATTGACATATTAGATTTACCACTGCTCCAAGTAAACTTATATCCTCCTTCTTTTGTTAAAGCATTCCAAGGCGCTGTCTCAAATAATATAGAGGCATAAAAACGTGGATCACGATTTTTAAACTCCTTTACAAAATCAGCCTTATCCGCTTTTGCATAATTAGCAGCTCTCACTTCAGCACTCACAGGCTTGATGGATTCTCCCGTCTTAAAATTAACATAAAGATCAACTAAATTCTGTGTTGGTGTTAAAGAACTCCAGCCACCTACAGCACCTTCTCCTAGTAAGGTATTATTCAATTGAGATTGAGCGACACGAATATATTGTCTATCCAAAATCACTTCACTGTTACCTTCATTTTCAACCTGAAAGATACCTTCATAACTTCTAAGCCCTAATCGAAACTTTTTCTCATCATCAGCATTTTCAAAATCAACAAATTGCGCATAATTATCTTTTTTATTTAATTCTGATTCAGCACCAGCCTGAAACAATGCATACCCTAAGCCCATTACTTCCTTGGCTGTACGTGCTGCCTGCTCCCAATTATTCTCCATCAAATATAATCGCGATTGTAAAGCTAAAGCAGCACCTTTCGTAATCCTTCCCTTTTCAGAAGAGTATGATGCAGGCAATTTTGCTGAAACTTCTTGTAATTCCTTAAACAAGAAATCAAGTACTTCCTTCTTCGCAACGCGAGGAACATTAGATTCTTCTTTAGTCAAAACCTTAGTCACCAAAGGAATGTCACCAAATTTCTCTACCATAGGGATATATAGATAAGCACGAATAAAACGAACTTCAGCTTTATAACGCTCTTTAAGCGTTTCATCCATGACAGCTTTATCTACATTTTCTAAAAAATAATTACATGTTCGGATTGGAATATAACTCCAACCTGCATCGATGTCTGCACCTAGTGAACCTGATGATATTGCTGTTGAAGCACTCTCCCATGGGTATTGAGCATGAACCAAATCTGAAGCTCCATCATCATACATACCATCAGATAGTTTTCCATAAATAGCGTTTACCGCTAATTTCACATCATTTTCGGTGCGCCAAAATTCTTCCTCAGGAACCTTGTTAACAGGCGTACGGTCTAAAAAATCTTTTGAACAGGCTCCAAATAACAGTGTAGTTGCTAATAAGGGATATAATATATGTCTTTTCATTGCTTTTCTATTAAAAATTAAAATTTAGCGGTTAAACCAACAGAAATTGTTTTCACACCCGGATAACTTGCTCTTCCCGAACCAGTTTCCGGATCAAAATCACCAAGACGTTTATCCGCCATAATAGTGAATGGGTTATTAGATGAAGCAAAGAAGCGTAATTGCGACATCTTGATATTACTCAACATTTCTTTAGGAAATGTATATCCGACCGTAATCGCACGAATTCTGAAATAGTTACCACTAAACAACCAAAAATCTGATGTTTTATAATTATGAGGAGCATCACCTGTCAATGTGATTCTCGGAAATGGAGCATCTGATACATTATTTTCTTCAGACCAACCGTTTGACCAGCTCTTCTTAATGTTAGCACCATTGAAGAAAGGAAAGGAAGCCTCATTATCCAAATAAGTTTTAACTCCACCAACTCCATAAGTCAACACATCAATATCGAAATTTTTATAGGCAGCTCTGAAATTAAACCCATAATTGAACCAAGGAACATCATTACCTAAGATTGTACGATCCTCTGCATCAATTTTATGATCACCATTGATATCTACATATCGGATATCTCCTAATTTTGGTGTACCTCCCATTGCTTCATAATTGACATTCTTTAGCTCTTCCGCATTGGTAAACAATCCATCAGATTTATAACCATAATAGTCACCAACAGATCCGCCTACACGATTGATGTAGTAACCGTCGGTGATTTCATTTACATCACCTAAAGAAAGTATGGTATTTTTAATCTTCGAGATATTTCCCGATACCGAATATGTAAATTCATCACCTACTTTACCATTGTAAGTCAATGCAATCTCAATTCCTTTATTTTGCGTAGTCCCTTGATTATAATATGGTGTGTGATCTTTATCAAAGCCCGATGTAGACAAAGTTGCGGGTCGTAATAGTACATCCTCCGATTTTTTAACAAAATAATCAGCTACTAAATTAAACTTACCCCCTAAAAAAGTAGCGTCCAATCCAATATTCGACATCGTAACTTTTTCCCAGAGCGCAAGTCTATTAGCTCCATATTGCTGCTCTAATCCATCAACTGCTAATCCATCAAAGCTGTAAGCAGAATAACGATCCAAAAGATTATAATAATTACCTATCGCAACTGCATCTTGATTGCCCAATGTCCCATAAGATCCTCTTAACTTTAATAAATCAATCCACTCCACATCCTGCATAAAAGATTCCTTATTGATATTCCAACCGGCAGAGAAAGATGGGAAAATTGCTCTACGAACTTCCGGAGCAAATCGAGAGGAGTAATCCATTCTCATGTTTGCTTCAAAGAGATACTTATCTTGGTACGAATAATTAAATCGGCCAAAAAAAGAACGCAATGCCCACTCATCTTGAGTTGTGCGGTTAGCAAGACCTTTATCATCTTTACTAATTTCGCCTGAACTACCGTTAATAATCGTTGATGCATCGTTGTTAACAAAATTTTGTCTACCTAAAAATGCTTCCCTGTATACATTTGACTCCTCAGAAGCACCAACAGTCGCTTTCGCATAATGATCTCCAAATCGACGCTCATAATTAATTGTTCCTTGCAACATCAACTCCTGACGTTTACCCCAAAATTCCTTTAGCTCATTGATTGCATTTACAGTAGAGGCCATGGGTTGTTTCGTAATGAAATTTATAACAGGATCTGTACGATTTATAAAATCAAAAGAATTTGTATTGGTATATTTCAAAGATATAGCACCATCAATTGACAAACCTTTAAGCGGAGTTAAAGATGCGTTGGCAGCCATTTGTAAATAATTATCTCTATTATTACCCCTTCCACCTTCAGTAATGGCGCGCAATTGATTGTTTTTTGCGATTGTCGCGTTAGCAGCTCCATTTGAGATTGACCCCCAAGAACCATCTGATTGACGTATTGAGGTAAAAGGCAGCGCTCTACCCATCTCAACCCAGCTTATAGCACTACCATTACGATCATAATCTTGCTTTAAAAAAGAAACATTTGTGTTAAATGTTAACAAATCCTTGATAACGGTCGTATTGGTATTCAATTTCATGTTAATACGATCCTGTTTTCGGCCAGGTACTAAAGATTCTTGATCAAAATAGTTTAAGCCAAGATAGTAGTTTGTAATTTTTCCAGGAGCATTTACATTCAATCCAAAATCACGCTGAGGAGCAGAACCTCTCAAAACCTCTTTATACCAATCATTATTAGGATAATAATCAGGATCGGTTTGATTTTTAAATTTATCGATCACCTCTTGCTTAAATGTAGGAGCTTTTCCCGCATTTACCATAGCCTTATTATGCAGTTCGGCATAACCTACAGCATCAGCATATTCTGGTAAATAAGTTGCACTTTGAAACCCGTAGTTTGCATTAAAACCGACGACAGCTCGGTCACCGCCACCACGCTTAGTCGTTACTAAAATAACACCATTAGCTGCCCGAGAGCCATATAGTGATGCTGAAGCAGCATCTTTCAAAACGGACATACTATTGATATCATTTGGACTCAATGCGGAAAATTCTGCACTAGTTGCTGGAATTCCATCAATAATAAACATCGGGGAAGGTGAACCTAAATTAGTTCTACCACGTACAGTTATTCCTCCAGAATTACTTGACGCGCCCGTACTAGAAGATTTTCCTACCTCACCTGGTCTACTCAAGACTGTCACGCCTGGTGATATACCTTGTAAAGCATTCTGCAATGAAGTTACAGGTCTATCTGCCAATTGCTTAGGGGTAATTGTTGCTACAGAACCTGTTAAATTTGCTTTCTTTTGGGTACCAAAAGCTACGATAACAACTTCATCTAATGCCGTATTTGAAGATGTTAATGAAATATTCAGATTTCCACCGGTATAAACCACCTCCTTGGGTTCGTATCCCACAATATTAAAAATAAGTATTTTACCTGTTTCTGCATTTAATTCAAATCCTCCCGCAGCATTAGTTGCCGTAGCATTACTTGTACCTTTCTCAGTAATAGTTACACCCGACAACTGATTTCCCTTATCATCTGTAACATTACCCTTAACTTTAATTTTTTGTGCAAAAGTTGCACTCATAACTAAAGACAAAGCACAAGAAAGTATGGTAGCTCTTCTTTTCATAGGTTAATTTAATAATTGTAAATAATGATTTTATATTGTATTTAAGTCAGTTGTTTACTATTTGTAAACACAATATTAAATCTATATTATCGAAAAAAAAAGAGCAAAAACCGAACAATCGATTGCATATATTGCCTAGACAACTTTATTAAAAAAACAATAAATACTACATATAAATTGATTAATAATCAGTAAAACACTAATTATCAAACTCTTTAGGTTGAATATAATATTCAAATAAAGAAAAATGAATCCCTTTCATTAAAAAAAGAATCTTTGTAACAATTAGAGGATTAAATGAATGGGATCGGGAAGGAGGTGGAAAAAATAAAAGACAAAAATAAACCCTTTAGCTTTTGACTAAAGGGTTACCAAGTAGCGGGAATCAGACTCGAACTGATGACCTTCGGGTTATGAGCCCGACGAGCTACCAACTGCTCCATCCCGCAATGTATTTTTAATGTCTTGGAGTCTGTGTCTTTCAACAGACTCTTTTAGTAGCGGGAATCAGACTCGAACTGATGACCTTCGGGTTATGAGCCCGACGAGCTACCAACTGC